>DATENC010000025.1:0-270555 GCA_035275265.1 Burkholderiales bacterium | reverse complement strand
CAATTTTTGGTGCGCTTGAGAATGTAGTCGGCGTCCTGGGGCGAGGCGATCGGGCCACCGTGGCATAGCACGATCACGTCCTTGCGCACTTTCATTGCCGCCGCAGCGATGGCGTCGATCTCCTTCACGCAGGTGTCCAGGCTCTTGGTGGACGAAGCGCCGATGCTGCCGCCAACGGTCACACCCATGTGCGCGACCACGATGTCCGCTCCGGCCTTGGTCATGTCTTTCGCTTCGCCGGTATTGAATACATACGGCGTGGTCAGCAGGTCCTGCTCGTGCGCCAGCTTGATCATGTCCACTTCCAGTCCATAGCCCATGCCGGTTTCCTCGAAACTGGCGCGCATCACCCCATCGAACAGGCCGATGGTCGGGAAATTCTGCACGCCCGAAAATCCAAGGTATTTCAGATCCGTGAGGAACTGCGGCATCAGCACGAAAGGATCGGTGCCGTTGACCCCGGCGAGCACCGGCGTTTTCTTCACCACCGGCAGCACCTCGAATGCCATTTCCTTGACGATCTGGTTGGCGTTGCCATAGGCGAGCAGACCCGCCGCAGAACCGCGTCCCGCCATGCGGTAGCGCCCGGAGTTGTAGATGATGATCAGGTCGATGCCGCCCGCTTCTTCGCATTTCGCCGACAGTCCGGTGCCGGCACCACCGCCGACGATCGGAACGCGCTTGCGCACCATGTCCTGAAACCTGTCGAGGATTTTTTTTCGTTCGATCGCGGGCATTCTGCTGATCCCCTTATCTGATGATTTCGCGGAAATGTCCCGCAAGCGCCGCGGAGAATTGCGGATCGTTGATGTGATAGGGCAGGCGCGTTATTCGACGTGAGGGCGTCTGCTTCAATGTCTTCTCGAGGGACTGGAACAACGCGTCGTCAGCCTCCGGGTCGTAGAAGCCTTGGCCGGGCGCGTCCAGTGCAGACACGCCTTTCTCCGGGATGAGGAAACGCACCGGGCCTTCGCAGGCATTGAGCCGCTCCGCAATCCAGATGCCGATCGCGCGGCACTCGGAGGCAGTGGTGCGCATCAGCGTCACGTTCGGATTGTGTTTGTAAAGTCTTCGCGAGCGAAACCGTTCGGGTACGGTGTCCATTGCCCAGAAGTTCACCATGTCCAGGGCACCGACCGAACCGACATAGGGAATGCGGCTGCGCGCAATCGCGCCCAGGCGATCGGGTCCGGCGGAGAGAACCCCGCCTACCAGTTGGTCGCAGACTTCGGTCGTGGTCACGTCGATCACGCCTTTGAGCAATCCGCTGTCCGCGAGCTTTTCCATGGACCGGCCACCGGTGCCGGTGGCGTGAAACACCAGGCAGTCGTATTGGTCCTCGAGTTGCGCTACCACCTGCATGACGCAGTTCGTCGTAACCCCGAACATGGTAAGACCGACCGCGGGCTTCGCGGGCACATCGGGTACCTGGTGCGCGGCCATGCCGGCGATTGCGTGAGCGGCGTTGCCGAGCACAACCCGGCTGATCCGGTTCAGGCCGGCCACGTCGGTTACCGAGTACATCATGGTGATGTCACTGGCACCAACGAATTGCGTGACGTCCCCGGCGGCGAGCGTGGATACCATCAGCTTCGGCAAACCGACCGGCAACCTTCGCATTCCCGCCGTGACGATCGAGGTGCCGCCACCGCCGCCGATGCCGACGATGCCGGCAATATCGCTGCGAGTGGAGAGATAGCGCGCGAACGCGTCTCCCATGGCCTCGACAGCGATTCCGCGGTCGGTGCCGCGCAGAACAAATTGCGCGCCCTTCGGGTGGAGGGCCGCGATTTCGGCTGCCGCCACGTCCACTGCCACGACCGGCGGCTTGATGCCGACATCGGCCAGAAGCGCAGGCACGCCGGCCGCCTCGATCAGCGACTTGACGTACTGCAGTTCGCGGCCTTTGGTATCGGCAGTGCCGGCGACGTAAACGCGTTTCATCAGGTTCGGCGTGTCATGTCAGGTGGGGTCAGACTATGGGCAACGAAAGGCCGATGCGCGACGCGCCTCAAGGAGTCCGCTTCGGTGCTGCGCCGCAATGCGGAAAAAGAGGGCGGTTGTCTTTTTGTAAGACGCTGGTATCGTATTGAGATGGTCGTCTCAGGTCAAGAACAGCGTCGCACGATCCGGAACGGCAAAGTGCGGGACGACAAGGAGCCGACTGACAGGGGTCCGCGTGCCCGCATGCGTAAGACAATGCTGGACGCGGCGATGCGCCTGATGCAGGACGGACTCATTCCGTCCGTAAGCGATGTGGCGGGAGCGGCCCAGGTGTCGCGGGCCACGGCGTATCGTTACTTTCCAAGCCAGGCCTCGTTGATCCAGGCCGCCGTGGACGAGGCGTTGGGCCCCATTCTGGCGTGGAAATCGGAATCCCGGGACGCGGAGGAACGCATCACCCAACTCGTGACATTCGCGTATCCGCGCATGGAGTTCTATGAGGCAACGTTGAAGGCGGCACTGCGCCTCGCGCTGGACCAGTGGGCGCGCAAGCATGCGGGTACACTCGGGGACGAGGCGCCGATGGTGCGCGGGCATCGCATTGCGTTGCTAGATTCCGCGGTTGCGCCGCTTAAGAGCAAGCTCAATCGGCCGAGGTTCGAACGCGTGACCCAGGCGTTGTCGTTGATCTTCGGCACCGAGGCTTTCGTCGTGCTGAAAGACATCTGGGGTCTGGACCGCAAGCGTGCGCAGGATGTAGCGTTATGGACCTGCCATGCGCTGATCCAGGCGGCGCTGGCCGACGAAACCGTTGGGAAAGCCCGTGCCGGAACGGAGCGCAGGAACGGTGTCCGCAGCGGCAGTGCGCTGCTCAAGACAAAAGGAAGTCGTGTAAGGGTAAAGTAGGGCTCGGAAGCAGGAAGGGAATTCGGACGCGGCGGCAAGACCGCGAATGTTTCGAGGGGCAACCGGGCGGCTCGCGCAACACGGCCGGATGCAAAAGAAAGTCCAACGATAATTGGAGGAGAATCAAATGAGCAAGAAGAAATGGTACGGCCTGCTGGCCGGCGCTGTTTTTGCGTTCGCCGGCAGCACCGTGTATGCGGCGGAGACACTGACCATTCTGTGGGCGCAGTGGGATCCGGCTAACTACCTGCAGGAACTGGTCAAGGACTACGAAAAGAGCAGCGGTGTTACGGTCAAGGTCGAAACCACGCCATGGCCGGATTTCCAGACCAAGGCGTTTCGTGAGTTTGCGGCCCGCGGCAATGCCTACGACATGGTGGTTGGCGACTCGCAGTGGCTCGGGGCAGGTTCGACCGCGGGGCACTATGTCGAGCTGACCGACTTCTTCAAGAAGCACGGCGTGGACAAGAGCATGGCGCCGGCAACGGTGGAGAGCTACGCCGAATACCCGAAGGGCAGCGGCAAATACTGGGCGATCCCGCTCGAGGGCGATGCGACCGGCTGGTCCTACCGCAAGGACTGGTTCGAGGACCCGAAGGAAAAAGCCGCGTTCAAGAAAAAGTATGGCTATGACCTGGCTGTCCCGAAAACCTGGGCGAACATGCGCGACATAGCCGAATTCTTCCATCGCCCCAACGAGAAGCGCTACGGCATCGCAATCTATACCGACAACAGCTACGATGCCCTCGTCATGGGCTACGAGAATGTGTTGTTCGGCTACGGCGGCGAGCTCGGCGATTACAAGACCTACAAGGTCAAGGGCATCATCAACGGCAAGACGGCGGTGGATGCGCTCAGTTACTACAAGGAACTGTACAAGTACACGCCGCCCGGCTGGGGCAAGGTGTTCTTCATGGAAAACAACCAGGCGATTACCGAAGGCCTGGCGGCGATGAGCATGAACTACTTCGCCTTCTTCCCGGCGCTGACCAATCCGGCGACCAACAAGCACGCCAAGGTCACCGGTTACTTCGCCAATCCCGAAGGCCCCAGCGGAAAGCGCTTCGCAGCGCTCGGCGGCCAGGGCATATCGATCATCAAGTACTCGAAGAAGCAGGCCGAGGCGACCAAGTTCCTGGAGTGGTTCATCCGGGACGACGTTCAGGAAAAGTGGGCGGAACTGGGCGGCTATACCTGCAACGCCAAGGTGCTGAAGTCGGACAAGTTCCGCAAGGCCACCCCGTACAACGAGGCCTTCTACCAGACCATGTTCATGGTGAAAGACTTCTGGGCGGTTCCGGAGTACGCGGAGCTGCTGGACTCGATGAACAAGCGGCTGCATCCCTTCGTGGTGGGCAACAAGGGCACGGCCCAGGAAGCGCTGGATGGTGTTGCCAACGACTGGGACACGGCTTTCAGAAAGTACGGACGCATCAAGTAAATGCCTGCGCGCAGCGGGGAGGACCGGCGGTCCTTCCCGTTCGTTGCGCGCATGGGGTAAGTGCGTGAAGGCGTGACGGGGGCACCCTTACGGGCATACCGGTCTTAGACCATGAATGTGTGAAGGGGAGGGACGTAGTGCTCTGAAGCGTCTTTACCCTTCACTCATTCACGCATTCGCTTATTCACCTATTCCGAGCAGGGACCGCAAGAGACGGTCCCGCAGGAGGAGACGAAAACCATGCTGGTCAGGCTCGATCCTGGGTCCGCTTCGGCGAGGCGGGGCTTGAGCGACATCGCCATCCGCAACCTGTTCATCATTCCGACGATCGTCTTCCTGATCGCCTTCAATATTTTTCCGCTGATTTACTCGCTCGGATACTCGTTTACCGATTTCCGGGCATCCGGATCGGCGCCGGCCAATTTCATCGGACTGCAGAACTATCGCGAGCTGCTGTCCGACGCGTACATATGGAACAACTTCACCATCACTGCGAAGTACGTGCTTGTATCGGTGGGCGGACAGGTGCTGGTGGGCTTCGGCGTGGCGCTGCTGCTGAATCGGAAAATTCCGGCCAAGGGCCTGGTGACCACGTTACTGCTGCTGCCGATGATGATGTCCATGGCCGTGGTCGGCTTGTTCTGGCAACTGCTTTACAGCCCCTCGTGGGGGATCATCAATTACGTGCTCGGCCTCGAGGATTTCGAATGGTTGTCCGATGCCGACGTGGCGCTCTACGCGGTTGCGCTGACCGACATCTGGATGTGGTCTCCATTCGTGATGTTGCTGTCGCTCGCCGGCCTTTCAGCGATTCCACAGCATCTCTATGAGGCGGCCGCGATCGACCGCGCAAGCCGCTGGTACACCTTCACCCGCATCACCCTGCCGCTCGTGACGCCGCTTCTGCTGATCGCGATCATCTTCCGCACCATGGAGGCGTTCAAGACTTTCGACCTCGCCTTCATCATGACCAGCATGGAGTCCACCGAGCTGATCGCCATCCGCCTATACAAGATGGCGTTCCAGGAATGGCAGACGGGCAAGTCCTGCGCGATGGCGTACATAGTCCTGATCATGGTGCTGGCCATCACCAATATATATGTGAAGTACCTCAACCAGGCAAAGGCGCGATAGGCAATGGCAGCGGTTGCTTCGAAGGGGCACAAGGTCTGGAACCGGGCGCTGGTCGGGGTCGTCTTCGTGGTGCTGGTCATCTATCTACTGCCGCTATATTGGATAAGCTCGACCGCGTTCAAGCCGCGCAGCCTCGCCACTACCGTGCCGCCGACCGTGGTGTTCGAGCCGGAGGTCACGCCGTTCGTCAAGCTGTTCACCTCGCGCGTGCAATTGCGCGGCGAAGTCGAACCTGAGGTTTACCAGAAGGCACCGTGGTACGAACAGCGAGTATTCGACTCCGGCGAACGCATCATCAAGAGTGCGAGCGGCAAGCTCGAAAGTTCCGGTTACCTGAGCCGCTTCCTCAACAGCATCATCATCGCGGTCACGAGCACATTCCTGGCGGTGGCGATGGGTACGCTCACCGCCTACGGGTTTTCGCGCTTCAAGCTGCCGGGCGAGCAGGACTGGCTGTTTTTCATCCTGTCCACGCGCATGCTGCCGCCGGTGGTGGTGGCGATTCCGATGTTCCTGATGTACCGCACCGTCGGACTGGTGGATACACACATCGGACTGATCATCCTCTATACCGCGTTCAACCTGTCGTTCTCGGTCTGGCTGATGAAGGGATTCATCGACGAAATACCGATCGAATACGAGGAAGCCGCATTGGTAGACGGCTACACCCGGATGCAGGCGTTTTTCAAGATCGTGCTGCCTCAGGCCGCGACGGGCATTGCAGCGACCGCGGTCTTCTGTTTCATCACCGCGTGGAACGAGTACGCCTTTGCTCTGATGATGACCAACTCGAAGGCGCAGACGGCACCGCCGTTTATCCCGTCGCAGCTTGGCTCGGGCGTGACCGACTGGACCGTGATCGCCGCGGGGACATTCCTGTTCCTGGTGCCGGTGGCGGTGTTTACGTTCCTGCTCAGGAAGCATTTGCTGCGTGGGGTCACGTTCGGGGCGATAAGAAAATAGGGAAGAGGGGAGAGGGGAGAGGGAAGAGGAGCGAGGGAAGAGGGATGAGACGACAGACGAAAGGTGTGACGGGCGAGGAGAACAGAGAACGGGGCCGGCGTGCGCTCTTACCCGTCACTCGTTACCAGTCACTTGTCACTGTGCGGGAGCGCGCATGACCTTTCGCGAACTCAGCGCGCGAGTGCTCGAGCCGGTCTCCATGTACACCATGATCTTCGGCATCGTGGCGCTGTGCCAGCCCTGGATCGAAGTGCTGCACCGATACGGCGTGACGATTACGCTGATCGGGCTGATATCTTTTTCGGTTTTCTCGAAGATCAAACCGATTCCGAAGGACGACGTGACGAACCTAACGACGTGACGGATTGACTTTTCCCTCACACCTCGCCCCTAACTCCTCGCCATGGCAGACATCGTCCTCAAAGAAGTCGAGAAGTACTTTGGCGCCAACTACATCATCCGGAAACTGAACCTGGAGATCCGGCATCGCGAGTTCGTGGTTCTGCTCGGGCCGTCGGGATGCGGCAAGACCACCACACTCAGGGCGATTGCCGGTCTCGAGGAAATCGACACCGGAGACATCCTGATCGACGGCAAGGCGGTGCAGGCATTGCAGGCGGCGGATCGCGACATCGCTTTCGTGTTCCAGCTCTTCGCCTTGTACCCGCACTTGACCGCATACGAGAACATCGCCTTCCCGTTGCGCGCGACCAACGAGACCCGGGAGACGGTGGACAAGCGCGTGCGCGCTGCCGCCAAGTCGCTCAGGATCGAGCACCTTCTGGAAAAGCGGCCGAGCGCGCTGTCCGGAGGCGACCTGCAGCGCATCGCCATCGGCCGCGCGCTGGTGCGCCGGCCCAAGGCGATGCTGATGGACGAGCCGATCGGCGCGCTTGATGCCAAGTTGCGCGAGGAAATGCGCACCGAGCTGAAACGCCTGCACATCGAGAACCAGGCTACCACCGTGTACGTCACGCACGATCAGGTGGAAGCCATGTCAATGGCCGACCGGATCGCGATCATGAACGACGGCGTGCTGCAACAGGTGGGGACGCCGACCGAGGTGTATCAGCACCCCGAGAACCTGTTCGTCGCCCAGTTCATCGGCAGTCCGATCATGAACGTGGTGAACGGGGTTGTGCGCCCGGGCGGCAGCGATACGCAGGTGATCCTGGGCGACAACGACGCGCAACTGAGCTTTCCGCAGAAGCTTTATCCGTTGGTCGTGGATAAGAAGCATGCGGAGGACGAACTCGCGATCGGCGTGCGCCCCGAAAGCGTGCTGGTTGCGCGACAAGAAACGCCGGGGTATGTCCCGGTGGAGGCGCACATCATCGAACCGCTCGGCCCCTTCGATATCGTGGACCTGAAGTTCGGCACGCAGATGCTGCGCGCACGCACGTCTTCAGGCTACGTCGCAAAGGCCGGCGACGTGGTGTGGGCAAAATTCGACGAGGGGCAGACCCATTTCTTCAGCACCCGCAACGGGGAATCGCTGCACATAAGGCTATGAGCCCGCATTTCTCACAGGGCCGCCCCTCTAAGCAAACGCATCCGGCTGAATCAGGAGTGTTGCTGCACTCAGCATTATCGGTAGCCCAGGCAGTGGGCTGCACGAGCGCTGGCGGGTTTAGGACGGGCATTTCCGGCATGCCCGTCTTGCCGATCTGTCCAACATCGGCAAGCCGTTCGAGTCGAAACTGCCTCGCCCGAAACACGCAATCATCTCGCGCCCCTGCGAGAAATGCGAGCTAGAAAAATGGCCCACGTCAGGCTCGAAAACATCACCAAGAAATTCGGCAGCCACACGGCGCTGAGCAAGCTCGACCTGGAAATACGCAACAACGAGTTTTTCGTGCTGCTGGGGCCGACCGGTGCGGGAAAGACCACCACGCTGCGGCTGATCGCCGGACTGGACAGCCCGAATGCAGGCACCATCTCGATCGACGGAACCGACGTGTTGAACTGGAGCGCGGCGGAGCGTGACGTGGCGCTGGTGTTCCAGTTCTACTCGCTGTATCCGCATTACACGGTGCGGCAGAACCTGGAATTTCCGCTCAAGTCGAAAATTCGGCGCATGTCGCAGCAGGAAATCGATGCGCGCATCGACAAGGCCGCGAAGACCCTGCGCATCGAACACCTGCTGGAACGCAAAACGGACCGCCTCTCGGGAGGCGAGATGCAGCGTGTTTCTATCGGCCGCGCCATCGTGCGCGAGCCGCGGGTATTCCTGATGGACGAGCCGCTGTCGAATCTCGACGCGAAGCTGCGCGAGCTCTTGCGCGCCGAATTGAAGGATCTGCAGATGAAACTGGGTGCCACTTTCCTGTACGTGACCCACGACCAGGTGGAAGCCATGTCCATGGGCGACAAGGTGGGCGTGCTCAACCAGGGCCGCATCATCCAGGTCGGTACCCCGCAGCAGATCTACAACCAGCCGCACGATATCTTTGTCGCTACTTTCGTCGGCTCCCCGGCGATGAACCTGATGCACGCCAACGCGGCCGGCGGACACGCCGTCGTGGTGCCCGGCAAGCTCGAAGTGCCTCTGGACGGGGCAGGCGGCGGACGGGCAATTCGGCTTTCCGGACCGGTCACGCTGGGCGTACGTTCAGAAGATATTGTGGTCGGAACAAACGGAACAGTTGAAGCGCGGGTCCATGGGGTGGAGAATCAGGGGGTTGAGAAAGTGGTGACCCTGCGGGTGGACGACTGCCTGCTCAAGGCCACCGTTCCGGCAAGGCTGGAACTGGGCATCGATACAAGCGTGAGGTTTTCATTCAAACAGGAAAAGCTGCAGTTTTTCGACGCCGGCAGTGGCATCAACCTGTTCTACGGTAATGGGGGAATAAATGGCTAAGGTTCTGTTCAAGAACGTAAATGTCCTGGATTGCAGCGGCGCGGCGGCGTACGCAGGCCAGGTCCTGATCGAAGGCAACCGCATCAAGTCGGTGGCGCCGCAGGGCTCGAAGGTGGCGGCCGAGGGCGCGCAAGTGGTGGACGGCGGCGGGGCGACCCTGATGCCAGGCCTGGTCGAGGCGCACTCGCACCTGACCTTCCTCGATACACCGGACCTTGAATCGCTGGGCTTCGTTCCGCCGGAGGAGCACATGCTCCGGACGGTGAAAAATGCCAAGAAAATGCTCGACCAGGGCTTTACCGCCTGCAACAGCGCGGCGTCGGCGAAAGCTCGGCTCGACGTTGTTCTGAGGAACGCGATCAACGCGGGCGATTTCCCGGGACCGCGAACGCTGGCCGCCAGCCCCGAACTGGCCACGACCGCCGGCCTGGGCGACGTGCGGCTTCTGCACATGCACCGCGAGACTTTCGCGATCATTTGCGATGGCGCCGAACAGTTTCGCAAGACCGCGCGCGAGATGGTGCGAGAAGGCGTGGACACGCTGAAGATCAACCCGTCGGGAGACGAGTTTATCCCGCACGCGCGTGCGCACCATACCGTGATGACCGAAGCGGAAATCGCGGCGGTCTGCGATGTGGCGCACGCCCACGGCAAGCGCCTGGCTGCGCACGCGCGCAGCGCCGAATCGGTGAAGCTGTGCCTGAAGCACGGCGTGGCGGTCATCTACCACGCCACGCTGGTGGATGATGAAGCTTGTGCGGCGCTGGAAAAAGCGAAGGATTGGTGTTTTGTCGCGCCGACCTTGGGCATCAGCTATACCACTCTGAACGAGGCGGCGAAGTGGGGCCTGACGACGCAGATCGCAGAGAGTTTGGGAATCCGCAGCGAACTCGAATCGGCGTGCAAGAACATGAAGGAACTGAAGAAGCGCGGCGTGCGCATTCTGCCCGGTGGCGACTATGGCTTTGCCTGGAATACGATCGGTACCAACGCCCGCGATATCGAGCACTTCGTCAATCTGCTGGGGTTCTCGCCAATGGACGCGATTGTGTCCGCGACCAAGCTCGGCGGTGAAATCATGATGGCAGGCAACGAGATGGGGCAGATCAAGCCGGGCTATCTCGCCGACATGATCCTGGTGGACGGTAACCCGGTCGCCAACGTGAAGATCCTGCAGGACGCCACCAAACTGCTGGCGATCATGAAGGATGGGCAATTCCACAAGGAGCCGCAGACAGCCTCGCAGTCTCAGCGGCAGATCGCGTAAGAGATTAACAAAAAGAAATAAGAATAAACCTCTTCATAGGGAGGGTGGGCGCCCGCTTGCGGGCGTTTTTTTTGCACGATATGGCGCCGTATTCATTGGAGGGACAAGAATAATATGCAAGTTCGAATTCAGCATTTGATCCGCATCACGTTGTCCTGTTTTTTCACGCTGTGCCTGCCGGCGCCGTTGTTCGCGCAGACCCAGCCGGCCGCGTCTTCCGCGGCCGAATCAACGCTCAGGAAGCCCACCGACTTTCGCTCGCGCGCGGAGATACGCAACGAGTATCAGGATCTCGAAGACGACAGCTATCGGAATTTGATCATTCCTCGTTTCGAGTACGCCGCGACGCCGGCTCTCGCGTTCCGGTTCGAAATACCTTACGTGACATACGATCCTGGCGACGGCGGAGAGCGCGTCAGCGGGCAGGGCGATCTGCTTCTCCGCGGCGCCTGGCGCGCGACGCAACGCGATGGCTTTGCCTTGATCCTGGTGACGGAACTATTTTTCGACACCGCCGACGATCCTCGACTCGGGCAGGGGAAGACCATCGTCGCACCGCTTGTTTACGCTGCCATCGATTTGCCGAAGCACGACTCGGTCTTCTTCCCCAACTTTCAGCACTACTTCTCGGTCGCCGGCGACGAGAATCGCCCGGATGTGAACGTCACGGTCCTCAAGCCCAATCTGCTGACCCGCTGGCCCAACAAGGTGTACACGTTTCTCGAACCGCAGTTCACCATCGACTGGGAGCGCGATGCCAAGCTCGGTCTGACTATCGAACTCGAGGTCGGGAAAATCCTGTCCAAGAACATCGCTGCCTGGGCCCGGCCCGGGATCGGGGTGATCAACAGGAATGAACTGCCGCAGGTCTACGAATGGAATCTCGAGGTGGGGATGAGGTATATCTTCTGAGGGAAGAGGGAAGAGGGATGTAGGAGAGGGGCGCTATCGTTCGATCATCTCTCGAATCTTCACCGCCAGATTGTCCATCGTGAATGGCTTGCTGATGATCTCCATGCCATCGCCAAGGAATGTACTGCCGGCAGCTTTTTCGGCGTAGCCCGTCATGAACAATACTTTCAGGTTTGGGCGTTTGGTACGCGCCGTATCGGCAACCTGGCGACCGTTGATGTCGGGAAGACCGAGATCCGTAGCTAAAAGATCGATTCTCTGGGAGGACTGCAAAATGCGCAGCGCCGAGGACCCATCGACGGCCTCGAGGGCGAGGTAGCCTAAATCGTTCAACACCTCCACCACAAGCAAGCGGACGACATCTTCGTCCTCCACCACGAGGACGACTTCGTTGTCGAGCGTCTGCCGTTCTGCGGCGCCGTCTCCCTGATCGCTCACATCCGGCACCAGGTCGCCGATGAAGCGTGGCAGGCATATTTCGATCGTGGTGCCCTCGCCCACTTCGCTCTCGATCCGGACAGATCCTTCGGACTGACGAACGAACCCATAGATCATCGAAAGGCCGAGCCCCGTGCCCTGACCAATCGGCTTCGTCGTGTAAAAAGGATCGAAGGCACGGGCCTGGACATCGTCCGCCATGCCGATTCCGGTATCTTTGATAGTCAGGCGCACATATTCACCGGGTTTCACGTCGCGAACCAACGCCTGCGAGGCGTCGAGCACCATGTTGGAAGTCGCGAGTGTCAGAGTCCCACCCTCGGGCATCGCGTCGCGCGCGTTGATTGCGAGGTTGAGGAGTGCATTTTCCAACTGGTTGGCGTCGCATCGCACAAGCCAAAGATCGTTCGCACCCACAATCTCCATTCTGAGTTTCTCGCCGATCGTGCGCCGCAACAGCTCTTCCATTGTTCCGATCAAGTGATTGGTGTCCAGCGGGCGCGGATTGACGGGTTGCCGGCGTGAGAACGCGAGCAGTCGATGCGTCAATGCCGACGCGCGATTTGCCGATGCAATCGCGCCTTGTACAAAACGGTCGATGTCACCGATACGTCCCGCGGCGATGCGTTTCTGAACCATGTCGAGCGCACCGTTGATTCCTTGCAGAAGGTTGTTGAAATCATGGGCGATGCCGCCGGTAAGCTGCCCGATCGCCTCCATCTTTTGACTTTGACGCAGCGCTTCTTCAGCCTCCATGAGCTTTTCAGTTCGTTCCTGCACGCGCTGCTCGAGTGTCGCGTTGAGATCCGCCAGGGCATCGGCGGCCGCGTGTGCCTGAGCTTCGCTGGAGCGAAGAGCCTCTTCGGCCGCGCGCCGCTCGTTTACATCGCGAAGGATCGCCGTCACGAAGACGCGAGAGTCAACCTGCCAACGCGCGGCCGACACTTCGAGATAGCTCATCGAGCCGTCCTTCCGGCGTGCCAACAGTTCTACGGGCTGACGACTTTTGTCGCCTTTTCGCAGCCCGTGCCATATATCGGTCCACGCGGTTTGCGACTCAAAAAGAATCGCCGCGTTCTGTCCCACCAATTCCTTCGCTGTGTGGCCGAACTGCAGGGCAGCAGCCGGGTTGGCATAGCGGACTACCGCATCGCCGTCGAGAGTCAGGATGACATCGGGCGCACTCTCGACCACGGCGTCGTAGCGTGCGTTCTGCCGATCGCGCAGATAGCCATCACGCAAAGTGGCCATGGTCACGTCGGCGATATGTATCAGGCATTCCGCATCGGGGGGATCGCCAACGGTGCATATCGTGACATCGTGTAGCAGATCGCGTCCGGCGCGGGTTTTCAGTGGAAACAGGCGCGGATGCAGTACCTGGGTGAGGAGGGTGGATGCGCCCGACTCAAGCGCAGCGGTAGTTGCCGTAACGACCCGCTCCAGATCGACGTCCGGAAAGACCTGCGCCAGTGATTTGCCACGCACTTCCTTGGCGGACTTACCGCTCGCCGATACCATCCACGCATTCCATCGCACAATTCGCCCATGGCGATCCAGGACAACCAGCCCGGCGTCGATGGCATTGAGAATCGCGTCCTGCGACTCGGTCTTTCTCTCGGCCATCAGGACGTCGAAGCCCCTGTGGTTCGCCGAATGAATTCACCGAGCAGCACTTTCAGGGTTGCCATCGATGGCATGTCCATCAGCATGGCGATATAGCCCTCGATGTTGCGCTGTCGGACAGCAAAGTTGATGTAGATGAACATTACGGTATCGCCTGCCTCGGGAGGCGGCTTCAGGTTGAAGAATTCCGCGCTTTCGCCGCGCAGAACTTCCGGGAGCGAGATCTTGAGGTTTCGATGCAGAAGATTTGCGATCGTTGCCAGACAGCCGTTCAATATGACGTTGCCGGTTTCGGCCAATGCTTCCTGTTCGAGCTCGATGATTTCTTCAATCGAAAGGTCACGGCCAATTACGGCCCTGACAAGCTCGAGGCTGTTGGCTTCAGGGAAAATCAAAAGCGCGCGCCCGGTGATCTCACCTTCGAAAATCTGGTGAACGGCAACCATATTCTTTGATTCGCGCTCCCCCAGGATCTTGATGGCTTCTTTCTGGCCGACCAATGTAACCTTCGGTACGGATAAAACAACTTCCTCCTTAACCATCTTGGCGAGCCTGTGCGCCGCCTGGCTGATACCCAGATTCACCAATTCTGTGAGCGCATCCAACTCCAGTTCGCTCAGTTCCGTGTGGGTTGGCGTTTTTTTCACGATGCGATCTTCCCTAGCTGATGGACGGCATCGTCGAGAAATTTCCTCAGTGCCTGTTCCGTTAACGGTTTCCGCAAGAAACTCGCGCCGATCGCATGTGCGCGATTGACAATTTCCTGCTGATGATTAGCGGAGATCACGCCCAGCGGCATTCGCGGGTTCAGCCTGCGAAATTCGGCCGCCACATCAAGGCCGTCTCGCCCGGGCATGTTGAAGTCCAGCACTACCACGTCTGGCGCCGCCTGTTCCATCGCACTCAAGGCATCGTCCGCGTTGGCGGCCTCGACCAGCGTCCAATCCGGACGAAGAGCAGTGAGGACCTTCCTGACTGCCATGCGGGCCAACTTGCTGTCGTCAACAATGAGAATTGTGTAGCTCATGGATTTATCCTTCTCAACTACTGAAAGTAGTCCTTGCGAGTGTCAAGCCATGTTACCAGCCGAACGGCATCATGGGCCAATTCATGCGGACTTCATCAGCGGTTCCAGGTGCATCCTCAGAAAATCGCCCGCCGGAGGGCCGCGGAGGATTGACTTGGATGCCATCAGAACTTGTATTACGGCGGCATGCGCCTGTGCGCACGAACGCCAATCCACTGTAGCGCGGGGTGCCGCAAGCAAATGCCGCAGCAACGTCTCGGCGTCTTCAATTGTGCAGATGCCATCCAGTTCGATCGTCCCGTCCGCCGACAAACGTACCGTCATTGCAACAACTCCCCAAGATCCAGAACCAAGAGGACACCGCCATCGCCAAGGAGGGTCGAGCCCGCGATGCCCGGCATGCCCGAAAGAATGCCGTCGAGGGGCTTCAGCATGACCTCCATTTGCTCCCCAAGGCGATCGACCTGCAGGGCGCCGAAGTGTCCTTCGATCCTGGCTACGACGACTGTCGCTTCCGTGTCCTTGTTTTCTTCGCGCTTTACGCCCAGCGCACCCGCCAATTCCACCAGAGGCATGGTCCGATTTCGAAAAACTATTGCCTTTGCCCCACCTACCGGAACGATGCTGTCCATGCCAACGCGGACTGTTTCAACGATCGCATCGAGCGGGATACCGAACATCTGTCCACCGGCTTCCACGGTCATGACGCGAGTCATCATCACGCTGAAGGGAAGCGTGAGCCTTACTTTCGTTCCCTCCCCGGTGCGGCTTTCGACGCCGACATGACCAGCCAGTCGTCCCACCGCGGTCCGGACCGCGTCCAACCCGACGCCGCGCCCCGATACATCCGTGACTTTGGTTGCGGTCGAAAAGCCGGGCGCAAAGATCAGGTCGATCGCTTCCGTATCGCTCATGGCATCCAGAATTTCATCGGGCGCGACGTTGCGCTCCAGCGCCACCTGACGGACCCTCGCCACGTCGACTCCCCGCCCGTCATCGCTTACTTCCACGACAACATGATCGCCTTGCCGGGCTGCGCGCAACCGAATGGTTCCCGCCGGCGGCTTGCCTTGAGCGGCCCGTACCGAGGCATGTTCGACACCGTGATCCATGGCGTTGCGCAGCACATGCAGCAGCGGCTCGAACAGCATCTCGACGATGACCTTGTCCGCCTCCGTGTCGTCTCCTTCGATGATCAGGTTCGCGGGCTTTCCAAGATCGGCTGATATATCGCGCACCAAGCGAGGAAACCTCTGGAACACGTGGCGCAACGGCAGGACGCGCATCCCAAGAACGGAGCGCTGCAACTCGCCGACCAGGCGGTCGAGAACCGCATGCCGGTCCTTGAGAACAGATGCGAGAGCATTGCTCCCGTCTTGCGCCAGCTTTGCAGTGTGACCGATCGCGTTCTTAGCCACCGTCAATTCAGAGGTCAAGTTGACCAGTGCATCGATACGTGTGGCATCCACGCGCAAGGTTCGCGCTCCCCGGTCGTGGAGGATCTGAGGTGAGGCGGCGGCCGGTACCGGCGGAAATACCTCATTGAGCGTGGTTTCAATTGTTTCCCGCAAAACACTTGGCGCGCTCTCGGCCAGGCTTCTGTCCGTGGCGCGTGCAATGTGATCCGCACCCGCGGTCCTGCCCAGATGCCGGAGAACATTAGCCGCAACCAGGCCTGCCGAGGCCACGCGACCGCGAATACCTTGCACCTCTTTCTCGCCCAGTAAGGAAATCTGCGCCTCCAGCACAGCGCGCGTTCGCTGCAATAGTGGGACGCTTTCGGTTCCCCTGACATGCGCGAGCGCCTGGACATCACATTGATCGATTGCTTCGCCCAGAGTCGAAACGATCTCGGTGACCGAACCCTGGCTCAATGCCGTCAGCACGAGGTTGCAGGCAAACGGATCCAGGGCATCGAGCGTTGGCCACGGAACCGCGGGCTCGAGATCGAGGCAGAGCAGGCCCGGCAACGCGGCGATCCGCGCGACCGGATCTTCGCTGCGAAAGAAGCAATCCGGATCCGGTGCATAGCGGATGGCGGTCTTGGCCTGCGCACGCACGCTCGAATGCTTGGTCAGCAAGGCACTCGCCCAGTTTCCTGGCATCGAACCACGCTTGAGCGGTCCTGGACTTTTCGCGCCAGCGGGAGACGGCAAAAAGCGCTCGACGAGCGTGCGAGCCTCCATATCGGCATCCGTTGGGAGTTCACCGGAGCCTTGCATGGAATCGAGCCATCGAACCACCTGGTCCAGGCACGCCAGGCAATCGCCGATGAGTCGCGTCGTCACGGGACGCGATCCCGAACGTGCGGCCGCCAGGACGTCTTCAGCCGCATGGACGGCCATTTCCATCGCCGCAAAATCGACGATTCCAGCTCCGCCCTTGAGCGTATGAAAAGCGCGGAAAGCGTTGTCGAGGCGTTCCCTGTCCGCCGGCGCTTTCTCCAGCACCAATAAATCATCGGTGGCTTGCTCCACAAGCTCGCGTGATTCCAGCAAGAACTGTTCGATGAACTCGTTCACGCGGGAACCCCGCAAAGCATGGCAGCATATTCCGCGAGCTGTTCACGACTAACCGGCTTGACCAGGTAGAAATTGGCTCCTGCCGCACACGCTGCCGCGAAGTCCTGCGGTCCGGACTCGGTGCTTGTCACCAATGCCGGAGTGGCTGAAAGCGGAAGTTCCTGACGGCGCACGGCCTGCAGAAACGTGAAGCCATCCATCTGCGGCATGTTCACATCGATGATCATCAAGTCGACCGGCGCCGTCATGACCTTCTCGAGCGCCTCCAGTCCGTTCAGTGCTTCCTCGACATGGAATCCCGCGTGCTCAAGCGCGTCGCGATAGTAGCGACGCACGAGGCTTGCGTCATCGATCACCAGGACGCGTTTCGTTGGTTTCTCAGCCATTCACACCCTCCACTGGTCTTTGATAGACGATGGCGTCGGCAAAGCGGCGCACTTCGAACAGCGGAGAAATGCGGCTCATGGATTCGGTATGTCCCAGGCAGATAAACCCTCCGGGCGCGAGATTCTCGTATAGATTTTCCGCGGCAATACGGCGCGAGGCGTCGTCGAAATAGATCAGTACATTGCGGCAGAAGATCACGTCGAACTGGCCGTGTGGCCGGGTTTCCTCAGGGTCCACGATATTTACGCGCGTGAACCTCACGGATTGGCGCAGGTCGTCGAGGATTTTCCAGGTCTCGTCCTGGACCGGCGCAAAATACTTTTCGATGACAGGAGGCAAGAGACGCATCAGCGCGCGTTTGCCGTACACGCCGCCACGCGCTTGTTCCAGCACGCCGGTATCGATGTCCGAACCCACGATCTCGATTTCGTATTCGTCGACTTTGGGCCAGTTTTCCAGCAGCCAGATTGCGATGGAATAAGGTTCTTCACCCGTCGAGCAGGGTACGGACCAGATCCGGATTGCCTCGCCCGGCTTTTTTACCCGCAATCTTTCGGCGAGCAGCTCATTGGTAAGGCAACTCAACTGATAGTCTTCACGATAGAAATAGGTTTCGTTGACGGTAAAGGCATTGACAAAATGCTCCACCTCGCCTTGAGCGTCGCTGCGTAGCCACGCAAAGTAGCTGGCGAAGGACCCGGAAGCGGTCGCGTTCATTCGCTCGACGACGCGGCGCTCGACGTAGAACCGTTTGGCCTCGGTGAAGACCATTCCGGTACGTCTGTAGAGAAACTCGCTCAATCGGCGAAACTCCTCCTCGGTGAGATCTGGAAACTCGGACACTCGGCTGCGACGGTTAGGAGCGGATCCGATCAGCAGCGACTTTGATCGAAAAAAGGAGAAACGGCGTGGAACTAAAGCGCTCTTCGCAACGCGCAAGCACCTGCAAGGCGTCCGCACTGCCGATCTCTGCCAAAACCTCGACGGCCGCGGCACAAACATTCGGTTCGCGCTCGGCTTCGAGAAGTGCGCAAAGCAGGCGCGCTGCTTCATCATCCGGCAAATTTCGGACGAGTTCGCAGGCCAGAAGGCGAACGTCGGCATCGCCATCCTCGAGCAGTTGTGGCAAATACGGCGAGACAGTGCCTTTCATTGCGCGCAGTGCATCCAGTGCGCCGGTGCGAAAATGCGCTTCATCGGATCGCAGGAATGGAAGAATCATTTCAACGCTTTCGGCGGTGGCGATACAAGCAAGACTCGTGAACATCGCTTCGCGCACGCGCGGGTTGCGTTCTCGTATCAGGGCTTCCGCCAATATCCTCGCGCTGCCGGGTATGTCATGCGCGGAGCGCGCGGCCACCCAACGTTCCTCGGGCGTGCCGTGTGCGAACGCGGTTGCCACCGACGCCAGATCCGGCGGTGCAGCAGATAACGGATCGGGTGTTTTACGTATGAGCGGCATGGTTCGGAATAATCTGCTGCAGGCGATCGGCGATCTTGGGCAGGGGTACGATCCAGTCGGCACCCCCGGCTTTGACCAGTTCACCAGGCATGCCCCAGACAACGGCAGTCTCCTCCGCCTCCGCGATCGTCTTGCCGCCTTGTGCGCGAAGGTGCGACATCGCTTCTGCTCCGTCGTTCCCCATCCCGGTCATCAGGATGCCGATCAACTGGTTCGCAGGCAGGTGCTCCATTGCGGATCTGACCAGGCGATCGGTGCTGGGATGCCAAGGATAACCGGCTTGCGACGGCGCAGGCATCGCGACCAATCCCGCGGCGCGCTGCGAGACAATGAAATCCGCATCGCCGCGACCGATATAGACGCAGCCCGGTACCACCAAAACCGAATGCAGAGCTTCCACCACCCGCACCGCGCAAAGCCCGTCAAGGCGCTTGGCAAGCGGGCCGGTAAAGCTGGCCGGCATGTGCTGCGCTACAAGAATGGGCCAGGGAAAAGTCGCAGGCAGGGGCGAGAGCAAAGCTTCCAGAGCCGGAGGACCGCCCGTCGAGGTGCCGACGAGCACCAGGCCGTTGCCGATCGCGCGGCTGGGAACAGGCTCTCGTGCATCGTTCATCGCCCGCCGACGACGGCCCTGGACGGTGCCGCCCATCCGATGTTGCACCTTCTCCCTCAGCCGCAGGCTTGCCCGAAGCTTGGCTGTGGCGGCCGCACGGATTTTTTGCACCAGTTTCGGCGCAAACTCATCGATGCGAAGCGAAACTGCGCCCTCGGGTTTCGGTACGAAATCCACGGCGCCCAAGCGCAGTGCCTCCAGCGTCGCATCCGCCCCTTCAGCCGTGAGCGAAGACACCATGACCACCGGGCAAGGCCGTTCAACCATGATCCGGTCCAGACATTCGAGACCGTTCATCTGCGGCATGTGCACATCAAGCGTAATGACATCGGGCTTGAAGCCATCGAGCTGATCGAGCGCCTCCACCCCGTTGCGCGCAAATTGCACTTCAAAATCTGCCTCATTTGCCAAAACGCCGCCGAACAGTTTCCGCACAAGTGCGGAATCGTCGACTACAAGAATCTTGATCACGCCTGTGTGCGCCCGGTCTCCGCCTGGAAGGCATCCAGGAGTCCCTGCTCGGCCTTGGTCAGAAGTTCCGTAGGATCGAGCACAAGCACGATGCGGTTCGACTCTTCGAGGTTGATTACGCCACGCACGAGCCGCCCGGTTTCCTCCGTCAAATCCGGGGCCGGCTCGACGGAGTCTGCCGGAGTCCGCAGCACATCCGAAACACTGTCGACAATCAGCCCGGCGCGATGGTGTTCCGTTCTGACCACTATGAGACGCCGGCCTTGGAGACGATCGAGGCCCGGCATGTCAAACCGGCGCCGTTGATCGATCACCGGCAAGACGTCTCCGCGCAGATTGATGACGCCTTCCAGAAATTTCGGAGTCTTGGGCAACCGCGTGATCTGCTCGGGAACCTGCGCGACCTCGTCGACGGTTTCGATCGGCAGACCGAATTCATCATCCCCCAAGCGGAATACCAGAAAATGGAGTTCTTTTCGCTGCGTCGCCGCTGCCTGTGGTGTTTGTGAGGCTTGCTTGTCGCGGCCGGCGTTCAATCGCTGCATGACATCCTCCCGGAACAACTGCTCTGGCGCGAGAATGGAAATAAGTCTTCGTCCGGACTCGCCGCGATATATGGCCCTGATGCGTGCCTCGCCGCCGGTACGCGAAGCCAGAACCGGAGGTATCGGGTCCACCAGTCCGGGCTCGGCCGCCACAATGGCGCGTGCCCGGTCCACCATCAAACCGACTTGCGCACCTGCGACCTTCATTACCACGACCTTCGCGCGCGCACTCGAAGTCGGCGCCGGTGGGAACCCAAGAAGTCCACGCAACGAAAGGAGCGGCAAAAGGGTTTCCCGAAGGGAGGTCATACCCAATACCAGCGCTTCCGCGCGGGGTACCGCGGTAAGTGTCGAGGGCGCAGGCAGGATTTCCTGCACCGCATCCAGGTCGAGGGCGAATTCCTGTCCGGCGACGTCGAAAGTGATCAGCATTGCGGCTGCGCCGGTTTGGGTGTCGAATTGCTCGAGGTCGCTAGTCCCGATGATCCGGCGAGCCTGCCGCTCTGGACGCGCACGCTGCGTAAAAACCGCATTGAGCAGGCCTTTGATATCGACGATTTTCGCCACGCGCCCGTCACCGCCTGCCTTGAAAGCTCCGACCACGCGTTCACCCGGTTCAGTGGCTAGGTCGGCCTGCTGCGTCTCTATGCTATCCGGCGCAACCGCCACGAGCGAGTCCACTGAATCCACAACCAGCGCTACAGGGGCTCCCGTATCCAGAACGATGGCCCGCGAGGTCGAGCCAATCTCTGCGACTGCCATTCCAAGGAGTCCACGCAAACTTACGGCAGGCAGTACGGATCCGCGCAGATTGGCGATGCCCAGTAGGGCTTCAGGACTTTGCGGCACCCGAGCCATGGCCGGAACGCGTACAACCTCCGAGACATCCTCGGCTCGGAGCGCATAGACGCGCTCGTCGACGCGAAATGTCAGGAAGCGAAGCGCCGCAGAGGTCTCGACCACATCCACGCCGGCATCAGGCATTCGGCTGCTTAAGTTCGTCGGCCAACGAAGCGATCTCTTCGATTGCTGCGGCCAAGTCTTCTGCACCCTGCGATTGCTCCGCAGCGGCGGTCGCTGCCTCGCGCGAAGCCGAACTGGCTTCTTCGGCCGCCGCCGCAATTTGCCGTGCGCCCGTCGCTGTTTCCACTGCTGCCGCCAAAATGGCATCCGCTCCATCGACGATTGCCTTGCTTGCTTCGCCCAACGCCTGGACTTCGTCGCCGAGCTTTTGCAGCGCCGCGGCCACGTTTCGATTGTTTCGCACCTCTATTTCAGACGAAGCGATGATCTGCTCCAGAGCGCTTTTCAGTATTGCGATCTGATCGAGAATTCCGCGCACTGTGTCCGTGGCGCGCTCGACATTTGCCGAGGCTTCGCGCGCCAGGCTGCGGATATCGTTGGACACTACGGCGAACCCGCGGCCGGAGTCGCTGGCGCGCGCCGCCTCCACGGACCCGCTCACGGCCAGCATGCTGGTCTGAACCGCCACCAACGCGATTCCACTGACGATCTTTTCGATCCGCCGGCCGACCGTCTCCAACTGGTTGACCGTCGTCACACTGGCCTGCGTAGCGGCCAGCGCATTGGTTACGCTGTTCACAAGACCTTCGACTGAACTGCGTCCATTCTCGAGAGCAGCGCGTGCGGTCTGGACGCGTTCGTCGGTGATCCTGCCGTTCTTTTGCGCAAGCTTGGCGCTATTTTCGATCTGCGCGAGCGCCGCAGATGTTTCCTGCGTACCGGATGCTTGTAGCTGCGAGGCACGATTGATCTGCTCGACAGCCGCCATGACCTGGCTGGCTGAGCTCGATAACTCTTGAATGGTTGCGGACAATTCTTCAGCGGCGGCGCCGATTTGTTCGGCTGCCGAAGCGCCGCCCTTTCCGCTGCGAAGCTCCTCAGCCAGGGACGCTAACGCCTGTGCTGCGTCCTGGGATTGGGCCAGCGATTTGGCTTGCTGCTGAACTGCGGACTGCGCTTCGGCGGCACCCGATGATTGCTCTTCGGCGGCGCTGGCGATCTGTTCGGCACCCCGGTGGGCCTCGGATGCGGCGCGTTCTGCCTGAAGCGCCGCGGTCAACACATCCCGACTACCCTCCGCGATTTGCGCCATTTCATCGCGTCTTACTTCCAGAGCTTCGATGACGCTGGCAGCGGCCTGAGCATCCTTCTGGGCGATTTCCGCTGCCCTTCTGAGGGCTTCCACAACGCTGCGTACTTCGGTTTGAATTGATTCGGCGAGTTGCTGCACCTCCAATGCACTTTTGTCCGATGATTCCGCCAGCGTTCTGACTTCGTCGGCAACTACGGCGAAGCCACGCCCGTGCTCGCCCGCGCGCGCGGCCTCGATCGCTGCGTTCAAGGCCAGCAGATTCGTCTGATCGGAGATCCGGCTGACTGTTTGAGTGATCTCGCCGATATCTTTTGTGCGACGCTCGAGCTCGGCAATCATCGCAATCGATGCTACCTGGCGTTCGGCGTTGCGCTCGATCGCGCGAACCGACCCCGATATCTGGGCAGTCGTCTCCGCCAGCGTGACCATTACCGTCTCGGAGCGCCTGCTGGACGTATCCGCTTCAGTCCGAGCGAGCGTCAAATTGGCGACGATTCGCTTGATCGCGGCAGACTGTTCCTGCGACGCACCCGCCGCTTCCTCGGCACCGCTGGCAATCTGCTCCATGGCACGGCTTAGTTCCTTGGTCGCCGCTGCCGCTTCCGTTACCCCGCTTGCTACCTCTTGCGTCGCGGCAGCAACGCGTTCGGAGACGGTTTGCTGACGCGGCGTCGCCGACTTTCGGTCCCCGTTTGATTTGGGGAGTTGCGCTGTTCGCTGTGCAGCCGGGACCATAACGGATGGCACGTTGTCCGAGGCCATCTTCGATTTTTTGATCAATGCCATAAGACCCTCGATGGATGAGCCAGAGTTAGAGGGGGGAAAGAAGCGCGAGGCACCTTTGACGCCAGCATATTTTCATGACGTCAAAGCGTGATATACGCGAAGGATTGTACATCATCGATGGATCCACTTGGCAGTAGGCGCGCGCGGCCAGTGCTATTCTTGGACATCATTGCGGCGACGATGTTGCAAAGTAGTATAAGCACTACATTCATGTGACCGTTTCGGCAGGTGACAACATCAATCAGGCGTCAAATGGACAATTCAAACCCGGGGTGCGAACGCGTATGGCTGCTCTCCGAGGAACTCATGCTCACGGCGGACCTCGACGGCACCATACTCGCGACAAATCCGGCCTGGGCGCGGATATTGGGTTGGGGTGAAGCCGAACTGCAGGGCATGAAATACTTCGAGCTCGTGCACCCTGACGATCTGCAAAAGACGATCGGGGAAGTAGCGCGCCTGGCCGACGGCACCACGACCATCAGGCTCGATAACCGCTACCGCCACAAGGACGGTTCGTATCGGTGGGTTTCCTGGACGTCCGTTCCCGACGGCCAATCTGTACATGCCATCGGTCGTGCCTTGACCCGTGGAACAGCTGCCGTGGCAGGTTTGCCCGAGCCGGGCGAAACGGGGAGCCAGCAGCAGAGAATCGATGCCGTTGGCCGCTTTGCAGGAATCATCGCCCATGACTTCAACAACCTGCTCCAGGGTATCGCGGGCTCACTGGAGCTGGTGCGCAAGTTGATCCAGATGGGGCGCATCGAGCAAACCGAGAAATTCATCGACGCCGCGATGAATTCGGTCAAACGCGCCGCGACCCTGACCGGGCGTCTGCATGCATTCTCGAGCCGCAGACCGCCCGATCCGAAACCGGTCGACGTGAACCTCGTGATCGATTCGATGAAAGACCTGGTGCGCTACTCGCTGACGCCTTCGGTCGACGTGAGACTGGCGTTACCCGCCACATGGACAACGTTGTGCGACGCCAACCAACTCGAAAATGCCATTCTCGAGCTGGTCATCAATGCGCGCGAGGCGATGCCAGACGGCGGCACCATCGCAATCGAAACCAGCAATACCAGCATGAACGACGACGATGCTGGTCGCGCGGATGGGATTGCGGCGGGGCAATACGTATGTATCGCAGTGACGGACTCTGGGACGGGGATGAGCAAGGAAGTAATCCAACAGGCCTTCGATCCTCTTTTCACCACCAAGGCGACCGGCTTGGGCACTGGCCTCGGCCTGTCGATGGTCTCCAACTTCGCGCGCCAATTGGGGGGTTACGTCAGGATTTACAGTGAAATCGGTGGTGGAACCGCCGCAAAACTCTATTTGCCGCGACACGGCAGCGGGGACTAAGGAAGAGGGGAGAGGGGCGAGGGATGAGGGGCCAGCGGTGATCACAGCGGGGCCTATTGAGTGGACCGTCTTCGGGACGGTGGTTTTGACGTCGCTTGTCGTCGACATGTCGCTCAAGGGTGCTCCCACGCTGAGACGCGCGTCGCTCTGGAGCGGTATCTGGATTGGCCTTGCGTTGCTGTTTGGCGCGTGGATTGCGCTGCGTTGGGGCAGCGATGCCGGCCTGACCTATCTGACCGCGTATCTATTGGAAAAATCGCTCTCGGTCGACAATCTGTTTGTCTTCGCGCTGATTTTCTCGCAGACCGGCATACCTCCCACGCTACAGAGGCGTGCGCTCGTCTGGGGTATTGTCGGTGCACTCATCATGAGGGCGCTCCTGATCGGTCTCGGGATCTATCTGCTCGCGCGCTTCCACTGGGTGCTTTACCCGTTCGGCGCCCTGCTTCTGTACGCTGCCGTACGCATGCTGTTTGGCGAGGAGAAGCGACGAGAGGTCGTCGAAGGAAGGTGTTCGCTTTGTACGAGCTGGGTAGCGCGCTTTGTCCCGATTACACCCGTCTCGGAAGGCGAGCGCTTCCTGGTGCGCAAGGCGGGGCGCCTGTACGCGACCCCGCTTCTCGTCGCGCTCGTCGCAATCGAGACGACGGACCTGGTATTTGCCGTCGATTCGATCCCCGCCGTGTTCGCCATCACGCGCGATCCATTCCTGGTCTACACCTCGAACGTGTTCGCGCTTCTTGGATTGCGGGCGCTCTATTTCCTGTTGATCGGCGCAATACAACACTTGCGGTTTTTGCGGACGGCGCTGGGCATCATGCTGCTGTTCGTCGCAGCGAAGATGTTTCTGGCGGATTTCGTCGAGATTCCATCCGGAATCTCTCTCGCTTTCATTGTGGGGATCTTCACCGTGTCCGTCATCGCTTCGCGGATGTTCCCGGGCCGACCTGCCGCGCAAGAGAAGAAAGAGACCACCTCTTGCATTCATCGCGACCAGATCAAGGATGTACGGCCGAACAGCCCAGCCTGCGAGGAATGCATGAAGTCCGGCGACCGCTGGGTCCAATTGCGCATGTGTCTTTCGTGCGGCCAGGTTGGCTGCTGCGACAGCTCCAAGAACAAGCATGCGACCAAACACTTCGATGCCACCGGTCACCCGATCGCGCGCTCGATCGAGCCTGGCGAAAACTGGAAATGGTGTTACATCGATCGAACGATGCTGGACTAGAAGAGAGGGGAGAGGAGAGAGGGGAGAGGAGAGAGGGAAGAGGGAAAGCAACTCTTGACATGACCCCGCTTTCCGGCCCAGGCCTGAATTAGACAAGGGCCGCAGTTCCGGAGCATGATTGCTGCGCAGGTTTCTTCAGGGGGATTGCATGCATGTAAGGCTGCTGCAGCGTGCCGGATTGGCTCTCGTAGACATGACATTCCGCGGGAAGCTCGCCGTATTGGGGATCATCAGCGTTCTGCTCGCTGGTGAGACGTTCCTCGTTTATGCCACCGGGGGTGTACGGTTTGTCTACGTGCATTTTGCGTACATGCCCATTCTTCTGGGTGGTTTCGCGTTCGGCATCACCGGAGGCATCGGAACGGGAATCGCGGCAGGTCTGCTTCTCGGTCCGTTGATGCCGCAAAACACGACTCTCGATTTGATGCAGGAGACTCACAACTGGGTCCTCCGGCTGGGCTTCTTTGTTCTCATCGGCGGCCTGATCGGCACCTGGTCGGACACGCTGAAACGCCATCTTCGCGAGCTGGCATGGCTGCACGAGCACCACGGGGACACGGGACTTCTCAACCTGGCCGGCCTGATCAAGAGGCTCGACGAGCACATGCGGAGTCCCAATGCGCGAAAGCTCGTGGTCTCGATTTCACAGCTCGACAATTTCCTCGAGATCCAGAACACGTTTGGCAGCAGCTTCGGGATGCGCGTTCTCGCGCAGGTCGTGGAACGCGGGAAAAGCGTCGTGCCGCCCGGATCGCTCGTAGCTGTGCTCCAGCCCGACCGCCTCGCGACCGTCGTGCCTGGAGAAGCGGCCTCGCAGGTAACGCGGGAGCGTATAGAAAGCGCGGTGAAGGAGTCATATCTCGTGGACGATTTGCCGATCCACGTCGAAGCGAGCGTGGGCGTGGCGCATTTTCCGGATCACGCACGCACGGCAGAGGAGTTGCTGCAAAAGGCGAGCATCGCCATGCACTGGGCGGCCACGCGCAAATCCGGGATCGCACTTTACGACCCCGAGGGAGACCGTACCAGCCGAGACAACCTGATCCTTTTGGGGACGCTGCCCAAGGCGATCGAGCGAAACGAACTCGTCGTCTGGCACCAGGCAAAGCTTAGGCTTTCCACCGGTGAGATTGCGGGCACAGAGGCGCTGCTGCGTTGGAAGCATCCGGAACGTGGCATGGTCCAGCCGGGGCTGTTCATTCCCCAGGCGGAGGAAACGACGCTTATCAACCCCTTGACCCACCTGGTCATCGCGGCGGCGTTCGCCGATGCCGGCACGTGGCGTGCGGGTGGCCGCCAGCTTCACATCTCCGTCAATCTCTCGGTGCGAAACCTGCGTGACCGCATGCTCCTCGACGTACTGGAGCAACATGCTCGCCGCAACGGGCTGGAGCCAAGAGACATCGAACTTGAAATCACGGAAAGCGCCGTGATGGACGACCCCGACTTCTGCATTCGGCTCATCGCGATGCTGAGGGAACGCGGCTACGGTGTGGCGATAGACGATTTCGGCGTGGGTCACTCGTCCCTGTCTTACCTGCAGAAGCTGCGTGTCTCCACGCTGAAGATCGATCAGGAATTCGTGAAGACGCTGGCCTCGGACGCAAACAACCAGAAGATTGTCCAGTCCATCATCCATCTGGCGAAATCGCTCGGACTTGAAACAGTAGCCGAAGGCGTGGAAGACGATGGCGCACTTTCGTTGTTGCGCGCGTACGGGTGCGACTATGGGCAGGGTTATGGCGTCCACCGTCCCGCATCGTCGCAGGACTTCATGCGATTTCTGGACGAAAGTCGTCGATCTGCAGTGCAGAGAGCCGGGAATATCGGCTAAGGCTGGGGTCGCTAGTTGCGACGCTCGTGGCCCGTCGGCAACCGAGACGGCCTTTCAATTACTGCGTGTACTCCCCCCTACCTTTCGGGTATTGCTTTTCCCAATCGCGACCGTTGATCTGACTGATGCTCATCTCCTCTATCGTGCCTGGGTCGAGACAACGAGCATTAACACTGAAACCATCCGGATGCGAACGCGGCACGTAGAAAGACTTGACGCCACAAACAGAACAGAACAAGTGCTTCGCCGTGTGAGTGTTGAAGCTGTAGGTGGTCAGCGTCTCATGTCCGGAAAGCAGTTTGAAGCGATCCGCGGGGACCATAAGATGCAGGTAACCCGCCTTGCTGCACATCGAGCAATTGCACTCCGAAACCTGCAGCTTCGCTGGCGCGGTCACCTCGAATCTGACACGGCCACAGTGGCAACCACCAGGGTGTGTGATCACGCTTTATCCTCTGGTCTGGGATCAGATCATTCAATGCCTTGCGACGAATTTGGGAGATGCAGTTTCATCGAAAGCATCCTCGACCTCGGCGGGTCGAAGTTCTCAGGACACGTTGGCGAGTTGAGCCCTGATGAGTCGCAGATGCAGCAGTGTGTCTGTATCCGTCGTCCGGTCGAGCGAGTCGCCGATCTTCTTGTACAGCTCTGACACCGCGGACCGCAACGCCGCGCGGTATTCGCTCAATGCATCAGCGCCACTGTACTGCTCGCCAATAGAGGCGAGCTCGGAATCGAAGGATCGGGTGGTGCTCAGGTTCGACTTGGACTTGCGCACGCTGCCGGAGTCCGCGTGCTCGTTGTCGAGGTTGGCGCTGTCGATGTTGGCGCTCGGGGCAGGGTCGTTGATCGTGCCGGTAGCCGACAGGAGAACAGTCACGTAACTGCGCTGCACTTGTCGGCGATAGGGGCTGACGACAGGAGATTTCATGCCCAGCTCGCTGAACAGGCCGTCGTTGAGATCGTACAGCAGTTCCAGTCCCGTGTAGCGGCCCTTACCCACGCTGCTCGCTTCCAGCATGCGCTGGAACACAGCCGGGTTGATCAGACGGCGCAGCAGAGCTGCGTTCGATCCCTGCAGTGGGTTGGCGCCGCCCGACGGGGTGATGCGGCGTAGCACGTCAGGATCGAGCAAGGCCTTGGGCTCAATGAATGCCCGCTTGAGCAGGAATTTGGCCGCCTCGCGCTGGCGGTCGGGTTCGACGGGAGCGAACGGCGCGGTACCACGGCCTGCCTGGTAGCGGGTCTCCTCCACGCCGCCGACGATCCCGGAGACGTAGACCAGCTCGCTATGGCGCTGTCGCACCAGCGCTTCGTACATCTCGCTCAACTTTTCGTACCCCCCGCCAGTGTGCGTCGTGGCCGGAACGATGAAGGACATGACGCGATCGATGTTGCGCAGGCCCAGTTCGCCTGCCGCCATGGGGTCGGCTCCCAGCGCGCTCGTGGATACAGTGGGGTCTACCTCTGCCACGTCATTCTCGCCACCGAAGCGCAGCAACGGGTTGCTCACCTGGCGTCCAGCAATTTCGTCGAGCCGGGCGTTCTCCTCGTCGGGCGTCATGTTCTCGGGGAAAACTTTGTAGCCCCACTCGATGGCGAAGTAGTCATAGGGCCCGAACTTGGGCAGCAGACCGGCGCCATCGCCGGGTTGCGCGACGTAGTTGAAACGGGCATAGCTCATCGTGGAGGCCGAAGTGCCCCAGATGCTCGTCCACTGCGGATCGCGCAGCTGCTTCACGGTGACGGCGGAACTGGCCTTGAAGTTATGGCGCAGTCCCAGCGCGTGCCCGATCTCGTGTCGGACCACGTAGCGCAGCAATTCGCCCATCAGTTCTGACGGCAGCGGCAGCTTCTGCGCGCGTGGATCAAGCGGGCTGGCCTGCGTGAAGTACCAGGTCTCCAGCAGCTTGAGCACATCGTGCCACAACAGCGTGTGCGAGGAGATCACCTCGCCGCTGCGCGGATCGACCACGGCGGCGCCCAGCGCGTTGCGCCGCCCGCTCGGCGTCCAGCGGATTACGTTGTGGCGCACGTCATCCGGGTCCCAGGAAGGGTCCTCGGCCTCGCTGGGCGCATTTCGCGCGATGATCGCCCCCTTGAAGCCCGCTTGCGCGAATACGCCTTGCCAGTCTTCGACAGCCTGCTTGATGTACGGGCGCCACACCTCAGGCACTCCGCGGCCGATGTAGAACACGATTGGCTGCACGGGGTCCGAGAGCAGTGCCTTCGTGTCTTTCTTCTCCAGCCGGTAGCGTTGGATGAAGCCCCGCACGATGCCGCCGAAGTCGCCGGTGCCGTAGTCGTGGATCTTCGTGGCGAAATAGCCCACGCGTCGATCCCAGAACCGGGGCCGCATCGGCTGCTCCGGGAGCAGATAGATGTTGGAGTAGAACATGAAGCCCATGGAAGCGGTTGTCGACTCCTGCATATCGTCCACGTTTTTCAGCAACTCGACGCGGTCGGCGACCCAGGTCTGGTAAAAGCGGATGCCGATGTTATCGGGAAATGCCTTGACCCCATCGATATAGGAGCGCTCAGGATCGACGTCGCGCACGCCGAAGTGCTTCATGAAGCCGAGGGCGAACCCGCTCGGCGGCGAGGCGAACAGCGGTGTCACGTCGATCACCGCGTCGCCCGTGGAACCGCGGCCGACGATGTTGAACGCTTTCACGATCCTCGGTAGCGAGGTTGCTTCCACGGCGCGCTCGATGCCCGGTGCAGGGGCCGACGCAATCTCGTAATCGACGGCCACCAGGCCCACTTTGTTGCCGCGGCGGAGCCAGCGGACAACCCGGTTGTCCACGAGTGTCCCGGGCGCAATGAACTCGGAACTGCCCGACAAGCCCGCGAACTCGGTGTTGAGCAGCATGTCCCGCTTGTACATCCGGTCGGGAATCTCGAGCAGCAGGTGATCGCAGACCAGGTGCACTTTGAACAGACCTTCCTTGGTCACGATCGGATCGTCCGACCCGGGTTTGCAACCGGCGAGATCGCGCAGGTCCACAGATTCAGCCGCTGAAGACAGTCCCAGCAATACCGCTAGTGCAAAGGTGAAGAACGCGCGCTTAAGCATGACTAGACCAGGTGCAGGTGACAGGGCCGGCGAGGTTGCTGGTGCTCAATAGGGGCGAGGGGGAGAGCTTCGTCATACCAAAACTTCCAATAAGTCCTGCCGCGACGTAGGGCCTGATTCTAGCGAGTTTCCGTCGGAGCTAAATCTCGAGCAATTGGACCAAAGGCCAATACAGCGCGGCGACCAAGCTGCGCTGCCTCCAAGCGCTTGTTACCTGCGCGTAGCGTTCAAGCAGTCTGCGGCTGTCCGAATTGGAGCAGATAGCCGTTATTGTCGAAGATTGCGAACTCGCGCATTCCGTAATCGAAACTCTCGATCGGGTAGCACACGCGTGTCTTGTCTTTCAGTCTTTGCCACAAACCGTCGACGTCCGTAGTTTTGAAATAGAGCGAACCGGTCAACGCTGGCCCAGTGTATCCCATGTGCTCATTCGGACTTGAAAACATGATGCCCACACCGTCGCGTTTGAGTGACGCCCAACCGACTACACGTTTCTCGCAGTCGAAACCGAGAGTCTCTGTGTAAAAGGCAATCGATGCATCCAAATCCCAGGTACTCAGCATCGGTGTCAGTGCGTGGAGTTTCATCGCTCGGCTTCTCGCAGGCCGCCCCTACCGAGGCGCATGGTTGTACGTGATCGACTGCACGACGCCATAGCGGATGCGCACCGTGGCCATCAAGCTTCCGGGACCGCGGTCGTAGAGCCAGTCTTCCGTCTGCTGACAAGGCACGTAGTAACTCGCAAACGGTTCCGGGACCGGATAGCGGGATCCAGAGTAGTACACGGGCGCGCAGTAGCTGTCTGCGAGCAGTGGTTGGCCGCACTTGTACAAGACCGACAGTCTGGAATCACCCTCCTGCGCGAACTGCCCATTGCAGCGCAGTGTCTCGGCATTGGCAGATAAGCCCTGGAGTGCAACGAGAGCGATAAAACAGACACGGATAAGCACAGTCATACGGCTCCCTTTCGCATTGGCCCGCTTCACAGTGTGCGGGGCCAATACCCCTTCAACGGACCGATGGGTCAGCACTAAAGCTCTAACAGCATGCCGATACGCAATAACCGCTTGATTCATCGTGGGCGTCATGCGGTCGTCTGCTCGTCGCATATGCGATGGTAGTACGGACTAAGACTATCCGGTTGGTGAGCCTTGCGCGAGCGCTCCCTTACAGGAGGCTCAGCGGATGATCTCATCGGCGCGCACCAATATCGACTGCGGGATCGTGATTCCCAGGGCTTTCGCAGGATTGAGGTTGACAACCAGCTCGAACTTGCTGGCTTGTTCGAACGGAAGATCAGCAGGGTTTGCGCCCCTCAGCAATTTGTCAGCGTAGAAACGTGCATGGCGCGACATCGCAACGTAGCTAGGGCCGTACGACATTAGGCCGCCCGCCTTGGCCGAATCCTTTGTATCGAACATCGAAGGCAAACGCGTGTCTCGCGCAAACCGAGCGATTTCGTTCCCATGCTGATGTGTAAGCTGATCCCCTATCACGATTAGCGCGTCGGGGCGCTGTTTCGCGATCGAGGCGAACGCGCCTGCGAAATCCCCGACGGACCGAACCTCGTAAGGCTGGAGCTGGATGCCGAGACGTCGCGCGGCCTCAAGTGCTTGGCGCAACACCGGCACGTTAACGGGATTGGCAGCGTTGTACAGTGCCGCGACGCGAGACGCGCGCGGCACGACTTCCTTGAGTAGTTCGAGTCGCTTCGCGCTAAGCTCGGGCGAAAGCACGGCATACCCTGTGACGTTTCCGCCCGGGTGGGCAAGGCTCTTGGCCAGTCCGGTCCCCACCGGGTCGTTGGCCGTCGGGAAGATGATCGGAATCGTGGTGGTAGCTGCCCTGGCCGCCAGAGCGGCGGGTGTCGTGAAGGTAACCATGAGGTCAACTTTGAGGCGAACCAGTTCTGCCGCCAGTTCCGGAAACCGCTCGGTCCGGCCCTCGGAATATCGTCGTTCGACAACGATGTTCTTGCCTTCGACGTAACCGAGGTCGCGGAGCCCATCGAAAAACGCATCCACGATTGGTTCGGGCTTCGAAGTCCCGAGAATGGCCCCGATCCGGTACACCTTTCCGTCTTGTGTCTGCGCAGACACCGCAAGAGCAACAAACAGAAGGATCAGGGCGGTAAAAAGTCTGGTAACTGTCAGCCTCACACCAATTCTTTCTTCGGAAGGTCCGGTAGTCGGCCGTTACCGAATTACCTCATCAGCCCGCAGAAGAAGCGACTCGGGAATGGTCATGCCGAGCGCTTTGGCAGTCTTCAGGTTGATGATTAGTTCAAATTTCGTAGGCTGCTCGACTGGAAGATCGGCGGGCTTGGCCCCCTTGAGAATCTTGACGACGTACCCGGCGGAGCGTCGGTACAGGTCCGGAACATTCGCTCCATACGACATGAGGCCGCCATCATCTACATACTCTTTGAAGAAAAACATGCTTGGCAAGCGGTTCTGTAGCGCGAGGCTCACGATCTGCTTTCGATGCACCCAGGTAAGTTGATCGGCCTGGACGATTAGAGCGTCTGCGCGTGCCCGCGCTATTGCGGAAAATGCGCTGGCGAATTCGCTCGGTTCTCGCGCCTCCGCCGAGTAGAGCGAAATCCCCAATGTCCGCGCTGCGGATTCTATTTCCCTGAAATCGCCTTGCGCGGATGGGGTGACCGGATTCCAGAGGTCCCCCACGCGCGCTAGCTTGGCGACGGCTTCTTTCAGCAGCTCCAGCCTTTTCCCCGTGACGTCGCGCGACATGAAAGCCGTTCCGGTGACGTTTCCCCCGGGTCGCGCCAGGCTCTGCACGAGACCTGTGCCAACAGGGTCGCTCGGCGCGATCATGACGATCGGGATAGCGCTCGTAACCTGTTTGAGTGCGAGGACGTGGGCTGTTGTCGGCCCCACCAGGACATCCGGCTTGGAGCGCACCAGCGAGCTGGCGATGTCCGGAAGGAGTTCGGGCCGCTCGGGTGGGTTCCAGCCAAATTCAATCTTTATGTTTTGGCCGTCGACGTAGCCCAGGTCTTGTAGCCCTTGGCGGAACGCCTCGATTAGCCGTGTTGATGCCTCTGCAGGACCAGTCATGAGAAAGCCGACCCGAGGAACCCGTGCCGACTGCTGAGCGTTGGACGGCACTGACAGCAGAATCGCAGCAACGAAAAGGGCAGTCGCCCTAAGCACAGATCCTCTCATTTCGTCACCTTGGTCCTTGTCTGTCAGACGGAGTCGCGCTTAATAAGTGTAGGAGTAATGTCTCTGGATTGATGCTCGTCCCTAGCCCTTGTTCTTCCCTTTCACCCTTCACGGTCGTTACGCCGGCCCCTCATCCCTCGTCCCTCTTCCCTCTCCCCTGCCTTTCATTCCACCACAGCCTGCTCCACGAGAGTCTTGAAAGACGTCGCGAACGGCACCAGTTGCCTCACCGACTGCATCATGTATACGCCGACCAGTTCCTCCTTCGGGTCCACCCAGAAGAAGGTCCCGGCGTAGCCGGCCCAGTAGTACTCGCCGACAGTGCCGTCCATCGGATTCAGGCCGGCGGGTGCGCGCGGTCCATCGGTCCGTACTGCGCCGAGCAGACCATAGCCGTGCCCCTGCCCGGGCAGATAGAACGCGCCGTGGTCGTAAACCGATCCGACGTGGTCTGTGGTCATCAACTCGACAGTCTTCTTGCCCAGGATTCGGGAGCCATCCAGCGCACCGCGGTTCAGCAACATGTGCGCAAAGCGCGCATAGTCCATTACCGTCGATGTCAGGCCTTGGCCCCCGGCCTCGAATTTCACCGGTTTGGTGGGATCGGTGTATTGCAGGATCAGCCCCTTCTTGTCGTCATCGAAGGGCTCGACGAATCGCGAAACCTTGTCGGGCGCAATCCTGAACGCAGTGTCGTTCATTCCCAGCGGTTTAGAGATGCGCTTCTCGAAGAACTCCCCGAGCGTCATGCCTGACACTACTTCGACAAGGCGCCCAAGCACATCGGTCGAATTGCTGTACCACCATGTCGTGCCTGGCTCGTATTTCAGCGGCAGCTTGCTGATTCGCGTGACTAGTTCGGCGTTCGTAATATCCAGCTCGTTGACACCGCCGTCCATGTACATCTGCTCGACCGGCCCGCCGCCCGGAAAGGCCTTGAAGAACGCATAGGTGAATCCGGAAGTGTGTATCAGCAAGTCCAGCACACGAATCTGATTCTTCGCCGGCCGGGTCTGGACCTGGGCGGGCTCCTTGACGTCTGCGGCGTTGGTGGCCACCTTCAGGTCCGCGAGTTCCGGCAGATACTTCGAAACCGGGTCGGAGAGCTTGATCTTGCCTTCTTCCACCAGGATCATCGCGGCGACGCTGGTGATCGGCTTGGTCATCGAATAGATACGGAAGATCGATTCCTTCGACATCGGCTTCTTCGTGTTCGGGTTCTGCACCCCATACGCTTCGTAGTAAGCAACCTTGCCATGCCGGGCTACCAGCGCCACGTAGCCGGGAATGACGCCAGAGTCCACCTGCGCCCCAAGAACCTTTCGGATGTTCTCGAGCCGTTCCGACGACAGACCGACCGATTCCGGCTTTGCGCGCGGAAGATCGGCGGCAAGTACAGCGAATGCGACGAACCAAAGGGTGAATGCAACTGCTAAGCGACGGGCGAGTGGCATGACGATCTCCCTCATATTGTTTGTATGCACACGGTCACAAAAATAAACCTCAGCCGGGCCGGCGACAATCGAATCCGGTGAACGGCTCAGGTAAACGCACTGTTGCGCGCATTATGCCCGCCATCCACCGTAATCACCGTGCCGGTCAAGTACGAAGCCCGGCCGGAAGCTGCGAAGACGACTACGTTCGCAATTTCCTCAACGCTGGCAGGCCGGCCCAGCGGTAGGCCCTTCACGAACTCACGCCAGCGTTCCGGATCACCAAGCTTGTCAGCGGCGCGCGTTTTCATCAGCGTGACCAGGCGCTCGGTCTCTACGGCACCGGGGCTTACCGCGAGCACGCGGATTCCGTCCTCGATGCTGTAGCTGCCCAATGTGCGCGTGAAAGCATTGAGCGCCGAGTTGCCTGTCGAACCGGCGATGTAACCAGTGTCGAGCCGGTCGGCGGCAAGGCCGGTGACATTGATGATCACGCCCTTGCGCTGTCTGCGCATCGCTGCATAGTAGCCGCGGCAAAGGTTGATGTAACCAAACACCTTCAGGTCCCAGGCGGCGCGCCATCGGGCCTCGTCCACTGCCTGCAGATCGCCGCCCGGTATCGCGCCGGCGTTGTTGACGAGAATGTCGGGCGTGCCCGTGACATCGAGCAACGCGGCAACGCTTTCGCTTCGCGCCAGATCCAGGGCATGCGCCTTTACGTCGACCGCGCACTGGTTGCGAATACTTTGCGCCGCGCTCTCGATGGCCGATTGGGTGCGTGCAACGATGTTCACGGCACAACCCTCCGCCGCCAAGCCCCGCGCAATTGCAAAGCCGATGCCCTTCGAGGCGCCGGTCACAACTGCAGTTTTTCCTTTCAGCCCAAGATCCACGGAATTTCCTCCTGGTTTCCAAAGCGCACATTCTGCGGGAAGCGCTCTGACGAGCGGAATTCGAGCTTTCCGTTACCCCGTTTCCGCTTGTTCTGTCTCTAACCCTTTGATTTACCGGTGTGGGAAACATCCCACAACGATCCAAAGACTGACAGTGGTTGCAGTCCCACTCCTCCCACGACTATGGTGCATGTGGGAGGAAAACGAGAGCATGCAAATGCCCGTGCCGTCGGACGCCCCACTGATCGACTCTATCTCGGAGTTCTGCCGCCGCAACGCCATGGCGGAGTCGACGTTCGGGCGCCGCGCGGTGAACGACGGCAAATTCGTATCCCGCTTGCGCGACGGCGCCCGCATCACGCCCGAAACGCTGGAGCGTATCAGCGTCTTCATGCGCCGCCATGGCGCGACTGCGCCGACGGCACCGCCCGAATTGCGCCAACTCATCCGCGTAGCCGGGCGAACCGCGCCCGCAGCCGAGAAGCCCGCTGGCGAGGGCGCGCCTTCGCGCAACTTCCGTTTCTTCGACAATCGCCAGAAATACCTGCTTTTCGTCAACACCTGCAGCGAGAAAGAAGTCATCGCGCGCCGCGTGGGCCTGGAGCTTGCGCACATCCATCCGCGGCCGCCGGCCGTGCGCGTGTTCGACGCCGGCATGGGAGACGGCACGGTACTCACGCGCGTAATGCGCGAAATGCACCGGCGCTTCCCGACTATGCCGTTCTACTTTGTCGCCAAGGAGATCAGCCTCGAGGACGTGCGGCTGTCGCTCGACAAGATGCCGGACCGCTTTCACGAACATCCTGCCACGGTGCTCGTGATCACGAACATGTACTACAGCGAAGCGCCCTGGCTTACGCCGAAATCGGTGAGCGCCGCAACGTCCTTGCTGTGGCATGAGGTGGCGTTGCGCGGCAACACGTCGCACGAATTCAGCGAACAGATCACCGCGCTGGAACCTTTCATGACCAAGAACTGGCAGGCGCGCCACAGCCCCGCGACCGGCAATCCCATCTACGAGCGGCCGGTCGTGATGGTGATCTACCGCGAGGATTTTCGCTTCCTGCTTGATGACGTTGTGCCGCACCAGGGACAGGCCCGCGCCGCTTACGATCTCGTGATCGCTTCGCAGCCGTATCGCGCGCGCGTACCCGCGGAATTCAAGGCCGCCAGGGTGATCGGCCCACTGGCGCGCTCGCTCGGGCCCGGCGGGAGGTTGCTCGGGATCCATTCCCACGGGGGCGACCCGGGACTCGAAATCGTGCGCAAGCTATGGCCACAGGAGAATCCATTCGCGACCGGGCGCCACGACCTGATGCGCGCGGTGCGCAGCGACCTCGGCAAGGAGGCCCGTCATTTCAACCTCAGTCCGTACGCAGACAACCGCGCCGTGTTCCGCTACGACATGCACACGCTGCCCACCGAGACTTCCGGGAGCATCGGCACCTCGACGATGTTTGCGGCATGGAATGCCGCGGTATACGTCGCCCAGATCGACGACGAACGCCTCGACGAGGTCATGGGCGAGCGCAAGTATCTCGATGCCACGCGCGAGGTGTTGCAGGCGCAAGGCGGCCTGTGGTTCCTCGATGAATCCTATGTAGTGTCCCGGAAGAGAGGGTGAATTGTGGCAGCGACGCTGATCGGAGAAACGCAAACGAGCACCGGGCCCGCAGCCAGCGCAGTCGAACTGGTCAGCGGCGGCTCGCTGGAAATCAGTGTCGAGGCCATCGCCGACATTCCCGCCATCGCCGCCCTGCTGCCGGTAAGCATCCCGGTGTACGTCAATCATTCACCGCGCCATGCGCTGGCCGATGCGCTGCCCGCGCTCGCCGCCCTGCGCAAGGCCGGGCTCGAACCGGTGCCGCACATGGCAGCCCGCCGCGTGCTGTCCCGCGCGGAGGCGCTCGACTTCCTCGATCGCGCAACCGCGGAGTGCGGCGTGACAAAAGTGCTTCTGATCGGCGGGGATGATCAGGAACCGCGAGGACCCTACCAGAGCGCCGCGGCGCTCATGCGCGACGAGGTGTTCGCCCGGAGCGGTCTGCGTGAGATCGGTCTTCCCGGCTATCCCGAAGGACACCCGCGCATCGCGACTGCGATTCTTAGGCAGGCGCTCCGGGAAAAGCTGTCGCTTGCGGCGGATCAGGGACTGGGAACCCACCTGGTCACGCAATTTTCCTTCTCTCCGGCACGGGTGATCGAATACTGCGCCCGTCTGGCGCGCGAACTCCCCGCGCTGCCGGTCTACGTCGGCATGGCCGGCCCGACCAGTGCGCGCGCGCTGTTGCGCTTCGCCCAGCGCTGCGGTGTCAGCGCATCCCTGCGGGCACTCAAGGACCAGGGCATGGCAACCATCAAGCTGGTGACCCACACGGATCCCGGCGAACAGCTTGCCGCCATCGCGCGCTATTGCGCCTCGCATTCGTCGTGCAATATCGTCGGCGTACACCTGTTCAGCTTCGGCAGCGCAGCGCGCGCCGCCGCCTGGATGGCAACCGCGATCACGCGCGGCACATAGGCACAGGCGGGTAGGGCGCGCTAGCGCAGCGCGTGAACCGGTCTGCCAAGCTTCATCAACTATGGCGCCGGCATGACAATAAGACGCTCATTGCTCGCGAGGAACAATGTCCCTCCGTCCGGACTGATCGTCATAGCGCTGTAGAACGAACCCGGCGAATCGGCAATCGGCGTTCCCGTTCCAATTTCCGTAATACCGCCCATGGTCGTCAAATCGAATTTTCGAATGACGTTTGCGCCAGTGTAATAGGCATACGCTTTGGTACCATCGGGTGAGATGACGAATCCGTGCAGGTCTGGCGGGTTATCGGGCAATGTCCCCAACGGATTCAGCGAGCTATCAAAGACCATAGCAGCCTGGGTGGGGCCTCCCCCTGCATTCAGCAGGATCACCTTTGATCCGGTTCGATCCGCGCTTGCCAGGAACGACCCCGTCGTCAAGGTGGTGGTCTGCGTGAGCGTAAGACTGCTCGCGGTGAGTTTGAATACCGGCTTGGCAAGCGCCTGGATCAGCGATTCGAAAGTAGGCAGGAAAATTGTTCCCCGGTCGCCCGACGCGACAACCAGTCGATTCGCCATGTCGGTCTGGCTGCTCAATACCGCAAACTGTTTGGTAAGCATGTCGTAACGATACAGTCCGCCGGAAGCAGTGTTGTCGACGGAAGTGCCGATTGCGTTTCCGTCGTTCGCGAAGTCGAGTTGATTCAGCGACGCGAAAACCGATCCTCCCAGGAATGACGTGGCATCCACAGTCTCAAGCAACGCGAGATTGGAGGGATCGATTCGCAGCATGCTCTTGCCAAATGTACTCAGGATTTCGGTCCCGTCAGGCGACAGCGCCATGGTTGTATTGGCGGGTATGCCCAGACCTGACAAGCTAACCGGCATATCGACCGTCCAGCCAGTGCCGTTAATAAATCTGAAGCGGTCAATCCTCTTGCGATCCCCATCCAGGAGGTAGACCGCCTTGCGTTCCGCGTCATAGATAAGGTTGCTGACGCCGGAGGGAGTAACAAAAGTACTGTTCCGTACCAGCGGCGCATAGGCGTAGCCGGGCGGATCGACGATCACGAGCTTGGCCGTGGCCCGACTTGGGAGTGTTGTCGATGAGTTCTTGATGGAAATTGGATAATCTCCGGCAGCAAGAGCGGGATATGTTGCCCGCACTTCCGTATCGCTCACGTAACTGACAGAGGACGCAGCCGTCGATCCGAACAAGACCTCGATTCCAGTCTGAACGCTGGAAAAACCAAAGCCACGAATGATCACGCCTCCCGGTATCGATGCTGTGCCGACATAAGGGGAGACGAAATTGACGCGAGGGTCGCTCACGGTGAGGGACACTGGCACGACGGTGGTGGTGCTGCCCGCATGGATGGTAATGGTCGCGGTATGAACACCGGCCGGTATCGATGTCACGTCCGCGTTCACCGTAACGGAAGCTGGCAAGACCGCGGACGTCGGAGCCGTGAGGCTGAGCCAACCGCCGGAAGCACTTGTATAGGCAATGGTGCCGCTCCATGCCGTACCGGCGCTATTCGTATCGAGATTCAAGGTCGTCGATGCCGGTTGTATCCCCGTGGTCGTTACAAAGTCGATCGCCACTGGAGACACCAACAACGTCGAAACGGTATAAGTTACGGTGGCATTGCGGAGCGATATGATCGTGTCGTTCGCCGTGGCCGTCGCGATACTGACTGTTGCGGTATAGGTACCCGGCGGCAGCGCCGTGGTCGTGGGAACTGCGTTGACGGTCAACGGGCTCGATGCGCCTGAAATGCTAAGGTCGAGCCAGGTGGGAGGGATCGTTCCGACCGGGTATCCGACTACGAATTTGGCGACGTTGGATTCGCTGTAGGTTGCCGTAATACCCTGCGGCGAAGGCAGAGCGCCGTTCTGCTCGGCGCTGAAATTGAGTGCCGTTGGCGTGATGGCTAGCGAGCCGCCACTCCCGGGAGAATCGGAACCGCCGCCTCCACCGCCTCCGCAGGCGGAAAGAACCAAACTCGCAGCAACTATGAGGCCGAACATCGCCGACACGCGGCGACGGTTCGGCAAAGAACCGGCGACGATCTTCACAAGCCTCCCTTGACGAATTGCTTCTTCTTGTCCTTGCGGTCCTGCTCATAAGGCAGCAACGACTTTCTCTGCAATGCTTGGAAGAGAACGCTGAAGCCGACCCGGTGACGCTCTTGCTTATTATTTCTGGCGCCGGGATGAACAATACCGGCACTGCAACGGAATTTCAACGATTTTCACAATGACATATGAATCCACGCCACCGATTTCCTCCCGCCTATCGAGCGGCGACTAGCACAAGTACTTGGGCAGTTCTGCAAAAACGCAAAGGGACGCGAGTAGAAATCTTCCTGTAACAAAAGCCGTTCGTGGCTACATGGAAGGGCAGACCCTGTTGAACGTCGACCCCTTTGAAAACATCATGCCCATCCTTGGGGGGTCCCCCATCCCCTATTGCAAGGACAATTCCTCGACACCGGAGCCGGTCTTGGCGGCGCATTTCCACTGTGTCTTCCACTGGGTCATCCCCGAATCACAATTGGCGGGAGAACTCGCTCGGCGATAGCAGAGCCTGTCCGGTTTGGTTATCGACCAATTTCTCGGTACGTCGGCAAACGATTCGACGGGCGTGCCGTTGGGGGCCTCCGGGCCCCAGGTGATTTCCACTCCGCAGACGCTGTCCAAGGTGTCCGACACGAGTTTGACGTCGCCCGCCAATGCGGGAGGCATGAAGTCCAGGATCAATATGCAAGCGAATACGCCCGAAAGAAATTCGATCTTTTTCAGCATCGCAGATTCCCTTGCGTGGCCGGGTAAAAAGTGGCTCATTCCGTGCTTTTGTCAACCGGGAAAAGTATATGCGAACCATGGAAGTGTTAGTAAATCGCGGCTGTACTCTTGCCTGCAATGCGTATAGGGGTTAACGTTCAATAACAGACAGATAACCTTGGGAGGGGCGTTCGATTCCGATTGAAGGATGTGCCTTGCGCCTTGAAAGGAGTCCCAACATGAAAACTACCGTCCTCTTAATGGCTCTCATGTCGCTTGTGATGTTCCCTGTTGCACAGGTATTCGGACAGGCAGAGGCGACTGAGACACCGCAGGAAGAAGTGACTGAGATACAGCAGGAAGAGGTGCCCGAGATCGAGATACCGGCCGTTACTCCAGCCCCGTCGCGGGTGGAGCCTCGGACCGAAGTGCGGCGGGTTGCCCGAACCAGGAGATCTGGGCGGGCAAACATGGACGCCCGACACTGTCTGGATCTGCATACCAATCACGAAATTATCAAGTGTGCGGAGAAGTACTTCTGATTCGGACCGAGGTAGCTGTCAGGTCAGAGTTCAGGAGTCTGTTTCCCGGTCTTGTGGTACGGGTGCACAGCTTCACTTTCGTAACTGCCTTTTCCTCCGCGTTCCCTGCGTTTCCGGGTTGGGTGTAGTAAGGATTACTGCGGGAAAACAAAAAGGGCACCGACAGGTGCCCTTATTCTTTCTTATCGCTCTCGTGCCCGCGTATTCCGCGACCGGGCAGCGCGCAAACTCCTGCGAGCGTCGCTGTCCGGTTACCGTCGCTCGCCCTATTTCTTGGCGCTTGCGGGGTCGTCCTTCATGTAGGCGTGGATCTCTGCCAGCGACACCGTGCCCTCGTGGTCCGTGTCGATGGCGTCGAAGTGTTTGGCTACGCGCGGCATCTTCTTGGCTTCCTTCCGGGTCAGCGTGCCGTCGTGGTTCTTGTCGGCTCTCTTGAAGTCGGCCTCGCCCTTTTCGTGCATGCTCTGATGACTATCGGGATCTGCAGTCCTCGCAGTCGAGGACTCGGCCGGCTTGGGGTTGGTCTTGACATCTGGGTTGGTCTTGACATCTTCGTTTGCAGCCAGAACTACCGTTGCAGCACCGGCGCACAGTCCGGCTAACAATAACGAAATGATGGAACGTTTCATGATGATCCTTTCAGGGAGGTAGAAATCCACGGACGCCGTAGGGGCCCCGCGGCACGGCTTTGGGGAGTCTTTCTGACTTCGCATACGAAACTCCCATACTGCGAACGTTACCCCGCTGGAAGCGGCGCGTATGTCTGCTGGCGCACAGAGCGAAGTGCACTAAACGGCTCATGGGCAAATCGAAACTTACACCAATGAAAGAACCAGCGAAACCTGCGGTTCCCTGAGACTCTGGGGACGGCGCCGTTTGAAGACGCCCGAAGTGCGGATGTCATGGTTTTCGTCTAATCTGAAACGGTCATTCACAGCGGTTGCGGGGCGCGCGGGTTCTCCTGCCCCGCCCCGTTCGGTTCTTACGGAGGCATGCCAAGATGGACCGGCCGGAAACCCAGGCAAAGACGGATCTGGTCGATAGCGTGGTTGCGCTGGTGCGCAGCCGCGTGGCGGTCGGACAGGCGGCGCAGGGCGAGGAGTTCGTGCGGCAGTTTTTCCGGCAGGTTGACCCGGACGATCTGCGCAAACGCGAGCCGGCCGACCTTTGCGGCGCGGTATTGTCGCTCTGGGATTGGCTGCGCCAGCGCCGTGACGACGAGGCCAGGATCCGGGTCTTCAATCCGCGTGCGGACCGGGACGGCTGGCAATGCCCGCACACAGTGATCGAAGTGTCCCATCCCGACATGCCGTTCCTGGTGGATTCGGTGCGCATGGAAGTCAATGCGCAGGGGTTCATCACGCACCTGATCATTCACCCCATCATTCGCGTGCGCCGCGATAGCAACGGAAATCTGCTGGAAATGCTGCCGCGTGACACGAGCGAGCACGATGCGAAGTTCGAATCGTGCATGCATTTGGAGGTCAACCGCGAAACCGACCAGGCAGCCATCGCGCGCCTCGAACAGGGGCTGCTGCACTCGCTTGCGGAGGTGCGCGCAGCGGTTGGCGACTGGAAGCCGATGGTGCAGCGCATGCTCGAGACCGTGGAGCAGATCAGGGACCATCCGCCTCCGCTGCCCCGTGAAGAGATTGTTGAAGGCATGGCGTTTCTGAAATGGCTGGCGGCAGGCCACCTGACTTTTCTCGGTTCCCGGGACTATGAACTTGGAAAGGAAGGCGGGGAGGATGTGCTGCGCGTCGTACCCGGGTCCGGGCTCGGCATCCTTCGCGAACGGCACGGCGAGGTGACCTCCACGAGTTTTGCAACACTGCCGGCGGAGATGCGCGAGCGTGCGCACAAAGCCGAACTGCTGATCGTCACCAAGTCCAACACCCGTTCCACGGTGCATCGGCCGGAATACATGGATTACATCGGCGTGAAGCGCTTCGACCGGTCAGGCAGGGTATCCGGCGAGCGCCGCTTCCTGGGTTTGTATACATCGATTGCACACAGGATGAGCGTGCTCGAGGTACCGCTGCTGCGCAAGAAAGCGAATGCGGTTTTCGGGCGTTCCGGGGTCTTGCCGGGCAGTCATATGGGCAAGTCGATGCTGACCATCCTTGAAGACTATCCGCGCGACGAGTTGTTCCAGATCGGAGAGGATGAGCTGCTGCGCACGGTGTCGGGGATTCTGCATTTGCAGGAGCGCCAGCGTATCCGGCTGTTCGTGCGGCGCGATCCATTCGGCAGATTCTTTTCATGCCTGCTGTACGTGCCGCGGGACAAGTACAACACCGAAGTGCGTCTGCGCATTCAGGCCGTGCTGATGCGGGCATTCGCCGGCGTTTCCAGCGAGTTCAGCGTCAATCTTTCCGTTTCGGTCCTGGCGCGGGTGCTGTTCGTGGTACACACGCAGTCCGGTGCAAAGATCGATTTTGACGAGCGCGAAATAGAAGCCGAAGTGGAGCGCATCACGCGGCGCTGGGAAGACGATCTTTCCGGCGCGCTGGTGCAAAGGTACGGTGAGGAACGCGGCCTGGATTTGTATCGCATGTACGGCACCGCTTTCCCGGCCGGCTATCGCGAAGAATACGCCGCGCACATGGCAGTCGAGGATATCGAGTCGATGGAACGGCTCGGTGATGGAGATGTGGGATTGCATCTGTACGTGCCGCCGGGTGCAGCAGAGAACGAGCTGCGATTCAAGCTGTTTCGCCGCGGCGGCGCAGTGCCTTTGTCGCAAAGCCTGCCGATGCTCGAGCACATGGGGGTACGTGTGATGGACGAGCGTCCGGCCGAGATCGAGCCGGAGGGTCGGAATTGCGTGTGGATTCATGATATGGGCCTTGCGGCGGATGGCGGAGTCAATGCCGATATCGAGGGCGTGCGCGGAATTTTCGAGGAAACGTTCCTGCGGGTATGGCGCGGCGAAGCGGAAAACGACGATTTCAACAAGCTGGTATTGCGCGCGGGACTCGACTGGCGGGCAGTGGCGCTACTGCGTGCGTACGCGAAATACGCTCGTCAGGCGGGCTTCACTTTCAGCCAGAGATATATCGAGGCGAGTCTCGCGTCGAACCCGAACATCGCCCGCCAATTGGTCGAGCTCTTTCTGGAACGTCACGACCCGCACCTCAGTGTGCCTACCGGCGAGCGCGGCGCCAAAAGGCTGCCCGAGATCGAGGCCATGCTGGATTCGGTGGCGAGCCTGGACGAGGATCGGATCCTGCGACGGCTGTTGGCGCTGATTCTGGCGACGACGCGCACCAATTTCTTCCGCGGCGACAAGGATGACGCGCCCAGGCCCTGTCTGTCGCTGAAGTTCGACCCGTCGAGAATACCGGGACTTCCGGAGCCGCGCCCGATGTTCGAGATCTTCGTCTATTCGCCGCGGGTCGAGGGTGTGCACCTTCGCGGCGGGCGCACGGCGCGTGGCGGGCTACGCTGGTCGGACCGGATGGAGGATTTCCGCACCGAGGTGCTGGGCCTGATGAAGGCGCAGATGGTGAAGAACGCGGTCATCGTGCCGGTCGGCGCAAAGGGCGGATACGTCGTGAAGATGCCGCCGCAGGGCTGCGATCGCGCCACGCTGCAACGGGAAGTAGTGAATTGCTACTCGACTTTTCTGCGCGGACTGCTCGACCTGACCGACAACCTGATTGAAGGCCGGGTGGTGCCGCCGGCGGATGTCGTGCGTCACGATCCGGACGACACCTACCTCGTGGTCGCCGCCGACAAGGGCACAGCGACGTTTTCCGATATTGCCAACGGCGTCGCTGCCGAGTACGGGTTCTGGCTGAGCGATGCGTTCGCTTCCGGCGGCTCCGCCGGATACGACCACAAGAAAATGGGCATTACCGCTCGCGGCGTCTGGGAATCGGTGAAGAAACATTTCCGTTCGCTCGGTATCGACATCCAGTCCATCGATTTCACCGTCGCCGGCATTGGCGACATGTCGGGCGACGTATTCGGCAACGGCATGCTGCAGTCGAAGCACATCAGGCTGGTCGCCGCGTTTGACCACCGCCACATCTTTATCGACCCAGATCCGAATGCGGAGGCTAGCTATCGGGAACGGGAGCGCCTTTTCGGTCTGCAGAGTTCCTCGTGGGCGGACTACGACACGAAGAAGATGTCGGCCGGCGGCGGCGTATATCCGCGTAGCGCGAAGTCGGTCGCGCTGACGCCGCAGGCAAGAAAGGCGCTAGGCATCGAGAATGTCCGCTTGGCGCCTGCCGATCTGATCCGGGAGATCCTGCGCGCGCCGGTAGATCTGCTGTACAACGGCGGCATCGGCACCTACTTCAAGTCGAGCGAGGAGTCGCATGTGGACGTCGGCGACCGCAGCAACGACGCTGTGCGGGTGGATGCGCGCGACCTGCGCTGCCGGGTGGTGGGCGAGGGCGGTAATCTCGGCTTTACGCAGCGCGCGCGCATCGAATACTCCCTCAAGGGCGGATTGATCAATACCGATGCCATCGACAACTCGGCCGGCGTGGATTGTTCGGACCACGAAGTCAACATCAAGATCCTGCTGAGCGCAGCGGTCAGGGAAGGCAATCTCACCACGCAGCGGCGCAACCAACTGTTGGAAAGCATGACTGATGAAGTAGCCGCGCTGGTGTTGCGGGACAATTATTACCAGTCGCAATCGCTTGCGGTCAGCGGTGCCATGGGCGCGGCCGTGCTCGATGCGCAGACGCGATTTATGCGCTTTCTGGAGCGCAGCGGCAAGCTTAGCCGCGAAGTCGAGTTTCTGCCCTCCGACGAAGAGCTTGCGGCGCGCAAATCGGGGCGCACCGGGCTGACCTCGCCCGAGCGCGCAGTGCTGCTTGCCTACAGCAAGATCTGGCTGTGCGACGAGCTGCTTGCCTCCACGGTGCCAGAAGATCCGTTCATCGGTTCGGCGCTGGAGCGCTATTTTCCAGAGGCGTTGCGCACGCACTATCGCGACGCGATGCCGCGTCATCCGTTGAGACGCGAGATCATCGCCACGCATGTGTGCAACAGCATGGTGAACCGGGTCGGAAGCACTTTCGTGCATCGGTTGATGGAAGAAAGCGGCGCCAGGCCTTCGGACGTGGTGCGCGCGTACCTGCTGGCCCGAGAAGCATTCGGTCTTGTGCAGATCTGGCGGGACATCGACGCGCTGGACAACAAGGTGGCGGATCGCGAGCAGACGGCAATGTTGATCGAGATCGGCAAGCTGGTTGTGCGCGGCACGCTCTGGTTCATCCGACGCCGACTGTATGCCGGGGATCTGGAAACAACCATCGGGCGCTACGCCGGCCCGGTCGAGAGCGTGTCCGCTTCCCTGGATACGCTGCTGGGCGAGCAGGACCTGGCACGTACCCACCGGCGGACGGAGGCCATGGCGGGAGGCGGCGTGCCAGCGGCGCTCGCGCGGCGAGTGACCGGCGCCGAGCTTGCCTTTGCCGCGCTCGACATCACCGACGTGTCGCAGTCGGCCCGGCGTAGCGTGTCCTGCGTGGCGCAGATTTACTTCACGCTAGTGGCGCGGCTGAACGTCAGTTGGTTGCGCGACCAGATCGGCCTGCTACCGGGCGATTCGCACTGGCAGACGCTGGCCCGTGCCGTACTGCGCGATGAGCTGACGGAGCTGCTGCGTTCGCTAACCACCGTTGTGCTCGGTATCAAACCGGGCGTCGAGGAACCGGCTGTGCTGATCTCTGCATGGGAGGAAAGCAACCGTAGCGCGCTCGAGCGCTCACGCCAAGTGTTGGGAGAACTGCAGGCCGCGAGCAGTCCCGATCTTGCCATGCTGTCTGTGGGGTTGCGCGAACTGAGAAATCTGGTGTGATAGGGAAGAGGGAAGAGGGGAGAGGGCAGGGGCGAGGAAAGAGGGACGAGGGGCGAGAGAAGAAGTCAGGGAAGAGGGGAGAGGGGAGAGGGGAGAGTGAAGAAGGGCGACAATACCCGCCGATACGGCGGAACGAAATCTTGTGTCCGCCGCGGAATCGTTGCAGATCACAGCACCGACGTTTGAAACGGCGACCAGAGATTGATCCGCTGATCGCCTATCTGGATTTTGCGGTGTGACCGATCAGATGCTCTAGCGCAGGCCGAAAAACGACAGGATAGCGATGATGATGACGATTAGTCCGACAATGTAGATGACGCTGTTCATAAGATTTCACCTTTCGCGTAGGGTAAAGGATCGAATCGCGCGCCTACAGCGATCCACCATACAAGCGTCCATTGTTCCGGTCTCGTCCCGAAGTCATCCGTGCGCTAGCACACAGATGGGGTCGATAGTTCCATGCGAACGGGGTAACAGGAACCTCGAGGCCTGCTTCAGACTCCAATCCGGAGCCGGGGTTTTGTTAAGACTCTTCCCCGGCTATTTACCTAAGAGGCTTCAGTCCGGTGATCGTAAATAGTGTGTTCCGGCTCCGGAACACGGCATAGGGCCCGCCACTAAAGACTGCCATGTCGCATTTGTCTAATTCCAGGGGTGGCGCGCCGACCTCGACGGGCCTGTGGCCTGCCGTCAAGAAGGCCGCCAACCGGCTGCAGGACTGGTTCGTGATCCAGCGGGTGAGCGTCAAGCTCACGGTACTGGCCATAGCGGTTCTGATCCCGGCCACCGGCATCTATTCGTTCGTGCTCATAGAGAAGCAGACCGCCGTTGCCAAGCAGGTCAGGGCCATGTCCGTTGCCGGGAACACGGGCGAGGGGATCTGGAAGCTCGACGACAAGCTACCCGTCGTGTTCGGCACCGGCTCCGTGCTGAGCTTCCTGGAGACCAACCCGGTTGAGCGCATCACGGTGATCTACAGGCCGCTGATGTGGAACGTGTCGGAGCGCATCATCCTGATCGAATCTCGGGGCAAGCAGCACGCGTATTACCCCAGCGACATGGAGACCAAGATTTTCGCCGACAAGGCCGTCACCGCGCCTTGGGGAGGGAAGCTTGCTTTCGTTCCGCGCGCCGAACTTAGCCCCAGCAGCCTCGAATTGCTCGAGCGCCTGGACCAGCGCTTTGCCGGCGCCCGCCCGCAGTCCGCGAAGGATGACTGGAAGGCAGGCGTCAGTGCGGTGCTGTCGGCCGCGCTCACGGTCGGATTGCTGACCTTTCTGTTCTTCCAGCTCAAGGCACAGTACAAGGCCCTGAAGTTCATCGAGCCGGCACAAGTGCAAGGCTCCATCGACGACCTGGTGGGGATGGACGACATCAAGGCCGAGGTCGCACAGATCAAGGACCAGTATCAGCGCCGCGCGGCATACGCCGAGTACGGCATCAGCAAGCCCTTCAACGTGATGTTCAGCGGCCCGGCGGGTACCGGCAAAACCAAGCTGGCCAGCTACCTGGCCAAGGAACTGCGCCTCCCCATCCTGTTCCATTCCGCCGCCAACCTGGAAACGGGTTTTGTCGCCGGCGGCTCGAACACGCTCAGCCGCATCATGGCGATGGCCAGGCGGCGCAAGCGCTGCATCGTGTTCCTGGACGAGGCGCAGGATCTTTTCATGAAGCGCGGCGGCCGCCGCAAGTTTGACGACGACACCGCGAACACGCTGCTATCCGTGCTGGACGGCGTGCGCAGCAAGCACACAGCCGAGATCATCTGGATTGTGGCCAGCAACTTCAACAGCGAAACAATGAAGATGGACGAGGCCATGCTGCGCCGCTTCCAGATGAAGGTGGACTTTCGCATGCCCAACCGGGAAGAGCGGCTGGCTATCATCGGCCACTACCTGCGCCAGCGCGCCGACAAAGTTTTGCCCGACCTCGACCTTCGCCACCTGGTTGCAGTAACCGAGGGGCGCAGCCCTGCCGACCTGGAGACCATCGTCAACCAGGCTGGCATCACGGCCGTGCAGGCGGGAGAGATGATCGGCGACGATACGCTGATGCGGGCTGCCGAGCGCATGCTTGTGGGCAACGTCAACACCAATACCACCAAGGAACGCGACCGTGATCGCCGCATCATTGCCGTGCACGAATGGGGCCACTTCCTGGTGGACCTCGAACACGAACGCAAGCTGGCCAACGGCGACTGGGACCAGGTCCTGGCCGACATGAAGACCATCAAGATTTCGCTCAAGGCCAACGCGCGCACCAACGCATTGGGATTCGTATTCCACAAGCAGGGGGTCAACCTGCTCAAGACCAAGGGCGACATCGAGCACGATGTGCGCGTGCTGCTGGGAGGCATGGCCAACGAGGAACTGTTCTTCGGCGAGGAAGGCACGACCAACGGGGCACACAACGACATCACCCGCGTGACGCAGTTGTTGCACCACGCCGTGGGTGAGATGGGCATGTACCGCAAGACCCGCCTGAACTTCGGCGCGCTCGCCAAGGACAACAACGGCGGCGGTCACGAAGTGGACGAAGAAACACGCAACATCATGGAAGCGCAGAGCGAGCGCCTGTACGGCGAAACCAAAGCCGTATTGGACCGGCTCAAGCCGCTGACAGAGCACCTGGTCGGCAAATTACTGGAAGCCGGCGAGATGAGCCTCAATGAGGCGTTGTTTGAAATCCGTAGCTTCGAGGAGCCTGATAGAGGCTTCAAACAGAAGGACCGCGTACGCGAGTTCCTGACCACACCAGGCCACGGTTGACTTCACAATAAGGAGCATTACACTCCATCTCATTGGGGAGCGCTGAACGCTGCGCGCCCTGCCGAAAGCCGCTTCATCCCATCAACAGAGGAGTCGATGATGAAACTGAATCGTCATGCTTTCCGCGTGCGCCCCGGCATGCGTCAGGGTCTGCGTACTGAAATCCCGATCCCCACACGGCTTGTGTCCAACGAGGAATTTCCGCCACTGCCGCAGACCGCCGCCCAGCGGGAGGTAGAAGCGCGGATCCTGGCCGAGGCAGGGCGCCTGGCTCCGAGGCTGGGACTCACCCGCAGGGAGTTCCTTCGCTCGAGCGGCGGGATGGTGACGTCGTTCCTCGCCATGAACGCGGTCTTCGGTCAATTCTTCAACGTCTCCGCAGCCGAGGCGGCGGATCAGGCGGCCGTAAAGGAATTCAAAGGCGGGCCGCTGTTTATCTTCGACGTGCAGCTTCACTATGTCGGGGCGGCGTACGACCCCACGGATGCAGAGGCCGATCGCAAGGGCGCTGTGGCCAAAGGGAATCTCCTGCGATTGCGCGGTCGGGCGAAACAAATGAATCCGAAGCTCGCATCGGACAGCGGCACCCTCGCGGATCTTTCGTGGCAGAACTTCATCAAGGAGGTGTTTCTCGACAGCGAGACCGCGATCGGGCTCATCTCCACGCCGCCGGGACCCTATCCCCAGGAGGCAGTAGTCCCGCCGAAGGAAATGACGCACATTCGCGACGAAATCAATCGCATCACGCAGTCGCGCCGGATGCTGGCTCATGGACTGGTGACTCCGCAACTGGGAAAGACAGATCTCGACTTCATGGAGTTGCAGGCGGAAACGCTCAAGGTTGACGCATGGAAGGCCTACACCGGATCCTGTCCCAAGGGATTCGACCGGGGCTGGTTCGTCGACGACGAGAAGATCGCCTATCCCATGCTGGAAAAAGCCCGTGAACTCGGAATCAAGCGGTTCTGCGTCCACAAGGGCCTGCCACTCGGTCCAATCGCCGATTACAACCATCCGCGCGATCTGATCAAGGCGGCGAAAGATTTTCCGGACATCGACTTTCTCGTCTATCACTCCGGATTGTTGGGGGTGACGGCGCCAAAGGAGTCGGGCGAGGTGCCCTGGACCACTGAGTTCTGCGAGATGAAGAAGAAGGAACCAGGCATCAAGAACATTTACATGGAGCTGGGCTCCACCTTTGCGCAACTCGTCACCACCAACCCGACGGCCTGCGCTCATCTGTTGGGCCAGATGATCGATGCCTTCGGCGCGGACCACGTGCTATGGGGGACCGACTCGATCTGGTACGGCACGCCCCAGTGGCAAATCGAAGCGTTCCGGCGTTTCGAGATTCCCGGCGCATTGATCGAGAAACATGGGTACGCACCGCTGACCCGGGCGGTGAAGGAACAGATCTTCGGCCTGAACAGTGCGCGTGTTTTCGGTGTGGACGTGAAGGCGAAGCGCAACGAGATCCCCAGTGACTATCTGAGCCAGATCAAGATGAGCTATCTCGAGGAGGGTGCCGACCCGAGTCACCACTGGTACGGATGGGTCACGGCCTGAGCGTCGGCATCAGAACATCGTGGTATCTCCGCGCGGCGGCGTGGTTTTCGCTTCTTGCCTGCGTGGAGATGGCGCATGCCGGCGTGTTCAGCGAAGGCGACCGCGTGATGCTGGAGTTGGGACCCTACGTAGCGCACTGGGAGGACAACCAGGGCCACAATCAATGGCCGCATCTTGTCGGCGCCGAATGGGAATCGGGATCGCATTGGCTGGTGGGTGGCGCCGTTTTCAAGAACTCGTATTACCAGGACGCCGCGTACGTCTATGGTGGCCGGCGCTGGTTCCTTGAGCGAGTCAACCCGAATCTTTATGTGAAGCTTTCTGCGGGATTGGTGTATGGCTATAAGGATCCGTACGAGGACCAGTTGCCAATCAACAACAAGGGTTATGGCCTCGGAATAGTGCCGGCGGTCGGCTATCAGTTCGGACGGGCAAACGCGCAGATCGTCTTGCTTGGCGCTGTCGCGGTGGCGTTTACGTTCGGCTACGATTTCTGGAACTGAATTTCCTCCGGCGCCACGAAGCCAATCCGTAGTGAATTCCCTACCTGAAAATCAGGTGAGTCCTGTATAGAGGCGGAGTGTGCCGGGCACTAGGATAAGGGGCGTACCGATTTGGATTCGGAGCCCTTTGATGCCCGCTCAAGCAGTCTCCATGCCGATGGGTAGGAACCCATCTTTATTCGCGCGGCAAACTGCGTCCGCACGGCAAACCTTGTCCGCACGGCAATGGCCTCGGCAGAACCAGCTTCTCAACGCACTGCCCGCCGCGGAATACGAGCGCCTGCTACCCGATCTGGAGCTCATGCCGCTACCCCTGGGCTTGGCTCTTTACGAATCCGGCAGCAATCAGGGATATGTGTATTTCCCGACCAACAGCATCGTGTCCCTGCTGTACGTCATGGAAGACGGATCCTCGCCGCAAATCGCAGTCGTAGGCAACGAGGGCGTCGTCGGTATCGCGCTCTTTATGGGTGGTGAAAGCACTCCGGGCCGCGCAGTGGTACAGAGCGCGGGCTACGGCTATCGGCTTAGAGCAAATGTCCTGCAAGCAGAATTCGGTCGGGGAGGCGTACTGCAGCATCTGCTGCTACGCTATGCGCAGGCGCTGAACACGCAGACAGCGCAGACCGCAATGTGCAATCGCCATCATTCCGTCGAACAGCAACTGTGCCGCTGGCTGCTCCTGAGTCTGGACCGGTTACCCTGGAACGAATTGACCATGACCCAGGAGTTGATTGCCAACAATCTTGGCGTGCTTCGCGAGAGCGTGACCGAGGCCGCCGGCAAGCTGCAGGCGGCAGGATTGATCCACTACAGGCGCGGAAAGATCACCGTGCTGGACCGTCCGAAGCTCGAAGCCCGGGTCTGCGAGTGTTATGCGGTAGTGGAGAAAGAGTTCGACCGCTTGCTGCGGAACAACCCCGCACTCTGAAGCTGCATCCGGACACGCTAGAAAATGCGGCGTCTGAGCCACAAATAAGACGGCCTGACCGCGCGAGCGATAATTTCTACGGCCGTGCGCCGGTAGTACGGGCGGTCTTCCGCTGTGAGTTCCTCCATACGACCCTCGTACTTGAGCTTTGCCCAGGCGTTGAAGTCGAGGCGACGGGCAAGTTCGTAGAGATAGTGATTGAACGGTGCAAATCCGGGCTTGCGCACGATGGCTGCGCCGAAATCCACTACGAAAGGGAGGTGACCGGCGATCACTAGGAGATTATCCCTGCTCTTGAGATCCGCGTGCGCCACGCCCCGCCGATGCAACTCGCCGATATGCGCGAAAAGGACGTCGAAGTATGTGCGCCTGTCGTCGATCCGCGCGGTTCGAAGCGAAAGACCGGCTATGTACTCGAGTACCAGGTAACGGCCGTCGATCAACCCATAACAGCGCGGGCTGCCGGCGAAGTCGGTGAGCCGTAGATACGCGCCGTACTCCCGGCGCAGCATCCAGCGCCGCACCAGGCCCGAGAAGCCGCCGCCCACCGCCGCTTTTACGACAAAGCGAAGGCCCTCGCTATCGTAGAGATAAACGGGGCCCTGGCAACCGTGGGCATACGCCGGTTTCCCTGATCGGGTTTGGGCTTCAATCCACTTGATCAATGCGCGCTCGGTCGGAATGTCGGGCAGAGCGAGCATGGTAGGAGCGTTATGCGAGTGGCGCGAGGGGCACGTACAAGATGTACAAACAGAGAAACAGCAGAGCCGCGATGATAGGCTCGCCGTTCCGGCGCAGGCTCTGCCTGAACGACCATTCCGGGGTTTGTCCGGAACGATACGGCCTGAGCCGCGGGATCAGCGCCCGGGTTTCTTTGCTCCAGGCTTCCCATGCGCCTGGAAAGAGTCCGGCGAGACGCCTATCCTCGTACGCAATGGTTTGGGGATAGTAAAAGAACCCGATAGCGATCCCTACCAGGAAGCTCCACCACAAGCCCGAGCACAGACAAAAGCCCAAAGTAATAAGTTGGTTGCCGAAATATTGCGGGTGGCGCACATACGCGTACGGCCCGTTTGTGGCGAGCAACTTGTCCTTCTTCACGTGCCCCGATGCCCACATCCGCACGGCAATTCCCAACGTGGCGATCGCGACACCGAGGGAGTAGAGGTACGGATTTGCCGGCGTGCCGACAATGGTGAGCAGAACGAGGAACGAGATACCGACGAGCTGCCGTGTACGATGCCGGTTGTATCTGAGATCGCGAAAGAATCGCGTGAATCCGATGCGCTCGGACAGTTTTTTTGCTTCTAGCGGCATCCGACTCTTCTCGTTCAATGTCCGCGTCATCCTAACATACGGCCGGGCAATCACGCAGCATCTCCGTTGGCGTCAATCGTTCGAAGTGCCGGAACCGCGTATCCATGCAATTGGTCTAAGATGTGGCGGATGGCTCGTCATCATCACCAACGAACCACCATTACCGGGATGGAATTGTGGACCCGAACGAAAAATACAATCTGATCGCCAGGATAGCCAGGTCATTCAGCCCAAGCGCGCCGATCGACAAGAAGGCGCTGTTCGCGGGCCGGGCATCCCAAATACTGGAAGCCATCAACGCGTTTCATCAGCGTGGCCAGCACGCAGTTATCTTTGGGGAACGCGGTGTCGGAAAGACATCGCTTTCCAATGTATTACTCGAAATCCTTGGCCCGCAGGTTGCCACTCCCGCCTGCGGTCCGATCAACTGCGACCAAACCACCACTTTCGAATCTCTCTGGCAAACAATATTCAAGGAAATGCCGCTCTCCAGTGAACGCGTATCCAACGGATTCACACCGGAAGCCGTTTCCGAGAAGGGCAGCCTGGCCGACTTGCTTACGGGGAAACCAACGCCTGACGCCATCAGAGCGATTCTTCAGCGCATCGACAAATCTGTGATCGTGATCGACGAGGTTGACCGCATAAACGACCGCAACACGACCACCCTCCTGGCTGACACGATAAAAAATCTTTCCGATCACTCGGTCGATAGCACCATCATTCTTGCCGGCGTCGCCGACTCGGTGGATACGCTTATATCGGAGCACGAATCGATCCAGAGGGCTTTGGTACAGATCCGCATGCCGCGGATGTCGGAGACCGAGTTGTTCGAAATCGTCGACAAAGGGTTAAGGGCGTGCGGGATGACGATCAACGAAGACGCCAAACGGCGAATAGAGCATCTCTCGCAGGGGTTACCCCATTACGCGCACTTGCTCGCGTTGCATTCCGCGCAGGCGGCGGCAACCGAAGGCAGGTTGAACGTTCAGACGGAGGATACCCAAAGGGCTGTCGAAAAGGCCTTGCAACAGGCACAGGAAAGCGTCGCACGTGACTACCACCGGGGGACCATGAGCGCCCGGGAGAATTTGTACAAACAGGTGTTGCTGGCGTGCGCACTCGCCGAGACGGACTCGCTGGGCTTTTTTTCCGCCGCGGATGTCGCGGTTCCCATGGGCGCAATAATGGGCAGACCATTCGACATTCTTGCGTTCGCACAGCACCTCTACACATTCTGTGAAAGGTCGCGGGGTCCTGTTCTTCAGCGGACCGGTGTAACGGGCAGTTACCGATTCCGCTTCAAGAATCCGCTGATGCTGCCGTACGTGATCATGAATGGCTTGAAGTCAGGTCTGATTACTGAAGCGCAAGTCAACACCTTGACAACGCCGCGCGCGAAGGGACTGAGCAGCGATCATGAAATCGGTAATGAAATGGGGAAGGCCCCGGAGGTCCACCACTCTCAAAACACGTGACCCTCTGCAAGCCTTGCCGCGTGCATGATCTGCCGCAAACGTTTTCCGCGGAGTGCGCCGATACCACCGATCGTACAGCGGATCGCTCGAACCCCGATTCATGTAAAAGAGCCCAGTATCCTGCATGTTTTGCCGATCGTGAGTTCCCCGATATCCGTCGTTCTTCCGCCTAAGCCCTGTCTAATTAGTAAGTTGCAGTTGAAGAAAAAACCGGCACGGCCATTGCCTGTATTGCTGTGCCGGACGAGCGGCAATCTGCTCGAAGTTGTGTTTGTTGGCGCCGAGACAACGCCTCGGCACGCAACCTTCACTTTCTATTGATGACAACTTGTCAGGAGATCAAATGAACAGGCTTTTGCAAATATTCTCAGCAGGTGCGATTGCAGTTGCGATGAGCGGCATGGCGTGGGCTGGAGACGACCAGGGGACTTCACAAGGAAGCACGCAGAATCCCGCGGCACAGACGGATCCGCAAGCCGGACCTTCCGATAAGCCGGCCAGCGAGGCTTCCGATAAGGCCAACAAGCCGGAAGACGCGCAAGGCCAGGAGGCGAACTCGGCCGGCCAAACTGAAGAGCAGGAAAGCACTGCCAACTCAGATGGCAAAACGGATGACCAAGCTGGCACTGATACCCAGGCCGGACAAACTGAAGAGCAGGAAAGCACTGCCAACTCAGATGGCAAGACGGATGACCAGGCAGGCACTGATACCCAGGCCGGACAGGGCGAAGAAGAGTACGCCGCCAGGCTTAAGAAATGCGATGCTCTTACCGGCGCCGAAAAGGCAGATTGCGCCAAAGCCGCGAAGGGCAAGACCGGCGAAATGTAGTCTGTCGCCTGCCCGTAGCAGTAAGACCGACCCGAGGGGCGCCTGCCAAGGCGCCCCTTGTTTTTGCGGCGTGATCTGAAGGCGTGCTTGCCAGAAGGTGGGGGCAGACCAAGTTAGCGGATCTTGTTCTAGCGCGCGAGGATTGGGACTAAACTTCTCTTGAACTATCTTCCGGGAGGGGCGCATGAAACCTGTCACTCGTTGGTCGCTTGTGGGTCTTGCCGTGGTGGTGATCGCCATTCTTTTTCTGCTCTGGAGCCAGCGCGATAAACAGAAGGCACCCGCCGATACGGCGGTTGCTCAACAACCTGTTGCGCCAATGCCTCCCAAGGCGGACGAGCCGGTGATCGTGTCGGTGTACTTCGATTTCGACCGGGCCGTGTTGCGAGGGGGGGAGACCCCGAAACTCGACGAGTTGACCGCCAAGGTCAAGAGCCGGGCGTTCGATCGCATCGACGCCGTCGGACACGCCGACCAGATTGGCGCGGACACCTACAACCTGCACCTCTCCGAACAGCGTGCCGAAGCGGTGCGCGCCTATCTCGTCGGCAAGGGTGTGGATGGCGGGCGTATTCGCACCGAAGGCAAGGGCGAGAGCGAGGCAATAACCGGGGACACATGCGGGAAACCGGGCGCGAAAATTCGGAAATCCCCGCAACTGATCGATTGCCTGCAACCCGATCGCCGTGTGCAGATCACACTCGTCGCCGCGCGCTGATCAGCAGCGCAAGAAATTGGGCTCTGGGCCCGTGACCAACGCAGAGTATGAAGGTTCGCCTCCGCACGTCTAACAGTTTCCTGCCGCGCAAACGGATGGCGCACGGCGGACTCCTGCTTGGCGTGCTGGGAGTCGCGCTGCTTGGCGCATGTGCGCAGCAACCGCCGCGCAGCACCGACTCCAAGGTCACTCTGGTGGTCTTGCCCAAGCCACCCGACGGCCATGTCGGTGCGGTCATGGTTCGGCCGCTACACGGCGGCAAAGCGGTGCTCGTGGACAAGCCCTATGTCGAGGCCAGCCTTCGGGATAGCAAGACAGTGCGGACGGCGCCCATCGAGCGAAAAGACGTGAATGAAGAATTTCGCGAGGCTTTGGCGAGTTTGCCCGAGCAGCCCACGTCGTATCTTGTGTATTTCGTGGAGGGCACTGACGAACTAAACCCGACGGCCACGCGCGCAATCGATCGCGTAGTCGCCGAGGTGGCCGCGCGACCATCCCCGGAAATCGCCGTCATCGGCCATACCGATTTCGTGGGTAGCAATCAGTACAACGACACGCTGTCCCTGCAGCGCGCCATGAGGGTACGGGAACTGTTAGTCCGGCGCGGAATCCCGACGAAAATCATTCAGGCCGCCGGGCGCGGCAAGCGCGAGCCCATGGTGGCGCAAGCATCCGATGATGTCGCTGAACCTCGCAACCGGCGGGTAGAGATCATCGTGCGTTGATCGGGCTAGCCCGCAGCGCTTTGCCTGGCCCGCTCGTTTGTCGCGCGAGTTTCTACGGCTAATCAATGACATCCGGCAGCTCTCCCGTGTGTGTTGGCGCACCGACACCGGCTGATACTTGAGCTACGCTGAAATGCTCGAGAATTTTTTCTCGTATTGGCCACTCTATAAATAGATCACTTCGGCTGGCTGCGGTATCTATCCGATATCCGCAGATCAGACGGGAGTTCTTGAAGGAGGATGTCATGAAAGTCGTACATATTGTTGTCGCAGTCTTGTTGTCAGTGTTCGCGCTTGCAGGAATCGCTTCCCAGCAACCGGCGTCAAGTCACGATTCGAATGTTACCGGCACGACCAAACTGCCTGACTTGTTGAGCATGGGACCGGACCCGGGCGGTCATTCTGGCGCTACCGTCACTCCGGAAACAAGCAAGACAGGCCAGCCTGCCGTGGATAGTGCTCGCCAGTCTGCTTCCGGCGGCAAGACCGAAAATAGCGGACCACCGGTCAACACTTCCGAGCAATCCAAGAAAAAGTAAAATGCATTGCTTCGGTTGCGTTCCGCCTGCATGAGCCAACGCCCTGAGCGTTGCGCAGGAGGAGCGATAAGCGAAAAACGATTGACAGCCGCCCCACGCCTGAATAATTGCGCGAGCGCCATGTTAATACGGCGACGCTATGAGTAATGGCATCGTCAGAAAACCGGTCATCCGCGGATTCGCGAAGCTTCCACTCCAATTCGCGCCGGCCACACGACTCTATTTGAAGAGTTTGTACCGAGTCCTGAACGATTCGGTAAGAGCCTGGATCAATCATCGGGGGGCAAGTAAAGGCGCCGCCCTGGCTTTTTATACCTTGTTCTCGATGACGCCGATCCTCGTCCTCGCCATCGCGGTGGCGGGTTACTTCTTCGGCGCTGAAGCGGCTCAGGGTGAAATCATTGCCCAACTGCAGGGACTGATTGGACCGAACGGGGCGCAGGCGATCCAGGCAGTATTGGCGGCCGCGCGCGATCCAGCCTCCGGCCTCGTGGCCGCCTTCGTATCCAGCGTTTTGTTGCTGGTGGGAGCCACCAGCGTCTTCACCGAACTGAAAAACAGCCTTGATGATTTGTGGGGCATCGAGCAGCCTGTGCAGTCTGGAATCAAGGAGTTGGTCAGAAACCGAATCCTGTCCTTCGGCCTCATCCTGGTTCTGGCGTTTCTAATGCTCATTTCCCTCATCGTCAGTGCCGCGCTAGCCGTGCTTGCGCGCTATGCAGGCGACATCTGGAGCAGCTCCGCCGCTGCACTAGTTACACTGTCCTCCTTCATTTCGTTCAGCGTGATCGCCGCTTTGTTTGCCGTGATCTATAAGACGCTGCCCAATGTAGTGCTGGCATGGCGGGACGTATGGACTGGCGCCCTTGTCACCGCAGCATTGTTCAGCCTCGGCAAGTATGCGATTGGCCTGTACCTGGGCAACAGCGCGGTGGCGTCCGGCTTTGGCGCGGCCGGATCTGTCATCGCGCTGTTGCTATGGGTCTATTACTCGGCGCAGATCTTCTTCCTGGGAGCGGAGTTCACAAGGCAATACGCGCTTCGCTTCGGTAGCCTCCAGCATCAGAGAAGGCGAGGGCTCAAAAAGCGAGGGGCCAGGCTAATCTGACCCTGGTTTTTCCGGACACTTCTTGAAGGCAGACAGTTCGAGGGTGTCGGATGGGTAAGGGCAGCCTGATCGGAAGTGCATCCATTCCGGTAGGCGTTGAGAGAAGGTGCTCCGGGTATACTTCGCCGGCAGTGCAACGGATGGTCGCAAAGTTCGAACGGACCCTGCCGGCACGGTACTCACCTCTTACCGCGAAGAACAATGAAAAAGGCATTGGTCCTGCTGCCCGGCCTGCTCTGCGATGCCGCTCTTTGGGAACCCCAGTTGTCGGAACTTGCGGATATCGCGCGGTTCTGGGTACCGGACCTGACCGAATACGAAACCGTGAAGGAGATGGGCGAAGCGGTGCTGCGCGATGCGCCGTGGAAGGAATTCGCACTCGCCGGGTTGTCGATGGGCGGGTATGTTGCGCTGGAAGCGATGCGACACGCACCGGAGCGCGTGACCCGGCTCGCGCTGCTCGATTCCCGGGCACGGCCGGAGACGCCCGATGAAACCGAACGTCGCCAGAAACTGATGAAACTTGCGCAGACCGAGCGCGGCTTCACGCCGTTGACGAGCTTTATGCTGCCGCTGATGCTGCACCCCTCTCGGGTCAACGATGCCGGGCTTGCCAAGACCATCCGCCACATGGCGGAACGTACCGGCGTCGCAGGCTACCTGCGGCAGCAGCGCGCTATCATCTCCCGGCCCGATTTTCGTCCCGGGTTGCAGAAGATCAAATGTCCGACCTTGGTCCTGTGCGGGCGCCAGGATCAGCTCACGCCTCTGGAATGCAGCGACGAAATGGCAGCGGCTATTCCTGGGGCCAACCTGGTGGTAGTCGAGGAGTGCGGCCACTTGGCTACCCTGGAGCGGCCGGGTGCGGTCAATGCGGCGATGCGAACTTGGCTGACGATCTGAACGCGCACGTGGTTTTTCCCGATCCAGCTACCTACTGATGCAGAACAAATCGACAAGTCCATCGTTCGTAAGTGCCCGGCGACATCGCGTGCAGGACCACGTGCGTTGGAGCGATGTCGATGTGAGCGGCATCATCCGCTGGGGTACCTACGTGCGTTTTGTCGAGATGGCCGAAACCGAATTGTTTCGTGCGGCGGGATTTCCGTATGCGACGTTGTGGGACCGGCTGGACATCTGGCTCCCGCGAGTCCAGTTCCACCTCGACTACCGGAATCCGGCGCGGCTGGACGAGTTGCTCGACATCGAAATCTGGGTAGGCCGCATCGGCCGCAGCTCGATCCGTCTCGAGTTTGCGGTCAAGAAGCCCGGCGGCGATCTGGCGGCGGAAGGCCACCTGGTCATCGTTTCGATCGACCGCAAGAATGCGAAGCCGGTGGACGTGCCGAAACCGCTGCTGGATGCGTTGGCGCTATATACCTCTTCCCGGCCCTCTACCGCAGGGGGAGAGGGAGATGCAAAGTCCTAAACAGGCGGTTTGCACAGTCGGCCGCTTGATTCTGGATGCCCTCCAGGTTTCTGGTTGACGAGAGTCGTTCCGGTGCAAGTCGCGGACCGCTATACTTCTCGGTAGCGGCACAAGAAAAACTACTTCGCCGCGCAGCAAACCAACTGGAGGAGGTCAGCGTGACTGCACGAATCTTGGGCGCCGTGGCGCTCTGCCTTGCCACAGCCTGCGGGTGCGCGCTCGCCCAGGACAAACTGGTGGAGTTGAAGTTTTCCCACTGGGTGCCGCCGGCGCATCCATTGCACAAGACCGCGCAGGCCTGGGCGCAATCGATCGAACAGGCATCGGGCGGCTCGATCAAGATCGCGATCTATCCGTCCCAGCAACTTGGCAAGGCAATCGACCATTACGACATGACAGTCAAAGGCATCGCCGACGTGTCGTACATCAACGTCGGCTACCAGGCCGGGCGTATGCTCGTGGCGAACGCGGCCCAACTTCCGTTCATGATGGACAACGCCGACAACGGTTCGCGCGCCTACGATGTCTGGTACCGCCCATATGCGCAGAAGGACATGCCCGGCGTTAGGCTGTGCCTGATGTTCGTGCACGATCCCGGCACTTTCCACTCCAGGACACGGATCAGTTCACCAGAGCAGATCAAGGGCCTGAAAGTGCGGCCGGCACAGGCGGTCGTCGCCGACTGGATGAAGCTGCTCGGCGCATCCACGGTCAACGTCAGCGCTCCCGAGGCGCGCGAAGCGCTGGAGCGTGGTGTTGCCGACGCCATTACCTTTCCCTGGGGGTCCATCTACTTGTTCGGCATCAACAAGGTCACGCGTTTCCACATCGACGCACGCATGTACACCACCGGCTTCGCATGGATCCTGAATCCGGATCGGTACAATTCGTTGTCGCCCGCGCAGCGCAAGGTCATCGACGACCATTGCAGTTCCGAGTGGGCCTACAGGGTCGGCAAGGAGTGGGGGGATTTCGAAGCAGCCGGACGGGATAAAACGAAAGGCGATACGGCGCACACGGTTGTGCCGCTCACGCCGTTGGAACTGGCTGCGTGGAAGAAATCGGCCGAACCCGTGGTCGGAATCTGGGGGGATGACGTGCGCAAGCAAGGTTATGAACCGGCTAAACTTCTGACGGAGTTCGACGCGGCGCTCCTGAAATACGGGGCGAAGACGAAGTAGCGGCGCTAGCGGGATCCGCAATGGATCGCTTCGTGCGCCTGGTCGAGGGAACGGCGGGATTGCTCTTGCTGTTCATCGCCCTGACGACCTTCGCGACGGTCCTCCTGCGCAAATTCTTCAATTACTCACCGCCGGACTGGTTCGATCTGGCGCAACTGCTGTTGGGAATAAGCATGTTCTGGGGCATTGCCTCCGCTTGCTATCGCAACGGCCACATCGTCGTGGACCTGGTTTGGGAGTTCCTGTCCTTACCCGGGCGCCGCCTCCTGGACATCACCGCGACCTCGATCCTGATGGTGTTCATGGTCGCGCTCACGTTGATGCTCGCCGACGCCGTCCGCGATACGGCCGCCGGCAATGTATTGACGATGGAGTTGAAACTGCCTGTATGGCCTTTCCATCTATTGGCCGGCGCCGGCATTCTTGCCGGTACGATCCTCACCGCCGTGCGACTGGTCCTGCTTTGCAGGCGCGGGGAATGACGCAGCAATGATCGACAAGGACCTCATTGCCGTGCTTGGCTTCGCGCTGATGTTCGTGTTGATGCTTGTGCGCGTGCCGATCGGCGTTGCCATGGGGATCGCCGGCGTGCTCGGTTACGGCATCGTGTCTGGCTGGGGCCCAGCCTTCGCACTGCTGGGCAAAGTGCCTCTGTCCACCGTCACCGACTACAAACTCGCGGTGATTCCGATGTTCATCCTGATGGGATCGTTTGCGGCGGCCGGCGGCATGAGCCGCGAGCTTTTCAACGCGGGGAGCGCCTGGTTCGGGCATTTGCGTGGCGGCCTGGCAGTAGGCTCGATCGCTGCGTGCGGCGGATTTGCCGCGATCAACGGCTCTTCGGTGGCTACTGTAGCGACGATGACCAACGTAGCGCTGCCGGAAATGCGCCGCGCTGGCTACGACCCCGGCTTCGCTGCCGGCGTGATTGCCGCCGGCGGCACGCTCGGCATCATGATTCCGCCCTCGGTAATCTTCGTGCTCTACGGCATCATGACGGAGACCGACATCTCGCAATTGTTCGCGGCCGGCGTGCTGCCGGGACTGCTGGCGATGGTGATGTACGCGGTCACCATCCAGATCGTCGGCCGTCTGCGCCCGCAGCACATGCCGCGCGGCGTCCGCCAAAGCTGGCATGCGCGGTTCAGTGCGCTGAAGGAAATCTGGGCGACCGTAGTGCTGTTCCTGCTCGTACTCGGTGGCATCTACGGTGGATTCTTCCTGGTGGACGAAGCCGCCGCAGTCGGCGCAATCGGGGCTCTGTTCATAGGACTTGTGCGCGGCAGGCTGTCGCGCCGGGCGATCATGGACTGCCTGGTCAGTTCGGTGCGCGTGTCGGCTTCGATCATGGTGATCGTGATCGGTGCCTATCTATTCGGCTATTTCCTCACAATCACGCAGGCTACGCAGCAGATCGTCGAATTCATGCTGCAGCTTCCGCTCGGCGCCTACGGCGTGCTCGCGCTGATCATGGTCGGCTATCTGATCCTCGGCGCAATCATGGATGAGCTGGCCATGATTCTGCTCACAGTGCCGATCGTGTTTCCAGTGATCTTGCAACTGGGGTTCGACCCGGTGTGGTTCGGCGTGATCATCGTGATGGCGGTGACCCTCGGCCTGGTCTGCCCGCCGGTGGGCATGAACGTATTCGTGCTCAACTCGATCGCGCGCGACATCAGCCTGCCGCGCATTTACGCCGGCACCATGCCATTCATCGCTACTGACCTCATCCGGCTGGTAGTGCTTTGCGCCTTCCCCGTGATATCGCTTTGGCTACCGCGGACCATGGCATAGCGACGCCGGAAGAGTTTTTGAACAGAACAGGCCTGGCTGTCGATTGGAGAAAAAACGCAAGTAGACCGCGACGTCTGCGTGGCTCAGAGAGTGAGCCGCTCCATGGTCCAGGGGGGAGTGCAAACGCGCGGCCGTCAGGCAAGAATATCCAACACTCCGCAGGTGGCAATAATCCGAATGGAGCATGCGGGGCAATGATGCATGCCCGCAGTAGCTTCCCGGCAATAAGAAGGCGATCGGATTTGCTGCTTGGGTACCAAAGATCGCTACACTGCGTTATCCTGCGGACCTGCCGTTGCTCAAGCGCCGGGGATATGGCACCAACAGAACCACTCCGTTTGCCGATTCGCTGGGAATTCATTCCCGTCGAAGATCCAAGGGACAAGTCAATCCGCTGGACGTGGCGTGCATCCACGCAGTCCGGAGAACTCATTGAGCAATCCGAAGACATTTTTGAAACCAGAATCGCATGCGAAGCTGATGCCGAGGCGCATGGTTTTACGCGCGAACCGACCAGATGAGTGATCTGATCGATCCCAAGCTATATCGGCTCGTCGTTGAGCAGACCAAGGACTACGCCCTTTTTGTGCTCGATCCGACCGGACGAATCATGACCTGGGGCGCCGGAGGACAGCGACTCAAGGGGTACGATCCAGATGAAATAATTGGGCGGCACTTTTCCGTGTTTTATACGCGCGAAGCCATCGACAGAGGATGGCCGGCCCATGAACTGAAGATGGCGGCTCTTGAAGGACGCTTCGAGGACGAAGGTTGGCGCGTACGCAAGGACGGATCGCAGTTTTGGGCCAGTGTGACAATTACTGCGCTGCGTGACGAAAACGGCAAGCTCGTTGGATATTCCAAGATCACGCGCGATCACTCGGACCGGCGCTTGACGGAGGAAGCACTGCGCCAAAGCGAGGAGCGTTTCAGATTGCTGGTAGACGGCGTTTCTGACTACGCAATTTACATGCTCGCTCCTGATGGCGTCGTAACGAGCTGGAACACAGGCGCCCAACGGATCAAGGGCTACACCAGCGCGGAAATTATCGGCAAGCACTTCTCTCGTTTCTATGCGGCTCCGGACATCGAGGCCGGCAAGCCGTGGGAGGCATTGGCCAGGGCGCGGAGCGCCGGCCGGGCAGAGGACGAAGGCTGGCGGATCAAGAAGAACGGCGAGCGATTCTGGGCACGCACGGCCATCACTCCGTTGCACGACTCGGCTGGCCATATGCGCGGCTTCGCAAAAGTCACGCAGGACCTGACCGAACGGCGTTACGTTCAAGACCTTGAACAGACGTCACGAAATGTGAGCACATTCATCTCCCTGCTCACGCATGAGCTTCGCAATCCGCTCGCTCCCATCCGTACCGCCATCCAGGTCATGACTGGCATGCCCGAGGCGGCCAGTCCCGCACTGCAGACCATGCTCCAAATGGTCGATCGTCAAAGCACCCACCTGGCGCGGATTCTGGACGACATGATGGAGGCCTCTCGTGCCGCCCAGGGCAAAATCACCATCGAACAGAAAGTGGTAGACATGACGGAAGTGATCCAACGCGCGCTCGAAGCTGCCACGCCTTCCGTTGAGGCTGCCAATCACCATGTCACGCTGGATCTGCCGACAAAAGGGCTTCTTGCGCATGGCGACTCTAATCGGTTGACACAACTGCTCACGAATCTCTTGAACAATGCGGCACGCTATACGCCACAGGGAGGACAGATCACCATCAAGGCACGCGCCGAAGAGGGCAGCGCCATCATCCAGGTGGCCGATTCGGGCCGTGGCATAGCGCCCGATGATATCGAGCGTATCTTCGCCATGTTCGTTCAAGCTGGTTCGTCCGAAAACAACGCCGGCGGTGGGCTCGGAGTGGGCTTGGCGTTGGCCCGCACGATTGCAGAACTTCATGGCGGTTCGCTCACGGCTCGTAGCGAAGGAGTAAACACGGGCAGCGAGTTCACCTTGAAATTACCGCTGGGCGTGGGCCTTGTCGAAAAGCCGGGAGTAGCCGCGCCGCAACCGGCGGTCCGCGGCGTTCCGCATCGTATCCTCGTGGTGGACGACAATGTAGATGCCGCAGCAAGCCTTGAGATATTGCTCAAGTCCCTGGGACATGAAACGTGTGTCGTCCACGACGGCATTAGTGCGATTGAAATGACGGAGCAATTTCGTCCCGATATTGTGTTACTCGATCTGGGAATGCCGGGTTTGGATGGTTATGAAACGGCCCGGCGACTGCGCGCTCTCAAAAAAGACCAGTCCTTCCGCATCATTGCAGTGACTGGATGGGGTCAGGACTCTGATCGACAAAAGACACGCGAGGCGGGCTTTGATCTGCACCTTACCAAGCCTGTTGAGGTGGAGGACTTGATGCAGGCGGTCAGCAGCGGCGGCACAACGCGGACGATTCACTAGAATAGTCGTGGGTAACAAGGACTCGACTAGGTCCGGCGAGCGCAGAGGATGCGAGGCGAAGGAAGCGGTGCGTAGAGTTCCTCCACCAGAGCGGCGCGATTCTCAAGCACGGCACGCTGGTTGATCGAGCCTTTGTCCGTAATCTCGTTGGCGTCGATCGAAGGCGGCACCTCAAGCAGTAACACGCGCTCAACGCGGGTCGCGTTGCCGGTGGCTTCACCGGCCAGTTGGTCCAGCAATGCCTGGAAGCGCGAGCGCACCAGCGGATCGGTGAGTACTTCGGATGCCGCCGCTTGCCTTGGCAGTTGCGGACAAAGGGAACGGCACTCGTCCATGCGCGCAAACACCAGCAAGGCGATGTAGTCGCGGTCGTGACCCGCAACGACGACGTCCTGAACCAGAGGCGCGCTGGCTGCTATGAACCGCGTCCGCAATGGACCGACACTGGCCCAGGTACCGCTCGAGAGCTTGAAGTCCTCCGCGAGCCGGCCGTCGAACATCAAGCCTTTTTCGGGATGGTCCGGGTCGGCAAAGCGCACAGCATCTCCCATCCGGTAGTAACCTTCGTCGTCGAACGCCGCTCGCGTGAGTTCGGGCTGCCGCCAATAGCCGGGACTGACGTTGGGTCCGCGAAACCGTGCCTCGAGCTTGTCGCCGACGGGCGCGAGCTTCATCTCCTGTCCCGCCGCTGGCAGTCCGATCATCCCGGAGCGACCCGCTTCCCAATTGGCGCAGGTTGCAAACGGCGCGGTCTCCGTCGAGCCAAGGCCCGTGATCCAGAGGATGCGCTCACCGCAAGTCTGCACCGCGAGCTCGTCGAATGCGTCCCACACTGGTTGCGACAAACCGGCCCCGGCGTAGAACAGCATGCCGACTCGGCTGAAGAATTTGTCCCGCAGTGCCGGTTCGCGCTTCAGGTAGGGCACCAGTTCCTCGAATCCGCGCGGCACGTTGAAATAAACCGTGGGCGCGATCTCCCGCAGGTTGCGCACCGTGCGCTCGAATTGCCCCGGCAGCGGCTTGCCGTCGTCGATGTAGAGCGTGCCGCCGTTGTGGAGTACCAGCCCTACGTTGTGGTTGCCGCCGAAAGTGTGGTTCCACGGCAGCCAGTCGACGATGACCGGAGGGACCTCCTTCAAATACGGCAAGGCCGCGACGAGCATCGCCTGGTTGCTGCAGAGCATGCGTTGGGTATTGATGACGCCTTTGGGCTGCCCGGTTGAGCCCGATGTGAAAAGGATTTTCGCAATGGTGTCCGGGCCGGTTGCAGCGTGCGCCCGCTCGACTGCATCCGTGCCGGAGCCTGCGAGCAACGATTCGAACATGGTTGTGGCGCGTGCGGTGGTGGGCGCCTCGGCCACGACCAGTTCCACGCCGGGTGCGACCGCCGCGGCGATTGCCTTGCCGTAGCGTTCACCGTGCGCGGCGAAGACCAGCCCCGGCGTAAGCAATTGCAGGATGAAGCGCAACTTCGCATAGTCGGTGGAAATCACCGAATAGGCGGGCGATATCGGCGCATATGGCACCCCGACGTGCATCGCCGCCAATGCCAGCAGCGCGTGTTCCAGGTCGTTGCCGGACAGAATTGCGACCGGGCGCTCCACGGACAGGCCGCGATCGATGAGACCCTGCCCGATGGCGCGCACCTGCCTCAGGGTTTGCGCGTAAGTCAGGGTGCGCCATTCCCCATTGCCATTGCGTTGGGCGATGAAAATCCGCTCCGGCGCGATGGCTGCCCAGTGCGCAAGGTGCCAGGTCAGCTTTTCGGGATAGGCCGGTAACGCGTGCGGCGAGCGGATGAGGATCGCGCCGTCTTTGCGGCGAGTGAATGTCGCGTCCGCAGGGCCGAGCGCGATCTTGCGGATCGGTGCGGAGTGCGCCATTGGCAAGCCAGCGGCGTGCACTCAGAGAGCCTGATGCGAACGTCCGGCCGATTGGCGGCGCAGGTGCAACGCCATGCGCAGAGCGGTTTCACGCCCGCGATAGTAACCGACCGCCCATCCGGCTTCCTCGAATCCGAGGGACCGGTAGAAGTTCTGCGCGACTACGTTGTTGGCGCGCAACTCCAGCTTGACGATCGCGATGCCGGCGGTCAGCGCCGATAGCTTCAGCCACTCGAACACCCGGGTGCCGATACCCTCCCGCTGATATCCGGGCTTCACTGCCAGCAAAGACAGGTGGGCTTTTTCGTCGCCGAATTCCATGATACCGAATCCGACCAGCGAACCGCGATGACGGGCAGTCAGTGCCAGTGTTTCGGGGTCGCTGATGGCGCGCGTCACCCGATACCGGCTCCAGGACCATCCGAGCCCGGTTTCGATCAGGTCGCGCGACATTTCGGCGACCGCAACCGCGTCTGCCAAGACGGCAGGCACGAGGTCAATGCTCCGGGGTTGTCTTGCAGTCATTTGCCCATCGCTTCTGGTTTTTCGGAAATCTTTATCCCAAGGTTTCGAAGGCCATGCTCATGCAGATTATGCCTCGACTCTGCGAAAGCGGCCAATGTAGAAATCCTTGCCGGTGCGTGGAAACGGCGGCGCGCCGTTTACCCCTTCCCCTTTCCCCTTCACCAATTCCTCAAAGTGAGTTGGTGGCGTCCGCCCTTGACGGCCAGGAATATCTCCCGGAGGAACATCCCCAGGGATCCGATCAGGGCGAACATCGCCAGGATGAAAAGTATTCCGACCACCTTGGCAACGTCCGTGGTAATGAAGACGCCGAGAAAAACTCCCGCGACCAGCAGGCAGACCAACAGGGCGCATAAAACGGCGAGCATGATCGCGTGGTAGATCAGCCGGATGCGATGGGCCAGCAAGTTCAGCTCGTCGAGGTCCTCTTTTGCCCGCGACGCGTCCTCGGCCACCGGCGTACGCAGCCTGTCTTCGAGCACGCGGCGGCGATCGACGATGCGGCCGAGCCGGTTGTTCAACGCCGACAGGATGGTTCCGATCGCGGTCAGGAGGAACACCGGTGCGACAGCGAGCTGGATGATGCGGGCGATATCGGTGACATGGGCGTCCATCATTGCTCCATTCCGGCACAGCCGGGAATGTCTTCGACGCGATGAAACACGGCTTTGCCGTGCCGGTGCGCGAGTTCGACCATTTCATCGGCGCCCGTGGAGGATCCGCCGATTCGCAGGCATGCGTCGCAGCGCGCAACCAGTTGCCGCGATATCGGATGGAAAATGCCATCAAAAATCGGGTCGCCGATTTTCTTTGAGCCGGCCAGTTCGATGAGCGGCAGCGCAAACCATTCACCGAGCACTGGCAGATGCCCGGCACGGAACAGGCGTAGTGCCACTGCGGTCATGGCCCGTACATTGTCGGCGATCAGGGCCGGATCGTCGTTCGTCCCGGACCGGTAAGGGCCGGCTACAAGGATCATCAGCGCCTTCGTGGTCATTTCGCGGGCCTTCCTTGGCGGCCGGAGTGCTCAGGCATTGCGGAACCGCGTCAGTCTCGAGAACAGGATGGCCAGAAACGGCAACGCAAGGCCGATCGCCGTCACCGTGATTAGCAGCACGCCCAGTTCGCTGTAGTCGGCCGGCACGATGACCTGGCTCGTGACGGGATCCTTGACCTCGCGAGTTACCTCGAAAGTCCTGTTCAGATACTTGGTGCCCAGTTGCGCGGCCGACAGTGCCAGGTTGGTGAACGAGGCCATCACCGCAAAGAAGGTCGCCTTGAGTTTTTCCGGAGCCGAGTTGGCGATCCAGGCCAGCATGGGGATCATCGCGATCTGTCCGAGCGGCGACTCCAGCGCAGTGTCTACCAGTGCGATAAAGCGCGCATCCACCACGCCGTTGGTATGGGCCGCAGTCCACTCATGAAGCCCGTAATACATGCCTATGCTGGGCAGCGAGAGGAGCGCGCCAAGGATGGTCAGGACACCAACGACGTAGGCGATCGAGTTCTCGGCCATGAAGCGCCGGAAAATGAACAGGCTGAACAACGTCAGGACCGAGGCGATCAACCCCAGCATGCTCAGAAACTGCTGGTCGAAACCGAGTGCGTCGATCATCCACCAGGTCGCACCGGCGCCTGGACCGGGTATGGCACGGAAGGCGAAGATTACGATAGCGGTTCCGACCAGAAAATTGCGGGCCGCGGGCTCGAGCTCGCGTGTGAGCCGCCAAATCATGAAAATCACGATGGCCATGGACGCGCAGAACACGATTTCCTGCGCGGCCGGTATCTGGCCCAGTCCGACGCTCAGCGAAACCACAGTGAACGCCAATCCTCCACCCAGTATCCACCAGTTCACGGGCGGTGCCTCGATGTGACGGTCGAGGATAGCTTCGCATTCCGCGCGTGAGTGCCCTTCGGCGCCCAGCCGCGCCAGCTCGCGTCGTCGCAGCCACGATGCCAGCGCCACGCCCAACACTGAGACCACCGGAATGATCAGCGCAAGCTGGTATATGGAAAGATACGCCGCGCCCTTCTGGGCTTCCGGTAGCCCACCCACGCCCTGGAGCAGGAAAATGTTGAGGATGGACACCGCCACGCTGCCGCCAATGATCGCGACCCGCCCCAGCGTCTGCATGGTCGTGTGCATTGCCTTGAGCTTGGGAGCGTCGATCTTGCCGCCGTCGTCGTCGCAGCGGGGCACCGCTTCGACGGTCATCGCGTCGGCCACAACGTCCTGCACCACATAACCGATCGGTGCCAGCAGTGACGACAGCACGAACCAGGTCTCGACCGGAGCAACCGCCCGCATCGAATCGGTGTAGCCAAGCAGACCGATCATGATCAGGACGCTGATCGCAAGCAGTCCGGCGCCGAAGTAAACGAGCAGGCTCTTCCAACGCCAAATCAGGTCTACCAGATGGCCGAGCGGCATTTTCAGCGCCCAGGGCAACATCATCCAGAAACTGAGCCCGGCCAGGAACTCGGCTGACAATCCGAGTCGTTCCTTCACGTAGAAGGTGCCGACGATGTTGGTCAGCCCGGAAATGCCGGCAGCCGCGTAAACCATCAGCGGCGGCAGATAGGAAAGCCGCGTCTCGCGTCCCAGCGCGAGGATGTTGCGGTCTATCCAACCCCGGACCGCGGCAGAGAAACCCGGGGCAACTTTCGTAGTCATGCGGTGGATGATCGGGAAATAACGAGGGTCGCGTTTCGTTCCCGCCGGCGTTCGCGGTGCACAACGGACTCTATCATGCGGCTTTGGTGTGGCTGCGCAACTATTCCCGCCATTCGATTACTCGGAACCACCGACTGAAGAACTGTTCGCGCCCGATTCTGCATCGTTCGGCGCCTGATCGAACACGGGAATGAATGTGTAGCCCAGGTCCTTGAGCGCGAAGGTGATGCGCGCCACGTCGTAGCCGTAAACGATCTTCGGACCAATCGCCGAGACCGGGATTCCGCGGCCGCGTAACGTCCAGAAGCCAAGCTGGCCCTGCAGGGATTTCTCAACGTCGTGCTCCACATAAGGAATATTGCTGGCCGCGAGGCTGGTGCGCAGCTTCGCGCAGTACGGGCACCACGCGGTGGTGTAGATCACCACTGCCTTGGAGTCTTCGCCAGGGCGATGGGCGAACGCCGCGTAGCGATCCAGGCCGAACAGCAGCAGCGCGAGGCAAGCTGCCACGATGAGCAGCGCCCGTCGGGATTTCCTCGCCCAGGCAGGTTGTGTCCTCATCCCCGGTTTCCCGAATTGGTTTGGGGACGCCCAGCGTCCGCGACTTTCATCGCGCGTATGCCGCGAAAGACAAAAACCATCAGGATCGCGATGATCGTGAACTCGACCGCGGTGAACAGCAGAATCGATCCAGCCAGCTTCCACGTGCTTTCCAGCAGGATGTTGTTGTCGCGGATCGCGTCAAGCGAAACGGTGCGAAGCTGCTCCAGGTCGTTCGTAGTGGCGATCCTGTCCTGCACGTGCACCGGTGTGGGCACTTTCCCGGAGAGCAGTTGAAATCCCACGTAACCGGCGAACGAGAGGGCCGAGCAGAAAAAAGCGAGTACCAGCGTGATCAGAACAAGTTTTTTCATGCCTGCAACTTTGTGAGCTTCGGGATTGGCAAGCGCAAGGTGCACTGCCGTGTTTGCTCGTCTTACTTCCTCGCTTGCTCGACGATCGCATCGAACAGTTTCTGCTGCACCGGATCGCTGGCTGCGCTGAGTTCGGGATGCCACTGCACCGCGATCAGCCAGGGATGGCCCGGCATCTCAATTGCCTCGATGCTGCCGTCAGGCGCGTGGGCGACGGCTTCAAAGCCGGCAGCCGCGCCACGCAGCGCCTGGTGGTGCCAAGATGTGGCGTCGAACTGGTCGAGCCCGAGGATCTTTGCCAGCCGCGAGCCGGTCTTGATCTTGACACCGTGCGTAACCGGTTCGCGCGGCGGTGCGCGATGCAGGACTGACTCGCCGAACTCATCCGGGATGTGTTCAATAAGCGTGCCGCCCTGAACCACGTTCAGGATCTGCGCGCCGCGGCAGATGCCGAGCGTGGGCTTGCCCATGTCGATCGCGCGCCGGCCCAGTTCCAGTTCATGCGTATCTCGCTCCTGATCGATGGCGTAGTTGGTCTCGTGCCGCTTGCCGTTGTAGCGACTCGGGTCGATATCCCCGCCGCCACTGAGGATGAGGGCGTCGATCACCTCCAGAATGGCTTCCACGCGCGATTCGCCGGGTGCGATGAGCACCGGTACACCGCCGGCACGGCGCACGGCATCGAGGTATTCGGCCGGCAGCGTATAGCGGTTGTCGGCGCCGCGTCCGTAGGTGGTCAGGCCGATGAGGGGGTTCTGGCGTCGGGGCATGGGCGCAATGGATTCTGGACCGATGTTCATGACATTCTAATCCGGTGCGCAGTCCCGTTGCCCGGGCTCTCGTTATCCACCATACTGGGCGCTGACAGCGAGGGGAGTACAGGCCGTTGTCATGCAGTCCTCCGCTGCTGCGGCGCCGCTCGGAAATGCACGACGCGGCGATGTGTCCATCACTGCACTTTCCAGGGGGAAACATGGAAAAGAAAAAAGTGGGGAGCGTCGAGTACCACGAGGCCGGGGCGGACTATTTCGCCAAGCGCCAGCTGCGCAAACACGCGCGTGTCTGGTCGCTCTGGGCGCTGGGAGTCGGCGCTGTCATCTCGGGTCACTTTTCGGGTTGGAACTTCGGCCTCGGCGCAGGAGGTTTCGGCGGACTGTTCTATGCCGGAATCATCATCGGCATCATGTATGTCTGTCTGTGCTTTTGCCTGGCGGAAATGTCGCCGGCGCTGCCGCATACTGGCGCTGCCTACTCGTTTGCACGCAGCGCGATGGGACCATGGGGCGGCTATGTAACCGGACTGGCGGAGAACATAGAGTACATCCTGACGCCGGCGGTCATCGTTTTCTTCATCGGTGCGTATCTCGGCAGTATTTTCGGAACATCCGCGGGGTTCCAGCCGGTCTGGTGGATAGCGATGTACGTCGTTTTCGTCGGCCTCAATGTGCTCGGTGTTGAACTGTCTTTCAGGGTTTCGGTATTGGTTACGCTGCTGGCGCTCGCGGTTCTCGCCATATTCTGGGCCAGCGCCATCATCTCCGGACAGTTGGACTTCTCGCGTTGGGCGCTCAACATAGGAGTGGGCGGCGACGGCAAGCTGATGGAGCTTGCGGAGGGCGGCGGATCGTTCCTGCCCCTGGGGATCAAAGGCATCCTGGCGGCAATGCCGTTCGCGGTTTGGTTGTACCTCGCCATCGAGCAGCTGCCGCTGGCCGCCGAAGAGTCGCATGACCCCAAGAAGGACATGCCCAAGGGGTTGATGCTCGGCATCGCCACGCTGGTGTTCTCGGCGTTCATGACCATGTTCCTCAACTCCAGCATCCCGGTGCAGTCGGCGGACGGCAGTGTGCACGGCGCGTTCCACCTCGGCAGCTCCGGCGAACCTCTGCTCGACGGGTTCCGGGCACTCTATGGCACCGCCGCCGCGAACATTCTTTCGCTGTGCGCGGTGATCGGCCTGATCGCCAGCTTCCACACCATCATCTATGCTTTCGGCCGCCAGATTTATTCATTGTCGCGCGCCGGATACGTGCCGCACTGGCTCTCACTTACCAGTGGCAAGCACAAGGTGCCGCACGTGGCGCTGGTAGCTGGAGCGGTGCTCGGCTTCGCGGTGATGATGACGGTCTACGTGATCAAGGGAGAAGGAGCGGGTGCATTCATTGGCGCGCAACTGCTCAACATGGCAGTGTTCGGCGCAATGATTTCCTACGCACTGCAGGCTTTGTCGTTCATCCTGCTGCGCAAGAACTTGCCGAACATCCAACGTCCGTACCGCAGTCCGCTCGGCGAACTTGGCGCCTACCTCACGATCATCATCGCGCTGGTGACGCTGTATATGCAGTTCCAGGACCCGGCCTACCGTGGCGGCATGATCGGCGTCGCCATCTGGTACGTGGCTGGCATCGTCTATTTCGCGGCGTATGGGCGCAAGACGCTGGTGTACTCGCCTGAAGAAGATTTCGCGGTCAAAGCGCGTGCCGCGGCCGGCCTCGACAGGGCCTGATTCCGCCGCAAAGCAGTGCCGCAACAAGAAGTCGCGACCCGGCTGCTGGCGGTTCATGCCGGCGGCCGGGAACGTTCTGCGAGGCGCGCGTTGGTGTTGTACGATTCACGCGTGGAACGTGAAAGCCTGAAGCCACCGGGACGACAATGATCAAAAAATTTTCCGTGCTCTACGTCGGGCAAATCGAACTCGACAATGTCGGCATGAACGGCACGCCTGCCGATGTTCGCCGCTATCCGAACGAGCGCCTGGTGGAGGCTTTTCAGACGTCCAAAGAGATCGCGCAATTGATGGACGGGCTCGGTTTCTATTGTCTGTGGACGGCGGAGCATCATTTTCAGCGTGAAGGCTATGAAGTGTTTCCGAACCTGATTCTGCTCGGCACATGGCTGGCGACCCAGACCAAGCGCCTGAAGTTCGGTTGCGCCTTTAACGTGTTGCCGATGTGGCATCCGATTCGACTGGCCGAAGACTATGCCATGGCCGATATCCTGACTGGCGGGCGCGTGATCTTCGGTGTCGGCCGCGGCTACCATACTCGAGAGGTGGAGAGTCTTGGCGCCCCGATGATCGACAATAAGGCCAATCAGGAACTGTTCGAAGAACAGATGGAAGTGCTGCTGAAAGCGTTCAACGATGAATCGTTTTCGCATCAGGGCAAGCATTTTCAGATTCCACCGCCGGTTCCGTATCGTGGCTACACGCTGCAAGACGTGACCCTGGTTCCGCGGCCGCTACGCCGTCCGGTGGAGATCTGGCAACCGGTTGCCAGCGGCAAGACGCTCCCGTACATCGCGCAGCGCGGCATAAAGGGGATGGTGACGCTGAACGGGGAAAAGATTTTCGATCAGGTGGCACGCATTTATCAAACCGAAGCCGCGAAAGCGGGACGCACGCTCGCGCTGGGCGAGGATCTATGCTGGGGTGTCGGTCTCTGCCTGGCCAACTCGGTGGAAGAGGCGATTCGCCGGATCGAGCCTTATCACGATGAGCGCTACAAGTGGTTTGCGCCGTTTGGTTTCGTGCGCTACGCCGATGAAAACGGTCGGCCCTGGGGCACACCGGGGGCACCGGCGCGGATGCCGACGATTCGGGACGGCGTCGCGCAACGTGCCTGGTTGTGCGGTCCGCCCTCCCTGGTCATCGAGCAGATTCGCGAATTCGAGGCCCACTATCCAGGGTTGGATCAGATGATGATTCACTGGGCGGAGGGTATGCCGCCGGCGGAATTCAAGGAACAGTTGCGCTGGTTCGCGCGCGACGTAATGCCGGCGTTTCAGCGCTAAATGCTGTGCTCACTCGGTAGAGGAATCGCGCTCACAGCGGCGTTGCTGTCCGCGCCGGCCTTCGCTGATCAACCGGCCACCATTCCGCGGATCGGTGTGCTTCCACAATCGGACTCGAGGTTCGACGAAGCGTTCCGTCAAGGCCTTCAGGAGCTTGGTTACATTGAAGGTAAGAACATCTTCATCGAGTGGAAGCGATCTGTTGACATGAATGAAGAGCAGATACGCCCTCTCGCGATGGAGCTTGCCCGCTCAAAGGTAGCCATCATCGTTGCACTAAGCTCTTCAAACGCCCGTGCCGCCTTGCGCGCGACGAACCTTCCGGTTGTATTCCTATCGGGTGATCCAGTGAGCGCGGGTTTGGCGGAAAGTCTGGCGAGGCCGGGCGGGAACGGCACGGGCGTCTCGGTAGTCACGACGCAGCTAGACCACAAGCGCCTCGAGTTCTTAAGACAGCTCACACCCCGGGCTAGGAGCATCGCGCATCTGAGGAACCCCGCCAATCCCCTCACCGGAAAGGTACAACTCGAGAATACCGCACGGACGCTTGGCATAAAGCTCATTCCCTTTGAGGCGCGAAACGGAAATGAACTGGATGCGGCGCTACACACCATCGCTCAGAGCAAGCCGGATGGGGTGATTGTCGCTGGCGATGCCCTGTTCTTCCAGTACAGGGCCAAGGTCGCGCAGGCCTTGCACAATGCCAGGCTGCCCGCGATCTTTCCTTGGGGGGAATACCAAGAGGAAGGAGTATTAATGTCGTACGGAGCAAATCTAACGGAAGCGATCCGGCGCACCGCGTCCTATGTCGACAAGATTCTCAAAGGAGCAAAGCCGTCTGACATACCGGTTGAGCAAATTTCGAAGTACGAGTTGATCATCAATCTGCGAGTGGCGCGGGAGTTGCGGTTGGAGATTCCGCAGTCTCTTCTGATACTGGCCGATGAGGTGATTCGATGAGTGGACAATACTATTGAGATTTTGCCTCTCGCTCCAAGGGCCCCTGGAGCCGAGGTGTTTCCGGGGATGCAACGCTGGAGGCAGGGTAACGACGTGGCTTTGGGTGATTCCTGCGACGCTCGGATTTGACGTATATGATTCAAACGTTCTTTTCATAGCAACCCGATGGATTCCCTTTGACTACCAACAAACCTAGTCTCGATCGCAAAGCGCAGATCGACGCTCTCCTTCTCGCGCTCCCAGGCGTCAGCACAAGAAAAATCAACGGCCTCGACGCCTACTTCGTCAGCGACAGGATGTTCGCCTGCATCAGCGGCGACGGCGTTGGACTGCGCCTGCCTGTTGCGACGGCGACCGAGTTGCAGTTCTCGAGGAACGATGTTGTCTCGTTTCAGCCCCGCGGCATAGCAAGTACCAGGGAATGGATACAGATCAATTGCGCCGATGCCGGCGAATACAAGAAAGATCTCCCGTTGTTTCAGACCTCGCTCGAGTTCGTAAGAGGCGGCCGGTCCGGTTAGGCGACGGATCAAATCCGCTAAAAGCGGTTAGTTAGCTCAAAAATAATTTGGGGACAATCGCGTCAACTGTCGACGGGCCTATGCGTTGAAAAACCCTCGACTTTTTGAGCGCGAGAAATTCACCCGAAGATGACTAACACCCTGCGCGAGCGATTGAAGAGCGCGCGTTGATCGCGGAAACCGTGCTGCTTCTGACGGACCTGGTGCACCGACTTGAGCAGCTCGAAAAAGAAACCCGCAAATGACCGATCGAACACCTCGCATGTCGCAATAATCCGAATGGACTGCAGGGCCATGCCACTCGTGCGACGCTGCACGCCGTAGCGTCAACGCCTGCGCTTGGGGCGGCGCACGGCGCGCACTGTGCCGCTCGAAGCGCCGCCAGCGTAAAAAAGGTCGGCGCCATCGGACTCCAGGCCCGACACGCCGACGCCTTTGGGCATGGTGAGCCGCTCCAGAACCTTGCCGCTCTCCGGATCGATATGGCGGATCTCGCTCTCTTCCCCTTCCCATGTGCCATGCCAGAGCTCGCCGTCGACCCATGTCACTCCCGTGACGAAGCGGTTCGACTCGATCGTGCGCAAGATCGCGCCGGTCTCGGGGTCGATCTGATGGATCTTCCGATCGCGGTACTGTCCGACCCAGAGCGTACCCTCGGCCCATGTCAGCCCCGAGTCGCTACCTTTTCCGGGTGCCGGAATAGTCGCGAGCACTGCTCCCGTCTCGGGGTCGACTTTCTGGATGCGACTATCTGCAAGTTGATAGAAGTAGCGCCCGTCGAACGCGGTCCCGGCGTCGGATGCGACGTCAATGGCGCGCACCGCCTGGCCGCTTGACGGATCGAACGCGCGTAGCTCATCACCTGTCGCAAACCAGACATGGGTGCCGTCGAAAGTGACGCCGTGTACGCGCGGCGCATCCGGAAACGGGCCGTATTCGCGGACAATCTCGGCTGCATGCACGCCGGTCGTTGCGTTGCCGCCGCTGGTTCGATCCATACGCTCTCCTTGTCTATGTTGCGATCAGCTTAGCGGATGCCGGGCGGCGCGGGGAGTAACAACGTCGTCGCGAATCCGCCGATCGGAGCGGAGAGCCAGCGGCGCGCCCGGCCGCTACCGAGCGCACGCACTTTGCCGGACGCCTCGAGGGCACTGAGCGCGCGCTGTACCGTTCGCTGGCTCGAGCCGAGCGCCAGAGCGAGCGCCGAGGTGGACCAAGTTTCGCCATCGGCCATGAGCGCGAGCACCGCGGCGTCCGGGCTTTCGATCGGCGGTGCCAGGACCAGCACTTCACCCGAGCAGGGCAGAAGCGCGAAGCCATTCGGCGTCGCCCGCACGTCGGCCAGCGGGCGGAGCTCCCTGCGCAGTCGGCCGAGCTCGACGCGGAGCCGCGCACGATGCGTCTCGTTCGTGCGCCGGGCGCGGAACGCGCGCTCGCAGAGACTCTCGCGTGTCGCCTCGCCCGGCCATGCTTCGGCCAACGAGCGCAGCAGCGCAAACAGAACCGGGCGTCGGGCGAGACGCACTTCATGCCGCCCTGAACGCGCGGCCCGCCGGCACGCGTCAATGATCAGGTGCGGCGAAACGAGCACCGTCTCTACTTCCGCCAGCACGAGCGGGCGTTCCTCGCCTCCCGCTATGAGACGTGCCACCGGTAGCGCGAGCGTACTTTCGGCGCGCTCGACTTCGGCGCGGAGCGGGTCGATCCCCGAACGATCCGCCGCCGCGCGCGCGCGGACAAGCGCCGCCCGCGCGGGCACGCTGTGGCCGTGGCGCAGCGCAATTTCGAACGCGACGAGCTCGCACCTCGCTGTCAGCATGGCCGGAGCCGCGCGAAGGTCCAGTTTGTCGAGCATGTCGCCCGCTTCGGTCACCCGGCCGAGCAAGAGCAGCCGGCGGATTTGAAGGAGCGCCGCGTGAAGTTGGTTGTCGCGATCGCCCAGCGCGCCGAACGTGCGCCGGGCCTCGTCGAGCGCGTGCGTCGGCCATCGGAGGTCGCGCGAGGCGAGCGCTACCTCGGCTTCGGCCGTGACGCATCGTGCGCGTTCCACGCGCTCTCTTGGGCCAAACGAACGCGCCGCGCGCCGCAAGAGCACCCTGGCTTTTGCGAGCTCGCCGAGCTGCGCCATCGCGATCCCGCGCAGGGCGAGCGCGGGCGCGTCGTCCCGAAGCGCGATCCGCTTGAGCGCGCCCAAGGGGTCGCCTGCCTTGAGTGCCTTCGCTGCCGCCGTGACGAGTGAATCCATGTCACATCTTATGCCGCGATCGGGCTCCACCAAAACCCGACACAGTTGTTACTCCCCGTTCGTTTGCGCCGAAGCTAAGCTGTGGCCGTCCGACAAACACTACAAGGAGTTGCGATGACAACGGACGAAACTTGGCCCCAAGATCAATTTAAGTCCGTCTCAGATTTGAAAGGAGAAAAGAACCCATGTGTCCCGCCTGCCTGACAACGTTGGCGATTATCGCCGGTGGTGCAACTTCGACGGGGGGAGTCGCCGCCTTCGTCGGCCAAAAACTTCTTTCCAAGAAATCGGCGGCAAGAAAGCAGTCCCCAAAACCTAAACAGAGAGGTTACTCAAATGAAGTCCAAGCTGAAAAAGACCGAAGTGAATGTTCCGAAAGCCGTGCCGCAGGCTGAATGGCACTCGGCGCACAGGAAATTTCTCATCAAGGAAAAAGAATTCACCCGCCAGCGGGATGCCCTCGCTGCCGAGCGCCGCCAGCTGCCCATGGAGGAGATCGAGAAGGAGTATGCCTTCCAGGGACCAGAAGGACGCCGCAAGCTCGCCGATCTGTTCGACGGCAAGCGGCAGCTCCTCGTCTATCACTTCATGTTCGGTCCAGACTACGACGAAGGGTGCCCGGCCTGCTCGCTTGTGGCCGACAACTTCGCGGGCAGCCTCGTGCACCTCGCCGCACGCGACACCGCGTTCGCCGTGATCTCGCGCGCACCCCTCGATAAGATCGATCGCTTCAAGAAACGCATGGGGTGGAGCTTCCCATGGCTGTCGTCGTTTGACACCGATTTCAACTACGACTTCCATGTGACGCTCGACGCGAAGCACACCGAGTACAACTACGCACCAGTTTCCGCCCAACCGGCAGGTAGACCGCAAGAAGGCGAGAGGGAAGGACTGAGCGTGTTCCTACGCGATGGCAAGCGGCTGTTCCACACCTACTCGACCTACCAGCGCGGCATTGACTCGTTACTCAACACGTACAACTTCCTCGATCTGACGCCGCTCGGCCGTCAGGAAGAGGACGGCATTATGAGATGGGTTCGCTACCACGATAAATACTGAAGCTAACTCTCGCTCGATTGCGACGAACACAGGAGAAGGAGATGCCGTGCCGGCGGGGACAATTCGTATGCGCATATGAGCTAGATTCCAATCCCCGGCGATTGAAATAGATTCCCAACAGCGCTTTCTTATCCCGAAGGGGTGCTGGATAATTACAAGTGGGCAGCACAATGGCGCCGGTCCATTTGGGGGAAGACACTAATGTTTGACTTGACAGGAAAGGTCGCAATTGTCACCGGCGGCAACGGCGGCATAGGTTTCGGAATGGCGCGAGGCTTGGCGAACGCCGGGGCGCGGGTCGTCGTGGCGGCGCGAGACCAAGAGAAATCCGATACGGCGGTCCGCGAGTTGCAAGCGCTTGGCTCGGACTCACTCGCGATTCAAGTAGATGTTGCCGACGAGAGATCGGTTGACGCGCTCGTGAACAAAACGATGAATCATTGTGGGCGACTAGACATCCTGATCAACAACGCCGGCATCAATGTCCGGAAGCCTCCGCATGAGCTCACGCTTGACGAGTGGCGCCAGGTCATGGACACGAACCTCACGAGCGCCTTTCTATGCTCACGTTCTGCGTACCCACACATGAAGTCGCTCGGGGGCGGAAAGATCATCAACATCGGATCGATGATGTCCCTATTCGGTGCGTCTTTCGCGCCGGCCTACGGCGCAAGCAAGGGCGGTATAGTGCAACTTACCAAGTCTCTTGCAGTCGCATGGGCGAGCGACAACATTCAGGTCAACGCAGTCCTACCTGGCTGGATCGACACCGACCTGACTCGCCGGGCCCGGCAGCAGATTCCGGGTCTAAACGAACGAGTCCTTGCGCGATCACCTGGCGGCCGATGGGGCAGCATCGACGACCTCTCGGGCGTGGCAGTGTTTCTCGCGAGCGCTGCCTCCACGTTCATCACGGGCGTATCGATTCCGGTCGATGGTGGGTACTCGTCACTAGGTTGAGCAGGAAGGCCTTGTACGTTCTTTGTTCGGGCGAGGAACCAAAGTCGAACAGGCACACTTTGGGTGTGACGAGGATGCCTAGAGAGGTTGCACGGGCGAGATTTCAAATCCCTGACCAAAATCGACCTTGGTCAGGCGCATATGGTCCAACACCTTCGGATTCTCGACATGCTCAATGATCGTCTGACATTCCAGCATGTGGCACTGGCGGTTGATGTCAGCCAGGGTTACTGGATTGACGGCCGTGGAGCTAATCTTGACGAAATGCGGGGCGAAGGTCTTTAGCATCGCAAAGGACGAATCGCTCCCGTCAAAATCGGAAAGCGAAAAGTAGCAGCCGTACGGCCGGAGCTCGGCCATCAGTTGACGCACGGACTCCTGGTGCTCGATTGCATCGTCCCAAGCGATCTCAAATCCCAGGAACCCGTTACCTAAATGAGAGTCGTCAACGTACTTCCGCACGTACCCCCCGAACTGTGGGTCAAGGAATGTCTGAGCGGAGAGATTGACGTTGCTGCGGGGCACTGGCCAATCCGATTTAATGCTCAAACTGCTCCGTACCCAACGAGCTATTTGGTGGACCACCCACCGGTCCAGATATGGCAGCAGGTCGCACTCCTGGAGAATAAGGAAAAATGATCCCGGCGGGAGCAAATTGGCGTCCTCTTCCTTGAATCGGACAAAGATTTCCTGGAACAGCCTCTCTTCGCGCTTCGCTGCAATGGGAATGATGGGTTGGGCGTACAGGACGAACTCGTCTTGCTGAAGCGCTGCGGTCAGGCGATCAGCAAGACTCTTCTGTTGTTCGGGTTTGCCAGCCATGCTCACGGTATTGTGGTCCGTTTAGACCGGATAATATATTACCAAATCGGCGCGTCACTACTCGTTGTACCCGGCGATCCGAAGCATTCCTCCCAGATACATTGTGCCGTCACGGCTCCCGTTCGGCTGTATTATTATTTGGCCCCGATTGTAATGGGTACTCTAACGTCCTGCATGAGGTCCAAGCATGACAGCAGAAACCGCCTATGAAAAGTCATTGCGCCACGCGCTGGAACACATCTATATTGTGGCGGCCAGACGGGGGTGGGATACGGGGACGCTTAGCGCTGCGTTAGACCATGGTCGCGCTCCCCGCGTATACCAAGAACATACCGTGACTCTTTCGATTCGAGACACCCAGTTTTCGGTGGCGGCTACGGGCATCCCTCATGAGTGGATTGAGATCGGCACAGGCTTTATTGACACGCGCTTTTCGCAGCGGATTGCGACTCTCCTTGCAGAGTTGGAAGTGAAATCGACGCGTGCTTAGGACCAACTCGGGGCTTTGGCAGGACAAGAATCCAGCGCCGCCGCAGGAGTCGCAGAGTCTCCGACGCCAGTTGAATGCCCGCCGCCTCGGCCAAAACCGGACATTCAGCCAATGTTTGCGGGCCTTGGTTTTCGCCGTCGCTGTCATCCCGGTGGTTGCGGGAGCGCAGCAGACACCCAGGGTATACCGGGTGGCACTCGTCTATACCACGTCCCCGGTCTCCGAGTTGAGTGGACCGGAGCCTGTCCACCCCGGCGCCAGAGCGTTTGTGCATGGGCTGCGAAACCTTGGATACGTGGAAGGCCAGAACCTCGTACTTGAGCGCCGCTCTGCTGAGGGAAAGTTCGAGCGCTTCCCGGAGATCATCCGGGGGCTCGTTTCCAGCAAAATGGATGTGATCGTGACGTTGGCGAATCCGGCGACTCGCGCCGCCAAGGCCGTGACTCAGACGATTCCCATCATCATGGTCGCCGGCGGTGATCCGGTGGAAGAGGGGCTGGTACAGAGTCTCGCGCGGCCAGGCGGAAACATTACCGGACTCACCGTTGACACAGGCCCAGAGCTCGTCGGGAAAAGGTTACAGCTCCTCAACGAAATTCTTCCCGCGGGTTCCCGGGTCATGTTTCTCGCGTCCGGGGATGAAGTGAAAGCAGAAGGCAAGCAAATCATCGCGGCGGCTACGAAACTGAGGCTCAGATTGCTCTTCGCGGAGCACGCACCTACAGAATACGGGGAGGCCTTCGCCCACATCGCCCGCGAACGTCCGGATGCTCTCCTGGTCGCGCAAAGCGCCCAGAACTTTGGCTACCGACAGCAAATTGTCGACTTCGCGGCAAAGAACCGGTTACCGGCGATGTACGCCAATCGCGAATTCGCCGATCTTGGAGGATTGATCGCCTATGGTGTAGAGATTGTCGAGATCACCCGCCGCACCGTGCAATACATTGACAAGATTCTGAAAGGCGCGAATCCCGCAACTTTGCCTGTCGAACGCCCTACCAAATTCGAGCTCGTGATCAATCTCAAAACCGCGAAGACCTTGGGTCTGACGATTCCACCGTCGCTGGTGCAGCAGGCGGATCACATCATTCAATGACCGGGGGTGGGGATCTTCATCAACCCTCGAATCGCCAACTAGGCCAATTTCGACTTCGACCGAGCCATCCATGAAACCAGAAGACGTAAGAACCGTCGCCGATGCGAAGAAAATCGTCAACGAGCGCAAGCTCTCCCACGTAAAAGTCGGCGTCTTCGACATCGACGGCATCCTGCGCGGCAAGTACATGTCGCGCGAGAAATTCTTCAGTTCGCTGGACAAAGGCTTCGGCTTCTGCGACGTGGTGCTGGGCTGGGATTCGAACGACCAGCTATACGACAACACCGAGTTCACCGGCTGGCATACCGGTTATCCGGATGCGCAGGTGCGGATCCTACCGGACACCTGCCGTGACATCCCGTTCGAACCTGGAATGCTTTTCTTCCTCGCCGAGTTCGACGACGAGGCCAAGGCGCCGTGTCCACGTGGCGTGCTCAGGCGGGTGCTCGACAAGGCGCACAAAATGGGCTTCGAGGTGTTTGCGGGCTTCGAATACGAATACTTCGTTTTCGACGAAACACCGGACTCGGTCCGCGCCAAGCATTACCGCGATCTCAAGCCGATGGCGCCGGGATACTTCGGCTACTCCGTGATCCGCAACACCGTGCATTCGGATTTTTACCTCGAGACGCTGGACGTGTGCGAAAAGATGCGCTTTCCCCTCGAGGCATTGCACGAGGAAACCGGGCCCGGTGTACTCGAGGCGGCGATCGCGGTCGATGAAGGCTTGGCTGCAGCGGACAAGGCGGGGCTGTTCAAGACCTTCATCAAGGTACATGCACAGCTTCGTGGCCGGATGGCGACCTTCATGGCCAAGTGGAACCCGACCCTGCCGGGCCAGAGCGGCCACATCCATGTTTCACTGAAGAGCAAGACAGGCAAGGCGGTGTTTCACGATTCCAAGGGCCCGCTTTCCATGAGCACGCTGATGCAACAATTCGTCGCCGGCCAGCAGGCACTGATGCCGGAGTTTCTGGGAATGGTGGCGAGCACCGTCAACTCGTACACTCGCATGGTGCCGGGCTACTGGGCGCCGACGCACGCGACCTGGGGTGCGGAAAATCGGACTTGCGCATTGAGGGTGATTCCGGGTTCGGAAAAAAGCCAGCGCGTCGAATACCGGATTGCCGCAGCCGATTGCAATCCCTACCTGGGTCTTGCTGTTGCGCTCGCGTCCGGCTTGTGGGGGATCGAGCACAAACTGGCATTGGGCAAAGCGATCAGTGGCAACGCCTACGATCAGAAGCCTCCCGCCACAGGCGCATTGCCGACGACGTTGTGGGATGCGGCGCAAAGATTGAGAGGTTCGAAAGCGGCGCGCGCCTGTTTCGGCGATGCCTTCGTCGAGCATTTCGTCGCCACGCGCGAGTGGGAGGAACGCCAGTTCCGCAAATCCGTAACAGACTGGGAGCTGGAGCGGTATTTTGAGATTATTTAGTGGTGAAGGAGTGAAGGAGTGAAGGAGTGAATGTGTGAAGGGGGAAGGCGTGAAGGGTAAAGGGTAAGAGCTCGAGAAGTGGAGCGGGAGAGTTCCTCAACTTGCAACGCACCCTATGCCGATACCCAATTATTTCCGTTTAGCGCAATGCTCTCGAGCCCCGGCGTTTAACGAACTTACCCTTCACACCTTCACTCATTCACCCTTCACGATTTCTTGTCACTTGTCACTAGTTGACCCATGACCGATAGTCAAAAAACCATCTCCCCCATCGACGGCAGTGTCTATGTCGAGCGGCCGCTTGCCACCGACGCCCAGATCCAGCAGGCCATGGAGCGGGCCGGACGGGCGCAGGCGCAGTGGAAACGGGTTCCGATCGCCGGCCGCGCCGCCATCGTTAACCGTTTCGTCGATGCTTTCGTGGAGCGCAAGGCAAAGATTGCCGACGAAATCACCCGGCAGATGGGCCGACCGGCGGCGCAGTCGCCAGGCGAAGTGCGCGGCTTCGAAGAGCGCGCGCGTTACATGGTGCAGATCGCGGACGAATCCCTGGCCAATATCGACGCCGGTCCGAAACAGGGCTTTCGCCGATTCATCAGGCGTGAACCGGCGGGTACCGTGCTGGTGCTGGCACCGTGGAACTATCCTTACCTAACATCCGTGAATTCGGTGGTGCCGGCGATTATGGCCGGAAACGCGGTGATCCTGAAGCATTCGAACCAGACGCCTCTCTGTGCCGAGCGTTACGAGGAATGTTTTCGCGAGGCGGGTCTGCCGGAAGGCGTGTTCCAGTTCGTTCATTGCAGCCATGAGCAGACTTCGGCGATGGTGGCGTCGCCCTTGATCGACTTCGTCGCCTTCACTGGGTCCGTCGCCGGAGGCCATGCGGTTCAGAACGCGGGAGCCGGCCGGTTCATCGGCATCGGCCTGGAACTGGGGGGCAAAGACCCGGCCTATGTGCGCCCCGACGCGAATATGGCCCATGCGGTCGAGAATCTTGTGGACGGAGCGTTCTTCAACTCCGGACAGTCGTGCTGCGCCATCGAACGCATCTACGCGCATGAGAAAATTTACGACGAGTTCGTGGATGGTTTCGTCAAGCTCACGCGTCAATACCGGCTCGGCAACCCCCTCGATACCAACGTGAATCTTGGGCCGATGGTTCGCACGCGCGCTGCCGAGTTCGCCCGTAGCCAAGTGAAGGAGGCCATTGCCCAGGGCGCGAAGTCCCTGGTAAACGCGAAGGAATTTGCCGCCGACAAGGCAAGTTCGCCGTACATGGCGCCGCAGGTGCTGGTGAATGTGAATCACACGATGCGCTTGATGAACGAGGAGAGCTTCGCTCCGGTGATCGGCATCATGAAAGTGAAGAACGACGATGAAGCGATCGCGTTGATGAACGACAGCGACTACGGACTCACCGCAGCTATCTGGACTTCCGATCCCGATGCTGCGCTCGCAATTGGCGATCGGGTGGAAACTGGAACGTGGTTCATGAATCGCTGCGACTACCTCGATCCGGCACTGGCCTGGACCGGGGTTAAGGATTCCGGCCGCGGCTGCACGTTGTCGAGCGTCGGCTATGAGCAACTGACTCGGCCGAAATCGTTTCATTTGCGCCTCACGACGTGAGGCGCAGACCTCCACAATGACCATCGACCTTAAATCCCTCACCCGTAACTGGAACTACCCAACCTCGGTGCGCTTTGGCCCGGGACGCATCGGCGAGCTACCCGCCGTTTGCAAGGAACTCGGTATGCAGCGGCCGCTGCTGGTTACCGATCCGGGGTTGCGCAAACTGCCGATGATCGAGAGTGCGCTGGGTTCGTTGCGCAAAGACGGACTCGGGGACGCCGTTTTTTCCGACATTCGTGCCAACCCGGTCGGCAAGAACGTGGACGACGGTGTGGCTTTCTACAAGGCGGGCAAGTGCGACGGCATCATCGCCTTCGGCGGCGGCAGCGCGCTCGATGTCGGCAAGACGATCGCATTGATGGTTGGGCAGAAGCGGCCGTTGTGGGACTTCGAGGACCGAGAAGACTGGTTCACCCGCGTCAACGTCGCCGGAATTGCTCAGACGGTTGCTGTGCCCACCACGGCGGGCACCGGGTCCGAAGTCGGCCGTGCCTCGGTCATTCTCGACGAGGTCACCCACGTCAAGAAAATCATCTTTCATCCGAAGATGCAACCGGCCGTGGTGATTTCCGATCCGGAACTGACCGTCGGCTTGCCGCCGCGCATCACTGCCGCGACGGGAATGGACGCGCTTGCGCATTGCCTGGAGGCGTATGGTGCACCGGGATTTCATCCTCTTGCCGACGGTATCGCGTTGGAAGGCATGCGCTTGGTCAGGGAGTGGTTGCCGGCGGCGGTGAAGGATGGCAAGAACATCGCTGCCCGCGCGCACATGCTCGCCGCAGCGAGCATGGGCGCGACAGCGTTTCAGAAAGGCCTCGGCGCGATTCATTCTCTGAGCCATCCGGTGGGTGCGATCTACAATTCGCACCACGGCGAAACCAACGGCGTGGTGATGCCCTACGTGCTGATATTCAACCGGCCGGCGATCGAGGAAAGGCTAACGCGGCTGGCGCGCTATCTTGGGTTGCCGGACCCGGGGTTCCAGGCAGTGCTCGACTGGGTGCTCGGGCTCAGAAAAGAGATCGGCATTCCCAACACGCTGGCGGATCTGGGAGTCAAGGAGGCCGACCTCGACCAGCTGGTGCCTATGGCGGTGGATGATCCTTCCACTGGCGGCAATCCGCGTTTGGCAGGCCACGCGGAAATGCGACAGATGTTCATCAAGGCCATTCGCGGTGACCTGTCCTGACGAGACCTCAGTGAACTTGCCGCTCGCGCGCGAACAGTAAATCGAGGGCCTCAAAGAACGAACCCAAAGTCGCAATGCGCGCTCCGTGAGTGGATTTGGTTATCGCTCGGTATCAACCGGAGTGGTGCCGCCGGTGAACGTAACGCGCGGATTACGAACGCGCAGCAACCATAGACGGAAGGACTCGCGCCCATGCTGAATGCTGAACACAACGTAGAGGAACTTGAACACCCAGAAGCGTGAGCGCGCGCCGATGTTGCGGAACACGTCACCGGCGAGCAGCGAGACTACTGCCTCCTGCACGCGCAATGGATTTCCAGGTTGCAGCATCAGGCGTCGCATGCCGGGGGAGTTGAAGCGCCAGATGAACCAGGAGAAGGTCTCCACGCCGCGCAGGACCATGCGCTCGAAATTCCGGAACAGGGATTCGGCGGTGGCATCCTTGCGGAGCCAGGCATCGACCGCTTTCGCACCCTCGACGCTGCTGTTCATGCCCAGCAGCACGCCGCTGGAAAAGATCGGGTCCACGAAAGCGTAGGCGTCGCCCACCATGATGTAGCGTTCGCCGCGCATGCGCGTGGACTGGTAGGAATAGTTGCCCGTCGCGCGAGCTTCGTTGTTGAACAGCGTGGCATTGCGCATGCGGTGGCGCATCTCCGGATGCGCTAATGCGATGGTCTGCAGCAAATACTCCGCCGGACTGTTCTTGCGCTGCTTGAGGTATTCGGGACGGCAGACCGCGCCCACGCTCATACTGCCGTCCCTGAGCGGAATCATCCAGAACCAACCGTGCTGGAACCAGTAGATGCTGATATTGCCCGCGTATTCACCGTCGCGCCGATCCACATTAAGAAAGTGGCCGAAGATCGCGGCGCTGGCGTGGTGGGTGTTCTTCTGCTTGAGATTGAATTGCCTGGACAGCAGGGTGTCGCGGCCGGAGGCGTCAACGAAAAAGCGGCAAACCCAGTTGCGTTCCCGGCCTTGCTCATCCATCGCGTAAATCTCCGGGTTTCTGCCCTTCGGGAAGTCCGCGCGGGTGACGCGCACTCCTTCCAGCACCTGGGCGCCCTTGGCTGCGCTGTTTCGGAGCAACAGGTTGTCGAATTCGGAGCGCCGAACTTCGAAGGCGTAAGGGTGGTTCTTGTCCAGAGCGAAGGAAAAATGGTACTGGTGATGGCCGCTAACTTCGAGGCTGGAGTTGAAGTCGGCGCCGGGTTTCTTGATGCCGATCGCTTCCACCTGCTCCAGCACCCCCAGGCGCTTGAAAATCGGCAGGTTATGCGGCAGCAGTGATTCGCCGATGTGGAAGCGCGGGTGGTGTTCTTTCTCCAGCAGTGTGACGCGCCAGCCTTTTTCGGCGAGCAAGCTCGCGATGGTCGAGCCGGCAGGACCGCCGCCCACTACAAGGACATCGCACTCTTGGTGGCCGGCCGCAGGAAGGCTCGGATCAGGCATGACAGGGGTTATTGTCTGAATCGAACATCACGCACATTTGGCGCCGGTGCCGGAGGCCTCGGCGTTTGCTCTGCACCGGGTAATGATAGCATCTCCGACCCGTGCATCCGGGCATCCGGGTTCACCATCCATCTTCGACTCTCACCCGATTTGCTATAGGATTACGCCCTGGTCAATTAAGGCGCGCATCCCGCAGCGTTCGGCAGGTCCTGCAGTCGATCTGATCCCGTCCTGGCGGTATTTCCACGCGGCACTAGACGTCAAGCCCGCTTTTCAACGAAATCATCATGCGGATGTTACCCCGCTGCGCCGCCCTCCTGGCGGCCGCCATCACGACAATTGTTGCTATTGAAGCCGTTGCCGCCGAGGTATTCGAACTCGAGCCCGAGTACGTCTACGGCAGAAACCGCAAGCCGCAGATGGGCTATCGGCAGCCCGAGGTCTTCGATCCTCTGAGCGATCGGCTTTACCAGTCCGGTTACCGCAATTTTCCCCCGACCGCGATCCCCGACGAGTTGAAGGAAGTGCCGGCGATGGAACGCGTGCAGAAGATGGGTCGCATCCTTGCGTGCGCCGATGCATGGTTCTGGCCCTTCTCCCGCACCGCGCGCAAGAACGAGCCACCGGGCCTCGAGATCGAGATCCTGCAATCGATCGCCAAGAAGCATGGCTGGGACATCAGCATCGCCTGGGTGAATACAGGAATGCGCTTCGGTGTGGGCGTTACCTTCGGTACTTCCATCGACAGGGGAATCTGCGACATTTTCCTCGGACTGACTTACACCGGGGACGATCACCACATGCCGAAACACAAAATGGCATTCACCAAGGCGTTCATGAGCACCGGATACGTGTTGGTGACCCAGGGACCGGCGACGAATGTGAAAACGCTCGACGATGCCAAGGCGCAGGGTTTCAAAGTCGGCGTGCCGGCTTATTCGCCGATGAGCGAGTATGCGCAGGCCAACGGCATTCCCCACGAAACCTTCTTCCAGAACTATCAGGTCATCGACGCACTGATCAGGGGGCAGGTCAACGTCGCCATGATCTGGTCGGGTGCGATATCGCAGGCAAAGCTGCAGCACCCGGAAGCGGAGTTCGAGATGGTCAAGGGCTACGTGCCGCCGCCGGAAATGCGATTCGACAACAACTGGGGTGTAAAGGAGAAGGAAGTCGAACTCATCCAGTTCATCAACGAGGCGTTCGCGGCGATGCTCAAGAGCGGTGAGACCAAGCGCCTCTCCGAGCGCTACGGCGTGCCCTTCTATCCGCCGATTGAACAACAGTGAACGGTGAACAGCGAATAGGATTTTTCGAAGAGATCTTCTTTTGCCCTTCACCCTTTACCTTCACCCTTCACGGTTTGGAGAGAAAGAATGATCGAAAAACTGATAGAACTTAGCATCATGTCCGGCGGCCTGTTGCCGCTCATGGCGTTGCTGCTGCTGGTGACGCTGGCGGTGGTCGTGGAGCGTTCGTATTTCTTCCACAAGGTTCTGAAGTCGGGCCTCGCGTTGGAACACGACCTGCAACTGGTCGAGTATCAAAACGTGGGTAAGCTCGAACAACTTGCCAACCACTACGAAGGCTCGCTGCAACGCTCGATCATCTCGTCGGCGTTGGCCTCGCGCGGCGAGGATGCCGGCACCATGGAACGCCACATCGAAGAGGCGATCATGTGGCAGATGCCTAAGATCGACAAACATGTCTGGGTGCTCGATACGTCGGTGACGCTTGCTCCGCTCATGGGACTGCTGGGCACCATCATCGGCATGGTTCACGCCTTCGATATCCTCGGCACGTCGGGTACCGGTGGCGCGGCCACCCGAATGGTGACCGGCGGCATTGCCGAAGCGCTGGTCGCGACCGGGGCAGGTCTCTTCATTGCCATCATCGCGGTGCTGTTCCTCAACGATTTCAACAAGCGCGTGCGTCTGGCACTGCACCAGATGGATTTGTTGAAGGTGATGGTCATCAACCGATTCTACGGCGGCGGTTCGGCGCACCAGGGTGTTTCCGTGCGGGATGCGCACGCGGCGAGCGCCGCCCAGATCAAGGCGGGGAGGGGACAGTGAGCCGCCGTACGCGCGGCGGATACTTCGACGCCAACCGGCCGCGCGTCGAGGTGATTCCCATGATCGACATCATGATGTTCCTGCTGGTCTTCTTCGTCGTCATTTCGCTCAACATGATCGCCGGCTCCGGCGTGCAGATGGAAATTCCCGGCTCGAAGACCACACAGCAACTCAAGGTATCCACCATTACCGTCGGCGTCACGAAGGACGGCAAGGTAGTTGTGTCGGGTAAGCAAGTCAATCCCGATGAGCTGAAAAGTCGGCTCAACGCGCTCAAGAAAGACGGTCCGGTGGATGTTGTGCTCGCCGGCGACAAGGACGTGCCGCTGCAAACGCTGCTAGGCGTGATGGATACGATCCGTGGAGCCGGTATCTCGTCGGTAGGCATCGCCGCCATCGCCGAGAAGAAATGAACGAGGAGAAGCCGCGCGGGCTCGTTACCGGCGAATCCGGCCCGCTCTGGGCCGACGCGAAAGATAACGACGAGCAGACCCTGCCGATGTGGCGTGCCGGGCTGATCGCGCTCGGCCTGGAGCTTCTGGTCCCGTTCTTGGTCTACGGCGTGGACTGGTCGTTTCTGCCCGATTGGCGGGAACCGCCCCCGACGCAGGTGATGTCGGTGCGGCTCGAAGAGCCGCCTCCTCCGATGGAGCCGCGACCGGAACCGGAGAAGAAGAAAGAACAGAAACCACCGCCGAAAAAGAAGATCAAGCGCGAAAAGAACCCGGTCCCGATAGTGATACCGAAGCCGCTTCCGGACGAAGCACCAGCGAAGATCGAGCTGCCCAAACCCGAGCCGAAACCGCAGCCCGAACCGCCGAAGGAAGAAAAGAAGCCGGAGCCCGAACCGGAACTGCCGCCATTGCCCTCAGTATTCCGCGACGTCAAGCCGGTGAAGAAGGTGAAGCCGAAGTATCCGCCGGAGGCCGAGGCAGCGCATATCGAAGGCAGGGTGAAGGTGCGGCTCACGGTCGAAGTCAACGGCAGCGTCAGCAGTGTGCAGGTGCTGCTGTCGGAGCCGCCTGGTGTGTTTGACGAGGCGGTGCTCGAAGCGGTGCGCCAGTACATCTTCAAGCGCGATGGCACTTCCTACCTGGCGGACCAGGAGATCATCTTCAAGATCGACTAATCCGGGCCTTTGCGGCAAGGGCGTGGACGTTTCCGATGAAATTGTCGTAGCCTGCAGGAATTCGCCTGCTTGACTATTATTCTTCTGCCCGCCGTCGCATCGCGACCCGGGCCATGAGGAAATTGGGCGCCCAAGGGATATTTGCGATGCCACCCGAAACCCGATACGCCAAGAGTGGTGACGTCAACATTGCCTATCAAGTCGTAGGCAAAGGACCACCCGATCTTGTCCTTGTGCCGGGCTGGATGTCCAACATCGATGTCTTCTGGGAGGAGCCCACGATTGACCGATTCTTCAATCGCCTCGCATCGTTTGCGCGCCTCATTCTGTTCGACAAGCGCGGCACGGGTTTGTCCGACCGGGTTTCCGATATGCCGAGCCTGGAGGTTCGCATGGACGATGTGCGGGCCGTAATGGATGCCGTCCATTCCGAGCGTGCCGCGCTGTTCGGCTACTCCGAGGGCGGCACCATGTGCGCACTTTTCGCCGCAACATACCCGACTCGGACCGCCGCCCTGATCATGGCCGGCTCGTATGCCCGCCGTACCTCGGCAGCCGACTATCAATGGGGCCTCGACGAAAGGCAGCTCCACACCTTTGTCGACCGGGCGGAGCGCGAGTGGGGTGGCGCGGTCGGAATCGAGGAACGTGCCCCGAGCATGGCGCACGACGAGCGCTTCCGCCAATGGTGGGCGCGATTCCAGCGAATGAGCGCAAGCCCGGCAGCGGCCGCCACACTGGCAAGAATGAACAGCGAAATCGACGTCCGTCACGTGTTGCCGGCGATTCGTGTCCCGACACTGATTCTGCATAGCGTGAATGATCAAACCATAAACGTCGGTGCGGGACGATATCTGGCCGAGCGAATTCCTGGCGCAAAGTTGGTCGAGCTGCAGGGCGCCGATCACGTCCCGTGGCTAAGTGATGCCGATGTTGTTGTTGACGAGATCGAAGAGTTTCTTACCGGCACCCGCCGCGGCCAGGAAGCGGATCGGGTTCTGGCCACGGTCCTGTTCACCGATATCGTGGGCGCTACCGAGAGCGCCGCGAAGCTCGGCGACCGCCGCTGGCATGATCTCCTCGATAGCCACCATGCGTTGGTGCGTCGCGAACTGGTGCGTTATCGCGGCCGTGAAATCGACACGGCCGGCGATGGCTTCTTCGCCACGTTCGACGGCCCTGCTCGTGCAGTGCGCTGCGCCTGCGCAGTGTCCGATGCAGTGCGGTCGCTCGGGGTCGAGGTTCGTGCAGGCCTTCACACGGGAGAGTGTGAAGTGATGGGCGATAAGGTCGGCGGCATTGCCGTGCATATCGGCGCGCGCATTGCGGCCTTAGCCGCCGCGGGCGATGTCCTGGTTTCGAATACCGTGAAAGATCTTGTCGCCGGCTCCGGGTTGTCGTTCCGGGACCGCGGCGCCCAGAGTTTGAAAGGCGTTCCTGGCGACTGGCGCCTTTTCGCGGTCGAGCGTTGAGCGATGCGCCTTGTGATTCGAAAGTAAAGGCGTGCTCCCGCAGCTAGGCAGTTACGACGCGATTTGCCGGCGTTTCGACTGGCCGGTGCCCCAATTTTTCAATATCGGCGTCGACATCTGTGACAAATGGGCGAACGACCCGCACCGGTTGGCGCTGATCCACGAGACCCGCGACGGGCGAGTGGTCCGTTACACTTTTGCCGACATCAGGAAGCTTTCCAACCAGGCCGCTAATCTGTTCGCCGCACGGGGCATCCAAGCGGGCGACCGAATCGCAATCCTTCTTCCCCAGGAACCGGAAACGGCCATCGCACACATCGCCGCCTACAAAATTGGCGCGATAGCGGTACCCATGTTCACGTTGTTCGGTTTCGACGCTCTGCAGTTCCGACTGGCCGACTGCGAAGCGAAATTGCTGGTCACCGATACCGCCAGCATGGAAAAGATCGACCAGATCAGGCCCGCCCTTCCGCAGTTGCAATCGGTGTTTTGCATCGACGGTGAACCGCGCGGGACCCAGAAATTCGGCGACGCACTACGCGGATTTCCGGACCGGTTCACTGTGCAACAGACCCGTGCCGACGATCCCGCGCTCATCATCTACACATCTGGTACCACCGGCAATCCCAAGGGGGCGCTGCATGCGCACCGCACTTTGCTCGGGCACCTGCCTGGTGTGGAGATGTCGCACAACCTGCTGCCGCGGCAGCATGACCTGATGTGGACACCGGCTGACTGGGCCTGGATAGGCGGACTGGTGGACCTGCTGTTCGTCGCGTGGCATCACGGCATCGCGGTTGTGGGCCACCGCTTCGAGAAATTCCATCCCGAGGCGGCTTTCGAGCTGATGGCGAAGCACAAAGTGCGTAACGCATTTCTCCCGCCGACCGCGCTGAAGATGATGCGCTCGGTGTCTCGGCCGAAGGCGCGTTGGAATCTGGAGTTGCGTTCCATTGCCAGCGGTGGCGAGTCGCTGGGAGTTGAACTGCTGCAATGGGGGCACGACACTTTCGGACTGGGCATCAATGAGTTCTACGGCCAAACCGAGTGCAACATGGTGCTCTCCTCATGCGAAGCCCTTTTTTCCGCGAAGCCGGGTGCCATCGGCAAAGCCGCACCCGGCCATGAGGTGGAGATCGTCGATGGCACCGGTCGCCCGCTTCCGGCCGGCGAGCAGGGCAATATCGCCATAAAGCGTCCGGACCCGGTAATGTTCCTTGGCTACTGGAACAATCCAGAGGCTACTCAAGAGAAATTTGTCGGCGAGTATCTGCTGACGGGCGATACCGGACGTCGCGATCCACAGGGCTACTTCGAGTTCGTCGGCAGGAACGACGACGTGATTACCAGCGCCGGCTACCGGATCGGGCCGGGACCGATCGAGGACTGCCTGCTCGGCCATCCGGCGGTGCGTCTGGCCGCGGTGGTCGGCGTGCCCGATCCGGAGCGCACCGAGATCGTAAAGGCGTTCCTGGTCCTGAAAGATGGCTGGAGCCCGAGCGAGGAACTGACGCACGAGATCCAGAACCACGTGAGGGTCAGACTCGCGGCCCACGAATATCCGCGCCAGGTCCGCTATGTCGATGCGCTGCCGCTGACCAGCACCGGCAAGATCATCCGCCGAGAGTTGCGCAGCCTGAGGGATTGACGGTGCACAGCCGGCATCGATGCAGTAACCTGTCGGCCACTGGACCAGAAAAAATCCACCGCTAACCCCAACAGAGCCAGATGCAAGACCAGGCCATCCTCGAAACCCGGCAGCTTTCCAGGGAATTCAGCGGTTTCGTGGCCGTGAACAACGTCAGCCTCAAAGTCCGGCAGGGCAGCATTCATGGAATGATCGGCCCCAATGGCGCGGGCAAGACCACGGTGTTCAACTTGTTGACCAAGTTCCTGCTGCCGACCTCCGGCACCATTCTTTACCGCGGCGAGGACATCACCCGCGATCATCCGGCGCGGGTAGCGCGACGCGGACTGGTGCGCTCCTTCCAGATCTCCTCGATCTTCCCTCATATGAGCGTGCTCGAGAACGTGCGGGTGGCGCTTCAGCGCAAACTGGGAAATTCGTTTCAGTTCTGGCGTTCGCAACGCTCGCTCGCGCAACTCGATGGGCGCGCGATGGAGATCCTCACCAGCGTCGAACTCGCCGATTACGCCCAACTCCAGGCCAGCGAACTTCCCTACGGGCGCAAACGCGCGCTCGAGTTCGCCACCACGCTGGCGCTGGACCCGGAACTGATGCTGCTCGACGAACCTACGCAGGGGATGGCGCACGAGGACGTGGGCCGCGTGGTCGGACTTATCCGCAAGGTCGCCGCCGGACGTACTATCCTGATGGTCGAGCACAATCTCAGCGTTGTCGAGGATCTGTGCGACACCATCACGGTACTGCAACGCGGCGCGGTGCTTGCCGAGGGAACTTACCGGGAAGTGTCCGCCAATCCCCAGGTGTTGGAGGCCTACGTCGGAGTCGCCGATGAGTGACGGGGCTCCGGTCCTCGATGTTGCCGACCTGCATGCCTGGTACGGTGAGTCGCATGTCCTGCATGGAATGCAGTTCGCCGTGCACCGCGGCGAGTTGGTCACGCTGCTCGGCCGCAACGGCGCTGGGCGCACGACCACGTTGCGTGCGATCCTCGGACTCACAGGCAAGCGCAGCGGGTCGATAGTGGTGCGGGGGCGGCAGGCAATCGCCATGGCGACGCATCGTGTTGCGCGACTGGGCATCGGTTACTGCCCGGAGGAACGCGGCATCTTCGCCAGCCTCTCAACCGAGGAAAACCTGCGGCTTCCGCCGCGGATCGGGCTCGGTGGCATGAACGTCGACGAGATCTATGCCATGTTCCCGAATCTGTACGAGCGCAGGAAAAGTCCCGGAAGTCGGCTTTCCGGCGGCGAGCAGCAAATGCTTGCGCTGGCGCGGATCCTGCGAACCGGCGCCGATCTGCTGCTGCTGGACGAGATCACCGAGGGTTTGGCGCCCGTGCTCGTCAAGATGCTGGGTCGCGCGGTCCACAGCCTCAAAGAAAAGGGCTACACGATTATCATGGTGGAACAGAATTTCCGTTTCGCAGCGCCCCTTGCCGACCGGCATTACGTGGTCGAACTCGGGCGCGTGGTGGAAACGGTCAACAAGGGTGATCTGGATGCCCGCCTCGATCTGCTGCACGAGTATCTGGGCGTCTGAGCGGATTGCATATTTGAGGGAGTCGAAAATGAATCGAGCAAGGATTAGTGTCCTGAAATGTGCCGCTGTGTTCGTTGCGTGCGCGGGCACCGCGATGGCCCAAGGGAAGATTTCCGACGACGTCGTGAGAATCGGCGTGCTGACGGACATGTCAGGGTTGTATTCCGATATCGGCGGGCAGGGTTCGGTGGTCGCTGCGCAAATGGCGGTGGACGACTTCGGCGGCAAGGTGCTAGGCAAGAAGATCGATGTGGTCGCCACCGATCATCAGAACAAAGCCGACGTGGCCGCGCAGAAGGTGCGCGAGTGGATCGACCGCGGTGGCGTGGACATGATCACCGATGCGCTCAACTCCGCAGTGGCGCTGGCCACTTCCAAAGTCGTCGCCGAAAAGAAAAGAATATTGATGGATACAGGTGCGGCCTCCACCCGTCTTACCAATGAGGACTGCACGCGCTACACCGTCCACCACACCTACGACACCTTTGCACTTGCCAACGGCACCGGGCGTGCGGTGGTGAAGCAGGGAGGGGACACCTGGTTCTTTCTCACGGCCGACTATGCCTTCGGCCATTCGCTCGAGCAGGACACCATGAATGTGGTGAAGGAGAACGGCGGCAAAGTTCTGGGCGCGGTGCGGCACCCGTTGTCCGCGTCCGACTTTTCGTCGTTCCTGCTGCAGGCGCAAGCGTCGAAAGCCAAGATCGTCGGACTGGCGAACGCCGGCGGTGACACCATCAATTCCATCAAGGCCGCCAACGAATTCGGCTTGACCAAGACCCAGAACCTCGCCGGTCTGCTGGTGTTCGTCAGCGACATCCACAGCCTCGGCCTGCAGGCCACACAGGGCATGTACGTTACCGAGGCCTGGTATTGGGACCTGAACGACCAGACCCGCAAGTGGAGCAAGCGGTTCTTCGACAAGACCAAGAAAATGCCGACGATGATTCACGCCGGCGCCTACTCCGCGACGACTATGTACCTGAATGCAGTCAAAGCCACCGGTACCGATGATGCCGATACCGTGATGGCGTGGATGCGCGCCAACAAGCACAGCGACATGTTCGGCACGAACATGACGCTACGCGAGGACGGCCGCCTGGTGCACGACATGTACCTGTTCCAGGTCAAGAAGCCGTCCGAGTCGAAGGGACCGTGGGACTACTATCACTTGCGCGAGACGATTACGGCCGACCACGCGTTCCAACCGATGTCGAAGTCGCGCTGCCCGCTGATAACGAAGTGACCTCGTCCAGGAATCTCATTTGGACAGGATGGACGGGATGGAGGGGATGAAGTGATGAAAATTCCGGATCCCCACTGTTTGCTTTATTGATCCTGTGAATCATGTACATCCTGTTCAGTGGAATTGGACGGTAAGTAACCTGAGTCGCATGTAATCTTGGAAATCTTTGGCATACCGGTCCAGGCACTGCTTGGCCAGCTCCTGCTCGGCCTGGTGAACGGCTCGTTCTACGCGATGCTGAGCCTCGGGCTTGCAGTCATCTTCGGCTTGCTCAACATCATCAACTTTGCCCACGGCGCGCTCTACATGATGGGGGCGTACGCAGCATGGATCGGGCTGACGTATTTCGGCATCGGTTACTGGCCCAGCCTGCTGCTGGTACCGCTGATTATCGGCGCCTTCGGCATGCTGATCGAGCGCGCATTTCTGCAGTGGCTGTACAAGCTCGACCATCTTTACGGTCTCTTGCTCACGTTCGGCCTCGCGCTGATCATCGAAGGCACTTACCGCCATTTTTTTGGCGTGTCGGGACAGCCCTATCCGGTGCCGGAGCAGCTTTCCGGTGCGACCGATCTGGGCTTCATGACCTTGCCCAACTACCGCGCGTGGGTGGTGGCGGCGTCACTCACGGTATGCCTTGCCACCTGGATCGTGATAGAGCGCACGCGGTTGGGTGCTTACCTGCGTGCAGGCACGGAGAACCCGAAGCTCGTGCAGGCATTCGGCATCAATGTGCCTCTGATGGTAACGCTGACTTACGGCTTCGGTGCGGCGCTGGCCGCGTTCGCCGGCGTTCTGGCCGCGCCGGTGATTCAGGTGAGTCCCCTGATGGGATCCAATCTGATTATCGTCGTGTTTGCAGTGGTTGTCGTCGGCGGGATGGGTTCGATCCTTGGCTCGATCGCCACGGGTCTCGGACTCGGCGTCATCGAAGGTTTCACAAAAGTGTTCTATCCGGAGGCTTCAGCCACCGTCATTTTCGTGATCATGGCGCTGGTGCTGCTTATCCGGCCGGCCGGTCTGTTCGGGCGCGAGAAGTAGGCCCGTGACTCGTACCCACGTTGCCTTTCTGGTTCTTCTCGCCGCTCTGCTAGCGGCGCCGTTCTTCGTCTATCCGGTGCTGATGATGAAGGTGCTGTGTTTTGCGCTGTTCGCTTGCGCCTTCAACCTGCTGCTGGGCTTCACCGGTTTGCTGTCCTTCGGCCACGCGGCGTTTCTCGGAACTGCCGCCTATACGACCGGGTACGTAATGACGCACCTGCCGGTGACACCTGAAATTGGATTGATTCTGGGCACGCTGGCCGCTGCCGTGCTCGGGGTCGTGTTCGGTGGACTGGCGATCCGCCGGCAGGGCATCTACTTTGCAATGATCACGCTGGCTCTCGCGCAGATGGTGTACTTCTTCTGCCTGCAGGCGCCGTTTACGGGGGGCGAGGATGGATTGCAAGGAGTGCCCCGCGGGATGCTGTTCGGTCTCCTGAATCTTCGCGACGACATGATGATGTATTACTTCGTTCTCGCAGTTGTCGTGGCCGGATTCCTCGTCATTTACCGCACCATCCATTCGCCCTTCGGCCAGATACTCAAAGCGATCCGGGAAAACGAGCCGCGGGCATTGTCGCTGGGGTACGACGTGGACCGCTACAAGCTGGTCGCCTTTGTGCTCTCGGCCGCGCTCGCCGGCCTTGCCGGCGCGACGAAGACCCTGGTACTTGGATTCGCCACATTGACCGATGTGCACTGGGGAACTTCTGGAGAGGTGGTGCTGATGACGCTGGTCGGCGGCGTGGGTACGGTGCTGGGACCGATCGCCGGCGCCGTCATCATCGTGGTGCTACAGAACGAACTCGCGGACAAGGTCGGCTCATGGGTCACGGTCATCATGGGCGCAATCTTCGTTGTTACCGTGCTCGCGTTCCGGCGCGGCGTCGTCGGCGAGATTGCTGCTCGGCTGGGCAGCAAGTAGCACGAGGATGCGTCGTGTGCTTGACGGGCCGCCGGCCCGTCCTCCATAGTGGATTGAGGCCTTTGTATCAGTGTCGCATCGCTGCGTCTGGGAGGGGAACTGTGCGCGCATGTCGGCTTCAGAAAAGCTGCCTGGTTGTCCTTGCGTGGGTTGCGCTCTTTGCAGCCGTGGGCCACCTGCATGTGCCCGCTGCGGACGCTGCGGACAAGGTTCCCCACATCCGGGTAATCGCAGTAAGCGTCGGCGAGCAGAGCGAAGAAGCCAAGGCGTTCCGCCACGGACTGCATGACGCAGGCTATGTGGAAGGGCGGGACATTTGCATCGAATGGTGGTTTGGTGGTGGCAGTTACGACCGTGTGTCAGAGGCCGTCGCCGACCTGGCTCAGCGCACACCCGATGTGATAGTCGTGGAAAGCACGCCGGCGGCGCTCGCAACCAAAAAGGCGACAAGCACCATCCCCATTGTCATGGCGTTGGTCGGCGATCCTGTCGGGTCCGGGGTCGTCGCAAGCCTGGCGCGCCCCGGCGGCAATATCACCGGACTGACCAATCAGACCGTCGATCTCGCGGCCAAGCGTTTGCAGTTGCTCAAGGAAGCGATCCCCGGTGCCAAGCGTGTTGTCGTTATCTTCAATCCGGAAGCACCTTTCAACAGCAAAGTAGTCAGCCGGCTCAAGGGCGTGGCACCCGGTTTGGGTGTCGAACTGAAGCTCGTAAGCGTGCGAAACGTGAAGGAACTGCGCGCAGCGTTCTCGCGGTTGACCCGATCCAATGCGGACGCACTGCTGATCGTCGATGATGCGTCCATGACAGCTCTTGAAGAGGAATTTCTGCAAATGGGATTGAAATCCCAGTTGCCGATCGTCTATGCCAACAAGCCTCTCGCGAGAAGGGGGGTGCTGCTTTCCTATGCAGTCGACCACCCCGCGATGTTTCGTCATGCCGCAGGCTATGTAGTCAAGATCCTCAAGGCCGCGAAGCCTAGCAACTTGCCGATCGAGCAGCCAACCACGTTCGAACTTGTGGTCAATCTCAAGACCGCCAAGGCACTTGGCATTACGATCCCGCAGTCGATCCTAGTCAGGGCGGACGAGGTGATCCGGTGAGGAAACGCTTTTTTCTGTTCGCCATCGGGATGTCCATTGCTATCGCATCGATCGTCGCGTGGCCTCAGGAGGCGAACAGGATTCCGGTCGTAGGGGTGCTTACACTCACGGCAGGCGCGACGGACCCGTTTGTCGAGGCTTTGCGGCAGGGACTTCGAGAGCTGGGATACGTGGAAGGCCGCAACATCAAATTCGAGTTCCGGACCGCGCAAGACCAAGTCAATCGTCTGCCACGCCTCGCCGAGGAGTTGGTGCGGCTCAATGTGGATGTGATCGTCGTGACGAATGCGCTTGCCGCACAAGCGCTCCGGCGTGCCACATCTACCATTCCCATCGTGGTTGCCCTGTTGGATCCGGTCGCAGCCGGGCTGGTTACGAATCTCGCGCGTCCCGGCGGTAACATCACCGGGCTCTCGTTCATGGGTATCGAACTCAGTGCCAAGCGGTTGCAACTGCTAAAGGAGGCAATCCCACCACTCAATCGCGTGGCAGTCCTGTGGAATCCTGACACGCCCTCTACAGCGAAGATGGTCGAGGACCTTAAGGCAGTAGCATCCTCGATGTCGATCGAGTTGACGTTGGTGAGTGTGCAGACGCCCGAGGGATTCGATGCTGCCTTCGCGACTGTCGCGCGAGCAAACGCACAGGGTCTGTACGTAGTCGGCGGCCCTCTCTTCTACGCTTATAGAACGACGCTGGCCAAGTTGGCGACGAAGGCTCGGTTACCGGGCATCGCGGGGGCGAGGTACTACGCTGACGGCGGCGGACTGATGTCGTACGGCGCCAGCATGCAGGACCAAATGCACCGTGCAGCGGTATACGTCGACAAGATCCTCAAGGGCGCCAAGCCCGGCGACCTGCCGATTGAACAGCCGACTATGTTTGAGCTGGTCGTCAACCTCAAGACCGCGAAGGCACTAGGCATTACGATCCCGGAATCGATCTTGTTGCGTGCGGATGAGGTGATTCGATGATCCAGCGTCGTCTGCTGCTCGCCGTCGCATTGAACCTCGCGGTAGCGACCACATGTGCGTGGGCACAGCCAACGAATAAGGTTCCGGTCGTGGGCTATCTTCGGCTCGCGGGTGACCCGGACGACCCAGTCATCATGGCATGGCGCAAAGGTCTGCGCGAGCTGGGGTACGTGGAAGGGCGCACCATCAGGGTCGAACTGCGGACAGCGCAGGGCAATCCAGATCGTCTTCAAAGCCTCGCCGACGAACTGGTCCAGCTCAAGGCGGATGTGATCGTGGGGACGAATCCACTCGCTGCGCAAGCACTGCGCCGCGCCACATCCACCGTTCCCATCGTTGTAGCCTTGTTCGATCCAGTCGCAAACGGCCTCGTCACGAATCTTGCGCATCCTGGCGGAAATGTTACTGGACTCTCATCTTTGTCAACCGAACTCTTTTCGAAGCGGCTGCAACTGCTGAAGGAGACGAATCCACGGCTCGCCCGGGTCGCGGTTCTGTGGAATCCAGCCACGCCACCGACGCCGTTGCAAGCGGGGATGGTTGATGTCCTCAAGGAGGCGGCACGCTCATTGTCCGTCGAGCTGAAATTTGTTCTCGCCAAAACGCCCGAGGAGTTCGATTTGGCTTTCTTGGCAGTCAGCCGTGCCCAGTCTCAGGCGCTGTACCTCCATGAGAACCCCCTTTACTACGTTCATAGGGTGACGCTGGCCAAGCTGGCGCTAAATGCCCGCCTACCGGCTATCTACGCGTCGAGAACTTTTGCGGATGAAGGCGGGCTCATGTCTTACGGCGCGAATTACGCGGACCAGATGCGCCGCGCGGCGGTATATGTCGACAAGATCCTCAAAGGCGCCAAACCTGGCGACCTGCCGATCGAGCAGCCAACCAAATTCGAATTGGTCGTAAATCTGAAAACAGCGAAAGCACTTGGAATTGAGTTTCCCCAGTCGATCCTGCTTAGAGCCGATGAGGTGATTCGATGACTCGACGGATTCTTATGATGATCAAATTCGAACTGAACATCGATTTGTGTAGGGCGCGCGAGATAAGGCTCGATGTTCCGTGGGCGCTTCTGGTCCGGGCGGACAAGGTAAGGTGATTCGGATTATCCAAACGGGGATCGACATGAGCTCCGGTGGAAACCCCTACTTCCGCTTCTTGTCGGGATTGGCCACGCTGACCCACCGCAGAGCAGTGGGCTTGGCATTCGTTGGCGGAATCCTGGTGGCGCCGGTTGCCCTCGGCACTGAGCTCGCGCCCAGCGCCCGGGTCGGCATCCTCAGCACTCTAGGCATTAGGCTGGCTTCACCAAACACCAAGAGCTTCGTCGCAGAACTCCGTCGTCTCGGTTATATCGAGGGGCGCAACCTGACCATCGACTTCCGAAGTGCGGAGGACAAGCCCGCTCGGCTGCCCGATCTGGCGCGGGAACTTGTCCGCCTGGCACCCGACGTGATTCTCTCCCTCGGAACGATGGAGTCGACCGTTGCTGCCATGAAAGCGACCGCGACTATCCCGATCGTCTTCGTGCACGCGGTGGACCCGGTTCGCACCGGGCTCGTCGCGAGCTTACCCAGACCCGGCGGGAACGTTACCGGCGTCACCTCGCTGAACGCCGATCTGGGCGCCAAGCGACTGGAACTGATCACCGACATCTTACCCGGCGTGCGCCGCGTGGCGATCCTCGTCAGTCCCGTTGACCCGGAGACGGCGTCGATGATCGGGGCGGTCAAGTCCGCCGCGCGTGCGCGGCGTGTTGACCTCAATTTTGTGGAGATCCGGGACTCAGCCCGTCTAGGCGGCGCCGAAAGTGAAATCGCGAAAGCAGGGGCAGGTGCCCTTCTCGTGCTCGGCTCACCGCCGCTATACCGCCTTTCGCCTTTGCTGGCTGAGCTGACGGCCAAGCACCGCCTCCCGGCGGTGTCCGCGTGGCGGGAGTTTCCAGAGGCAGGCGGCCTCGCCAGTTACGGTACCGCCATGCGCGAGATGTTCCAGCGGGCCGCTGGCCTGGTGGACCGGCTTCTAAAGGGCGCAAAGCCCAGCGACCTTCCTATCCAGCAGCCGACCAAGTTCGAATTGGTGGTCAATCTCAAGACTGCAAAGGCTCTTGGCATCACGATCCCGCAATCGATCCTGGTCAGGGCGGATGAGGTGATGCGGTGATTGTTCGCCTTCGCATACTGGCTATGGCGATGATCACGCTGGCCGGGGCGGTGAGCGCGTACGCGCAGGAAACGGGTGCTGTTCCAGTCATCGGAGTTCTCAGAACGTCTTCCGCCATGCAGTACGATCCGTCGATGGAGGCGATTCGCACGGAATTGCGCGCGATGGGATATACGGAAGGCCAGAACATCCGGATCGAACAGCGGTTCGCCAATCGTCGCGTAGAGCAGCTACCGAAGCTGGCAAACGAACTCGTGCGGATGAAGGTGAAATTGATCGTCGCGGTGAACGAGGCTTCGTTGCGTGCCGCAAAGCAGGCAACCAGCACGGTCCCGATCATCGTAGTCGCCTACGACCACGATCCCGTAGCGTCGGGCCTGATAGACAGCATGACCCGGCCTGGAGGCAACGTAACCGGAATCTTTTCGCGCCAGGTCGAGTTGGGCGGCAAGCGCCTGGAGTTACTCAAGGAGATGGTGCCTGGACTCACGCGAGTAGCCGTAGTTCATGACCCCGCCAGGCGGGCCATCGACAAACTGGAAGCCGCCGCGAAGCCGCTTGGGCTGCAGCTTCGGCTTGTCGAACTGAAGAATCCGAAGGGATTCGAGGAATCGATGAAACGCGCCGCAAAGACCGCGCAGGCTGCGATGTTGTTGTACTCGCCGATGATCTACGAATATCGCATCAGGCTTATTACGCTCGCCACGGAAGCGCGATTGCCGACCATGACGCAATCACGCGAATTTGTAATGGCGGGTGCATTGATGTCCTATGCCCCGGATCGCACCGAGGTGGCGGGGCGGGTCGCCTATTTCATCGACCGCCTTTTGCGCGGAGCCACTCCCAGTGAACTGCCTGTAGAGGAGGCGGCCACATTCAAATTAACTGTTAATCTCAAGACTGCCAAAGCCCTCGGAATTGCGATACCCCAGTCAATCCTGCTGAGGGCGGATGAGGTGATCCGGTGATCTGGCGCGGCAGCCTCTTTTTCAAGTACGCGATCCCGCTCGTCTTCCTGGTGATGGGCGGGCTGGTTATTAGCGGCCTTGTGGAGATCTACTTCTCGTACAAGGAGAACAAGTCCGCGCTTGCCCGCATCCAGCACGAGAAAGCGGCTGCAGCGGCGATCAGGATCGAGCAGTTCGTACGCGAGCTGGAACACAATCTTTCCTGGATCGCGCAAACGCCCTGGGGTCCGCGCGGCGTCCCCCTCGATCAACGCCGGCTGGACTCGTTGCGGCTCCTTCGCCAGGTGCCCACCATAACCGAAGTGAGCCACATTGATCCCACCGGACATGAGCAATTGCGCGTGTCACGTCTGGCAATGGATGTCATCGGCAGCAATACCGACTTATCGCAGGAACCGAAGTACCTTGAAGCGATGGCTCGAAAGACGTACTTCAGCCCGATCAACTTCCGCAAAGAGTCCGAACCCTACATGACGATTGCAATCTCGGGAGTGGGCGAAGACGCGGGTGTCGTGGCTGCCGAGGCCAACCTCAAATTCATCTGGGACGTGGTCTCGGAATTGAAGGTCGGCAAGGGCGGAAATGCTTATGTGGTGGATGAGCACGGCCGCCTGATCGCCCATCCTGACATCAGCCTGGTCTTACAGAAAACCGATCTCTCAACGCTTCCGCAGGTCCGCGCGGCCGCCGTGACATCGCGTCGCGATGCTGACACATCTGATGAAGCAATGGTCGGCCGCGACGTGCGCGGAAGCGAAGTCCTTTCGGCGCACGCTGCGATCACGCCCTTGAACTGGTCCGTCTTTGTCGAACTGCCGATCACCGAGGCCTACGCATCGCTGTACGCGTCAATCTGGCGGACCGTGATACTCGTACTCGTCGGTGTCGTGATCTCGATCATCGCAAGCCTGTTTCTCGTACGCCGCATGGTGTCGCCGATCCAGGCGCTTCGCGCTGGCGCTGCCCGCATCGGCGCGGGAGCGCTCGAGCATCGAATCGCGGTAAAGAGCGGTGACGAACTGCAGGCGTTGGCTGAAGAATTCAACCGCATGACAGAACGGCTGCAGGAGTCGTATGCGGGCCTGGAACGGAAGGTGGAGGAGCGCACTCGCGATTTGACCGAGGCCCTGGAGCAGCAGACCGCAACCAGCGAAATTCTGCAAGTTATCAGCAGCTCGCCGACCGATTTGCAGCCGGTATTGGATACGGTCGCGCGAAGCGCGGCCAGACTCTGCGAGGGTAACGATGCAGCGATATACATAGTCGAAGGGAGTTTTCTCAAACCGGCAGCAGTGGTCGGACCGTTAGCTCTTCATCCTCTCCCGCTCACACGTGAAACCGTGACCGGGAGAGCCGTTATCGATCGACGCACCGTTCATGTGGAAGATATCCTGACGAGCTTGGAAAGCGATTTTCCGGATTCGAAGCCGTTCCAGGCGATAGTCGGGTATCGCACGATACTCGCAACACCCCTTCTGCGCGAAGGCGTTTCCATAGGCGCCATCTTGACTCGGCGCACAGAGGTAAGGCCGTTCTCGCAGAAGCAAATCGATCTCCTCAAGACTTTCGCCGATCAGTCCGTGATCGCCATCGAGAACGTGCGGCTGTTCAAGGAACTGCAATCACGGACCCAGGAGTTGGCGCGCTCTGTCGAGCAATTGGGTTCACTCGCGGGGGTAAGCCAGGCGGTCAATTCAACGCTCGACCTGGACCAGGTACTCTCGACGATCGTCGCGCAGGCAGTGGAACTTTCGTCGGCCGATGGAGGCGCCGTCTACGAATTCAACGAGGCGACCCAAGAGTTCCGGCCGAGGGCGACGTACGGATATCCGCAGGATCTGGTCGAAAGACTGCTGGCGACGCCCCTCCGGATAGGCGAAGGCGCAACCGGACGAGCCGCCGCCGAACGCACGCCCATCCAAATTCCGGATATACGTGCCGAAGGGGCATATACCAGCCCGCTGCAAAACGCGACGATGCAAGCGGGTGCGCGCGCCGTGCTGGCCGTTCCTTTGCTGCGCGAGGAACGAATTCTTGGCAGCCTTGTTGTCTCCAGAAAGAGCGTCGGAGAGTTTCCGGCAGAAATTGTCGACCTGCTGCAGACCTTCGCGGGCCAGTCCACTCTCGCGATCCAGAATGCTCGCCTTTTCAGCGAGATCGAGCAGAAGGGCCGCGAGCTGGAGATCGCAAGCCAGCACAAATCGCAGTTCCTGGCCAACATGAGCCACGAATTGCGCACGCCACTCAACGCGATCCTCGGCTACACGGAACTGATCGTCGATGGCATCTACGGCAAGGTGCCGGCCAAGATACTGGACGTCCAGGACAGAGTGCAGAAAAGCGGGCGCCATCTGCTCGGACTGATCAACGACGTGTTAGACCTTTCCAAGATCGAGGCGGGTCAACTCACGCTGTCGCTTTCCGACTATTCGTTCCAGGACGCTGTGCAGTCAGTGGTGGCTTCGGTCGAATCCCTGGCAAGGGAAAAAGGTTTGAGGCTGACAGTCGAAGTCGCGCAAAGATTGCCTGTCGGAAGGGCGGATGAGCGCCGGATCGTGCAGGTGTTGTTGAACCTGGTGGGCAACGCAATCAAGTTCACGGATGCCGGCGAGGTCAAAATCGGCGTGAACGCGGTGGATGCCGCGTTCATAGTGTCAGTTTCCGATACCGGGCCTGGTATTCCAAAGAGCCAGCACGAGCGGATTTTCGAGGAGTTTCAGCAGGTGGACGGCTCGTCGACACGCGCCAAGGGTGGTACGGGCTTAGGCCTTGCGATCGCGAAGAAAATCATCGCCCTGCACGGCGGGCGAATCTGGGTCGAGTCGGTGGTCGGCGAAGGGTCAACCTTTTCATTTAGTGTGCCAGTACGGACCGAGCGGCACGAGGAGGCGGCATGAGCAAACGCATTCTGGTAATTGAGGACCAGGAGGACAATCGCCAGATCGTTCGTGATCTGGTGACGGCGAGCGGGTACGAGCTGATTGAGGCCACGACAGGGGAAGAGGGGATCGAGGCGGCTGCACGCGAGCGGCCGGATCTCATTTTGATGGACATTCAGCTCCCGGGAATCGACGGCTACGAGGTTACGCGCCGCATCAAGGCCAATCTGCAACTACAAAAAATCCCGATCATCGCCGTGACGTCCTACGCGCTGAGCGGTGACGACAAAAAGGCCTTCGCGGCGGGATGCGACGGCTATGTGACCAAGCCCTACAGCCCACGCCTGCTGCTCGCCAAGATCAAGGAGTATCTGGATTGAGCCTGCCCCCCGGCTGAGTGGGAATGGAAGCTGACCATGCATAGCCCGCCGAGAATCCTGGTCGTTGACGACAACCCTGCCAATGTCGAGATTCTGCAAATGCGGCTGGAAGCTCAGGGATACGAGATCAAGACTGCGGCCGACGGCGAAGAAGCATTGAGCGCCGTGCGCGAGCATAGGCCTGACCTGATCCTGCTGGACGTGATGATGCCCAAGCTTGACGGCATTCAAGTCTGCCGCCGGTTACGTGCGGATCCGGCACTGCCTTTTGTGCCGATCATTCTGGTTACCGCCAAGTCGGATTCAAAGGACGTGGTCGCGGGGCTCGAAGCGGGTGGCGATGAGTATCTGACAAAGCCCGTGGATCAGATTGCGCTTGTGGGTCGTGTCAAGTCGATGCTGCGCATCAAGGCGCTGCAGGACACAGTCCATGAGCAAGCGGCGCAGCTTCGGGAATCGAACCGCACGCTCGAAAGTCGCGTCGCCGAGCAGGTGTCCGAGTTGGAGCGGCTCGGACGGCTCAAGCGCTTCTTCTCGCCCCAGCTCGCCGACCTGATCGTTTCTGGCGGCGCAGAGGATCCGCTCAAAAGCCATCGCCGCGAGGTGACCGTGGTATTTCTCGATCTGCGCGGCTTCACTGCTTTTGCGGAGACCAACGAGCCCGAAGAAATCATGGGTGTGCTGCACGAGTACCACGCGGCAATGGGGAAGGTGATCCTCGCCCATGAAGGCACGCTCGAGCGATTCGCCGGCGATGGCATGATGGTGTTCTTCAACGACCCGGTTCCAGTATCCGATCCGGCTGCACGCGCGGTACGCATGGTGTTGGAGATGCGCGACCGGCTCGCCGAACTGACGGCGAAGTGGCGCAAGCGCGGGTTCGATCTCGGTTTCGGCGCCGGCATCGCACAAGGTTTCGCGACTATCGGCGCAGTCGGATTCGAAGGCAGATGGGACTATGGCGCGATCGGAACGGTCACCAACCTTGCGGCGCGCCTGTGCAGCGAGGCGAAGCCTGGGCAGATCCTGATATCTCAGAAAGCATCTGCCGCAGTCGAGGACTTCGTCGAGCTGGAGTCCGTAGGTGAACTCCAGCTCAAGGGTTTCCTCAAACCGGTTCCCGCCGCCAATATCCTGGGTCCCAGGAAGTAGCCGCCAGTTTCGGGGTTGACCTTGGCTGTGAACGCCGTATTCTGTACACGGATCGAACGCGGCCAGCTAAGACGCGAGGCGTCCTGAGTACGCGTATAGAAGAGGCAGGAGGGGATCGATGAAACTCAACAGCGAACAGATCGGTCAATTCGACCGCGACGGCTATCTCTTTTTCCCGAGCCTGTTCACGGCGCGGGAGATGAAGAGCCTACTCGACGAGGTTCCGGCGCTTTATGCACAGCGCCGTCCGGAAAACGTGCGCGAGAAAGGCAGCGATGCGGTGCGCACCAATTTCGCCGCGCACATGTACAGCAAGCCGTTCGCCAAACTCGCGCGCCACCCGCGTATGGTCGCGCCGGTGATGGAGCTTTTCGGCGAAGCGGTATACATGCACCAATTCAAGATCAACGGCAAGATGGCTTTCGACGGCGACGTCTGGCAGTGGCACCAGGATTACGGAACCTGGAAGAACGACGATCTCATGCCGGAGCCCAAGGCGATGAACGTGGCGATCTTCCTGGACGACGTGACCGAGTTCAACGGGCCGCTGATGTTCATCCCGGGCAGCCACAAACTCGGCGTGCTCGACGCACAGCACGATACTTCGACCACCAGCTATCCGTTGTGGACCATCAATCAAGACAGCATTCGCAAACTGGTTGGGCGTGGTGGCATCGTTGCGCCCAAAGGGCCTGCCGGCTCGATGATCCTTTTCCACTCCTGCCTGGTGCATGCCTCGTCGTCCAACCTGTCGCCGTGGAACCGGGTGAGTGTGTACCTGAGTCTGTGCGCGGTCTCCAATCACATCCGCCGCTTCAAGCGCCCCGAGTACATCGCACATCGCGATTTCACGCCCATCGAGTGCCTGCCGGACGACTGCCTGCTGCGCGACTACGACGTGCCGCTGCCCTGGAAAGACGGCACGCCCGAGGAAGCACTCAAGCCGCTGGTCGCTGCATAACGAGGTCAGCCGGAATGAACCTCTATGCCAAACTTCAGGAGCGTGAAGCGCAGGGGAAGCGCCTGCGCGTCGGGCTGATCGGCGCCGGAAAGTTTGGGGCAATGTACCTCGCGCAGGTGCCGAAAACGCCCGGCCTGCATTTAGCCGGCATTGCCGATCTGTCTCCGCAGAATGCAAAGACCAATCTCGAGCGCGTGGGCTGGAAAGCGGAGCGATATGCCGCGCCGTCGCTCGACGCGGCGCTTTCGTCTGGGCTTACGCATGTGGGGGACGACTGGCAGGCGCTCGTTGCGCACACCGCATTGGACATCATCGTCGAGGCGACCGGGAATCCGATCGCCGCGGTCGAGCATGCACTGGCAGCATTCAGGAACGGCAAGCACGTCGTGATGGTTACCGTGGAAGCGGACGCGATGTGCGGCCCGTTGCTGGCGCGCCGGGCGAAGGAAGCCGGCGTGGTCTACAGCTTGGCGTATGGCGATCAGCCTGCGTTGATCTGCGATCTGGTTGATTGGGCGCGCGCTGCAGGCTTCAATGTCGTCGCGGCGGGCCGCGGCCACAAATGGTTGCCGCATTTCGCCCAGTCCACCCCCGAAACTGTGTGGGGCTATTACGGCCTCACCCCGGAGCAGGCAAGGATCGGCGGCCTGAATCCGAAGATGTTCAATTCCTTCCTGGACGGCTCCAAGCCCGCCATCGAGAGCACGGCCGTGTGCAATGCCACCGGACTTACTCCGGCGCCCAATGGCCTGCTGTTTCCGCCCGCCAGCGTAGACGACATTCCCACCGTGATGCGTCCCGTGTCCGAAGGCGGCCATCTGCATCACAAGGGGCAGGTGGAAGTGATTTCCTCTCTGGAGGCGGACGGACGGGTGATCCCCTACGACATCCGCTTCGGCGTATGGGTCGTGTTCGAGGGCGAGACCGAGTACATCCGTAACTGCTTCAAGGAATACATGGTGCGCACCGACTCCTCGGGCCGATATGCCTGCCTGTACAAGCGCTGGCATCTGATCGGCCTGGAAGTCGGTATTTCTGTTGCGTCGGTTGGTTTGAGGCGCGAGCCGACCGGCTGTCCGACTGGATTCCGTGCGGACGTCGTGGCGTCCGCCAAGCGCGATTTGAAACCCGGCGAGATCCTGGACGGCGAAGGCGGCTACACGGTGGTCGGCAAGCTCATTCCCGCGGAAGCTTCGCTCAAACTCGGCGGTTTGTCACTCGGCCTCGCCCATGGTGTGAAGTTGCTGAAGCCAGTCGCCGCGGGCAAGGCGCTTCGCTGGACCGACGTCGCAATCGACGAATCCTGCCACGCAGTCAAAGTGCGCAGGGAAATGGAGCGCTTGTTTGCGTCGCATACAGAGGCCGTGCTGACCTGAAATTTGCGGGGCGACCGCCGTGCGTCACTAACAAACTGGCTTCTGTGCCCGGTACTCGGAAAAAATTCCGAGTTCAAGGTGTCGATGAACGTTCGAGAATCCCGCGCTTTCGAACGTGTGCAACACGCGGCCGGGTGGCACGCAGGCGTCGATCGTGTCCCAGTAATAACTCCATAGTTGCGGCGTATCAGCCTGCCGCGCGGCCAGCTTCGCCAGCCAGGGCACCACACCTCGCAAGTAGCATTTCAGCAGCGCTGCATGAAATCTTTTCTCGGGGCGCGTGATCTCGAGGATACAGAGCCTTCCGCCGGGCTTCAGGACGCGGAAGAACTCGCAGAGCGCCTCCGAGAGGTCCGTGATATGGCGCAGCGCATAGCCCATGCTGACGAAATCGAAGCTCGCGTCCGGGTACGGAATGTTCTCGGCGGATCCCTCCACCAGCCTGACGCCGGCCGGTACATTCGCGTTTCGCAGCATTCCCGGACTCGGATCGAGGCCGGTGACACAGGCAGGGTTCCCAACGATAGCGGCGGCCTGACGCGCGACAAGGCCGGTACCGACGCCAACGTCGAGAATCTGCATGTCCTGCTGCAATCCGGCTCTGTTTAGAGCATCGCGACGATAGCGGGAACCCAAACCGAATCCCATCAGGCGTTCGATGCGATCGTAGTCCGCGGCCGTGCCGTCGAACATGCGCCGGACCCAACCGGGTCTATCCTCAGCCCGTCCGTAGTAACCGGTAAGTGGCGGATGCGGTGCGTGTACGATTTCGCGGTCGGGGATTTCGGGAACGGCCACTTGGTGGATTCGAGTCAGGTCACCAAACAAGCTTACGCCGGCCTATGTCGTGGGTCATGCTCGCGGAGCCGATCATGGATTTCCATCGATCCTGAGACCATCGAGGATGACGCTGCCTTTTTCGACGAAGTGCGGGTCCTTGTCTTCCGGAAAGTGCTGGTGCGAATAAGTCACGTTAATTCCGACATTCCGGTCTTTGGGGTGCGCACAGGTCAAAGTCAGCGTTTCCAGAATCGTGTTTGCGGTGGGTCCGGTGGTGCTGCGTACGGCGCGGTCCACCGCGTCGATGTGGGAGAGCGCACAAGACTCCCCATCTACCGGGTGCAAACTCAGATCGTGCTTGAGAACGCGGAAACGCTTGGGATCCAACTCGCGCGCCTGCGCTCCTTTGACGTGTTGCAACAGGGTTTCGGGAGAGGCAAGTGCCGGAAGCGTGATGATCGCGGCCTGCACGACAAATACCTCGCTTTCGTAATCACCGGGCTTGCCGAGGATCAGAAGGTCGGGCGTTCGCTTTGCGACGCTCCATGGTTTCTCGCCCTCGATCGCTGCAGGGGCGGTAATCGAGAATCCCCGCAGCTCAAAACGCTGCGGCTTATCGGACATCGAAGCGCACGCGGCAATCAGAAACGCCGCAAGGCTTGCGGACAATACTGTTGAAACCTTCATTCAGTTCTCGTGGAAAAAGGGCAGGGACAATGCTACCAGCACGGCGGCCTGTTTGACCTTGCGCGGGCTAGTCAGGAAGTTCGGATCCCGCGAATGTCCGCATGCGCCGGCAAGACAGCGGACCCGCACCGCCCTGTAAAAGTCGTTCAGCGTGGTGCCCGGTGTTCAACGAAGCGGGCGCGGAACCAGTCGTCCAGCATCTGCTTTTCGTAGCGCAGGCGATCGCTTGAGTAGTACACGGAATGGCGCCCCAGGTAATTCATGTCGATAACGGACTCCTCGGCCGTTGTCGCTGCGGTTCCTTCGTTTTCCAGGACGAAGCGCAGTTTGATCCGTGGCCATGTGATGTCGCGCATGATGCGTACCCCCTGCGCGCTAACCCGCCATGGTTCGTGGCGACCGGCGAGGTCGATGTCCAGTATGTCCACTTTGAGTTCCTGGCCCGACGCAAGATAGCGTTCACCCAGACTTTCGAGATGCCGTTGGATCTCATTCAAGCCCTTGTCACCGGCCCCGACCTGGTAGCTGTCATCCAGGTTGGCGTCACTGTAATTCTCCGGCTCGATGAAAGAGACGGTCACTGCCGCGGCGGCCGGTATCGACCAGGCCAATACGGCGGCCCAAGAAAGAACAAGAAATCGGACTGTTTGCATGATCCTTCCGCCTTCTATCGATGACTGGAAGTACATATCACGAGAAATCCTACACCGCGTGCGGCAAAGCGCAAGACTTTCGGCGCACGTCGTGGCAGTCGTTGATCCGCTTCATCCGCCGCTCAACGCCGCAACGATGATCACTTCGTCATCGGCTTGCAGGCGATGATCCAGGCGGGTAACGCCGTTGCCGTTTACGAAGAAACGGATATGCGGGCGGATCCGGTCCTGTTCGTCGACGATACGGTGGCGCATGCCCACGTAGCGTGATTCGAGAAAGTTCAGCAATTGCCCGACCGATTCGGCGGTGCCTTCGATCTCCCGCTGACCGCCGGTGTATGAGAAAAGTGGGCTCGGCAACACGACACGCATCTAGCGTCCAGTTCCGCTAATTCGTGGCTGAAAACCCGACGAGAATCGCCGCCATGCCGTGTTACGAGTCCTCGCTGTGCGTGTCGGAGCGCGGAGGAGGGACTCCTCTGGGGATCTGACCGCGGAGACACGCGTGAGGCCGGTGATCGACACGCTATTGGCCGGTTGCACGGTCGCATCCCCGCGAGCGGGGCGGCTGTCGAGGCGGAGCAGGGGCCCCAACTGTATTTGGGGATGCGACCTGAGATCAGACGCACAAGGGATCGCCCGCCGCCCTTGATCGCCTCCGAGGTCAGATCCCCGAACACAAAACGTTCGGGGCGCCTCTTCCGCTCTACGGCGATCCCTACTCAACGTTCCACCGGCCCCCGCCACTGTCGAGGACTCGCGCCTTGCCTGACACCGATTTCGCGGTTTTTCCGATCGATGATGGATTGCTGCCAAATAGATCATCGGACTGGCGTCAAAGGTTCGCGAGTTATCCCACGAATTAGCGAAACAGGACACTAGAGATCCGGTGCAGCCGTTATCGAATAAATGTGAGGCAGGTGCGCCGCGATCTGCGACCAGTTCTCGCCAGCGTCGGTGCTTGCCCAGATTTCGCCGCTGGTGGTGCCGAGGTAGAGTCCCAGGGATTTGCAGTCATCGGCGCAGAAAGCCTGGCGTTTGACCGTCCACCACGCATGCTCCGCGGGAAGTCCGCGGTCCTGCCGCTCCCAGGAGTTGCCGCCATCCCTGGTTCGGTACGCTGCGGGCTTGCCATCCGGACTGGTGCGCGGCCATACCTCTGTGCCGTCCATCGGAAAGACCCAGATGCAATCCGGATCGCGCGGATGCAACACCACTGGAAAACCAATGTCACCGACCTCGTTGGGCATGGCGAGGCCAATGCGCTGCCACTCGACGGCGGGCCGGTCGAGGCGATAAATGCCGCAGTGATTCTGTTGGTAGACCCGCTCCGGCTTGAGCGGGTGCAAGGCCATCAGGTGCGGGTCGTGTCCGTACTCCGTATTCTTGTCCGGTAGGAAGTAGGCCTCCACGCCTTTGTTAAGGGGGCGCCAGGTTTCTCCACCGTCACTGCTCTCGAAAGTGCCACCGGTGGAAATGCCGATGTAGAGATGTCGAGCGTCCCGCGGATTCACGAGTATGGAATGCAGCAGCGAGCCATCGGGCACCTCGCCCACCTTGTCCTTGATCCTCGGATACAGGCCATCGTTGAAACCGGCGACCGCTTCCCAGGTCACGCCCCCATCCTGAGAACGGAACATGCCCGCCGGCGCGGTGCCGGCATACCATGCGTCCGGCTCCGAAGCGTGCGCGGGGGAAAGCCAGAACACGCTTTGCACCGAACGTCCTTCTTCGCCTTCATTTGCTTTCCTGAAGACGGGTGGCTGTTTTGCTTCTTTCCAGCTATGGCCGCTATCCAGCGAGCGAAAGACCGTCGGTCCAAGGTGTCCGGTCTTTGCCGCCAACAGCAGCGTGCGGCCATCGCGCGGGTCGAGCACCAGATGATTGACGATGTTGCCCAGGAAATGCGGTCCATCGACCCGCCATTTCTTGCGCGCAACGTCGGACCGATAGATGAATGCGCCCTTTCGCGTACCGACCAGAAGCATGACCGGAACGGAACGGCCGGAGCCCCGGGCGGCACGCAATGGTTCTTTCGCCATGGAAAGCGTTCCAACATTTGAAAACTTGTTCGGCACGCGTTCGGTGCTGACGCACGACGCGACGCAACACCATCGAAGGTTATGCCAAAAATTCCCGGCATTCAATCTCCGGGAGTGAACGGTCATGTCTGTCCCAGAAAAAGTTTGCCTAGGGCGGGGAATCGTGTAACGTTATTGAAATTAAAGGGGGCGTCAAAGCTGCGCGACCAGTGTGCGCCATAGCCAGACATTCGACCCCCGCACCTGTCTGCTGATGTGAGGCCCGTCATGGTCGGCTCGTATGATCCGGGTTTGGTCGTACTTTCAGTGCTGGTCGCGGTGATCGCGTCCTACACGGCTCTCGATCTTGCTGGCCGCGTGAGCGCGAAAAGCGGCGCAAGCTCCCGATTCTGGCTGCTAGGCGGTGCATTTTCCATGGGGACCGGCATATGGGCGATGCATTTTGTCGGCATGCTGGCATTTCATCTGCCTGTGCCATTGGCCTACGATGTCCCGATCAATGCACTGTCCTGGTTGATCGCGACGGCAGTGTCGGGAGTCGCTTTGTACGTGGTAAGGCGGCCCGCGATGACGGCGCAAAACCTGTCCGTTGGTGCGGCGTTGATGGGGACCGGTATTTGCGCCATGCATTACACCGGCATGGCGGCGATGCGGATGACGCCCCCGATTGTCTACGACCGTGCGCTTTTCATCGCTTCGGTAATCATCGCGATCGTTGCGTCGCTCGCGGCGCTGTGGATGGCTTTTCAATTGCGGCAAAAGCGCCCCGGTACCGCCATCATGGCAAAGATCGGCAGCGCACTCCTCATGGGGTTTGCCATTGCCGGGATGCACTACACGGCGATGGCGGCGGCCGAGTTTGCGCCTGACAGCATTTGTCTCGCGGCTGATTCCGTCGCCAGTCTGAGCAACCAAACTCTTGCAGTCCTGGTCAGTATCGGGACTCTGGGCATCCTGGGTGTCACGCTGGCGATTTCCGCGTTCGATTCCCAGCTCGCTGCCCGCACCGTGAAACAGGCAGAATCTCTGCAAGTGGCAAACGAGCAATTGCGCAACATTGCCCTGTACGACAATCTGACAGGACTGCCCAACCGCCTTCTGCTAGAGGACCGGATGCAACGGTCCATACTCCGTGGCGAACGCAGCGGCAAATCTGGCGCCCTGATGTTCGTCGATCTCGACAGGTTCAAATCCGTCAACGATACCTTCGGCCATCGCATTGGCGACGAGTTGCTGAAAACCGTGGCGCAGCGCCTTACGAGTTGCATCAGGAAGGAAGACACGGTAGCGCGTGTAGGCGGAGATGAATTCGTCGTCGTGATCAACGAACTGTCAAAGCGGGAGGACGCAGCCCTGATCGGCGGCAAGATGCTTCAGGAATTGTCACGCCCGTTTTCCGTTGAGCGTCACGAACTGGAAATCTCGGGCAGCATCGGGATCAGTGTTTTTCCTGATGACGGAAAGACTTTGCAGGAACTGATGAATAACGCCGACGTGGCGATGTATCACGCCAAGAAGGCCGGGCGCAACGGCTACTTGTTTTTTGCGCTGGGCATGGGGGCAGCGAGCCCGCGTCCCGCAGAATAGGAAGGAGGGCGCGTCGGGGCCTGAACGCGATGACCTGCAACTTGGGAGTCTTACTTGCACAGCATCTCAAAAAACAATCCAGAATCACCGCTCGATTCCTTCAAGAAGTAGTAATATGAAAATGGCATGGCTATAGTAGTCTGCCGCTAACATTCTTTTTGGAGGAACCAACATCATGGAGAACCTTCATCAAAGGACGGTTGTGGGAAAATTCTCAGCGTTGCGAGTTGTATTGACTCTGGCTCTGGGGATCTTCTTTACCCCGATGGCTCAAGCCGCGGGTGGCTTCGCCGGAGGTGGATTTGGTCAGACGAAAGTAGACATAGAATGCGACCTTGATATCACGTGCAGTTCCGACGACTCAGACAGCGGTTTCAAGATTTTCGGCGGTTATCAGTTCAATCCCAATTTTGCCTTCGAGGTTGGCTATTACGACCTTGGCGAAGCAAAGCTCAGCGGAACGGATAGCTTTTTGGGGTCAACCACGGCAACAATTGAGGCATCGGGGTTCAACTTCGCTTTGGTTGGTTCTATTCCCTTGGGCGAACGCTTCGAGTTAATGGCCAAAGCGGGCATCTTTCGGTGGGACCTGGATGTGAGCGCCACCTCGAGTGTTTTCGGGTCCGGGTCGGACAGCGAAACCGGCTTTGATCCCATGTTTGGCATCGGCGCCGCGTTCAACTTCAGCAAGAATCTCGGCCTGCGTGTCGAATATGAGAAGTTCCTGGATGTCGGCGATGAGGACACCACCGGGGAAAGCGATGTGGACTTTCTTTCGGCAAGTATAGTCTTCAGGTTCTGAGGTACAGGTAGACAAAAAGCCGGGTTATGCCCGGCTTTTGTTCGCCCTCACAACCTTCACTGCGCATTTCCGCGACGTGGAGACGCGATGCCAGTCGAGCCGAATAGCCGCTCACGCAGGAATTACCAATTGGGTCTGGATTACGACGGCACACAGCTTGCCGGTGTCGTTCTTTATCTGCGTTTGCCACACCATCGTCGTCCTACCGCGATGGAATGCGGTGCACTCTCCGATGATGCGCGTTCCTTCGGGCGCCGCACGTAGAAAATTGGTCTTCGATTCGATCGTGGTGGTGCGAGCATCTTTCGGTAGGTTCACCAGAGTCCCTACGGCCCCGAGCGTATCGGCGAATGCCATGATCGCGCCGCCGTGAAGTACGTTCCCTGTAGTGCACAAGTTTGAGCGCACCTCCATCGAAGCGACTACGCGCTCGGGCGTGACCTCGATCAACTGCACTCCCATCAGACCGGGGAACAGGGGATTCAGTTGTTGCTGAATTGAGGCTGCCATGGTCATGACGTTTCCTCCAACGGTTTCATTCCTTGCCTGATGATCGAGTTCTTCCATACCATTGCAAGCATCCGGCGGAATTGCGCCAGCACGCGCTAGATAGACTCGGCCCCCTCGAGCTGCGAAAAGCGAACCGGAAGAATTTCCCTGGTTGCCAATCGTCCGTTTGCACTTTTTTCGACCAGGATCAATTGCTGGTTGTCGGACAAACCTGCGGGAATCATCATTCTGCCCCCGGGCTTGAGTTGATTGATCAGCGCAGGTGGAATGAGGTCGGGTGCCGCCGTTACCATGACCTTGTCGAACGGTGCGTGCTCGGGCAGACCGCGGGAGCCGTTGGCGACCTTGATCTCGACGTTGGTGCAGCCTGTACGGCCAAGCCGCTTCGCGGCCTGCTGGGCGAGCGCCTCGATGATCTCCACGCTGTACACTTTGTGCGCCAACTCCGCGAGCACTGCCGCCTGGTAGCCAAGACCCGTGCCGATTTCCAGCACGACGTCTTCCTTGCGGATCTCCAGCATGTCGGTCATCAGCGCTACGATGAAGGGCTGGGATATAGTTTTGTCGAAGCCGATCGGGAGCGGCCGGTTGAGATAGGCGTAGGGCTGCACCTCGACGGGAACAAACTCGTGCCTCGGCACTTTGCCCATGGCTTCCATAACTCGCGGATCGAGGTTGTACTTGCCGATCCGTTCACCCGCGAGCACGGTTTGAGCGGCAATCTCGAGGACCATGTTTTGCCGCAGGATTGCGGCCTGCTGCTCGTTCATACGACTGCCCCATCGACTATGCCTGATACAGACGATACGCCTTCGGAAGGCAGTCGGACAGCCAATACGATCCGATCAACTGCGGCTCAAATGACGGGATTGCTGACGCTTTCGATCTTCCGCTTCACCGCCATGGGATCGTCGACAGTCTGGAAGACGACGTTGCTCAAGCCCCGTCCGGTCACCGTTACATCGCCGAAGCCAAAGATGCGCCCGAAGATGCCCTGATGAATCTCCACCGTCTCGATGGAATTCAATTTCATTTCCTCGGAATTGCGGCTAATGATTCCCCTCTTGTAGATCACGCGCTTGTTGGTGACGCCCTGCTCGATGGACCGCAACTTGAGGAATTCATACAGAGCAAAGATCAGCGTAATTCCCAGAGTAGGTATCCCGAGTACGATCCACAGGACCATCCAACTCTTGGAAACCCAGTGGAGTCTGAAAAATCCTATGATCTGCTCGCCGGCGGAAAGTGATTCTTCGATATAAGGCATGGAGACAACCGTTTCGTTGGGGATTCAGTGGACCGGCGTACATTAGTTTGTAGAGGTTTGTAGCACTGGAACGGTTTGACCGTTTCTCGCTCATCGTGCTATAAGTGCTTCAAATATAAACGCTTACGGTCGGACGCGCCAGTCTTTGAAGCCCGCGTTTTTGATCCCGGAGGAGTTCCCCCAATGCCCGCAGTATCCCGCCGAGCAAACGATCTCGGTACCGAAAACGCCTTCGTGGTTCTGGCCGAAGTCAGCGCGCTGCAACGCCAGGGCAAGGACATCATTTCCTTCTGCATCGGTCAGCCGGATTTTCACACCCCGAAAAACATCCGCGACGCGGGAATCAAAGCGATCAGCGAAGGCAAGCACGGCTACACGCCTTCGGCCGGGATTCTAGAGTTGCGCGAGGCGGCGGCGAATTTTCTGAACCGCACACGACATATCAAAGTGAGCGCGGACGACGTCGTTGTCGGCGCTGGCGCAAAACCGTTCATTGCCTATTCGATCCTCTCGGTCACCGACTATGGAGCGGGCGACGAGGTGGTCTTTCCGAACCCGGGTTTTCCTATATACGAATCGCAGATCCGCGCGCATGGTGCGGTACCGGTGCCGATACACCTGCGCGAATCGCGCAATTTCAGCCTCGACCCTGCCGAGCTCGAAGCGAAGATCACGCCGAAAACCAAGCTCCTGATCCTGAACTCGCCGCAGAACCCGACCGGCGGGATCATTCCAAGGAAGGACATGCAAGCGATCGCTGCGATCCTGCGCAGGCATCCGCAAGTCTGGGTGTTCGCGGACGAGATCTATTCGCAGCTCTGCTACGACGGCGAATTCGTGTCGCTGGCTCAGTTTCCGGAGATGCTCGAGCGCACCATCATCTCCGACGGCGCGTCGAAGACCTGGGCGATGACCGGCTGGCGCCTCGGCTTTACCGCAAACAGGGCGCTGGCGCCCGTATTCACCCGCTGGGTGACCAATACTGATTCCTGCGCTTCGCAGATCACGCAGTGGGCGGCGGTGGAAGCAATGAACGGTCCGCAGGATGAGGCAAAAAGAATGCGTGACAGTTTTCTCGCGCGGCGCGATCTGATCGTGGGGTTGCTGAACCGCGTACCCGGCGTGACTTGCCGCAACCCGGGCGGCGCCTTCTACGCTTGGCCGAACGTTACCGCTGCCTGCGAGATGATCGGAGCCAGGGATTCGGAGGAGTTCCGCAAGCGGTTGCTGACCGAGGCCGGCGTGGCGGTGCTGGCGGACATCCACTTCGGTCCGCGCGTACCCAACGAAGGCCAGCACATCCGCTTCAGTTACGCCGCTTCCAACGAAGCGATCGAGAAGGGCGTTGCCCGCATGGCGGACTTCATACGCGCGAACACGAAGGCGATGAAGACGGCGTAGGCAAAGTTAATTGGGTCTTACGGACCTAACCATTGCAGTAGCCATAGGGCAGTCATGCCGACCACGATGGTCGGCATTATTTTTTTGAAGCGCCACGCTACCAGTATCGCGACCATCCCGGCAATCAGACGGTGATTGTCCAGGCTCGCCGCCAGATGGCCCTCGCGAATCAATAACTCCGGAAGCACGATCGCGGTCATCACTGCCGGCGGCACGAATCCGAGCGCACGTTGAAGCAATGGGGGTAGCTGCCAATTCGCCAGTAGCGCAATGAACGAAAGGCGGATAAGAAAAGTCAGCGCACCCGCGACGATCACCACCAGCCAGAGATTCATTTCGCCAGCCTCCACGCCAGCATCCCTGCGCCAATGCCGCAGAACGCGGCCACTATCAGCCCGAGCTTGTACGGCAATCCGAAGCCCGCTACCGCGACGATGCCGCCAACCAGCGCCGCAACTATGTCGGCTCGGGTTCTGAGCACCGGCACCAGCAACGCTATGAAAGACAAGGCCAGGGTGAAATCAAGCGACCAGTCGTGCGGTATTTCGGTGCCGAGGAAGATGCCGACTGCAGTGCTTGCCTGCCAAGTGGCCCACAGTGCGATGCCAGCGCCGAGGAAATACCAGTGCCGGTTTGGTTCGCCTGCGTTGTCGCGGTAGTGCGTGATCGCAACCGCAAAGGCCTCGTCAGTAAGCAGGTAGGAAAGCACCCACTTCCAACTTCGAGGCAGATCTCTCAGGTGCGGCGCCATTGAAGCGCTGTACAGCGCATGCCGTAGATTGACGATGAACGTAGTGAACACGATCACCAGTCCCGAAGCGCCCGCGCCGATCAACTGTGCGGCGATGAATTGAGCCGAGCCAGCGAACACGATCAGCGAAATCGCCTGCGCCATCACCACTGGAATGCCCACGCCAGTCGCGATTACCCCGTAAATAATGCCGAAGGGAGCCGCGCCGATCAGCAGTGGGACCGTGTTTTTGAGGCCGGCAATGAAAGATGCGCGAGGAGAAGTCAATGAGATGTCCAATTTTCTCGGAGGGCGCAGTTTACCGGTTCAATTCATCGCGCCGATCAGTGTGCTTGCGGAACGACTCGGCAGAAAAGCTGGAGCAAGGCGAGATGTTGACGAGTTTGTTCACAAATGAGTATCATTCTCAACAAGTCCAAGAACCGCGTTAACTCCATGTATTGCTCCAGCGCGGAGTGCAATTCCTTGCGCTCTGCAGGCAGCCTGTTCGCACCAGACGGCCGACAAGAAAAACAGGAGAAGCGATGCCCCATTTCACAGATTCGGGTCCGAACGTGACGCGAGAGCTTGGCGTCGAACTGCCGGACCTTTGGTGCAAATCGATCAACGCAACCGGAGTCGCGAGGCGCTTCGCGGAAGACGTACTAGCAGTTCAGCGATAGCACACCGGGCGACAATGACCACATCCTTGGCGTCACCACCGGCATTCAACTACGCGATGCAGGCGTTTCCGCACTCGCGGCACGCGCTCGCGCTTGTGGTGCTGACCCACGTTGTGTGCACTCTGCTGTTGGTGAAACTCCTCGATGCACATCGCAGCGAGCCGCGGCCGCCGCTCATCGTAGAGATCCTGCAGCCGTCGCGCGAAATCCCGGAAAAGCTCTTGCCGAAGAAAAAGCCGCTCGAGCCGAAGATCGAGGAACCTCCACCGCCGCCGGAAATGGTGCCGGAGCGAGTTCTGCTTGAACCGCCTACCCCGGCCGAGCCGCTGCCCCGATTCGATTTGCCCCCGCCGCCCGAACCTACGGTGGAGGTGCGACCGGAACCGAGGCAAACGCCGCAACAGATCACGGTTGAGCCAAACCGGATGCCGGTGCCGGTCTTGCAGGCGAGACGCGAACCCATTCCCACGCCAGTCGCAGCGCCGACTCCAACACCTGCCCCGGTGCCCTTGGTCGAACCGACGGTGCCCGTGCGGGAATCGCCGATGCCACCGCGCCCCGCGCCTCCCAAGGAGACGATCCGGGACATGCCGCTCGAGCCGATCCGGTTGGCACGGGCTCCGACAATGCCGACACCGACGGCTCTGGAACCGATACGCCGAGTAGAGCGCGAAACAGTTGCGCCCGAAGTGCCGCGCATGACGCCGCGCGAGCCGCTGCGGCACGTGAGGAATGAAATGCGAGCGGTGGAGCCGCCGACGATGCCGAAACCGGCCGTTCCGGAATCGGTGCGTGGTCCGGAGCGCGAGATAGCGGCGCCGGAGGCTCCGCGGATGGCGCCGCACGAACCGCCGCGGCAAGTGAGGAATGAGCAGCGAGCGGTGGAGGTCGCCCAGTCGCCGACGATGCCGAAACCGATCGTTCCGGAATCGGTGCGTACTCCTGACCGCGACATTGCGGCGCCGGAGGCTCCGCGGATGGCGCCGCGCGAACCCCCGCGGCAAGCTAACAACGAGATGCTTGCAGCCGAGATGGCGCAAGCGCCGCTGCCTTCCCCTTCGGCTGCGGTGCCCCAGTCCCAGATCGTTGTGCTTCCGGAACCGCCACTCGACGTTGGTGGCGACGTTGCCGAGGAAATACAGATGGGTGCAGCGATGCTGCGAGCCAATTATCTGCGCAACCCCAAGCCCGGATACCCGAACCTGTCGCGCAGGCTGGGCGAGCAGGGCACGGTACTGCTGCGCGTATTCGTTACTGCGGCCGGAATTTCCACGGAGGTGAATCTCAAGCGCTCTTCGGGTTATCCGCGGCTCGATCGGGCGGCACATGATGCCGTGCGTAGTTGGAAATTCGTGCCTGCCAAGCGTGAAGAAAAGGCAGTCGATGTCTGGGTGGTCGTTCCGATCAAGTTCTCACTGAAATGACCGTTCAATGGACAAACGGGAACGGCACCAGAACCCAATAAAGAGGCCAATTTCAACAGAATGTTGACATCTGCCCCATTAATGCGAACAATTCGCATTACCGTTAGTGCAGCCCCTTTGCGGGGGTGGGGGACCTGTCCCCTGGAAGCGTGGGGAGATTCGCCTCCCGCCGCGCTCCGGTCAGGGCCGGGTATGGGTTGCACGTGGCAGAAATGATGGATAAGAAGACGACGCGTCCGGAGCGCTTGGAGAACAAGAAGATCAATGCGCGCCCGGCGACAACGCGAGTTGTCGCCGCGGCGACGTTGCGCTTTCGTGGTCGCCGTAACCCGCGTCTGGGTACTGTGGCGTGACACCTACCTTCAATCATCTTGCCGCTCAGCCGCTGCCACATTCGCGTGGCACACTGGCAATGGTGGTGGTCGCGCATGTTGCGGCGGCACTGCTGCTCGTACAGTTGTTCGAAGCCAAGCGTTATATCGAGCCCATCCCTTTGCTGGTCAGCTTGTTGCCGGCGCCGCAGCAGCCGATTGAGTCGCCCAAGCCATTGCATTCGGCACCCGAGCCGGTACCCGAGGTGAAGGCTGAACCCGAGCCGATACCAGAGCCGCAACCGGTAGAACGCGTGGTCCTACCTGAACCGCTGCTGCCCAAGCCGATACTGGTGGAGAAGAGTCCGGAGCCGTTGCCGGAGAAGATGGTCGAACCGGTTCCGCCGCCCCCGCCGCCAGAGCCGTCGCGGCGCGCAATAACCGAAGTACCGGTACCGATTCCACGCATATCCGAGCCGGTGCCGCTGATTGCATTGGCCCCCGAACCAATGCCGGCCGTCGTAACGGAACCGGTGCCGCAGAAGGTCATCGCTGCGCCGGTGCCGGAGCAGCCGGCTGAAGTGACCTTGAATTCGGAGATGCTGACGGCCATCTATTTGCGCAACCCCAAGCCCAGGTACCCGAACCTGTCGCTCCGGCTCCGAGAGCAAGGCACGGTGATGCTGCGTGTCTATGTCACCGTGGAGGGAAATGCGACGAAAGTCGAACTGAAATCAAGTTCCGGATTTCCGCGCCTGGACCGTGCCGCGCATGATGCAGTCCAGAGTTGGATGTTTGTGCCGGCAAAGCGAGGCGAACAAGCGGTAGAAGCTTGGGTTGTCGTCCCGATCAAGTTTTCACTCAAGGGTTAGCATTCTCATGGCAACCGGAAATGCCTACGGCGTATCGTCATTCCTGGCACAGAGCGACGCGGTCGCCCTGAGTGTACTGTTGATCCTGTTGGTGATGTCGATTGCGTCTTGGTATCTGATCGTTCTGAAGACGATCCTCAATGCGAAGATGCGCCGTCGCGTCCGCGACTTCCTCGACAGTTTCTGGAGCGCGCCTTCGATCGACGTGGTGGCGGCACAACTCGCGCAGAAGGAGCCGCAGGATCCATTCGCGCGCGTTGCGGCCCAAGGCGTGGAGGCAAGCCGCCACTACCGCAAATCAGCCACGGCAGGACTGACGCAGGCGGGCGGGCAGGACGAATTCCTTACCCGGTCCATACGCCGCGCCATCACCCGGGAGACGGCCGCGCTCGAATCCGGGCTTACCGTGCTGGCGTCGGTTGGAAGCACCGCTCCTTTTGTTGGCCTGTTCGGCACCGTGTGGGGGATTTATCACGCGCTCATAGGTATCGGCATGAGCGGCAGCGCCACGTTGGACGCGGTGGCCGGCCCGGTAGGCGAGGCACTGATCATGACCGCCGCGGGGCTCGCGGTCGCGATTCCCGCGGTGCTGGCCTACAACGCCTTCACTCGTGGCAACCGCGTGGTATTAGCGGAGCTCGATGGTTTCGCCCACGACCTGCACGCGTTCCTGACGACCGGGGCCAAGCTCGACAGCGGCGGCAGCCTGCGGGCGGCACCGAAGGCGCTTGCGACCGGCGCCAAACCGAAGGTGGCGTGATGGCCTTCGGCGGATTCAGCGACGAGGATGTCGGACGGCCGATGGCGGAGATCAACATGATTCCGTTGATCGACGTGATGCTGGTACTGCTCATCATCTTCATCGTCACCGCACCACTGCTGACCCACTCGATCAGGATCGATCTTCCGAAGGCCACTGCGCAGGTCAACCTGGAAAAACCGGAGACCGTGACGCTTTCCATAGACGCAGTCGGCGGGCTCTATTGGAACGACACGCTGATCAGCGACGCACAGTTGGCGATCAACCTGATCAACGCAGCTCAGCGTAAGCCGCAGCCAGAGCTGCACCTGCGCGCCGAAAGGACCACGCAGTACCAGAAGCTGGCCGAGGTCATGGCCGCGGCGCAGAACGCCGGTGTGAACAAGATCGGCTTTATCACCGAACCGATACGGAAATGAATACGAAGGGCATTGAGGCTGCCGATATGGATCTCGCGTTAGCCGAGACGGCGGATCGGAAGATCAGGACATCGGTGCAGCGCAGAATTGCGAGCACCGAGTTGTTGGCCGGTGGTCACGAACTGCAGATTGAACATTACGGTGCGGTCTACACGCTACGGCAGACCAGCAAAGGCAAACTCATTCTGACGAAGTGATGAGGACTGAGGAGCTAACGCAGCACACAGTACACAGTACGCAGCACTAATCTTTAGCCAGCCAACCGGTTTTTCCGGGTAGCCAGCCAGTTTCCACTACTCGGGGAGAACCAATGAAGAAGAAACCAGTATTGCGGCCGATCGCGGCTGCGCTGGCTGGGCTCGGCACCCGCCATTTCGCGAAACAACAAGCACCGGGGATCGGGCAACGAGAGGCCTCGCGCAGTGGATGGTTGCCGGTGGGCGCGATCCTGACCGGTATGGCGCTTGCGCCGATGCATTCAATCGCGCAAGAAACTGGCACGGTTGCACAGGCAAGCGAGTCCACGCTGCCGGAAGTTGAAGTGACCTCGGCCGCGGAGCAAGAGGGGTTCCGCACGGAGTCCACCAGCACGGCCACGCGCACCGAGACGCCGCTGCGCGACATTCCCCAGACGGTCAACTTAGTGCCGCAATCGGTCATCCGTTCGCAGGGCGCGACTTCGCTGGTCGATGCGCTGCGCAACGTTCCGGGAATTGCATACGCAGCGCCAGAAGGCGGAACCCAGAACAACCAGCTCTTCTACCTGCGCGGGTTCCCTTCGGGAGGCGACCTGTTCATCGACGGGTTGCGCGACCTCGGCGAGTACAACCGCGACCTGTTTGCGATCGAGTCGGTGGAAGTGCTCAAGGGTCCCTCGGCACTGATGTTCGGCCGCGGTTCGACCGGGGGCGTCGTGAACCAGGTGAGCAAGAAACCGGACCTCGGCACGCTGAAGGAAGCAGGCATCACCCTGGGTTCGAACGGCGAAAAGCGACTGACCGGCGACCTCAATCTGCAAATGGGCGACACCAGCGCCTTCAGGCTCAATGCGCTTGTCGAGGATTCGGACACCTTTCGCGACACCGTCGAGACCAAGCAAGTCGGGGTTGCGCCGAGCCTGAAGTTCGGTATCGGTACGCCAACCGAAGTCACGCTTGCCTACTACTATCTGCATACCGAAGGGCAGACGGATTACGGCCAACCGACGTTGTTCACCGCGGGTACAGGATTTTTCGGCATTCCACCCATCGATCCGAAGAATTACTACGGGTTTGCCAATTACGACTTCACCGAGTGGGATACCAACATCGCGACGTTGCGGCTCGACCACAAATTCAGCGATACGCTGAACGTCCGCAACACCACGCGCTGGGCCAACTACCAGCGCGAGATGGAAGCCACGATCGCCACCCTCAACGACAAGGACGCCAACGGCAATACGGTCACGGCGGGGACCCCGTTTGATCTGCTGCTGGCGAACCGTATTCACAACAAGGCGCGCGACAACGACGACACGGTGCTGATCAACCAGACCGAACTCACCTGGAAGGTGGAAACCGGCGCGATCAAGCATACGGTGCTGACGGGACTGGAACTCGCCAAGGAAGACCTGGACCGGGTCAGCTACAACTTCGACGCGGATCCCCTCACCGCGGGGGTTCAGGCGCCGGCGGCGACTACGCCGTTGTTGAGTCCGGACCCGTTCACGGGTCTCAGCTATACCAAGACGCCCAACCAGAACAACGTGTCGGATGCGAAAACCATCGCCGTATACGTGCAGGACCAGCTGGAATTCTCCCCCGAATGGAAGGCGCTGTTCGGGGTTCGCTGGGAACGCTACGATTCGAGCGTGCAACAAATCGACATTGCCACTGGCACGATCACCAAAGGCATGGACGGCATCCCGATCGACTTTTCTCGCGTGGACGAGATGGTCAGCGGCCGGGCCGGGCTGATCTGGCAGCCGAGCGCCGCGCAGTCCTACTATATTTCAGCGGGCAATTCGTACAATCCTTCCGGCGAACTCGGCGTTTACGGCGCCACCGGCACGAACTTGGGCACCCAGACGCTTGCGAATCTCGACCCGGAAGAAAACCGCAACTACGAAATAGGGGCGCAGTGGGATCTGGCAATGGGGCTGCAAGTGCGTGCCGCGCTATTCCGCACCGAGAAAATCAATGCACGAATGAATGATCCCTCGGGTACAGTCGTGCTGGAGGGCAAACGCCGCGTGGACGGAATCGAGCTTTCCGCTGCTGGCCGACTTGCGCCGAAGTGGGATGTCTACGGTGCCATGGCGCTCATGGACGGCGAGATCGTCGAAGCCGCCGATCCAGTGCCGCCAGCCCTGCCCACTGAAGGCAATGTGCCATGGGGCGTGCCGTATGCTTCGGGCAGCGTCTGGACGATCTACCGTCTCGGCGGCGGCTGGGAAGTGGGCGGCGGAGCGTTTGCGTCTTCGAGTTGGTGGCTCGATGACCAGAACCGCGGCGAAGCGCCGGGTTACGTGCGCTGGGATGCCACCGTCGCATACGTGCAGAAGAAATACGAAGTCCGGCTCAATGTCCTGAACGTCACCGACACGGTCTACTACGTCGGCGGTTACCAGAACACCCCGAACCGGGTAACCCCGGGCCAGCCCCTCACCGGGCTGATCTCGTTCAACTACAGGTTTGACTGACAACGCAACCGGCCAGCCACCCGAAAGGCAGCCAGCCAAATGCTATTGCAGGTCCCGCAAGTGCTTACCGCCGAACAGGTCGCGCAGTTCCGTGCCCGCATGGACAGCGCGGCCTGGGTCGACGGCAACGTGACATCCGGCCACCAGTCCGCGCTGGCGAAGAACAACGAGCAGATTGCGGAGGATTCGAAGGAGGCGCGCGAACTGGGCGATGCGATTGTCGCCGCACTCGGGCGCAACCAGTTGTTTTTTTCGGCAGCCCTGCCCAAGCGTGTATTTCCTCCGCTGTTCAACAGGTACCGAGGCGGGATGGAGTTCGGCAATCACGTGGACGGCGCGGTGCGTGTGCACGGTCCAAGCGGATTGCGCATTCGTACTGATCTTTCGGCGACACTGTTTCTGACTGCGCCGGAGGACTACGACGGCGGAGAACTCCAAGTAGAGGATACGTACGGGGTTCACAAAGTGAAGCTGCCGGCTGGTGACTTGGTGCTCTACCCATCCTCCAGTCTGCACCGGGTTACGCCGGTGACGCGCGGCACCCGCGTGGCCTCGTTCTTCTGGATCCAGAGCATGATTCGCGATGACGCGCGCAGGGCGCTGCTGTTCGATCTCGACATGGCGATTGTGCGGCTGACCCCGGATGCCAAGGGGCATCCGGGGCTGGTTGCGCTGACCGGCTGTTATCACAATCTTTTGAGGATGTGGGCCGAACCATGACGCAGGCGGGTTACATCACCGACGTCGAATACACCGGGAACTTCTATCCGTACCAGGCACCCGCCTGGCTCGCTTACATCGCGGCGATCAACGGCTACACCGCGCCGCCGTTGGACGGACGCTTCAGTTGGTGCGAACTCGGCTGCGGCAAGGGCATCACCAGCCTCTTGCTCGCGGCGACACATCCGCTCGGCGAGTTCCACGCCTGCGATTTCAATCCGGCGCACATCGAGTATGCCGAGCGGCTGCGCAGCGCAGCGGCCGTCGGTAACGTCGCGTTCCATTTCAAGAGCTTTGCCCAGATGCTCGAAGCGCAGCTTCCCGCCTTCGACTTCATCGTGCTGCACGGAGTCTATAGCTGGGTCCCTGAGCCGGTGCGCGCGCAGATCCGCGAATTCGCCCGCAGCAGGCTCAAACGCGGCGGCCTGTTGATGGTAAGTTACAACGCCATGCCGGGTTGGGCGCACGTGCAGCCATTGCGCCGCATGATGCAGGCTTACATCGAGGGCCTGCCGGGCGACTCGATCGACAAGGCAAGGGCCGCGTTCGCCTACGTCAGCGCGCTGGCGCGCAACGGCGCGGCCTATTTCAAGACGGCTCCCGCAGCGGAACGGCACCTCGAGCAGATCGCGCGCCAGGACATCCACTACGTCGCGCACGAGTACCTCACTCCGCACGGCGACCCCTTCTATTTCTCCGAGGTCGAGGGCGCAATGCGCGAGGCCGGCCTGTCCTACGCCGGTAGCATGGTGCCGGCCGATAACTATGCGGAACTCATGGTGCCGGCACCATTCCGCGATCTGTTGCCGAAGGTACCGAGTCGCGTGGCGCTCGAATTGCATCGTGACTTCGTCGCCAATACTTCGTTTCGGCCGGACCTGTACATCGCCCAGGCGCCGGCCCGGCAACCCGTGGATCTGCCGCTCGATCGTCTCGATGGGCTGGCATTCTGCCTCGTCAATCTGCCGGAACGCCTGCCGCTGCGCAGCGAAGGCGGGCCGTTGCAATTCAATCTCGAGGATCAGGAAACAGCCGTGCGTGCGGTACACGCGTTGCTTGCCAGCGGTCCGGCGAGCGCGCGCGAGATCCATCAGGTCGCCGGCAAGCGCACGACCAGCGAGACCTCATTCGTGATCCAGCAGCTTGTCGTGTCCAGACACCTCGCTGCCTGCCCGCCGGTGCGCGCTGCCAAGGGATGGTTGCAAGTGAACTCCGCGTTGATCGAGGCCGGAATACGCGAGCAATTGCAGCAGGTTCCGCTTGCGTGTCCCGGGACCGGTTCAGGGTCATATAGCGAGATCGTGCATGCGGCGGCGATCGAAGCCGCGGTCCGTTTCGACGACGCCGGTGCCGCGGCAACGGCCGTGCTCGGGCGGCTGCGCCAGCTGGGACATCCGATCAGCAGGACTTCCAGTTCGGGCGAGAAACAGCCGGCAACTGACGCGGAAGTTCTCGACTACATTTCGACAACCTGGCGCAACCTGCACGACGCCACAAACCCGAATGCGCGTTTGTTGCAAATGCTCGGGCTGCTGGCCTGATGTTCAGAAAAGTTCTGTTTCAGATTCACTGGTTCATCGGCATCACGGCCGGCATCGTCCTGGCAATCGTCGGTCTCACCGGCGGCATGCTTGCATTCGAACAGGAAATTCTGCGCCAGATCAATTCGAACTTGATGAGCTTTGCGGTGTGGGACGGCTCTGCGCTGACGCCGGTCGATCTGATCGAGCGCATCCAGGCGCAGAGCCCTGACAAAAGCATTGCGTCCCTGACGCTGTTTTCCAGTCGGGAGGAGGCAGCGCGTGTCGGATTTGCCGCCAAACCACCGGCACGGCGCGGCGAGAGCCGTTACGTCAACCCGTACTCTGGTGCGATTCTGCCCAAGCTCAGAGGTGAAGATTTCTTCCGCACCGTCACCCAGATCCATCGTTATCTGGCCTCCGGCGAGGTCGGCAAACAAATCGTCGGCGCTTCGACACTCGGACTGGTGGTCATTGCCTTCTCTGGGCTCTACCTGCGTTGGCCGCGCAAGGTCTTCGATTGGCAGGTGTGGCTGGCACTCAAATGGTCCCAACGCGGGCGCGCGTTTTTGTGGAGCCTGCATTCGGTAATGGGTACCTGGGTGTTGCTTTGCTATTTGCTGGCTGCGCTCACGGGACTTTACTGGTCCTACAACTGGTATCGCGACGCATTGTTTTCCCTCACCGGAGCGCCGCGACCCATTCAGACGCCGAGTGCCGCTGGTCTCGAGCGATCGAGCGGGACATCCGTTTCACATGCGAAGCCGGTCGTTGAGCAATCACGAGACATGGACCGCGCCTGGGACCTCTTCCAGCGGACGGTGCGTGGTTATAGCAGCGCTACATTGCGACTACCGGCGAAGGCCAGTCAGCCGGTGCAGATCACATATCTGGACGCCGATCCGCCACATTCGCGCGCAATCAACCGCATCGTATTCGACGTTGCAGCCGGCGAGCTCATCGAGCATGAGCGCTATCAGGAAAAGCCGGCAGGGGGCAAGATCATGAGTAGCATGTTTTCGCTGCATTCGGGTCGCTTCTTCGGCTTGCCCGGAGCCGTGCTGATGATGTCGGCAAGTTTCCTTATGCCATTGTCCGCGGTGTCGGGCTGGCTCCTTTACCTGGATCGTCGCCGGACGAGAAAGTCGAATCAGGCATCCGGTTTTTCGCTCGGAGACGTTCGGCATGGCAGATGAGGGCCGGGCCATTTTTTATATCAAGCCATCCTGTCCGGGGTCCGAACCGGAAGGAGGCGCCATGCTGGAGAAACTGCTTCAACTGATGTTGCCGCTGGCGCTTGCCATCGGCATCTGGGCCGCGATCGTACTGCCTTGGGGTGGCGCGAGTTAGCGCCGCGGGAGTGTATTGGTCGGCTCGCGTTCCTGCAGAATGTCCTGCAGGCGGGTTTCGATCGCGGGCTTGATCTTCTGGTGAGGAAGGATGTAAAACTTCTCTGCCTTGATCGCTTCAAAAACCAGATCCGCTACCTGTTCGGCAGAAATGCGTCCCGACTGCACCGCGTGACGCAACTGCTCTTCCCGCTTCAAATCCTCCGCGCTTTTCTTTTTTTTCTCGCGCAGTGACGCGGGACGGTTGCGCTCGGAATCGGAAATGCCTGTGGGGACGTAAGCCGGACACAGTACCGAAGCCTTCACCTTGGCGCCGAATTCAACCAGATCGTGGTGCAAGCATTCGGTCAGCGTGACTACCGAGTGCTTGGACACGCAATAGACACTCATCCCCGGAAGCGACAGCAGTCCAGCCACCGATGCGGTATTGACCACGTGGCAATCTACGTTCTGCTCGAGCATGCGCGGAACGAAGGCGCGGATGCCGTGAATGACGCCCCATACATTGACCCCCAGCGTCCATTCCCAGTCCTTCGCCGTTTGCTCCCAGACCCTGCCGCCGGGTGCGACGCCGGCGTTGTTGCACAAGATATGCACGCCGCCGAAGGTCTTGAATGCCTTGTCGGCCAGCGCCTCGACGTCTTTGCCTTTCGCTACGTCGGTGCGCACAGCCAGTACCGGAATGCTGGCATTCTCGAAGTCGACTTCGGTTTTCTTCAGGGCGTCGGCCTGGACGTCGGCGAGAACGATCTTCATTCCCTCGCGGGCGAAGCGCCATGCCATGGCGCGGCCGAGGCCGCTTGCCCCCCCGGTGACGACTGCGACACGGTCCCGAAACTCTTTCATCGGCGTCAATGCAGAAGAAAAAACGCAGGGATTCTAGCATGCGGGTTTTTGCTGCCAGTCGCGCGTTGGCGGGCCGCGAGCACGATGGTATTCTCGCTGGACTTACAGTAGTCGAGGAGAGAAGTCCGTGAACGAGGAGTTCGTAGGTACGATGCCAGTCCAGGAGCGGCATCGCTTCGATGTCGCGAGCCTGGATCGCTATCTGCGCAAACACGTCGCAGGCTTCTCGGGAATTCTCGAAATCGAACAGTTCAAGGGAGGCCAGTCCAATCCCACGTTCAGGCTGACTTCAGGTGGCGCGCGTTACGTCTTGCGCCGCAAGCCGCCGGGCAAGTTGCTGCCATCGGCGCATGCCGTGGACCGCGAGTATCGCGTTATTACGGCGTTGCGTGATAGCGATGTGCCGGTAGCGAAAACTTACTGCCTGTGCGAGGACGACGCAGTGATCGGCACAGCGTTCTACATCATGGCCTACGTCGAAGGCCGCGTGCTGTGGGATCCGTCGCTGCCCGCCATGAGTACGTCTCAGCGCGCACAATACTTCGGCGAGCTGAACCGTGTGATCGCTGCGCTCCACAAGGTGGACTACGCGCGGATCGGTCTGGCCGACTATGGCAAGCCGGGCAACTATATCGAGCGCCAGATCAACCGCTGGACCAAGCAGTACCGGGCCTCCGAAACGGAGCGCATCGAGGCGATGGAGAATCTGATTGAATGGCTGCCGGCGAACATCCCACCGGGAGATGAAACCACCATCGTGCATGGTGACTACCGTATGGACAACGTGATTTTTCATCCGAAGGAGCCGAAGATTCTCGCAGTGCTCGACTGGGAATTGTCCACGCTCGGACACCCGTTGGCGGATTTCGCATATCACTGCATGGCTTGGCGGCTGACGCCGGGCCAGTTCCGCGGCATGAACGGAATCGACTTTCGTACGCTGGGCATACCGACCGAGGAAGAGTATGTCGTGGAGTATTGCAGGCGCACCGGCAGGAGCCGAATCCCGAACTGGGATTTCTATATGGCTTACAACATGTTCCGCCTGGCCGGGATACTTCAAGGCATCATGGGTCGCGTCAAGGACGGTACCGCAGCCAGCGCGCATGCGATGGAGCAGGGAAAGCGTGCGCGGCCAATGGCGGAAGCCGGCTGGCGGCAGGTAGAGAAGATCCTCAAGAACGGAACTGCGTGAACTAGATGAGGTTTGAACAATGAAAGCGGTATTGTGCAAAGAGTTGGGGATGCCGGAGAAGCTGGTAGTCGAGGAAGTGCCGTCGCCGAAGGCGGCGCAGGGACAAGTCGTTGTCAGGGTGAAAGCCTGCGGGGTCAATTTCCCCGATACCCTGATCATCCAGGGCAAGTATCAGTTCAAGCCGGAGTTGCCGTTTTCGCCTGGCGGCGAGGTCGCCGGCATCGTCAAGGAAGTTGGCGAGGGCGTGACCAGCGTCAAGCGCGGCGATCGCGTGATCGCGTTCAATACGTGGGGCGGTTTCGCCGAGGAAATCGCGGTCGATGCTGAACGTACCATTCCCATGCCGTTGGCAATGGACTTCGTGCCGGCTTCGGCATTCGTGCTGACTTATGGCACCTCATATCACGCCCTCAAGGATCGTGCCGACCTCAAGGCCGGCGAAACCATGCTGGTGCTTGGGGCTGCGGGTGGGGTGGGTCTCGCTGCGATTCAATTGGGCAAAGCTATGGGCGCAAAGATAATCGCGGCCGCTTCGAACGATGCCAAACTTCAGATTTGCAAGCAGAACGGCGCCGATGCGGTGATCAACTATGGGACGGAGGACCTGAGGGCACGAACAAAGGCCATCACCGCGGGAAAGGGAGTGGACGTCGTCTACGACCCGGTCGGCGGACCCTACTCGGAACCGGCTCTGCGCGACATGGCGTGGAATGGCCGCTTCCTGGTAGTAGGCTTTGCCGCCGGCGACATTCCCAAGGTTCCGCTAAATCTCACCCTGCTGAAGGGATGCTCCATCGTCGGGGTGTTCTGGGGCGCGTTCACAAGAAACGAACCCGAACATAATCGCGAGAACAACTATGATCTCATGGCGATGTACGCGGCTGCCAAAGTCAGGCCGCACATCCATGCCACCTATCCACTAGAACGTGCCGCGGAGGCACTCAACGAAGTGATCAACAAGCGCGTCACCGGCAAGGTTGTGCTGGTCACAAATAACTGAGGTCGTCATGAACGAAGCGGTGATTATCGAAGCGGTGCGCACGCCGTTCGGCAAGCGCGGGGGGGCGTTGCGCGAGCAGCGGCCGGATACGTTGCTTGCGCATGCCCTCGATGGGCTCATCGAGCGATCGCAGATCGATCCGACGAAGATCGAAGACGTGATCGACGGGACAGTGACGCTCGCGGGAGAGCAGGGGGCCAATCCCGCCCGGCTGGCAGTGCTGCTTTCCGGGTTGCCCGTGAAGGTCCCGGGCGTTTCCTTGAACCGCATGTGCGGCTCAAGCCAGCAGGCGGTGCATTTCGCCGCCCAGGCCGTGGCCGCCGGCGACATGAACTACGTAGTCGGCTGTGGTGTCGAAAGCATGACCCGCGTGCCGATGTTTCTCGACATCGGCTTGGGCAGGACGGTTAGCGGCTTCGAAGTGCTGAATCCGGAATTGTTCCAACGCCACGAGCTCATCCATCAAGGCGAAAGCGCCGAACGTATCTCTGAAAAGTGGGGCTTGTCGCGGCAGATGCTTGACGACTTCGCAAGGGAGAGCCACCGCCGCGCGGCGCAGGCGCAGAAGGCGGGCTCCAACACGGAGCTACTGCCCGTGCAGGGCGTATCGCCGGAAGGCCAGGCCATGAAGCTCGAGCGCGATGAAGGTGTGCGGACGCAGATCGACGTGGCCAAGATGGCTTCGTTGAAGCCCGCGTTCCGTCCGGACGGCAATGGCGTGATTACCGCTGCGAATTCCAGCCAGATTTCCGATGGCGCCGCTGCGGTGCTGGTTGCGAACAGGGACATTGCGTCGGCCGACGGTTTCAAGCCGAAAGCGCGTTTCCGCGCCCGCGTCGCAGTCGGTTCAGATCCCATGATGCAACTTACCGGCGTCATTCCGGCGACGCAACTGGCGCTGAAAAAAGCCGGGGTCTCTATCGAGAATATCGACTGGATCGAGATCAACGAGGCCTTCGCGGCGGTGGTGCTGTCCTGGGCGAAAGAAATTCGTCCCGACATGGACAAGGTCAATCCCTGGGGTGGAGCCATCGCCCACGGACACCCACTGGGGGCGACCGGCGCGGGACTGATGTCCAAGTTGGTGGCCGGCTTGGAAGCCACGGGAGGCACGCTTGGACTTCAGGTCATGTGCATCGGTCACGGCCAGGCCACTGCCACCATTATCGAACGTCTCTAAGCGCGCTGCGGAATGGCGAAGGCGATCCGCGTCGCGGTTCTGCTGTTCGTTCTGGCGACTGTCGCAGTCGGTGCGTGGCAGACCCGATCGCGGACCCAGTCCTGGAAGCGCACCCTGGATGTTGTCGTATATCCCGTCAACGGTGACCGGCGCGAAACGACGGACGACTATATCGGCTCGCTCTCCAACGAGTCGTTCGCGTCCATCAGGGATTTCATGCGCCGCGAGGCGCAGCGATACAAGGTGAACCTCGTCGTGCCAGTCGATGTCTTTCTTGGCCCGAAAATTTCGAAGCTACCGCCAGTTCTACCCCGGCACGGGTCCATGGCTGTCAATGTCGTGTGGAGCCTGAAGCTGCGCTTTTGGGCCTGGCGCAACGACGACTATCCAGGCTCACGACCAGACGTTCGAATTTTCGCCGTGTTCTATGACCCGGCGATCACCCGACGAGTGGAACACTCAATCGGATTGAAGGAGGGGCTGATCGGGGTGGCCAATGTGTTTGCGGCCGACCACATGACGGAAGAGAACAACGTTATCGTTGCCCACGAGCTCTTGCACACACTGGGCGCCGGGGACAAATACGATCCGTCAACCACCCAGCCGCTTTTCCCCGCGGGTTTCGCGGATCCCGGACAACTACCGCTCTATCCTCAGAAATTCGCCGAAATCATGGCTGGCCGTGTCCCGTTGTCCGAAACCGAATCCGATACGCCGCGCCACCTTGAATTGGCGGTCATGGGTCCGAAAACCGCCGCCGAGATCAACTGGGGTCGTTAGAAACTTAGCAACCTGCCTGGCGCTCATGTGCGCCACCATCGGGGCCAACTGCCGTGGCCTGATCGTTCCGGTTTAGCGGGTGATGGGTTCCGGAGAGAGGTTCAGCTGGACGGGTGCCGGGTTCGCCAAAGCCGCTTGTGGTTGACCGCCGCTCGCAGCTGGTACCTGTTTTCGCTCAGCGCTGCGATAGGCAATGCCATGCTCGATCGAGGGCTTGACGACATCGAAGTAAGGGGAGATATCAAAGTCGCGTGGCGAATACAGGCTGAAATGACGAATTGTCAGGATCTCCCGGTTGTGGTCATCCGCACCGGGGTCGTCGCGTCGCCGGATCATGTCGGGCAGGATCGGATAATTCACCGACTGAAAAGCCTGCGCGATCAGGGTCGAGCAGATTGCCTTTGTGGGGTCCCCGCTACCGAGCGCCATGATTCGCCGGCGCCAGCGCCTGGGCAGCGGGGGTGTGGGCAACAGATAGCGCGCAAGATCGATAAGGTTCTTCAGATCGTATGTTTGGCCGACGCGAGACACTGCGTACTCTATTACGCGTGACGAATCCTCGGCGGTAAGGGCGGTCGGTCGGCAGATCCGCGTATGGAACGCCGCATATGTGCTCAGCGGCACCGCCGTAACGCCGTTGACCATGTCCACTTCGACCAGAAACGGCACGTCCTCGCCGCGATCGGCGGCGTTTGGGATCGTGCCGACGAAGAGCGCGGCGTGCGACCAGGTGGACTGCGTCAGGTACTTGATTGCGTTGCTGATGCGGGTGTTACCTTCGACCAGCAACACGTCCCCAAGGCGTAGGGTGGACGCGAGCTGACTCGCGGGCGAAGTGGTCAATGGCCTGTAATTGGCGACCGGCGCGCTCAGGTAGCGCGCGAGAGCCTTCCCGACCGAGCTTGAAATATGGCGCAACATCTCTTGGTTCGCGATGTGGTAAGAACTCCTCAAACGTTCAAGCATGCCCTGTGCCATGCAATTTACGAGGACGAAGACGAACCGACTGGACGGATTCTGAGATTGAGAGTGTCGAGTTACGGTCCAATGTAGAGAGCGGTTCTTATCGACTCCGCGAAGGGGATAGAAGGTGGGGGCGATGCTGTTGATCATTGCCTGGTGCACTTGCTCGGAGCTTTCCCAATGGGAAATCAGGTCGAGCAGGGTAGGGAAACGCAACTTGCCTGATACGCGGACGTTAGCTAAGGCCCTTCGTTGGAATACTCCCTTCAAGAGCAGTACCAGCCGCTTGCCAGCGTTATCTGTCTGAAAAAAATAATAATTTTTGGATGTCCGGATTCTTCGGTGGCGCTCCAGTCGCTACTCCTCGGGCTTCTGTATTGCAAATAGTAACGATTCGCAATACTATCGCCTGACCATCCTTGTCAAGGGAAAGCTTCCCGACAGGGCCTTCGAAAACGCATTTGGGGAGAATCTCAAGTGGGATCAAAATCCATGCGCAGCCTTGTGGCGCCGTTTATGGCCGCTGCGCTGATCGCAGGCGGGTCCGTTGCATCCGAGAGCCGTGCCGACGAGGAAGTATTCGGTTACGTAAAGGGGGCGGAGCCGTTACCCAAGGGCGCGCTGGAATTGTCAGAGCGGTTGACATCGCGCAGTGACAAGGGCACCGGCGATTACCAGGCCTTCGATTCCAAGACCGAACTCGAATATGGATTTACCGATCGCTTCACGGGCGAATTCAGTGTTCTCGCCATGGCGATTGACACTTCGGGGCTCACGATCGACGGCTATCTGCCGGGGGACATGAAATATGGCATGAAACTGTCGGGTGTTGAGGGTGCGCTCAAATACAACTTTCTGAGTGCTGCCAAGGATCCGATCGGGCTTTCCACCTATCTCGCCTTTGTGTACACGACCCTGGATCCCCATTCGGGACAGGACAAGGACAAGATGACGATGGAGTTGAAACTACTCCTGCAAAAGTATTTTCTCGACGACCAACTTATTGTGGTCTCGAACGTCGGCATGGAGGCCACTCATGCCAGGCGCGCGCCCATCGACAATCTCCCGCCTGGTTTCGAATGGCCTACCGACCCGGAAATGGAGATTGGATTGAATTTTGGGTTGGGTGTGACCTACCGGTTCGCACCAAATTGGTTTGCGGGCGTCGAGGCCATCTTCGAGGATGAGCATGAGACGGAAGTTGGACTCGAGCGATGGTCGCTCTTTGCCGGGCCGACTTTGCACTACGGCGTGAAGAAGTGGTGGGCGACGCTGACGTGGTTTCCGCAAATCAAGGGTGGTGGAGAAAAGTATCCGGATCAGCCTTACGACGACCTACACCTGATCGAGAAGACCAAACAGGAGGTGCGGCTAAAGGTGGGGTACAACTTCTGAGCGACGTATGTCGACGCACGACGATTGGGTACGGTTCATAGCGGTGCCGGCCGTGGTTTTTTCCGCGGTGAGCACCGTTTACGCCACCCAATATTTTTCCGTTGAACAGGCTCAGCAGCTAATGTTCGGGCCGGGCGCGCAGTTTCAGCGCCGCGACCTCAAGCTGAGCAAGGAAGTTTCCCGCGAAATCGAGAAGGTGTCGGGGGTAAGAGTGCGCCTGCTCGACGTGCCTCTGTGGGAGGTCCGCGAGAACGACAAGCTCAGCGGCTATTTCATTGTCGACGAGGTTTACGGCAAGCACGAGTTCATCACCTATGCCGTGGCCCTGGAGGCGGATGGGCGCTTGCGCCAGATCGAGATTCTCGACTATCGGGAAACCTATGGTTACCAAGTGCGCGATCCCGCCTGGCGCGCCCAGTTCGTCGGTAAGACTTCTGCCGATCCTCTCAAATTCGACGTAGAAATCAAGAATATCTCCGGTGCGACTCTCTCTTGTCGCCACCTGACCGAAGGCATAAAGCGCTTGCTCGCGATCTATGATCGAGTCCTGCGCAACAGTTAGGCGGGTGCGTCCGCTGATTCCGCTACGCGGCAAGCGTTAAGCCCGGCGGGTTATTTCAGGATCAGGATGGTGCCCGCAACGTTTATCGTGACGCGGCTGGTTCCGCCTTGGAGATCCGGTGCCGCAACGGCCTCGCTGGCCGCCATCGACTTCATCATCATCGGCCGCGGGGGAATGAAGCCACTATCGGCGGACACCGTTGCTTCCAGCACGTTGAATCCCTTCCCCTTGAAACCCTTCGCCACTTGTTCCGCTTTGCGCAAGAATTCCGCAATAGCGGTCTGGGTGAGTGCCTCTTCAGCCTTGGTGCGCGCGGCAGGTGAAACGGAAAAGTCCACGGCACCGAGCTGCATGATTGCCTGCAGTTTGCCGATCGCTTCGGCCATCCGCCGGAAGTCCTCGCCCTCGACCGTGATCTCCGAGCGTGAGCGCCAGTGCGCGATTTTCTCTTTGTCGATGACCGGATACGTCGTGTAAGCGGAAGTCTTTGCCCGCACTCCGGTGAATCCACTGGCCAGCTTGAGCGAGTCGTTGGTCGCACGATTGACTTTGTCGGCGAGGCGGGTGGTGTCGGTGTCCTCCAACTCGATGAACAGTCTGGCGCGCATCACGTCGTTGTCCACTTCCACCGAGGCGCGGGCATCGAGGTTGACCTTCGCGCCCTTGGCCTTCGCTACCGTGGGCGCGGTCTGCGCTTGAGCCAGGCCGACAGCCATGAGGAAAGTCATGAAGACAATGAGTATGCGCATGTCGCAGCTCCGTTTGTTGTGGCGATTCATCGAGAAAACTATCATACAATCGAAGCAAAGCAAGGATCAGGTGAATGATGAAGGGTGAGGAGTGAAGCGTGAAGATGTATTCCGAGCCCCTCTATTTTTCCAGGTGTTGTTGCACCTTGATAGTTTCATTTGTGTGCATCGTGTCGAGAGGGATTCGCCCCTGAACAATGGCTGACGACAAAAAAGGCAATCCGAGCGGCATTCGCCGTAGTCTCACCAACTACGGCGATCCGGAGTTCGCGGCCTACCTGCGCCGCTCTTTCGCACGCTCGATGGGCTACTCCAAGGACATGCTGGCGCGGCCGATCGTCGGCATAGCGCAGTCTGCGAGCGGATTCAACAACTGCCATCGCTACGTGCCGGAACTCACCGAGGCGGTCAAGCGCGGCGTGCTCGGGAACGGCGGGCTGCCGATCGACTTTCCCACCATTTCGCTGGGCGAGGTTTTTCTGAGCCCGACCAGCCTGATGTTTCGTAACCTGATGGCGATGGACGTGGAAGAAATGGTACGGGCGCAACCGATGGATGCGGTGGTGCTGATCGGCGGTTGCGACAAGACCGTGCCGGCTCAACTGATGGGCGCGGCGTCCGCCGACGTGCCGGCCATACAGCTCGTTACGGGACCCATGATGGCAATGCCCTACCGGGGGGAACGCCTGGGTGCCTGTACCGATTGCCGTCGATTCTGGGCCAAGTTTCGCGCCGGCGAAGTGAGCGACGAGGGCATAGACGAAATCGAGGGAAACCTTGCTACCACCGCCGGCACCTGCGCCGTGATGGGAACGGCAAGTACGATGGCCTGTGTGGCTGAGGGGTTGGGTATGATCCTTCCGGATACGGCGGCGATTCCCGCGGTGCACGCGGATCGCATCCGGGCGGCGGAAGCCACCGGCGTGCGTGCTGTGGAAATGATCAGGACAAAAGGTCCGCGACCTTCAGAGATCATCACGGAAAGGTCGGTCGAGAACTCATTGCGCGTGCTGCTCGCGATCGGTGGCTCGACCAACGCGATCATCCATCTTACCGCGGTCGCCGGCCGGCGCGGCATCGGAATCCCGCTCGAGCGCCTGAACCAACTCTCGGACGAAACACCGGTCCTGCTGGATCTCAAACCCACCGGCAGTCATTACATGCAGGATTTCCACGCGGCGGGCGGAATGAGTGCCTTGCTCGCGGAGCTGAAGGATCTTCTGCATCTGGACTGCATGACGGTCGCCGGGGAAACGCTGCGCACGCGCGTCGCCCGTGGCGCTCCGTTCGTGGACCGCACCGTAATCCGTCCCCGGGGCGATCCCATATCGCCGGTCGGCGGGCTGGTGGCGCTGTTCGGCAGCCTCGCTCCTCGCGGGGCGATCCTCAAGCGTGCCGCGGCCGATTCCACTCTGTTCGAGAAGGAGGGCAGGGCGGTCGTTTTCGAGTCGCTGGAGGACCTGTCGACGCGAATAGACCTGCCGGATCTCGATGTGACGAAGGATGATTTCCTGGTGCTCAAGAATGCCGGCCCGTGCAGCGCCTCGGGGATGCCCGAGGCAGGCTATTTACCGATTCCGAAGAAGCTGGCGAAGACCGGACTCAAAGACATGGTGCGGATCTCGGATGCACGCATGAGCGGTACCGCGTTCGGAACCGTGGTGCTGCACGTCGCGCCCGATGCGGCTTCCGGCGGGCCGCTGGCGCTGGTGAAAAGCGGCGACCGCATCCGCCTGTCGGTGAGAGATCGACGCTTGGACCTTATGGTAGCCGGGCCCGAACTGGAGAAACGGCGCGAGGGGCTCAAGACGCCGCATCTACCGGAGCGCGGTTACGCCCGGCTTTACAACGAGCATATCCTTCAGGCAGACGCGGGTTGCGACTTCGACTTCCTGCGGGGATCTTGATTCGCGCTCAGCAGAAAAATTCAATGACTTTCTCTTCGGGTAGCGGGCCGCTGATCAAGTAACCCTGCATCTGATGGCAACCAAGTACCTTGAGCAGTTCCGCCTGCTCCTGGTTTTCCACGCCTTCGGCGATGGTCTTCAAGTTCAGAGAATTGGCCATGGAGATGATGGCGGAAGCGATCTCAAGATCGTCCGCCCGATCGACTATCTTGTTGATGAAGGACCGGTCGATCTTGAGATAGTCGATCGGGAACCTCGCAAGGTAGCTCAGGGAGGAATACCCTGTGCCGAAGTCGTCGATCGCGATCATGACGCCAAGTTTTCGGATTGCGCCCAGCACAGACAGGCTGTGCGTGATGTCGTGCATCAACATGGTTTCGGTGATTTCGATGTCGATCCCGATATCACCGTCGGGGCCCCCCGTCGCCTCCTCCACGATCGTCACGAAGTCCTTCTGACGCAGTTGTAGGGCTGATACGTTGACGGCAATGCGCCCGGTATTGAGTCCCGCGCTCTTCCATTTCCTGTGGACCCGCGCAGCCTCCTCGAGCGCCCACCTGCCGACGTCCAGGATCATTCCGGTTTCTTCCAGGATGGGGACGAACCGCGATGGGGGGACAATTTCAGACTCCGGTTCGTTCCAGCGTATCAGCGCCTCGACGCCCGCAATTTTGCCGGTCGTGACATTGACTTTCGGCTGGTAGTACAAAACGAACTGCTTTTCCTCGATTGCTCGTCTGAGTTTGGTTTCCAATGCCAGGCGCAGGGCAATATCGGCGTTGAGTGTCGGCGTGTAATAGACAGCTGCGTCGCCGGACTGCTTGGCTTGAGTCAGGGCAGCCTCCGCATTGCGTATCAGCGTTTCCGAATCCGGGCCGTCTGCGGGAAACACCGCGACGCCGCACTTGACCGACACGCGGATATCATTCCCGTCAAGATCGAAGGGGCGCGAAAACGGATTCTTGCGCCCCTCTTCCACCAGTCTCGCAGCGTGAATTGCGTCCCGTATGTCCGGCAATATGGCTATGAAGCTGTTCATACCGATGCGCCCGACCCGCTCCGGCGCGTGCTGGTTCTGGAGCCGTTCGGCGGCGAGCTTCAGCAACTTGTCTCCGGCGCCTCTGCCGAGCGATTCGTTGACCAGGTGCAGTCGCTCCAGATCGAGAATCATCAGCGCCAACATATGACGGTTGCGCGTGGCTTCGTGAAGAAACTGTTGCAGCCTTTCCTGAACCAGTATGCGGTTCGCGAGCCCTGTCAACGGGTCATAGAATGACAGATACTCGACCAGATCCTGTTTTTCCATGCGTTCGAGCGCCAGCGCCGCATCAGCCGCGAGATCGCTTAGGAGTCTGAGATGCTCGGCATCGAAGAAGTGCGGCTCCTTGGAAAACAGGACGCCCACGCCTGCTACCTTGTCGCCGGAAATCAGAGGCAGAGCCGCACAGGAATGGAAGCCTCGCTCCAGGGCCGTCCGTCTCCATGCAGGCTCGGTGTCGGAGGTCTCGATTTCGTCGATGACGACCTGCCGTCGCTCGGCCACCGCCATGGTTTCCGGAATCTGCAGGTCCAGGCGCACGACATCGCGACCGGCACCCACAATCTCGAGAAATCCGTCCACCGCGCCGTGCGATGCCACCGGGCGTATCCCCTGCGGCTCCTTTTGCACGAGGCCTGCCCAGGCCATCTTGAAGTGCCCCACATCGATCGCAATCCGGCACAACTCCCGGCATAGGTCTTCCGGAGTGCGCAGCCTGATAATAGCGGCAGTCAGGCTGCTCAGTACCTCGCGAATACGAGACAGACGTTCGAGCTTGTGTTCCTGGAGGATGCGGTCGGTTATGTCAACCGCAATGCCGCCGATCATGGCGATCCTGTCAGCGCCGTCCTTGATCGGGAATTTGGTGACCAGAAAGAATCGGTCGGCAGCGTTGAAGGTCATCTTCTCGACGACCCGGTAAGGTTGACCGCTCTCGATCACCTTGCGATCGTTGGCTTCGATAGGCCCAACGTACTCCGGCGGATAAAGGTCGCGTGAAGTGAGGCCGATCAATTGTCCGTGCGCTCTGCCTGTAAGCTCTTCAAACGTCGCATTAGCGAAGGTAAAACGTCCTTGGGGATCCTTCGTAAAGGCCGCCGCCGGCAAATGGCGCATGAAAAGCGAGAAGTAATGCTCTGTATCTTTTGCGCGTTGTTCCGCAGCCTGGCGCGCCGTGCGTTCGCGCGCCTCCTCCACGGCACGCAGCACCGCCGGCCCGAAGCGTTTCAAGTTTGTCTTCAGGACGTAGTCGGTGGCGCCGTTTCTTAGCGCCGCAACGGCATTTTCCTCGCCGATGGTGCCTGACACGAATAGGAAGGGAGTATCCGGGCGCATCCGGCGCGATATCGCCAGCGCTTCGAGCCCACTGAAGTGGGGCAAAGAGAAATCGGAGAGTACTACGTGCGGATCGAAGACTTCGAGTTCCCTCCTGAAGTCCGGCTCCACTTCCACGACACGCGACGAAAAATGGAGGCCAGCGCGGCGTAGTTCGCGCATCTCCAACTCCGCGTCGGCGCGGGCATCTTCAACCAGCAGGATGCGAAGTTCCTCTCTAGGGCGTTCTGTTGCTGTTGCCATATCAGTTCGATCCGGAATCCGATCCGCATCGCAGGCCGTTTCAGGAGTGATGGGGTGGGATCTTGTTCATCAGCGACCAATAGAATCCCACTTGCGACACCGTTTCCAGGAACTTCTCGAAATCCACCGGCTTGACGATGTAACTGTTTACGCCGAGGCGGTAGCTTTCCACAAGGTCGCGCTCTTCCTGCGACGAGGTCAGCATGACCACCGGTATGATTTTGGTCTTGCTGTCAGTCTTGAGCTCGCGCAGGACCTCGATGCCGTCGATCTTGGGCAATTTGAGGTCTAGCAGAATAAGCTTCGGGGTTCCGTTTTTCCGGTTTGCATAATTTCCCTTGCAGTGTAGAAAGTCGAGCGCCTCGGCGCCGTCCTTGACCCAGACCACGTTGTTGGCGAGATTGTTACGGCGCAGCGCGCGCAGCGTGAGTTCCGCATCGGTTGCATTGTCTTCGACCAGCAGTATTTCCACGAGTTCAAGTCCGGTCATCGCTAGGCTTCCCCTGGTAATGAAAAATAAAACGTGGCACCCTCATTTACGACGGCCTCGGCCCATACTCTGCCGCCATGGCGTCTCACCAGCCGGTGGACTATTGCCAAACCGACTCCTGTTCCGCCAAATTCTGCGCTGCTGTGCAGCCGTTGAAATACGCCGAACAGCTTCTCGTAGTAGCGCATGTCGAATCCAACGCCGTTGTCGCGTACAAAATACGTCGTTCCGGAACGTCCCGGCGCGTCGGACTCGAGGCAACCGATTTCGACTTTCGCGCTGTCATTTTTGCCACTGTACTTGATCGCGTTCGATAAAAGGTTGACCCACACTTGCTTGAGCAGCGCCGTGTCGCCCCAGGCCGGAGGCAGATTGCCGATCACGATCTTGGTGTGCGTTGTGTGGGAGCCTGCCCGGACTTCCTCGAGAGCGTCGTCGATGACGTTGTGCATATCAACTCGCGCGGCTTCGATGGGCTTGCGACCCAGCCTCGAGAACGTCAGTAGATCATCAATGAGCTGTTCCATTTTCTGGCTGCTGTCGCGAATGACCTGCAGCAGCCGGCGCGCTTCGTCGTCAAGCTTGTCCCGATAGTCCTCCTCGAAGATGCGGGCGAAGCCGTCTATCGCGCGCAGCGGCGAGCGCAGGTCGTGCGAAACCGAATAGCTGAAGCTCTCCAACTCCTTGTTGGCCGCCTCAAGCTCGTTGGCCCGGATCTCCAGGTCCCGGTTGAGTGCTTGAATCTGCTTTTCGACCCGCTTGCGCTCCGTGATGTCCTCGGAAATGCCGAGGAGATAACGCGGCTGCCCCTGAATGTCGCGAAGCGCGATCTTACGCGTGTGCAGTATGCGCACGCCTTGCAAAGTCGTCAGTTGCTCTTCGCCGATATCCATTGTCCCGTAACTTGCCAGCACTTCGCGATCCTTCGCTCTGAAGAAGTCAGCCTGCTCCACCGGGAACAGTTCATGGTCGTTCTTGCCGAGCAGTTCGTTCCGGGGGATCCCCAGAAAAGCCTCTTCTGCCCTGTTGATCCTCGCGAATCGAAGGCTCGCGGCTTCCTTTACGAAGATCATGCTCGGAATGTTCTCGACGATAGTGTCGAGAAAGATGTTCGTTTCCTGCAACGCGCGTTCCGCGTTTTTCAAGTTGGTCATGTCGAAGACCGTGGTGCGGCTCATGACGAAATTACCTTCCCGGTCGCGCAAGGCGGTGGCGCTCAGGGATACGGGGAACGCAGTTCCATTCTTGCGGATGAATTCGAACTCAGCGTTTGCGAGTTGTCCTTCGGCCTTGAAGCGTGGAAACGTCTCGCTGAATTTTTCCCGACTGGCGGGCGTGACGATGTCGGAAAACCGCAGCTTGCCGATGACTTCGTCCCGGGAATAGCCCAGCCACGATAACTCGGTATCGTTGATCCGGACAAAATTGCCGTCCTTATCCAGCGAGTGGTAGCCGCATGGTGCGTTGTTGTAGAGATCCTCGGTTTCGGCGGCATACTTCTGCGCGGATTGGTGGGCCTGCGCGCGCTGCGCAATCTCCCGCCTCAGCAGCACGAAAGCGATGATAAGGATCGAGAAGCCGGCGGCATTGCCGGCGACGATAACTGCAATCGTTCTTCGGGCGCTACGCAGCGATTTTTTCGAGCGAATCTGCAGAAGGGCTTCTTCCTGCTTGCGCACGTCGCGGGTCAACTCTCGAATCGTGTCCATAACAGACTTGCCCACACCAGTGCGTTCCCGCACCTCATCCGGAAAAATGAGCTTGGACCGTTGGCGCAGCTGCAAGAGCGCCACCGCTTCGTCGATTCTTTTGTCGACCAGGGCGCGCAAGGCACCAATTCGCTGCTGCTGACCGGGATCATCTGCGGTTAGTCGCGCCAGGCGCGCCATGCGACCGGGGATGCTGGCAAGTGCCACGCGGTATAAATCGAGAAAGGACTCCTGTCCGGAAATGACGTAGCCGCGCAGACTGGTTTCGACGTCTTTGAGATCCGACAGCACCCCATCGGTCTCGAGCAAGACCTCCCGGGTATGCTCCACCAATTTGGCGTGCTCGTTGTAGCGCTTGATGCTGGTATAAGAAAACAGGGCGATTCCCGCAAGTATGACCAACGCAAGCGCGAATCCGACTTTGATGACATGCCGGCTCGGTAAATTCCCTACACGCTCAGTAGCCGGCAGCATCTACGGTGCGCACCAGCGGGCGTTGCTGTTGTTCCGGAAGAAGCGGTGAACGAATGCCACTACGCGGTTCACGTGATTAAGGCCACCGGGGCGGGAAACGGAGAGTTGCCTGGCAACGCATCGCACTTCTCATGGCGGACGTCGCGCGTCACCGCGTCGTCGTTTGGGGAGATGGAGTTCGGTGGGGGAAGTACTTTCATGGGTTGCTGTATGTTGAAAATTCCGTTTTTTGCGCGGCGTCCCACATGGCGTCGCGACAGCATTGGCCCTGCGGACCCCGACAACAATCGGGGAAATCCTGATATTACTGTAGTGTTTTGTCCTACAGATTTCCACCGTCAGGTGTCCGAAAACTCAGAAAACCAAACGGTTGGAGATCGCGTAGTGGGTCAGTTCCGCGTTGTGGCGCATGCCCATCTTATGCAACAGACGCGTGCGATAGGTGCTGATCGTCTTGACACTCAATGACAGGTGCGCGGCGATTTCAGTGGGTGTCCTTCCCGACGCGATCAACCTCAGCACTTCGAACTCGCGGTCAGACAGGCCTTCGTGGCGCAGGGTGGGGGATCCTCCGGCCAGTTCTCGGGCCATATGCTCTGCCAGTTCCGGGGTGATGAACCTGCCGCCTTCGGAAACCTTGCGGACGGCTGCCAGCAATTGCTCGGGCGCGCTTTCCTTGGTGAGATAACCGGCGCCACCGGCCTTGAGCACACGTAGCGCGTACTGGTCCATCGGGTACATGCTGAGTACGAGCACGGGAACCGCCGGCCGCTCCTTCTTGATGCTTTTGAGTACGTCGAGACCGCTTTTGTCCGGCAGTGAGATGTCGAGCAGCACCATATCCCATTCGTTCCTGCGGATCATGGCGAGCGTCTGTGCCGCGTTGGCGGCATTGCCCACATGGACCGGTTCGGGGTAGTCCGTAAGAATGCGCTTGAGTCCTTCACGCGTTATGGCGTGGTCGTCGGCAATCAGCACGCGCAGCATTTCAGACCGGCTCCCTCGCCTTTCCCGCCTGTTTGTTCGCTTTCGTGCTCAACGGGAAGCGGGCGCGGACACAGGTACCCGTCTTCTGTCCCACGAGGAACTGAACGTCCCCTTGGAACGCGCGAGCGCGTTCAAGCATCCCATGAATTCCGGATGAACCCGGGTCCAGCAGCTTCTCCGGCGGCAGACCGATGCCGTTGTCGTGGATATCTACTACAACCTTGTTCCCGGTCTTGCTGACGTTCACGCGAATGTGGGTTGCCCGGGCGTGCCGCACAACGTTTGTCAGCGCCTCTTGCACAATGCGGAACAGCGCAGTCTGCGCCTCCGCCTCGAGACTGACAGGGGCCGAATCGAAATTCAACACGCAGCCTACGGGATAGTGCTTCTGCAGTTCCTGGACCTGCCACTCGATGGCGGGCCAGAGACCCAAGTGATCGAGGATGCTGGGGCGCAGCTCGGTGGCAATGCGCTTGACGGTCTGGATCGCGGAGTCGACCAGCACGCCGGTGTCGCTGAGCTTCTCGTTGGATAGGGGTTTGCCGTTAGCCAGCGTCTTTGCATACCAGTGCAGGTCCATCTTCACCGCGGTGAGCGTTGCGCCCAGTTCGTCATGTATTTCGCGCGCCACCGCGGCGCGCTCCGACTCGCGCGCCGATTGCAAATGCGTGGACAGTTTGCGCAGCTTCTCCTGCGAAGCGTGAAGCGCCTTCTCGCTTTGTTTGCGTTCGGCTATCTCGTTGAGCAGTGCATTATTGACAGATACCAGATCCCGGGTTCTCAGTTCCACCGCGCCCTCCAACTGGGCGCGCGACTCCTGCAGGAGCGTCTCCAGTTGCTTCTGCTCATCTATGTCGGTGCCCGCCCCTACCCAGAGCAGGATGGCACCCGCGCCATCGCGCACCGGAAGCGCGCGCATCAGGTGCCACCGGTATGCCGAATCGGAGCCGCGCCGGACGCGCAGGCTCATTTCGTAGCCTTCTCCGGTCCCCAGGCTGTGAAGCCAGCGTGCCCGGCAAGCCGGAAAGTCCTCCGGGTGCACGACCTTGTCCCATGCCCAACCCTCGATGTCCGTGAACGCGCATCCAAAATAGTCAAGCGCAGGACGATTCACGTAGTCCAGGTAACCGTCCACCCGCGCGGTCCATACCATGCTCGGAACGGCTTCGGCCAGCAGCCGAAAATGCTCCGCTGCGGCGGCTGCGTGCGCGTAGGTGGTGAGTTCCTGCAGCAGCTTGGCCTGCCGCCTCTCGAGCGCCCTGCGCTCGGTGATGTCGCGCATGACGACGTGTGCGGAAGGCAGCCCCTGGTACTCGCACGGCGAAGCGTTCGATTCGACTTCGATCACTGAACCGTCACGTCGCACCAGCTTCAATTCCAGTGGCGGCAGTTCGCAGTGTTCGTCATCGAGTTTGCGCATTCGTTCCCGCACTACATGGACGTAGTCCGCGTGAATGAAAGGCAAGACGGGATGCCCCACGAGTTCGTCGACGCTCGCTACGCCGTAGACGCGCGCGGTAGCGGCGTTGGCCAACACGAATCTCCCCCCGGTGCGGATGTAAATCGCGTCGCGGGAAAGTTCGACCAGGTTGCGGTAACGTGCTTCGCTCGCCGAAAGCCGCTGCTCGCCCAGGACCTGGTCGTGAATATCGATCGCCGTGACGATCCACTTCAGGATGGCCCCCGCACGATCGCCCACCGCTGCCGCGCGCCCCAGATGCCAGCGATAGTTGCCGTCTGTCGCCCGCAGCAGGCGGTAGCGTACGTCGTGGAAGGGCCCGCCGCCCAGGGTCACGTCCCACCATTGCCGCGTGTGTTCCCGGTCGTCGCCGTGCACGGCCTTCATCCATCCGTTGCCGCGGGTTTCGGCTAGCATAAGACCAGAGTATTCGGACCAATATCGGTTACAGAAATCGACCAACCCGTCGGGCCCCGCGGTCCACACCATTTGCGGCAGGAAATCGGAGACGAAACCGTGCCAGAACCGGGCCCCCGTCACCGCATTGTCGCCTCCACGCTCATTGAAGGCGCCGCGTGCACGTACTGCCCCGGTGCCGCGCCAGTCGTTTCCACGTGCTGGGTGGGCTCGGTCGATTGGGTTGGATTCGTCGCCCGGTCCCGGGACCGCTTGGGGGGTGCTTCGGGAAGGTTTTCGTGTGGAAGATGAAAGTCGCGTCGGCATCGGTGCTCCTCCTTGGAGAAACAGGAACGGGACGATCGGCATTACCTGTGTAGCAGCTGCCCCGGCAAGCGCCAACGCAAGGGGGTAACGAGAGGATACTACAAGCCGCCTCAGGCCTTCATGCTGGCGTCGTAGAAGCGATAGGTATTCCGGCCCGACTGTTTGGCGTGATACATCGCCTTGTCGGCGATGCGTATCAACGTGCTGGCGTCGTCTGCATGATCTGGGTAGAGGCTGATTCCCAGGCTGGGGGTGATCAGCAACTTCTCTCCGGAAACGATGTATTCGCCGTCCACCGCCCGCAACAGCTTCTGTCCGATGATGCGTGCGTCCTCGATCTGGCGCAGTTCCGGCAGCACCACCACAAATTCATCACCGCCCAACCGTGAAACCGTATCCACCTCGCGCAGACTGGCGCGGATGCGCTCCGATACCTGCTGCAGCAGCATGTCGCCGACGTGATGGCCGAGCTTGTCGTTGACCGTCTTGAAGTTGTCGAGGTCCATGAAGATCACCCCGGTCTTGGATTGGTTGCGCTGGGAAATAGCCAACGCCTGTTCCAGGCGGTCCATTAACAGGATCCGATTAGGCAGGCTGGTGAGCGAGTCGAAGTGCGCCATGCGGCGCATCTGCTCTTCCATGCTGCGGCGGGAGGTAATGTCGATGAAAGCAGCCACCGCACCGTAGACTCTGCTGGATGTATCGCGCAGCGGGGCGGCATTGCCGATCAGATGCTTGATGGACCCGTCGTCGAAAACCAGGTCCGCCTCGAAATCGCGCACTTCGATGCCGCGGAAGGCCGCCATCTGAACCGGCAATTCGTGCGGTTCGAGCGCGCGGCCGTGGCGAAACACTCGGAATTGCGCGGGCCGCGTTTCCTCAGGCCCCACGAACGAAATGTTGCTGCCTTGGGGAAGGCGCAGCAGGTCGTAACAGCTGCGGTTGCCGGTAATCACCTTGCATTCGGCATCATGGGCAATCCATACCGCCGCGGGCACGGCATCGAGGACGATCTTGAGTTCCGCCGTACGCTGCCGCTGCTTGCGCTCGCTTTCCATGAGCGCGCGTTCCATGCGCTTGCGTTCCGTGACGTCGGTGGCGACCAGGGACAATCGCACCACCTTTTCGTTTTCTACGACGGGGGACAAGCTGACTGCCACGTCGATGAACTTGCCGTCCTTGTGCTGCCAGACGGTTTCGCAATGGAGGGTCGCCTTGCCGTCGATGACCTGGCGCATCACCTTCGCGTCCTCGTTCTTGAGGAACTCGGGGATGAGGCACGCACGGCTCTTGCCCACGATTTCGCCGGCGCTGTACCCGAAAATGCGTTCGGCGCCGCGGTTCCAGGTGAGCACCACCCCGTTCCAGGTTTCGCTCATGATCGCAGCGTCTGCCGACTCCACCACAGCAGCCAGCAGTTGGGGGTGAGAGGCAATGAAGGGTAGGGCGGCGCGCTTGGCCTGCTGACGGGATAGGGCGGACTCGAGCATCGATGGTTTGCTGTCCTCGGCCTGCAATTGCTGGCGCACCCGCTTCTCGGTAAGCGATGCCTGCAATGTACGCACGAGCTCCAGCAACTCCGGACTGAGGTCGGAGTAATCCCGCGAACGGTCCTCTGTGGGCACCTTTCCCTCCCTAAACTGCCAACTGCTAATTCTTACAGACATCTTTTAGGTCTTATAACTTAGCATTGAGCCACGATTCCGGTGCCACCGCAACCGCCCTTGCCAGAAGCGGGGTTCCGGGGCGGTCAGGGCCCCCTTCGGGTCGAATTCGGGTTCGGAATGTCAACTACCCTTGGGGCAACAAACGGTACGTGTTACGGCCGGCCTGCTTGGCGTCGTACATTGCCTTGTCCGCCAGCCGGAGCAGCAGGCTCGAATCGCGACCGTGATCCGGGTAGATGCTGATGCCGAGACTCGATGTAACACAGAGTTTCTGTCCTGCGACGATGTATTCGCCGGCGATCAGATCGAGCATCTTGCCTGCAATCACCGCCGCGTCCCCGAACTCTCGCAGTTCAGGTAGAACGATGATGAATTCGTCGCCACCCACCCGCGACACGGTATCCACGTCCCGGATTGCATCCCGCACCCGGCCGGCCACCTGCTGCAGCAATTGATCGCCGACGTGGTGGCCGAGGCGGTCATTGACTTCTTTGAAATTGTCGAGATCCATGGACATGACCCCGGTACGAGAATGCTTGCGTTGGGAAACAGCCAAGGCCTGTTCCAGCCGGTCGATGAGCAGAATCCGGTTCGGCAGGCCAGTGAGCTGATCGAAGTGCGCCATGCGCCGGTTCTGTTGCTCGGTCTCCCGGCGCGTGGTGATGTCGCGAGCAATCGAGCAGACGCGTACGACACGGCCGTTTTCGATCAGAGGCGCGATATTCAAGGAGACATGCACCAGCGTGCCGTCTTTGCGCGTCCTCACCGATTCCATGTCGAAGATGCTGTCGCCGCGCAGCAGGCGCGCATTGATTTCCGCTGCTTCCGCCTCGCCGCCCTCGGGAAAGAGCATCAGGTCGTTGCGGCCGACCGCTTCTTCCGCGGTATAGCCGTAGACCTTCTCTGCGCCCTTGTTCCAGGTTAGCAGGGTGCCACCGAATGTGCGGCTGCTGATTGCATCTGCGGAGGCCTCGACGATCGCGGCAAGGAGTTGCGGATGAGGAAGCACGCGCTGAGGTGCTCCGCGTCGCGCCTGCTGTTGTGAAAGAGCGGATTCGAGCTTGGACGGGCCGAGCACCGCCGAGCGCGGCTTTTGATGGTCCCTGAGCAGCAGGTCCTGCAACTCCCGGACAACCTCCAGAAGCTGAGTCCGGCTCAGTTCCGAATAATCCCTGCTGGGCATTGAGCTCTCCGTGTGCTGTAGGTATTGAGCCTACGCCGAACTCACGCGTCCGACCGCAGCGGTCCGACGCGACAATAAATTTAGCCGCTTTTCCCGCCGCGCTGCAACCGGTCGGGCGGAAAAACTGCATCCGAGGGACGAGGCTCTCGCCAATGCCATAATCGCGCAACGTGAAGATCAATCCCTTTTCTTCTGCGACCGAACTGCTTCGCCGGCTGCGTGCCGGCGAGATTTCCAGCCGTGAACTGCTGGAAAGCTATCTGCAGCGGGTGGAGCGCTACAATTCGGAACTCAATGCGATTGTGACGCTCGATGCTGCGCGCGCACGCAGTCGTGCTGAGTTGGCGGATTTGCGGCGCGCAGGTGTTGGCGCAGCCGGTGCGCTGCACGGCCTTCCTGCCACTATTAAGGATAGTTTCGAAACCGCGGGCCTGCGAACCACCTGCGGCGCGCCGATTTATTCGAAGCATGTGCCGGTAGCGAACGCGGATGCGGTACAACGGCTGGAGGATGCGGGAGGAGTTATTTTTGGAAAGACCAACGTCCCGATCCACGCCGCCGATCTGCAGAGCTACAACGTTCTTTTCGGCGGCACCGGCAATCCATGGGATCCCACCCGCACCTGCGGTGGTTCATCGGGCGGCGCCGCGGCTGCGGTTGCCGCGGGATTGACAGCCTTCGAACTGGGCAGCGATATCGGTGGCTCGATCCGCATTCCGGCGCATTTCTGTGGTGTTTATGGCCACAAACCTTCGTACGGGGCTATTCCCATGCGCGGCCACGTTCCGCCGCCGCCGGGTTCGTTGTCGGCACCGGACATGGCGGTGGCGGGGCCAATTGCACGTTCGGCACAGGATCTGGAATTGCTCCTTGATGTTCTCGCCGATGCTTGCGGCCCGGTGGCTGCAGGCTGGAAACCCGTCCTCGCCGCGCCGCGCGCCATACGGCTGCAGGAATTTCGGGTGGCGCTGTGGGTGGACGATCCGGCGATTCCAGTCGACGACGAAGTCAGTGCGGCAATCGATGGAACGGTGCAGGCATTGCTAAAGGCGGGCGTGAAAGTGGACAAAAGTGCCCGTCCCGGAATCACGCTCGCGGAAAACTTCGACGAGTACCTGAGGCTTCTATGGCCGGTTACGACGGCGCAACTCAGCGACAAGGCTTTCGCACGCGTGCAGGCCGCGGGCCGCGGTGCCGATCCGGACGGCGTGCATGATCGCCTTGGACGCTACAGCAGCGTCGGGCACCGCGAGTGGCTGCGGCTGAACGAGAAGCGCGAGATCATTCGGGCCAAATGGCGCTCTTTCTTCGAGCGCTTCGATGTGCTGCTTTGCCCGGTCGGGCCGGTGTGTGCGTTTGCCCATGACCACAGCGAGGACCTGATCGCACGCACCATTGTGGTCAATGGTCAACGCCGTTGGTATTGGGAGCAGCTTGCCTGGATTTCGTTGGCCACGCTGGCCTACTTGCCGGCGACTGCTGCGCCGAGCGGGCGTTCGAGGGGAGGACTGCCGGTCGGAATGCAGATTATCGGTCCGTATTTCGAGGACCGCAGTTGTATCGAATTCGCGAAATTGCTGGCCGACGTGGCCGGAGGCTTCGAGGCACCGCCAGGTTTTGCTTGAGCGACTGGACGGGGCAACGTCACATCCTGATTCTACGTGCCTCGTTGAAGTGTTTGCGCCAGTACGCGAAGTCGATCTTGTCCGCGCGTACTTTGCCGCCCGTGGACGGCGCGTGCACGAATCTGCCTTCACCAAGATAGATACCGACGTGGGAGGATTTTTTTCCTTCCTGATCGAAGAACACCAGATCGCCTTTGGCAAGATCGTTCAATTCAATTTCGACACCGATCTTGCGCAACGAACGCGTGTCGCGCGGGAGCGCGATCCCGATCTTGCGGAAGCTGTAATGGACCAAGCCGCTGCAATCGAAACCGGTGGAATCGACACCACCGTAGCGGTACGGCGCGCCTAACATCGTCAGCGCATGGTCCGCGGCCTGGCTCACGTCCGTGTTTTCGGAAGTCACCGGACCTGTTGGAGCGGCGCGCGGCGGCGAGCCGGCGCATGCCGCAAGCGCGAACACGACGATAAATATCAAGACAGGTCGGACATATTTGCAGGTCACGGCGACGCCTCCTTTTTGAATACCCGACGCAAAGTCCATGCCGAGAAAAATGCGTTCCAGGCGCATGGTTCCCGCGATTGTCTGACGATCCGCGACACTTGCGTGCCGTTTGGCGTCTCCGAGGCACTTGTCGTTTGCCGGCGACTAAATCACCAGGATCGCTGGACTCGCCATACGTGAGGCCAAGGCGATGTCAGAGGTTGGCGGCCGGCTACATCACGAAAAAAAGCGCGCCGCGATTCGCGGCGCGCCTCCATGCAGGACTACTTTTCGATCAGCTAAGCGGCACGGGCACGTAAATCCGCGCTTCATTGCGTTGTACCAGCAGCGCAACAGTCTTGGCGGACTTCTTCACCAGTTGTTTCAGTTGCTCGATGGATGTAACCGGCGTTTCGTTCAACGCCAGAATGACGTCGCCGGCCTGAATGCCGGCACGTGCCCCAGCGCCGGAGGTGTTCTGCACCACCAGTCCGCCGTCGGTTTTCAGCTTTGCGCGTTCGTCCGGTGCAAGCTCGCGTAACGTCAGCCCGAGGCTGGCGGCACTGCCCGGCTCGCTGGCCCCGACCGTTGCCACTTTTTGCTCTGTGAGTTCGCCCACGGTCACATTGATATCCTGACGGTCGCCATTACGCCATACCTGAAGGCGGGCACTGGTTCCCGGCTTGATGTTCGCGATCGCAGTCGTCAAATCCGACAGTTGGTCAATTTCCTTGCCGTTGACGCCCAGCACCACGTCGCCAGATTTCAAACCCGCCTTGTCGGCTGGGCTACCCGGCTCCACAACGCTGACGAGTGCGCCATGCGTCTTGGACAGCCCGAAGGACTTGGCCAGCGCCTGATTGACTTCCTGGATCTGCACGCCGATGCGGCCGCGCGTGACCTTGCCGTTCTGCACCAGCTGATCCTTGATGTTCATCGCGACGTCGATCGGAATCGCGAAAGAAAGTCCCATGTAACCACCGGTGCGGCTGAAGATCTGGGAGTTGATGCCGACCACTTCCCCATTCATGTTGAACAGGGGGCCGCCGGAATTGCCGGGGTTGACCGCAACGTCGGTCTGGATGAAAGGCACATAGTTCTCGTCCGGCAGCGCGCGCGCCTTGGCGCTGACGATGCCGGAGGTGATGGTGTTTTCGAGGCCGAACGGCGAACCTATTGCTGCAACCCACTCGCCCACCTTGAGGCGTGCGGGGTTGCCGATTTTCACCACGGGCAGGTTCTTCGCCTCGATCTTCAGTACCGCGATATCGGAGCGCTTATCCACACCGATCACCTTGGCGTCGAACTCGCGCTTGTCGGTGAGTTTCACGACGATATCCGTGGCATCGGAAGCCACGTGTGCGTTGGTAAGAATGACACCGTCGGCGCTGACGATGAAACCGGAGCCCTGGCCGCGTTGCAGCGGTTGTTCCCCTGGTTGTTGTTGGGGTGGTCCGAAGCGGCGGAAGAACTCGTACATCGGGTCATCCTCCGGAATCCCCTGCAACGGTCCTTGAGCGACGGTCGGAACTTTACGAGACACACTAACGTTGACGACCGCAGGCCCGTTCTGTTCGACGATCCGGGTGAAATCGGGCAGCATTTGCTGCGTTGCCGCCGCGGTGTTCTGGGTTACGCCGTCCTGCGCACCGGCATGGGCGGGCGGCGTGCCCGGCACGGCAACGGTGTAATAAGCTGCGATCAGCGCCGGCAGTATCGCGGCGATGGCAAGCCGACTGACAGTCTTGTTGGTAAACATTGTGACCTCCTGAAATGCAGCGCGGGCGGAACGCCCGCGTCGTGGGAAATGGAAACTTACGACACTCAGACCAGCCGGGCGCGCCGGAGTTCTCGATCTTTTCGTCCCATGCGGCCACGCCGACCGATCGGATCAGGCGGGAACGCGGTATCGACTGAGCGGTTGACACGGGGCCGTAGGAAAGCGGATGGATGCCCGTTCCTTACGGATCGACGCCTGCAAAAGGTACTATGCCAACGTACCAACTGCTCGCGTGGCTTGGATTCAATGGAAAACAACCCGAGTGGTGGCCGCTATGTTGCGAAGTGCAGTGGGGCGAAGCGTTGTTCCGGTACGGGTCAGCGACCCATTCTGTTCTGAGGGTCAATAAAGGGGAGTGAACATGAGCTTAATGAGCGAGTTCAAAGAGTTTGCGGTCAAAGGCAGCGTCGTGGACCTTGCGGTGGGCATAATCATTGGCGGTGCGTTGGGCAAGATCGTGGATTCCCTTGTGAACGACTTGATCATGCCACTTGCCGGCAAAGTGACGGGGGGGTTGGATTTCAGTAATTACTACATCGGGCTGAACGGCCAGCCCGCGGGATTGCCGCTGGCGGAAGCGAAGAAAGCCGGCGCGGTGTTCGCTTACGGCAATTTCATTACGGTCGTCATTTCCTTCATCATTCTGGCTTTTATCATCTTCATAATGATCAAGCAGGTAAACAGGCTCAAGAGAGCAACTCCGCCCGCTCCGGCTGCGCCGCCGGAGGATATAGTGTTGCTGCGCCAGATCCGCGACAGCCTCAAGAAGTAGGTCTCGGTTGGGGCCGGCGCGCTGGAGGCGCGGCTCCAGAGGGACGAACAATGCTTGTGCGAAAAAGCCGGCGCTGGTGCGGTCTGGCCCGGGTCGCGTGTGCGGCGGCTCTGGTCTCGCTGCCTCTCGGGTCGGCGGCTCAGGACAAGCTGCGGCTGTTCGATGGGCATATCCACTACAGCGTCGGTTCGCCGCAACAGTACCCGCCGCAGAAAGCGATTGCGATCCTGGATGAGGCAGGAATCAGCCGGGCGCTGCTTTCCAGCACTCCGAACGAAGGCACTATCGAGCTCTACAAGCTTTACCCGCAGCGCTTCATTCCCGAACTGCGGCCCTACCGGAAGACACGCGATTTCGAAACTTGGGCGGTGGAGCGCGCAAGCTGGTACCGCGACCCGGAGACCGCGACCTTCATAGAGAAGGAACTCCGGCGCGGCATCTATAAGGGGATCGGCGAGTTTCATCTTGACGGGGATGAAGCCGACACACCGGTAGTCCGCAAGATCGTGGACATCGCGGTGGCGCAAAACCTCTGGCTGCACGCGCATTCGGATGCCGCCGCGGTCGAAAAACTCTTTTCGTTCAATTCCGGCGTACGCATCGTGTGGGCGCACGCGGGGATGAGCACGCCGCCAGAGATCATCGACCGCTGGCTTGCGCGTTATCCGGCGCTGTGGGCAGAGCTTTCCTATCGCGATGTCACGGCGAGCAGCGGCGATCTGGATCCACAGTGGAGGGCGTTGTTTCTGAAGTATCCCGACCGCTTCATCTACGGCAGCGACACCTGGATACCGGGGCGCTGGGGTGAGGTTGTCGCCCTGGCAGAACGGGCAAGAAGCTGGCTCGTGCGTTTGCCGCCTGAGGTCGCGGAGAAAATCGCCTACCGCAACGCCGAACGGATTTTCATCCGATAGTTAGCGTGGGAAGGGCTGAACTTCCGCGAACCCCAGCGCCCGCTTGATGCTGGTGTTGGCCACTGTCCTGATGCCTGAACGATCGAGCCGCCATTTGTCCATATACTGGCCGGGTTTGAGCAGCTTCACCCCTGACTTGGCGAGAAATTCCTCCAGCGCCGCGTCCGGAAAGGGCCAGGGCATGCCGGCGCCCAAGGGTTCCCACAAGCCGTCCCAGTGGATCGGGATATAGGCCTTGGGTCTGATCACCGGCAGCACCAATTGTGCGATCGGTACCCCGCCGGTGCCGATCCACAGATCGACAGACTCCAATCCCGCGTCCTTCATCGCGATCTTGAGGTTCTCGATTGGCGCTCCGTAGTCTACCCCGTTGATGACGATGGGCACGTGCAGGTCCACGGCGCTGGCGGAGTTCTGGTAGAACCAGCTGAAACGGCCTTGTGGACCGTCTACGGTAAACAGAAAGCCGCGATTGCCGCCGCCGTTGGGAAAATCCTCGGCAACGCCCGCGCGCAATCCGCCCGTCGAGGGATCGGGCCGCGGAATCGCATCGAGCTCGACCGGGTCATGTTGCTCCCAGTTTTTTGCCGGATCGCCGCTGTGGTTCCAGCGCACCACACGCAGCGTCACGCCTTCGCCCAGGGAAATTTTTTCCTTTCCATACACCGGCGTGCAGCGCTCGGCCGGAATGTTCTCTGCCATCACCTCGAAACATGTAGTGATCGATCCGATGATCGGGGCGTTGGTCAGTTTCGACCAGGTTGCGGTATCGAACGAATGATCCCAGTGGCTGTGGCCGGTAAGCAGGAGATTGACTTCGCCCGCGCCGCCCATTGCGTCGAGCACGCGTGACACGGCGTCCGCGTCGGGTTTCCAGGGATGGCGTGTGTAGGCATAACCGCCGCCGCCACCGTGGAACTCCCGTTCCGGGATCCGGCTGATGTAGCCATCAGTGAGAATTCGCAGTTGACCCAGTTCGTAGTAAATGTTGGCGATCGACATCCATGTGATGTCTACGTGAGCGGGGCCGGCGGCGTGGCTCTGCGGCACGGATGCGGCAGTTATCAGCGCGAAGCCTACCGCCGTAAATATTCTTCTCATCAATAGCTCCCTAAGTCCTGCCACGCAGGTACGAATTTCTTTGATTGTTAGACCCGGCGCGCTTCCACGAAGTGCTTCTTCCAGAAATTCGCACTGAGGCTGTCTGTACGCACGTGCCCGCCGGTGGAAGGCGCATGGATGAAGCGGCCGTCGCCGACATAGATGCCGACATGCGAGGCCTTCTTGCCTTCCTGGTCGAAAAACAGCAAGTCGCCCGGCCGCAGACTACGCACTGAAATCAATGTGGTGGCGCTGCGCTGTGCCGGGGTGGCGCGCGGCATGTTGATGCCGGCGCGCCCATAGCTATAGCGCACCAGCCCACTGCAATCGAACCCCTCCGGCGTGTCGCCCCCGTAGCGGTAGGGCTTGCCAATCATCTGGCCGGCATTGCCCACAGCCTTGAGTGCGGTCTCGTCGCTTGCCCTCGTCCGCGGGATCTCGGCAACTTCGGGCGAGCTCGCGCAACCGGCGAGTGCCGCAATGAGAATAAGCGGGGACCATCGCAGCGAAGCCCAAGCCGGAAACGCGCCGTGGTATGTAGTCATCGGACCGACTCGACACAGCCGGAGCTGAATTGCCATGCGAGGCATTGTATATTTTTCTCAACTGCGCGATGACCGCGACGTCATCGCATTCTGCGGCTCACGAGGTGTTAGCCGAGGATTCCCACTCTTTTTCCTGCAAGGCGCGCCACTGGATCTTGCCGGTGCCCGAGCGGGGTAGCTGGTCGATGAATTCGACGATGCGCGGAACCTTGTACGCCGCCATGTGGCCGCGCGACCATTCCATGATGTCTTCAGCGCTCACCTGTCCTTTGCGGTCCTCCTTGAGCACGATGACTGCCTTGACCGTTTCGCCGCGACGGGTATCGGGCGCGGAGATCACCGCCACTTCCTTGATATCGGGGTGCTTGTAGAGTGTGGCCTCGAGTTCGGCCGGCCAGACCTTGAAACCAGCGGCGTTGATCATGCGTTTTAGCCGGTCGGCGATGTAGTAGTAGCCATCCTCGTCTACGCGCCCGAGGTCCCCGGTGCGAAGGAAGGTCTTGCCTTCGATCTCGATGAATGCCGTTTCATTCGCCTCTGGCCGTTGCCAGTATCCTTTCATAACTTGCGGTCCGTGCACCACGATCTCGCCTTGCGCGTTTGGACCGAGCGGTTCGAGAGTGTCAGGGTCGATCACCAGCGATTCGGTATCGAATGTAGGAATGCCGAGGCACTGCTTGCGCGGCTTGTTCGGCGGATTCATGTGCGTCTGCGAGATGGTTTCGGTCATCCCGTAGGCTTCCATGTAATCGATCCCGCATAATTCATGGAGTTTCTGCGCGACCGCTTCCGGCATCGAGCTGCCGCCGCCGAAGACATTCTGCAGCGAAGAAAGGTTGCGCCCGGCGATCGCGGGGTGCGCCAGCAAGTCCACCACCATCGTAGGCACATTGGCCCAGTGGGTGCAGCCGTAGCGCTCGATCATGTAGCCCGCCGCACCCGGATTCCAGCGCGGCAGGATGGCAATGGTCGCGCCCGCGTACAACGGTGCGTTCATGCTGTGCTGCATACCGGTCACATGAAACATCGGGGCGGTCGCCAGGGCCACCGAATCGGCGGTGAATCCTTCCCACAGCGCTGCACCCACTAGTGTGGTCATGATGGTCCGGTGGGTGTGCATGCACCCCTTCGATTTCCCGGTGGTCCCGGAGGTGTAGAGAATCGCGGCGAGATCGTCCGCCTCCGCTGCTGGTTTGAGAGGTTTGTAGGTGGCTGCGAGCGCATCTGCCCACGACATGACACCGGGATCCGTGATGGCCTGGCGCGGCGCCTGCAGGAATTCCGGGATCTCCAGCGTGGTGTATTCGGTTAGATAGTCCCCATAAGTAACGACAATCGCGTGCTTCAACTGCTTGCCCATCAGCGGCTGGATCTGCGGATAAAGGTCCTGGGCGACGAAAGCGACGGATGCTCCGCCATCCTCGAAATAATGAATCAGTTCATCGGTAACATGCATCGGGCTGACTGGTACCACGACTGCACGCGCGCGCATGATCGCGTAGTAGGCGATGATGAACTGCGGCGAATTCTGCATCTGCAGCACCACGCGGTCGCCCTTGCGAACGCCGCATCGGTGCTGAAGGAAACCGGCAATCAGATCCACGTCCTTCTTCAGCTGACGATAGGCGAGGCGGGTGTCGTAAAATATCGTGGCAGGCTTTTCCGGATAACGCGCTGCCGCTATTTCGAGATTGGCATGAAGCGAGGTGGCCGGCACGGTGAGGTGCCTGGGGAGATGCTTGGGCCAGTGTTGCAGATGCCAGGCTTCCATCGGGATCGAATCAATTGGTCAGTCTATTGTTTTCCGCTTCCTGAAGCTGCCGCCACTGGATCTTGCCGGTCGCGGATTTCGGCAGACTGACGACGAATTCCACTACCCGCGGGACTTTATAAGCGGCCATGCGTTCCCGCGACCATGCCAGGATGTCTTCCGGCGTAACCTTTCCGCGGCTTGCTTCCTTGATCACCACTAACGCCTTGACGGTTTCGCCGCGTCGCGGGTCCTGAGCGCCGATTACGCAGGCCTCGTGGACATCGGTGTGATGATAGAGCGTGGCCTCGACCTCGGCCGGCCAGACCTTGTAACCGGAGGCGTTGATCATGCGCTTGAGGCGATCGACGATGAAGAAATATCCGTCCTCGTCGTAGTAGCCGAGGTCCCCGGTGCGGAAGAAACGCTTGCCTCCCAGTTCGATGAAACACGCTGCCGTGGCGTCTGCATTCTTCCAGTAGCCGAGGAAAATCTGCGGTCCGCTGGACACGATCTCGCCGACGGATTTCGCGCCGATTTCCTTCAGGGTGTCCGGATTGATCACGCGTGCTTCCGTCGAGCAGATCGGAATGCCCAGGCACTGTTTCTTGGTGCGCTGAGGTGGGTTGATGTGCGTGGGTGCGATGGTTTCCGAAAGGCCGTAGCCCTCGATGTAGGAAAGACCGGTGCGGTCCTGCAGGCGTTGCGCCACCGCCTCGGGCATTGCCGCTCCGCCTCCGCCGATGTGCTTGATGCTGGTGATGTTATAACGCCCGAGTTCCGGATTGGAGAGAAAGTCGATGGCCATGGTAGTGATGTTGGTCCAGCCGTCGACTTTATAGCGCTGAATCAGATCGGCGGCGGTGTCGCGGTCCCAACGCGTCATCAGCACTATGGTCGCGCCGCGGTATACCGGCTGGTTCATGCTGCATTGCATGCCAGTGACGTGAAACAGGGGCATGGTGCACAGGACCACCGAATTGGCGTCCATGCCGACCCAGGCGGAGCCGGCGATGATCGTGCTCATCACCGTGCGATGGGTGTGGATGCAGCCTTTAGGTTTGCCGGTCGTGCCCGAGGTATAAGGCATGACGCACAAATCGCCCGGCCCGGCGCGATGAGGCCCAGGGGCAAGGTTGGCAGCGAGCGCGTCGCTCCACAACGTCACGCCCCGTTCGCTAATCGCCTGACGCGGCGCCATCACCGCTTCCGGCACCTTCAAGTCCGTAGGTTGGGTGAGATAGTCGGAATAGGCGGCCACCAGGACATCTTCGAGGCCCGCGCCCAGCAGTGGCCGGAGTTGGGCAAAGAGCTCCTGCCCGGCAATCGCAACCTTGGCATCGCTATCGGAAACATAGTGGCGCAGTTCGTCGGTGAGGTTCATCGGGTTCACCGGCACGACCATCGCGTCCGCGCGCAGAATCGCATAGAACGCGATCATGAACTGCGGACTGTTTTGCATGAACAACAACACGCGATCGCCCCTGCCCACGCCGTATCGCTGTTGCAGGAAGCCGGCGAGCGCGTCCACCTTGCTCTTGAATGAGCGGTACGTTAGCTGTGAGCCGTAGTAGATCAGTGCGGTCTTGTCGGGTTCGCGTGTGGCCGCGCTCGCAAGATTGTGATAGACGCTGGCGCGGGGCAGCGCGATTTCACGCGGCACGTTTTCCGGCCAGAAACGATAGTGACTAGGTTCCACTCTTGCTCCTCCTGGTGCCCCGGCTTTGCGGGGCTTTATTGTCGTGAGAGCTGTTTTTGGCAGACTGGCGGGTCGTCGCTGCGCCGCCACGCCCGACTATGTTGGACATGCTTGTCGCCGAGGTCAATGCGCCGGCGTGAATAAGGTCATCTTGAGGAAAACGCGGAACAGGGTACCTGGTCGGGCGTTCAACGAGATTGTCCCGCGGGACGAAAGCGAGTCGTCATACAATCGCCTGAGTTCAAAACATCACAAAGGAAAGCTCATGCGTCCCATTCCGTTGCTCTGCCTTCTCATGACCGTCCAGACATGTTTCTCCACCGCACTAGCCGCGGAGGGAAAGGTCGTGTGGGTTGACGTCAGTTGCCAGTATTTCATTGCTGATCTGGGCGGTGAATTTGGTTTCTACAATTGGCGAGCCGGGCTCGCGCCCAACGAAGGCGACATCGTGACGGGCGACACGACAGGCCGAGGACTCGTTGAGCTTCGCAACACGACACAAGACGGCGATCTTGCCGTTATCCCGATGGCCCTGAGCCCCACCACTCGGGCGCTGATCCTTTCATCTCCGGTAAATTGCAACCGGCGTTGGCAAGGCAAATGAACTGCGCACCGATCTGAAGTCCTGGCGCGGGCACGGCGTCCCCGCGCCAGAACACGGACTGCGTTGCGCTGCAGCGAAAGCCGGTCCAGCCAAACTTTACCAGCCGCAGGGGTTGTGCCAGTATCCGGTCCGCATTCTGGACGGCACATCCCACATCGGGGAGGGCTTGGAGTTGGCAAGCACCGTGGGCGAAGAAAAAAAGGAAAATGCCGTGCCGGGGGGTGGCCCTCGCGGCCAGCCATTGTTGCGGGTCTCCGGACTGAGCGTGCGGTTCGGCGGCATCGTTGCGCTGGAAGATGTGTCTTTCGATGTGATGCAGGGGCAGATCGCAGGCGTAATCGGTCCCAACGGTGCGGGCAAGACCACCCTGTTCAACTGCCTGTCGCGTCTTTATCCGTTTGAGGGCGGCAGCATTCTCTTTCGCGGACAGTCCCTGCTCGAGTTTCCGCGCCACCGCATCGCCGATAGCGGCATCGGCCGCACTTTCCAGAATCTCGCACTGTTCCGGACCATGAGTGTCCTGGACAACATCATGGTCGGCGCCCATTGCCGCAGCCGCGGCGGCTTCCTCGCCAACGCCCTGCGCCTGCACGTGGTAGCGCGCGAGGAGTCGCGGGTCGAGGCGAAAGCACGGGGATTGATCGAACTGCTGGATCTGCAGCCGGTTGCGCAGGCGCGGGTGGCGGACCTGCCGTTCGGCACGCAAAAACGCGTGGAACTCGGCCGCGCTCTGGCCGCCGAGCCCCGGCTGCTGCTTCTCGATGAACCCGCGGGTGGTTTAAATCACGAGGAAGTGGAAGCGCTTTCCATACTCATCCGCCGCATCCGTGAGCAGTTGGGCGTGACGATCCTGTTGGTGGAACACCACATGAGCCTGGTAATGCAACTCTCCGACAAGGTCGTGGCGTTCAATTTCGGCAGGAAAATTGCTGACGGCACGCCGGTGGACGTGCAGCGCAATCCGGACGTGATCCGCGCATATCTGGGAAAGGACGCGTAATGGCGCTGCTCGAGATCTCCGGGTTGCATGCCGGCTACAGCGCAGCGGATGTTCTGCGCGGCGTCGCTTTCACCGTCGAGCAGGATGGAATCACGACCGTCCTCGGCGCCAACGGAGCAGGCAAGACTACGCTGCTGCGCGCCGTGAGTGGCATGATAAGAAGGCAAGGCTCAGTACGTTTCGACGGGCGGCCGATCGAGAATCTTGCCACCGAGGATATTGCCCGGCTGGGCATCGCGCACGTGCCCGACGGCCGCGGCACTTTCTTCGATTTCTCCACCGAGGAAAACCTGCGCATCGGCGCCTACACCCGCAAGGACCGGCATGCCGTGATGCGCGACTTCGAGCGCGTCTACAATTATTTTCCGCGGCTCAAGGAGCGGCGGCACCAGCAGGCGGGCACACTCTCCGGGGGCGAGCAGCAGATGCTGGCGATTGCCAGGGCACTCATGCTTTCGCCGCGGCTGCTGCTGCTCGACGAACCCTCGTTCGGCCTGGCGCCGCTGGTGGTGCAGGACATTTTCCGCATCATGCGCAGTATCAACGAGGAGGAGGGGGTCAGCGTTCTTCTGGTGGAGCAGAACGCCGCGCTCGCGCTGGACCTCGCCGATCACGCCTATCTTCTCGAGACCGGGGAGGTGGTGATGTCGGGCAGCGCGGATTCCATCCGGTCCAACGAGACCGTGCGGCGCGCTTATTTGGGTTACTAGGACACGGAAAGTCGGGGAGCGGCAATGGAAGCGTTTCTGCATCAGTTGTTGTCTGGATTGGCGACCGGGGGCATTTATGCGAGCCTGGCGCTGGCCCTTGTGATGATCTATCAGTCCACCAGCCACATCAATTTCGCGCAGGGCGAAATGGCCATGTTTTCGACTTATCTGGCCTGGAGCCTGATCAACAGCGGCGTACCCTACTGGTGGGCATTCCTGCTCACGGTAGCCATCTCGTTCGTGGCCGGCGTCGTAATCGAGCGCGTGATCATCCGGCCCGTGGAACATGCGCCGGTATTGTCCATCATCACCGTGTTCATCGCGCTGTTGGTCATTTTCAACAGCGTGGCGGGATGGATATTTACGTACACCATCAAGACCTTTCCCAGCCCGTTCCCGGAGCAACCGCTGTTCGGCAATCGTTTCATCTCTTCGCATGAGCTGGGCGCCATCGGTATCACGCTGGCGGTGCTGGTGATGCTCTTCCTGTTTTTCCGCTTCACCCCGCTCGGCCTGGCAATGCGGGCGGCGGCGCAGAATCCGGTGTCGAGCCGGCTGGTGGGGGTGCGCGTGGGGTGGATGCTGGCGTTGGGCTGGGGGCTGGCGGCTGCAGTGGGATCCGTCGCGGGCGTGCTGGTGGCGCCGATCGTATACCTGGAACCCAACATGATGTCGGGCGTGCTGCTGTACGCCTTCGCCGCTGCTCTGGTGGGCGGAATCGACAATCCGTTCGGCGCGGTACTCGGCGGCTTCGTGGTGGGCGTACTCGAGAACCTGATCGGTGCGTACTTGATCGGTACGGAACTGAAACTCACTGTGGCGCTGGTGTTGATCATCGGCGTACTGTTGGTCAAACCGACCGGGCTGTTTGGAAGAGTGTTTGTAACGCGGGTGTGAGAAATCAGGGACGAGGGGTGAGGGAAGAGGGGCGAGGGCGATAGAGCGGGAATTGTGCAACAACGACATTTCACGGACCTTATGATCGAAGCTGCTTCCACTGCCGGTGTGCCAATCCCCCGCTACGCGGGGCTGTCTGTGCGCGCCTGGAAGGCGATCGGTTTCGCGGCGCTGCTGGGCGCCGCGGTGGCTCTGCCATTTATGGTAAGCAGCTACCGGGTGTTCCAGTTCAACATGGTGCTGGTCTACGCCATCGTTCTGTTGGGCTTGAACATTCTGACCGGTTACAACGGACAAATTTCGCTTGGACATGGCGCTTTCTATGCCATCGGCGCCTATGTCGCGGCGATTCTGATGGAACACTTCGGATGGCCGTACTGGGCGACTCTTCCCGTGGCCGGGCTCGCCTGTTTCGCTTTCGGGTTTCTGTTTGGACTACCTGCGCTGCGGCTGCGCGGCCACTACCTTGCACTAGCGACGTTCGCACTGGCCGTGGCGATGCCGCAAATCCTCAAGTACAAACACATCGAGCATTGGACCGGCGGCGTGCAGGGTATCGTGATCATCAAGCCCGAAGCCCCCTTCGGGCTGAAGATCACCCCTGATCAGTGGCTGTACCTGTTCACGCTGGCAATCGTCGTGGTCATATTCGTGGTCGGCTGGAATTTGCTGCGCGGTCGCGTCGGGCGCGCGCTCGTGGCGATCCGTGACCATCCGATTGCGGCAGAAGCGATGGGCGTGAACAGCGCGCTGTACAAGACGCTTACCTTCGGAGTGAGCGCGATGTTTACCGGTGTGGCGGGCGCGCTCGGCGCAATCGTGATCCAGTTCGTTGCGCCCGACAGCTTCACCTCAGGACTGTCCATCAATTTCCTGATCGGCATCGTGATCGGCGGCATCGCCTCGATCTCTGGAGCCTTCTATGGCGCATTGTTCATTCAGTTCGTACCCAATTTCGCCGACCAGATTTCGAAGGCCGCCCCATGGGCGATCTACGGCGTGTTCCTGCTTGCATTTGTCTATCTGATGCCGAGCGGAGTCGCGGGATTTGTGCGGCTCGCATGGATGCGGATGCGGGGCGTGCGTTACCGGCGGGATATCTAACCCGCATCGATTGCAGTGAATGAACCGAGGAGAACAGCATGAAAAGCAGACTGATTTTGGTGCTTGGATTGGCCGCCAGCGTTGCTTGCTCGAATGCGATGGCGCAGAAGAAATACGGTCCGGGTGCGACCGATACCGAGATCAAGATCGGCAGCACCAACCCCTACAGCGGGCCGGCTTCGGCCTACGGCGTCATCGGCCGGGCGGAGTCCGCGTACTTCAAGATGATCAACGATCAGGGCGGGATCAACGGCCGCAAGATCAACTTCATCAGTCTCGATGATGGCTACAGCCCGCCGCGCACGGTGGAGCAGGTGCGCAAACTGGTAGAACAGGATCAGGTGCTGTTCCTGGCCGGGACGCTGGGTACGCCGCCGAATTCGGCGATCCACAAGTACGTCAACGCCAAGGGTGTGCCACACATCTTTGTCAACACCGGAGCCACCAAGTGGGGAGACCCGAAGAATTTCCCCTGGACCATGGGTTTCAACATCAATTACCAGGCCGAAGGTCACATATACGCTCAGTACATTCTCGACACCAAACCCGACGCAAAAATCGCAATACTTTATCAGAACGACGACTACGGCAAAGACTACGTCAAGGGCTTGAAAGACGGCCTCGGAGACAAGGCTGCAAAGATGGTTGTGGCCGAAGCAAGCTACGAGGTGACCGACCCGACCATCGATTCGCAGATCGTCACTCTCAAAGCCTCGGGGGCGGATACTTTTTTCAACGTCACGACGCCGAAGTTCGCCGCGCAAGCGATTCGCAGGGTCTACGATATGGGCTGGAAGCCGCTGCACATTCTCAACAACGTGTCTCTTTCGGTCGGCTCGGTGCTCACGCCGGCGGGCCTGGACAAATCGGTGGGGCTCATCACGGCTGCCTATTACAAGGACCCGGTGGATCCGCAGTGGCAGAATGACCCGGGGTTCAAGGAGTACGCCGCCTGGTTCAAGAAGTATTATCCGGAAGGCGACATCAGGGACGCTTTCAATGTATCCGGTTACCTGATAGCACAGGGTGTGGTGCACGTGCTCAAGGCCTGCGGCGACGATCTGAGTCGCGAGAATGTGATGAAACAGATGACGAGCATCAAGGACCTGCAACTGCCGATGATGCTGCCGGGGATCAAGTGGAATACTTCTTCGGGGGATTACTTCCTGATCGAATCGGCGCAGCTTGCGCGCTTCGACGGCAAAGAGTGGGTGCGGTTCGGCAAGATCATCGGGAAGTAGTGAACCCGGAGGCTGACTATGGAAGGCAAGTTCCTGAAGGGCAAGGTCGCGGTAGTGACCGGTGCCAGCCGCGGGTTGGGGCGGGAGATGGCGTTGGCACTCGGCGAGGCTGGGGCGAGACTGGCGCTGGTCGGGCGCGACAAGACGAAGCTTGGCGAGACGCAACGGCTGATCAAAGAGAAGGGCGCCGAAAGCGAAATCTTTAGTGCCGACGTGCGCGATGAAGGGCAGGTCGGAAAACTGGGGCAGGATGTCCTTACCCGATTCGGCGGCACCCATATTCTTATCAACAACGCCGGCACCGCAGTGCGCAAGAACGTTGCCGATTTCACGCTGGACGAGTGGAAACTGGTGCTGGATACCAACCTGACCGGTGCGTTCCTGGTGTCGCGTGCATTTGTTCCGCACATGAAAGCGGCAAAATGGGGCCGCATCATCAACATTACGTCGATAATGGCGCATGTCGGAAGCGCCGGCCGCGGCGCGTATTGCGCATCCAAAGCCGGACTGCTCTGCCTCACCAAATGCATGGCGCTGGAATTGGTCAACGACGGGATCACCGTGGTGGCGATCAGCCCGGGCTTCTATGCCACGGACCTGACCGCGCCGCTGCGCGCCGACGCGCAGAAGAATGCCGCACTGATGGCGCAAACTCCGATGGCGCGGTGGGGAAAGCCGGAAGAGATCGGCGGGCTGGCGCGCTACATCTGCAGCGACGGCGCGTCGTTCATGACAGGCACCGACATCCTCATGGACGGCGGATGGACCACGCAGTGAGGCCGTGACGGGCGTGACTGCCGTGACTTGCGTGATTACCGCAGCCGGCGTGGATGAATTCGGCTTTTACGAGTCACGATTGTCACGTAGTCATATCATTTCCGTTCGTTCCGGAGAACCGAAATGAAGATCCTCGTTCTCGGTGCGGGCGTGATCGGCGTGACCAGCGCATGGTATCTGGCAAAGGCCGGATACGAGGTCACGGTGATCGACCGGCAGCCCGCCGCCGGGATGGTGACCAGTTTCGCCAACGGTGGCCAGATTTCCGTGAGCCATGCCGAACCTTGGGCCAATCCTGGTGCTCCGCGGAAGATCCTCAAATGGCTGGGGCGCGAGGATGCGCCGCTGCTGTTCCGGCTGCGCGCCGACCTGCGCCAATGGTCGTGGGGGCTGCGATTCCTTCTCGAATGCCTGCCCGGCCGTACCCGGAGCAATACGTTGACCATCCTGAGGCTGGCGCTATACAGCCGCACCATGCTGCAGCAACTGCGCCGTGATACCGCCATTACCTACGATCATCTGGAGAAAGGCATTCTCCACCTGCACACCGACGAAGCCGATTTCGCGCATGCGCATGCGCGTGTGGCGCTGATGCGGGAGTACGGCTGCGCGATGGACCTCAAGAGTCCGCAGGAGTTGCTTGTGATCGAGCCCGCCCTGCGAGCGACGCGGATACGCATTATCGGCGCGACCTATTCACCGGATGATGAATCGGGCGATGCATATCAGTTCACCCAAAACCTTGCAGGGTTGTGCCGAAGCCAGGGAGTCGAGTTCCGCTACGAGACTTCGGCCGAGGCGATTGTCACCATGGGTGACACGTTTACCGGCGTGGCACTGTGCGATGCGCACGGCAGCCGTGAGATTGTGAACGCGGACGCCTGCCTGGTTGCGATGGGCAGTTACAGTCCCTTTCTTCTCGCAGCCATTGGCGTGCGCGTGCCGGTGTATCCGGTGAAGGGCTATTCGGTGACTGCCCCGCTGGCACAGGCGGATGCCGCGCCGACCGTGTGCATGACCGACGAGAGCGCCAAGATCGCAGTAACGCGGTTGGGCAACCGGCTGCGTTCGGCTGGTACCGCGGAACTTGCCGGATACGACACCGTCCTCAACGAGGCTCGCTGCCGGGCCATCAGCGACCGCGTCGAGGAGCTCTTCCCGGGGGCCGGCGATTTTGCCAATGCGTCGAAATGGGCGGGCCTGCGCCCGGCCACGCCGAGCAATGTGCCGCTGATCGGACGCACCCGCTATCGCAACCTCTTCCTGAATACGGGTCACGGCACTCTCGGCTGGACACTTGCGTGCGGATCCGGCAAGGCCATTGCCGATCTTATCGGTGGGCGCCGGCCGGAAGTCGAGTTTTCCTTTCTCTGAAGTTCGACAACTTCACCGCGGAAGCGCTGAAGAGCTGAATTGATGGTAACGAAACGCCGGCGTTGACGGCGGTGTTGTGGTCACCTGAGAATAGCGCCTTCCTGTTTCATCCGGGTGCCGGCAAATATGCCCCTGCGTGGCGCCCAGATTCACCGTCGTTACATCCCCTGGAAGGTTGGATCATGGCTGTTTTTCTGAAAACCGGCATTTCCGCAGAGCAGGACGCCGCGGATATCGCCAAGGTACGCAAGACCGTCGAGGACATTCTCGCCGACATCGAGAAGCGTGGCGACGAAGCCGTGCGCGAGTTGTCGAAGAAGTTCGACAACTGGTCGCCGCAAGACTTCCGCATGAGCAAGGGCGAGATCGAGGATTGCGTTCGCGCATTGCCCAAGCAGGTGATCGACGACATCAAGTTCGCCCAGGAGCAGATCCGCAATTTCGCGCAGATTCAGCGGGACGCGCTGCGCGACGTGGAAGTCGAAACCTTGCCGGGCGTTATTCTCGGCCACAGGAACATCCCGGTCGGAAGCGTCGGCTCCTATGTTCCCGGCGGCAAGTATCCGCTGGTCGCTTCCGCTCACATGAGCATCGTCACTGCTCGCGTGGCCGGGGTGAAGCGCATCATCGCTTGTGCGCCGCCGTACCAGGGCAAGCCGCATCCAGCGATCGTGGCGGCAATGAGTCTTGCCGGTGCCAACGAGATCTACACTATCGGCGGCGTGCAGGCGATTGGCGCGATGGCGCTCGGCACTGCTACGATCAGACCGACCGACATGATTGCCGGTCCGGGAAACGCTTTCGTGGCCGAAGCGAAGCGTCAGCTTTCGGGACGGGTCGGCATCGACCTGTTTGCGGGCCCCACGGAAACCCTGATCATTGCCGATGACTCCTGCGACGCGGAGATGTGCGCGACCGACCTGCTGGGCCAGGCCGAACACGGTCCGAACTCGCCGGCGATTCTGCTCACCAACTCACGCCGGCTAGCCGAGGAAACAATGAAGGAAGTCGAGCGCCAGCTAATGACGCTGTCGACGGCGGCAATCGCCGGCCAGGCTTGGCGCGACTACGGGCAGGTGATCGTGTGCAAGGACAACGCCGAAATGGTGAAAGAGGCCGACCGCATCGCTTCCGAACACGTACAGGTCATGACCAGGCACCCGGATTATTTCCTGAAGAACATGAACAACTACGGTGCCCTGTTCCTTGGGCCGGAAACCAACGTCTCCTACGGCGACAAGGTGATCGGCACCAACCACACGTTGCCCACCCGCAAGGCGGCGCGATACACCGGTGGCTTGTGGGTCGGCAAGTTCATCAAGACTTGCACCTACCAGAAGGTGAAGCCCGAATCCTCCGCGATGATTGGCGAATACTGCTCGCGCTTGTGCGCGGTCGAAGGCTTCGCCGGCCACAAGGCGCAGGCCGATCTTCGGGTCAAGCGCTACGGGAAGCGCCGCGCCGCGTAGAAGCCGTGACGGTCGTGACTATTGTGACTTCCGTAACGACGGCTTCAGAACTTACGACAATCACACAGTTGCGATAGTCACGTAGGTACGATTAACCTTTTCAGGAACGGATCCGGCGTGGAAGCCCTTCTGCGGGAAAATGTTTGTGTCGTCGTCGGAGGATCCGGCGCGATCGGCTCCGCGATCTGCCGGCGTTTCGCCGAGGCAGGGGCGACTTGCATCGCCACCTACAATAGCGGCAAGGAAGCCGCGAAGGATCTGATGCGAAGCCTGCCCGGGCAGGGACATTGGGCAGCCAACGTGCCGGTCGAAGACAGCAGTGCAATGAACATTCTGGCTGCCGACATCCAAGCGAAGCACGGCCGGCTCGACGTGCTGGTCAACTGCGCGGGCATCACGCGTTATGTGCCGCACGGCGACCTAGACGCGCTCGAAGATAAATTGATCGACGATATTTTTCGCGTCAACTGGCGCGGACCGTTTGCCGCGGTAAGGGCTTTCCGCAAAATGCTAGCGGCGGGCGAGGGCGGACTGGTGATCAACATCTCCTCGATCGCAGGCGTGACCGCGATGGGCAGCAACGTTGCATACTGCGCTTCCAAAGCGGCACTCGATTCAATGACCAAATCGCTGGCCCGCGCACTGGCGCCCGAGATCCGGGTGGTTTCAGTTTCACCCGGCTTGGTGGACACCGATTTCGTCAAAGGTCTGGACAAGAAGTGGCGCGATGAGCAGGCGGCACGCACGCCGCTCCGGCGTCTCGCCACTGCGGACGAGATCGGCGCGGCGACGCTGGCCGTCGTAACCCACTTCGGCTACTCTACCGGCTGCATTTTTCCGGTGGACGGCGGTCGGCCGCTGGCCTGACTGCACAAAATTTCCTCGTGGCCGAATCGAGTTCGCTTTACAACGATGTGATCCTCGATCACATCCGGAATGCCCGCAATTTCCGCGAACTCGGCGACGCCAACCGCAAGGCGCAGGGTTTGAATCCCTTGTGCGGCGACTCTTTTACCGTTTATGCGCGTATCGAAGGCAATCTTGTTGTCGAAGCAAGTTTTCAATGCGAATGCTGCGGTATCTCGATGGCTTCCGCATCGGTCATGACCGAAACGATTACCGGCAAGACGGTAAGCGAGGCCAAATCGTTGTACCGGCAGTTCGAACGTCTGCTCAAGGAACCCGCCGGAACAGCGGAACAGCCGGGCGACCACGGCCAGCTCGCGGTGCTGGGCCTGATCAGGGAGTTTCCATCGCGCGTAAACTGCGCTTTGCTGGGCTGGAAGACGCTGGATGCCGCGCTCGACGGACGCGCGGAAGTAACGATCGGCTGACACCTTCGGCCAAAGCCGCCTACTGCGCCTTGCAGATCTTGCGCAGATCCCCGCCCGGGAACACCGTTAACGATTCCACATTGCCGTTGGTGTCGAAGCGCACGGCGAGGCCGTTGAGATAACAATACATCCGCATCACTGCCGTGGCGCCGTCCTGGCCGGTTACAGTCGTTTCTCCCAACGATTGCGGTTTGCCGAAGCTTGCCCTGACCAGCGCCTCGGAAGAACCGAATCGCACGCCTTCCCGGGTCCGGAAGGTCTCGATACGTTCGACCTGGATCGAGTAGACGGTCTGATCGTGTTCCCGCACCAATATCAGGATAGAGCCATCCGCGGCGCCGGGATCCGGGTAGCGGTACCGCAACGCTGGCCGGCCGCCGGGCATGCGCGAGTCGGTGCCGGACACCGGTTCACCGAATACTTCGATCAACTTGCGCAGCGGCATGTCGAGGAACACCGGTCCGACGCGGAGGCCCGGCATCACGGTCTTGTCGTGCAGCAGATTCTCGACCGCGGGTGTCTCGATCTTTGGCGGCGGTGGCTCGGGTGCCTTCTTTGTGGACGCGCAAGCAGTCAGTGCCAGCAGCACGATCGCAACCCACAGCAAACGCATCGATTGGTTCATTGCCCTGAACGTCCTAAAGGTCCGTCTTGTACCGCTCCGCGACCGCGCGATCGAATTCCGCAATCGTCTCGCGCTGAAGGGCGCCGCTCTGGGCGATTTCCTCGCCGAAGGAGATGGCAATCTTTTCCGGCCAGGTCTCGGGTTTCCACAAATCGCTGCGCAGGAAGGCCTTCGCGCAGTGGAAATAGCATTCTGTAACGGTGACGCGCGTTATCAGCAGCGCCGGACTGCCGCGCGCCGCGAGTGTCGCGCGCCGGTCGGTGTCGTCGAGCAGCTCGGCGGTTCCCTGCACGCGGAGGGTTTCGCTCGTTCCAGGTACGAGGAAGATCAGTCCCACATGGGGGTTCTCGAGGATGTGAGTGAGTGAAAAAATGAGTTTGTTGCCCTTGCGTTCCGGGATCAGCAGCGTGCGACTGCCCTCTACTTGCACGAAACCGGGCTGATCGCCCTTGGGTGAAACCGTTGGCCGGCCGGCTGCATCGCTAGTGGCAAGCATGAACATCGGCGACTTGCCGATGAACTCGATTGCACGCGCATTCAATTCACGGTGGACTTTGAGCGCAACGACCTCGTTCGGCTGGCCGATGATTCCTCTGAGTGCCGCGAGAGTTTCTACCTTGGACATCGGCGCTCTTTACTTGCTTTGAGCTTCCATTTCCTTGTTGCGTTCCTGCTTCTGTTCCTCGAGCGTCGAACCCATGTCGGCTCCTTTGTTCATGGTGCGCGCACCTTCCCGAATCGTTCCCGACGGCAGGCTCTCGACATTCTTTACCGGAGCAGAACTGGTGGCGGCATCAGCCGCCGGCGGTGGAAGGGGCTCACTCTTATTGCATCCGCTCACTGCGGTAAGGGTTGCCAAGACCGAAAGGATGATCAGGCTATTCCGCATTCGTCTCTCCTGGTTTTTACACCTCACTCCTTACCCCTCATTCCTCACCTTTTACTTCATCGTCGGCATGACGAACTCGGCGCCTTTGCGGATTCCGGTCGGCCAGCGCGTGGTGACGGTCTTGAGGTGACTGTAGAAGCGCACGCCTTCGGGGCCGTAGGCGTAGTGGTCGCCGAACAGCGAACGCTTCCAGCCGCCGAAACTGTGGAAGGCCATCGGCACCGGGATCGGGACGTTGATACCGACCATCCCGATCTGAATCCGGGTGGCGAACTCGCGCGCAGCGTCGCCGTCTCGGGTGAAGATCGATACACCGTTGCCGAACTCATGCTTGTTGACGAGGTCCACCGCGGTGTCGAAGTCCGGCACGCGCACCACCGACAACACCGGCCCGAAGATTTCCTCCTTGTAGATGGTCATCTCCGGCTTGACGCCGTCGAACAGGCAGCCGCCCATGAAGAAACCGTTCTCGTGTCCCTTTACCTTGAGTCCGCGACCGTCCACGACCAGTTTTGCGCCTTCTTTCACGCCCAACGCGACGTAGCCGGTGACTTTGTCGAGATGCTGTCTGGTGACCAGCGGACCCATTTCGGCGGCATTGTCGGTGCCGGTATTGATCTTGAGATTCTTTGCGCGTTCGGCGAGCGTTTCCACCAGTTTATCGGCGATCCCGCCGACCGCAACCGCCACCGAGATGGCCATGCAGCGCTCGCCCGCGGAACCGTAGGCCGCGCCGGTCAGTGCGTCCACGGCCTGTTCGAGATCGGCGTCCGGCATCACAACCAGGTGATTCTTGGCGCCTCCGAGTGCCTGCACGCGCTTCCCCGAAGCTGTGCCGGTGCGATAGATGTACTCGGCGATCGGAGTGGAACCGACAAAGCTCACCGCGTTCACGCGTGGCTCATGCAGCAGCGCATCGACGGCAACTTTGTCGCCGTGCACCACGTTGAATACTCCGTCCGGGAGGCCTGCTTCCTTCAGCAGCTTGGCGAGGTACAGGCTCGCCGACGGATCGCGCTCGGAAGGCTTGAGAACGAAGGTGTTGCCGCAAGCGATTGCCAACGGGAACATCCACATCGGTACCATCACCGGGAAATTGAACGGTGTGATGCCCACACACACGCCCAGCGGCTGACGCACGGAATAGCTGTCTACCCCGGTGCCGACCTGCTCGGTGTATTCGCCTTTGAGCAAATGCGGGATTCCGCACGCGAACTCGACGACCTCAACTCCACGAGTGACCTCGCCCTTCGCATCGGAGAGAACTTTGCCGTGTTCGCTGGTGATGATCCCCGCCAGCGCGTCAGCGTGCTGATCCAGCAATTCCTTGAACTTGAACATGACCCGTGCGCGGCGCAGCGGCGGGGTAGCGGCCCATGCTGGAAAGGCCTTGTGCGCGGCATCGACGGCTGCAGCGACTTCGCCCTGGGTAGCGAACGGTACCCGCGCCGCTGCCTGCCCGACTGCAGGATTGAAAACATCACCAAAGCGGCCGCTTTGGCCTGCAATTTCCCTGCCGCCGATGAAGTGGTGGATTTCCTTAAGAACCGACGCCTGATTGAGTGGCTTATTCATGATTTTCTGTTCCCGATGATAACCGGCCCGGCAAATAGGGCTACTGTGTATCGATCATGCAGCCGCAGCGTTGCGGCCATTGGTGAAATGTTGGTCCAGCGGATAAATCGGCCGGCGCAACTTGCGGTAATCGAACTCGGTCCAGTCAGAGGATGACACGCCGGGGGCATCACAGAACACCATACCCTTTGCGATCGGCAGGAACACGGGCCGAAAGTACATCCGCGACTTCAAGAGGAGGTAACGCTGGCGCGCAGGGTCGATACCAACACTTTCGTACACGCCGCGATCCCACGGTTCCTGATTGCGCTCGGAGACTATGACCAGCGCACTTCCGGTGTCGAGCACCACGGTGCGGCCCATAAAGCAGCGCATGCCGGTGAACTGAGGACCGGTGATTGTGTATTCGCCGTCCGTGATCGTTCGGACGATTCCACTCAGTATCAAGGGTTCGCCCCTGCGGTGAATCGAGGGCATGTCCATCTTGCCGCCCACCGGCAACGTGATCCGCGCGCCTCTGCCGGCTTCGATCATTTTCGCGACTGCTTGAGGATCACGGATAGGCGCCACCGCGATGCCGCTCAAGCCCTGGCGCAGCGCCTCGCGCAGCACGTACATCGTGTCCTGCGTCGAACCGGAGGCGCAGTTGTCGGCGTGATCCAGCAGAAGGATCGGTCCGCCCGACTGCTCGCCCATACGCTTCGCCTGCGCGACCGACTGCTCGAGCGGCTGTCCGCGGTAGATGAAATCTTCCTTTTGCGCCCACGCGACGTCGAGGATCGCATTGCACGCGCTCACGGCGGCTGTCTTGCGCGCGTCCGCGACGGTGACCACACTGATTCCGGCGTCGTGAATATCGGCCATCTGGAAGCCGCCAAATGCGGTGGCGGCCAGCAGGCCGTCGCGTTCCGCCGCCCGGGCGGCATTAACGAAATCCTTCATCGCGCCTTCGGAGGTGTTCTGGCGTAGCGTCTGCGCAAGGATCGGCGCATTGCCCCATTCCATCACCGGCTTCACTTCGCCTTTCATCATGCGCATCAGGATGGAGCCGGCAAGTTGGCCGGATTCATACTGGTCCACGTGCGGATAGGTCTTGTAACCGGTGATGACGTCACAGTTGCGTACCATGCTTTCAGTGACGTTTGCGTGCAGGTCCAGCGAAACCGCGATCGGCGTGCGCGGCGCAATGGCGCGCAGCTTTCCCAGCAGCGTGCCTTCGCCGTCGTCGGTGCGTTCCGCCACCACCATGGCGCCGTGGAGGTCGAGAAAAACCGCATCGCAACCCTTGGCAACCGCGCTGCAGATCGCATCGCAGATGCGATCGTAAGCGTTACCGTCAACGGGACCGCTCGGATTCGCCCACGCGGCGATTGGGGTGACGATCTCGGCGCCGGCTTTTGCGGCCAGGTCCAGGAACGCCGCCATAGCCATACCTTTACCCTTCATGGCGTCGAAGGCGTCGCGGTCGAGGTACGGTCCCGTGGGTCCGAATTCTTCCCACGGTGTTGGCACCGGCGAGAAGGTGTTGGTCTCGTGCTGCATCTGGGCGATGACGAATTTCATTGGAGACCCCTATGCGGCATTGACGACGAAGGGCGCGAAGACACGAAAGACAACCAAACAAGGAACATCAAATCAACGTGAAAGCAATTGTCACGGAAGCGTCTTGAGAACGTCGCGAACAGTATCGAAAAGCGCATCGATCTGGTTCTTTTCGATGATGAACGACGGCGAGAGCGCGATGGTGTCGCCGGTGGTACGGATCAGCACGTTCTTGTTGTAGGCCCGCAGGAAAGCCTCGAACGCGCGCGCACCGGGTTTGTCGGCCATGGGTTGCAGTTCGATGCCGGCGACCAGCCCGATGGTGCGGATGTCGATTACATGCGGCAGGCCCTTCAACGAGTGCGCCGCGTCTTCCCAGTAAGGCGCGAGTTCCGCAGCACGCTCGAACAGCTTTTCTTCCTTGAACAGGTCGAGCGCTGCGCAGGCTGCTGCCGAGGCCAGCGGGTGGCCGGAATAAGTGTAGCCGTGGAAGAACTCGATGTTGCCGGCCGCGCCGCCTTTTTCCATGAAGGTATCGTAGATCTCCTTTTTCACGATCACGCCACCCATCGGCACCGCGGCATTGGTGAGCGCCTTGGCGCAGGTGATCATGTCCGGCGTGACGCCGAATGTCTGCGCGGCGAAGGCCTTGCCGGTGCGGCCGAATCCGGTGATCACTTCATCGAATATCAGCAGGATGCCGTACTTGTCGCAAATCTGGCGCAGCTTCTGCAGATAACCTTTCGGCGGCACCAGCACTCCGGTGGAACCCGCAACCGGCTCGACGATCACAGCGGCGATGTTGGATGCGTCGTGAAGCTGCACCAGGCGTTCGAGTTCGTCGGCGAACTCGGCGCCGTGCTCGGGCTGTCCACGCGAGTAGGCGTTGCGCACTAGGTCGTGGGTGTGGCGCAGATGATCGACCGAGGCCAGCATGTTGCCGAAAGTCTTGCGGTTCCCGGACATGCCGCCGACCGAGATGCCGCCAAAGCCCACGCCGTGATACCCGCGTTCGCGGCCGATCAATATCCGGCGGGTGCCTTCGCCACGCACGCGATGATAGGCCAGCGCAATCTTGAGCGCCGTGTCCACGGCTTCCGATCCGGAGTTGGTGAAGAACACATGGTCCAGACCCTTGGGCGTGATCGAAACCAGCTTTTCCGCCGCCTGGAACGCGCCTGGATGATGCAACTGGAAGCCCGTGGCGTAGTCAATGGTTTCTGCCTGCTTCTTGATCGCGTCTACAATTTTCTGGCGGCAGTGGCCCGCGTTTACAGCCCAAAGACCGGCGATACCGTCGAGTACCTTGCGGCCGTCCTGAGTCCAATAGTGCATGTCCTTGGCGGCCACCAGCAGGCGCGGCTCCGCCTTGAACTGGCGATTCGCCGTGAAGGGAATCCACAGCGGTTCGAGATTGAGCGATTCATTCAGTTGCCGCAGAGCCTTTTCGTCGGGCATGTTCATGGGGGTCTCCTCGGATGCCGGAGCGCGAACGAGGGTGCGCTGTCCGGACAGACGCTTGATCAGTGGGGTCATTATAGTGCGGCGCAACTGCCTGCGGCCAGCATGATTGCCTGGACGTGAACCTTCCCTTATTCTGTTTCTGTGGCGCATTCGCCAACACATGAACTCGACCGGCCATCCAAGAAACCGGCCAGGCACTTGCAGCCTTCACCAGGAAATTCCCGATGGATCTGAATTACAGCCAGGAAGAAATCGCGTTTCGCCACCAGGTGCACGAATTTGTCCGTGCCCATCTCCCAGGCGACTTGTCACGCAAGGTCCTCGAACACCGCCGCCTCAGCAAGGATGACTACGTACGCTGGCAGAAGATCTTGTTCGAAAAGGGCTGGATTGCCGCCGGTTGGCCGGTTGAGTACGGCGGCACCGGCTGGTCGCCGATTCAGCGTTACATTTTCGAAGAGGAATGTGCGGCCGCAGGTGCGCCGCGGCTTACGCCGTTTGGCCTGCACATGGTCGGGCCGGTGATCATGGCCTTTGGCAGCGAATGGCAGAAGAAGCATTACCTTCCGCGCATACTTTCCAGCGAGGACTGGTGGTGCCAGGGCTATTCCGAACCGGGTTCGGGTTCCGACCTGGCATCGCTCAAGACCCGAGCCGAGCGACGGGACGACCACTACGTCGTCAACGGCCAGAAGACATGGAATACCCACGGACAGTGGGCGGACATGTGCTTCTGCCTGGTGCGCACCTCGAAAGAAGGCAAGAAACAGGAGGGCATATCTTTCCTGCTGATCGACATGCACGCACCCGGCGTGACTGTACGGCCGATCATCCTGCTCGACGGCGAGCACGAGGTGAACGAAATCTGGTTCGAAAACGTGAAGGTGCCGGCGAAAAACCTGGTGGGCGACGAGGGACGAGGGTGGACCTATGCCAAGTTCCTGTTGTCGCACGAGCGCACTGGCATCGCCGGAGTGGGGCACTCGAAGCGGGAACTACGTTACCTCAAGCACATTGCGTCCGAGGAGAAGGCTGGCGGACGACCGTTGATCGAAGATCCGCTGTTTCGCGACCGCGTCGCGCAGCTGGAAATCGACCTGATGGCGCTGGAGATTACCAACCTGCGGGTGGCGGCCGCCGACCGCGACGGTAAGGCGCCGGGGCCGGAGGCCTCGATTCTCAAGATCAAGGGCACCGAGATCCAGCAGGAACTCACGGAGCTGATGATGGAGGCGGTGGGGCCTTACGCGCTGCCGCATCTGCCGATGGCCTGGGGCGAGCAATGGATCGGCGCGCACGTCGGCGCGGACTATGCCGCGCCGCTGGCGGCGCGTTACTTCAACTACCGCAAGACCAGCATCTACGGCGGATCCAACGAGATCCAGCGCAACATCATCGCGCAGATTGTTCTGGGTTTGTAGACCAGAGGAGTGTGCTCGGTGCCTCAAGGAATTTGACCCATGGATTTTTCACTGACTGAAGAACAACAAATGCTCAAGGACAGCGTGCATCGCTTCCTGGAGAAGAATTGCAGCTTCGAACAGCGCCGAAAGATGCTCGCCGAACGCTTGCCGATGAATTCGCAACTCTGGGAAGGGCTGGCGTCGCTGGGGGTGCTCGGCGTGCCATTTTCGCCGGAGTACGGTGGCTTCGGCGGGGCCGGAGTCGAGACCATGCTGGTGATGGAAGCGCTGGGCCGGCATCTTTCACTCGAACCCTACCTTGCCACCGTGGTGCTGGCCGGAGGCTGCGTCGATCTCGGCGGCGCCGATTGGCAGAAGAAGATTCTGATCCCGAAGATCATCGACGGCACGATGCTGCTGGCGTTTGCCCATACTGAACCGAACGCCCGCTTCGAGCTCAACCATGTCGAGACGCGCGCAATCCGTGACGGCAATAACTTCGTGCTGGAAGGCGAGAAGGCGCTGGTACTTCATGGCCCGGTGGCGGAGAAATTCATCGTCTCCGCGCGTACCTCCGGCAACCCGCGTGACGTCCACGGCGTGACGCTGTTCATCGTCGAGGCAGACGAGGGAAACCTGGGCGGCCAGGAGTACCCGCTGTTCGACGGCACGCGCGCGCTGGACCTGCAGCTCAGTGGCGTGAAAGTCGGTCCGGAGTCGGTGATCGGCACGCTCGATGCGGCGATGCCGCTGATAGAGGCTGTCGCCGACCGTGCGATGGCCGCTCTGTGTGCCGAAGCCGTCGGTATCATGGATTCGCTGCATGCGGCCACGGTCGAGTACCTCAAAACCCGCCAGCAATTTGGCCAGCCGATCGGACGCTTTCAGGCGCTGCAGCATCGAGCCGTGGACATGCTGATCCATCTTGAGCAGGCGCGGTCGATGGCGGTACTTGCCGCATCCCGTGTCGATTCGCCGAACGTGCCGGAACGTCGCAAAGCAATTGCGGCTGCGAAAGAATTGATCGGCCGGGCCGGTCGTTATGTCGGCCAGCAGGCGATCCAGTTGCACGGTGGCATGGGCATGACCGATGAACTCAACGTCAGCCACTACTTCAAAAGGCTAACCGCGATCGATGTTCTTTTCGGCAACGCGGCGTACCAGCGGCAGCGCTTTGCCACGATGAAGGAAGACCAGCCCGCAGCGCAACTCAAGGCGCCTCGCAAATCCTGGGTGAAAATCTGAGAGAGGGTTGCCACACCGAGGAAATCAGGACAAATACTGTCAGGAATTCACTAAAGGCAGCAAGAATTTCTCGGTTCGCGAATTGGGGACTCAGTCAAGAACCATCGAGTCCGAGCGCGTGGAGACTTTCGTGGCCAAAAGTGCTCCTACTAACATCTGATCAAACTTCTTTTTTGTCTCGTCGATGCAGGCGGGTCTCTGACTGTTTGATAGGAATTCACAGTTCCGAATTGCCTTGGAGTATTCCTCAGTTCGGTTGTGCCGGAACGCTGCAGGTTATTGAATGGAACGAAGCGAGAACGTATAGATCAGTAGCAACAATATGATCGATAAGGAACCGAGGTACTTCTGGGAGGACTTCAAGGTTGGTGAGGTGCACCCGCTCGGCGAGAAGCGCGTCGAAAAAGACGAGGTCATCGCCTTTGCGAAGCAATTCGACCCACAGCCGTTCCACGTCGACGAAGCGGCGGCGAATGCCTCTGTGTACGGCGGCCTGATAGCCAGCGGCTGGCATACCGTCGCACTGGTGATGCGCATGATGTGCGACTCCTACATGCTCGACTCGGCAAGTCTGGGGTCACCCGGCGTTGAAAATCTCAAGTGGCTGAAGCCGGTGCGTCCGGGCGATACCATCCGCGCGCAACGCACCACGATTGAAGTCCGTGCCTCTGCAAGCAGGCCCGAAATGGGCTTGGTCAAAACTCGCTGGGAAGTATTCAATCAGAACGGAGAGCAGGTCATGACGATGGAAGGCTACGGCATGTTCGGACGCCGCAATCCCCGGGGCCTCGCAAAATGAGCGATTTGTTCAAGCACAAGGTTCACGTGCTGTTTCGCAAGGAAGACCTCGATCACGAACGACTCGAAGGCAAGGTGGCGATCGTGCTGGATGTGCTGTTCGCGACTTCGACCATCATCACTGCGCTCGCAAACGGAGCGACCGAGGTTATCCCGACGCTGGACGAAGCCGGCGCCAATGCCGAAGCGCAAAAACATGCAGAGGGCAGTTACGTGCTCGCAGGCGAGTTGTATGCGGAAACCTTGCCGGGGTTTGCCTCGCCAACGCCGCTCGCGCTGCTGAAAGAAAACATTGCCGGCAGGAAGCTTATTTACTCCACCACCAACGGGACGGTGGCGTTGCGGCAGTCCTCGGACGCCGAGCACGTTTATGCCGCAGCGCTGTTGAACGGTGAAGCGGTGGTCAACCACGTTCTCGGCAGTCATCACGGGCAGACCATCCTGATCGTCTGTTCCGGCTCGATGGGCATGGTCAACCTCGAAGACCTGTACGGCGCCGGATATCTTGTCGACCTCCTGTCGAACGCGTTGGACGAAAGCAGCGATTTCTCGGATGCGGCGCTCGCCGCGCGCAGCCTGTTCCGTGCCGAGGACGCGGCAGACTGCCTGCTGCGCGCGCGCGTCGGCCGCATGATGATAGAGCGCGGGCTCACCCACGAAGTGCATTACGCAGCAGAACTCAGCACGCTCTCTGCCGTTCCCAAGCTCGTCGGCGGGCGCCTGATGCTTGCCTGACGCAAAGGCTGGCGGGACCACGACCAAATGCCGCGGCCATTCAGACCCACGCCATTGATTCCACGTCAATATTTAACGCACTAGATTCGGTCCGAATCGGTCCTGCCGCGTTAAAATACCGGGTCAACTTTCGCTTCTTCTTGCGGTTCGTAACTCGAGGAATTAATGAGGATTTTGTTGTTGGTTGTTGCCGCGGCCGTGCTCGCGGCACCGGTTGCCGTGCCGGCTGCGCTGGACTGCAGCAGGGCCAGATCCAATGCAGAAAAAATGCTGTGTTCCAACAGCCGGCTCGCGATGGCGGACGAGCGGATGGCGTATGCGTTTCGCGAAGCCATCCGCCGCGGCGCGGACCCGGCCGCACTCATGCAAACCCAACGCCGCTGGACCTTCGAAATCCGCGATGCCTGTAACGAAGTCGACTGCATGTTGAAGGCCTATGAAAACAGAACCGCCGAACTCGAGAATCGCTGAAGGTGGCGTTCTATCCTGCCGGATCCATGTTCTGCAACGGTTCTTCACGCAGCGTCGAGGCTGAATCATGCGCAGATGGCTGCTGACACTGAAACCCGCGATCGCTCTTCTCGTGTTGTTCATGGTGCTGATCACCAACGCGGCGATCACATACCGCAACGGCGTGCTTCTTGTCGAACAATCCCGGAACGCGTCGCGAACACTCGACTCCTCGCGGCTCGTCGTTGAACTTCAGGGGCGGCTGGTCGATGCGGAGACCAGCCAGCGCGGTTTCCTCATTACCGGCAACGCCGACTACCTTGAGGCCTACAGCGAGGCGCTCAGCAGGCTAACGCCGACTTTCATCGAACTGTATGAGAGCAGAGCCGACGAGCCGTTGGGGGTACAAAGGCTGGACGCGCTTCAGTCGCTGGTATTCCTCAAATTCCGCGAACTGCAGACCTCGATCGAACTGCGGCGGCATTCCGGGTTCGCTGCCGCCCAGAAACTAACCATGACCAACGAAGGCAAACGGACCATGGACCGGATTAGGAAACTTATCGGCGAGTTCCGCATCGACGAGGCAGATGCATTTTCGGTACAGGAAAAACGCGTGCAGGACACCGTCACAACCACCCGCGTCAGCTTCTTTGCTGCAACACTGGCCGGCTTGGGTTTACTGATGTATGTGTTGTATACGCTGTGGCTCTACCTGGTGGAGGTCAGAAAAACCGAAAAGACGCTGCGTCACCAGGCGCTGCGCGATCCCCTGACCGGGCTGCTCAACCGGCGTTTCTTCGATGCTGGCCTGGAACAGGAAATCTTGCGTTCCCGCCGTAGCGGCAACCCGGTTTCGCTCCTTATTCTCGATATCGATCACTTCAAGCACTTCAACGACGAATACGGGCACGAGGCCGGCGACGCGGTACTGCGCTCCATTGGCCAGTTGCTGCAGACGCAGGTTCGGGGCAGCGACGTCGCCTGTCGATTTGGCGGCGAGGAGTTCGTGATCCTGATGCCGGATGCGGCGTTGGAGTCGGCGAAGGCAAGGGGCAGGCAGATCCTGGAAGCTATTCGCGGGCAGGAAATTCCGCACCAGGGGCGTTTGCTGCCGTCCGTCACGGCATCGCTGGGTGTGGCCGAGTTTCCGATACACGCGAGCAATGCCGAGGGAATTCTCGATGCGGCGGACAATGCCTTGTACATTGCCAAACGCACCGGGCGCGATCGGATGGTGGTCAGCGGTGATGTGGAGAAGGCCGCCTGACTACTCAATAGGGGACTCGACGACTCCAAAGTTGCAAGCGATCGATCGTGCTCCCGTCTTGAATGGTACGATGCTCCGACGGGTCGGTGGTCTTGAGTGGTCAGACAAGCACCAGAATCTCTCCGGTGCCGCCGCGGGCAAGATCACCACAATAGCGACGCACGCGATTCCCCAGTGGCAGGAAGCGCGCGAACCGATCGCCTTGCCGTCGCAGTTGTTTCTCGAGGAGCGTCAGGAACAGCAATGAGTGCTCACCGCTGTCCTGGAAAGTCGCCGGCAACTCGGGCGGCTGCCGCGCAAAGAGCAGGCTCCCGCGCCTGAGGCCAAAGCCCGGCATCGGGCCCACGCGGCCCGAAACCAGAATGGTTCCGGCCAGCATGCGCGAGCCGCAGTACGCACCGGCATTTCCTCCGATCAGCATCAACCCGCGACGCATCCGATCGGCCGCACGGTCCCCGACGTTTCCGTGCACGACGATGATTCCGCCGCGCATTCCCTGCCTGTCCCCTGGTAACGCCGCGCCGAGAAAGTCGCCGGTGTCGCCGCGGATTTCAAGCCCGCCCGCAGTCATTCCGTTTCCCGAAAACGGGCCAGTGTTGCCGGTTACGTCAATCCGACCTCCGCGCATGCCGATGCCCGTATACGCGCCGCAATTGCCTTCGACCGTGATCATGCCTTGCGTCATTCCACCGCCGATGCAGGTGAGACGATCCGAACTGTTGCGGATGATCATCTGCTGTGCGTCATCGCCGCTCACTGCAAACAGATCGGCCACCGACGCGCGGCTGCCGAGTGCAATGTTCTCGATGGCCGCCTTGCCCAGGCCTGCCAGCCGGTCGGGTGTTACTGGCGACAGGTCGACGTTTTGAGTGGGCAATGCGCGTAGTGTAAGAGTGAGCGCGCTCATTTCACGATGTCGTGCAGCCCGAAACGAAACTGCCCGAGCTTGCCGCCGTAGTTGCCGGCGGTTATGCGCAGCACCCCTCCGGCCGAACCGACCTTGCACGCGGCTTCAATCCCGGCGCGCATCGCGTTGCGCACATCCGTCTCTGTCAGTCCGTCGATCACGATTTCCAGCACTGCGCCTACCTCCGGCGAGAGTTCGCTCTTCACGGCGCCTCGTAGTGGGGGGCAGAAGGCATCGTTGGTTGAAGCCGGGAGTGTCTTGTATTTCGAACCGACTTTGGAACCCGAGCGCACCAGGCCGCCAGGAAACGGCATGATGGCGCCCGGCAACTTGGTCATCGCCGCGATCGCCGCCTCGCATGCCGCCAGCGCCTCGGCCGGTCCGTGCGCGAGCACCAGGAAGTTGCCGCCGCCAACCGCGCGCACCACGCCTGTGGTTTCCTCGCACAGGAATTCGCCGTCCATCACTGGTATTCGCCAGTAGCGCCGTTCGCCAATCACCTTGGAGTTCTGATACCCGTCTCCGAAGAAACGCAGATTCTTCCCCAGGTTCATCGGTTCGCCTTCGATTCCGGAGAACACCGCGGACGTGGGCGCGGTCAGCACGCACTGGCCGACACGCCGTTCGACCTGCTTGGCGAGTTCCTTGCTCGAAACCGCGAACAACAACACCGCCACACCGGGCCGTCCATCGGGCGTTTCGCCGGTCGACAGTTCGCGTTCGATGCCAGCCTCGCAGCCACAGCCGATCACCGAGGTGGCGAATCCGGTCGCCGCGCGCGCCGCATGATAGGCCCACTTGAGATTGACCGCGGTGATCAGGATACGGGTCGCGCGCATGCCGAAGGCCTCGGCAAACGTGTCGTCAATCGCAACACCGTTGATGATCAAGGGCTGCTCCGCCCGCAAGCGTGCACCAGCGTTTCGCGACTGCCGCAGTCTGCGAGTTCGTCAGTGGAGATCGCGAAGTTGTCGAAACCAATGGTGTGATAGCGTTCGAAGAAATCCCGCAAGGGTTTTTCGATGCCACGGTCGAAATCGGGGCGCACCACGTGGGTCGCGCCGCGGCTGGTTTTCACGATCCTGCCGCGCTGCGCTACCAGTTCACCGTCCTTGAACACATACTCGGGCGCCGTGAACATCTTCTCGCGGTCGGGAAGATCTTCATACACGGTAATATCGGCGGCGGCGCCTGCGCCGAGATGTCCGCGGTCGGAGAGCCCGAGGCTGCGCGCCGGCGCGGCGCGGGTCATGATCGCGATCTCATACAGAGAGTATTCGCGGCCGAGCCCGGCAAGCTGGCTGTGCGCCGCGGCTTCCGGATGGATCTGCGCCAGCTTCTGGTTGCGGAAGTTCCTGTCCATGAGCAGCCGGATGAGGTGCGGGTAGCTGGTGAAAGGCGCGCCATTCGGATGGTCTGTGGTGAGGAACACGCGCCATGGATCCTGCACGCGCAGGAACAGTTCCAGTCCGATCGCCCACTGCAACGCGTTGACGAAATTGCCGTCTCGGTAACGAAACGGCACCACGCCGCAGCCCGCGTCGCACTCGATGTCCATGCATACCCATTTGTCCGGGTGCGCGTGGCGACTGTTGCGATGCTGCGCCATGGTGTCGCCGGACGCCGTCACAGTCTGGCCGAACATGACCTGGCCCACGTCTGCCGAGACGTTTTCCTGACAGTTGATGGCCTCGGCGATGCGTGCCGCCGCGGAGGAGAACTTACGTTCGCCCTCGGTGCCGTAGCTGTGGAACTGGATGTGGGTAAGGTGGACCGGCAGACCCTCGGCGGCGTCCATGGTGGCGAGAGTAGTATCCACGTTGCCGGGCACACCGAGGTTGCTGGCGTGCACATGCAGAGGGAACGGCACCGCGAGATCGTGCAGCGAGCGTGTGAGAGTCGCAAGGATCGCGCGCGGCGTTACCCGATAATGCGGGTGCGGTTCATCCACGTCGAGTGTGCGCGCGTTGAACTTGAACGCGCTAATGCCGCCCGGATTGACCACCTTGATGCCTATGCACTGCGTGGCGTCCAGCGTCCACGCCACGTAGTCGTTGACGAGTTTCTGGTCGGCGCCCGCAGCCATCAGGCGCAACAGGAAATCATCGTTGCCGAGAAGGGCGTAGCCGCCCTTGTCCACGATCGGTGTGTCACCCATTTCCATGTGCGCCTGGCGCGCATTCACGGGCAGAATCGCCGGCTCGAAACAAGCGGTGTAGCCCATCTCGGCGTAACGGCAGCCGGTGGCGAACGTCGATAACGCAGCGTGGCCGCTGCCGGAACGCGTCTGCGAAGTGCCCGCAAATGCGCTGTCGCGGTGATCCTCCGGCAGCATGGCGCGCGCGATGTTAACTTTGCCCCCGCCGATGTGCGTGTGTACGTCGATCGCGCCTGCCATGACTATGCGTCCGGCCAGATCGATTTCGCGATCGACGCGCGTACTGGCTGCAGGCGTGGCGACGATGCGACCGGAACGCACAAACAGGTCGCGCACTTCGCCGTCGATTCCATTGGCGGGGTCGTAGAGTCTGCCGCCGCTGAACTTGATCACGGTCGACTCCGCATCGCACCGAGAATCATTTGCAGAGCCCGCGCCGCCGAAGGCAGCGTGGATTCGACAAGCTTGCGCAGACGTAGGGCTACGACATTGTCGCTGCGAAACAGGTGTCCCTCGTGATGGAGTCCCGGCGTGGCGACCGGTATGAACACTGAGCAATTGCCGGAGCGTGTGCCTGGCCGGCCGAGAACGATGGCCGGCGCCTCGCATTTGGGAGGCACGTGTGAAGCGTCAAGCGTGGACACGAACACGACTGCGTCCGCCTCATTGCGCGAGAGCATGTATGCGGCCGAATGCAGCCACGGATCGTAAGAGGGTTTCCCACCCGCAAAGCTCACCCGCAACGGAAATCCTGTCTGCCATGTCGTCACTTGCGCAGTGGTGAGGTCGCCGTCGGTACCGCCGAGTGGAAGCACGGCGAAGCGCCCGCTTGCGTTCAACGCCGTTACCAGTTCGCACATGCTCTGGATGGCGAGTTCGGCGTGCGGAAATGTTAGATCGGCTGCCACCCAGGTAAGCACGCCGTAGCGCGCTCTCTGCATGCGCGCAAGCAGTGCCCCCAGTTCCTCCGTCGCAATGCCGGCGACTGTTTTTGCGGTCAGGGCGTTGCCTGCGAACAGGCTGCGCAGCGCGCCGAAAACTTCTCCGAGGCGTTCTGGTGCGACTGCAATCGATGTTGCCCGCGACTTCAGTCGCGCGGGCAGGTCCTTCGGCATAGTGCCCAGGAAACAGATCGCGCGCGCGCCTGTCGTGAATAGCGAATCGAACTCGCCGAAGAGCCGCTCAAAGAAACGCGGAAAGCGGCTGCTGATGTCGGTGCCCGCCACTATCAGCAGGTCGGCGCGATTGCGCACTTCCGTAAGCGTGGTGCTGATCCAGCCGGTGTCCTGCAGCACCAGGAAATTGCGCATCATGGCGTCGCCCGCGATGTGATCGACGATTCCGCCCGTTTGCTCGGCAAGCTCGAGCAGCGCGCGCATTCCCGCCACATCAGTTCCAGCGGAGATCAGTACCGGCTGAAGGGCCTCGCGCAGAATGGCAGCGGCCTTTGCCGCGGCATCCTCCACCGTGGCCGGTTGTCCATTCACCAGCGCTGTTCCGTCCGCGCCGGATGCTGCACTGAACAGCCGAAGGCTTTTCGTGCATCCATTGGCGAGGACGGTCGCGGTACGTTCCGAGACCCCGATATGAAGGTCGTCGCACAGGAGTCCGCAAAAAGGGCAGGGCACGCTAACGTACTCTTGTGCGCCAGTTGGCTGCTTGGACATTGTCCTCACGGAAATCTGTAGCGGCTAAATGGAACACCCGCTGCAGGTGTCGCATTACGGCACAGTTTCGTTGTCAGTGCCCAGAAAATGGACAGTCCGATCTGCGTATTTTTTCAAAGGGTGGCGGGGACTGCGATGCTAAACTTTAACCGATCCACGCAGGTCGCGTGCATTCGTGACTGACACCACAAGGATGATAGCAGCCGTGCGCCAAGTTTCCGCTCATGCTCCGGCAAGATTGCATCTCGGCTTTCTCGATCCGAGCGGATCGAGGGGAAGGCGTTTTTGCAGCGTCGGGCTTACGCTTGAAGGAATGGGCGTTTCTCTGACGGTCGAGCGCGCACCGGTGTTTTCGGTATCAGGACCGCAGGCTGCAAGGGTCGAAGCATTTGCGCGCTCCATGCGCGAAAAGTTCAATCTTCCCGGCGACTGCCGCATCGTGGTTCATCAGGCCATTCCCGAGCACGTAGGACTTGGCTCGGGTACCCAACTCGCGATCGCGGTCGGTGCTGCACTCGCCGCACTCTACCGGCTGGATCTGCCGCCACGCGCAATCGCGACACTGTATGAACGCGGGCAGCGTTCCGGAATAGGCGTCGGCGCATTCGAACAGGGCGGATTCCTGATTGACGGCGGCAAGGACGCGGGCGCTGATCCGCCGCCGATCGTTTCCCGCCTGGAATTTCCCGCCGGCTGGCGGGTGGTGCTGTTGCTCGATTCCGGTGTGCAGGGTTTGCACGGAGAAAGTGAAATTGCTGCGTTTCAGGCTTTGCCGGAGTTTCCGGAATCTGAATCGGCACATCTGTGCCGCTTGATGTTCACGCAGGCCCTGCCGGCGCTGGTTGAACAGGATCTAGACAAGTTCGGTCGCGCCATTGGCGAACTCCAGCGCGTCATCGGCGACTATTTTGCTCCGGCGCAGGGCGGACGGTTCTCGAACCCGCGGGTTGCGGAAGCGCTGGCGTGGCTTGAGAGCAAGGGAGTTGCAGCCGTCGGGCAAAGTTCCTGGGGCCCGACGGGATTCGCAATCGTTGGCGACGAGGCCCAAGCCCTCGCGCTGGTGCGCAGCGCGCAATCGCGTTGGGGCGGTGCAGAGGGCTTGCAGTTCACGGTCTGCAGCGGCCGCAATCGCGGCGGCGACGTCGAACTAGTTCCCCTGGCGCGTTTTTCCGCCGACGGGAAATAGAGACTGACCACCGAGAACAGGGAGGAAGGCAAAAGCAAGAACGCTTTTTTTCTTTTCCTACGCGTCCGCGGTGGTAAGAGTTTCTCTTGGAGTAGAAATAGAAATGGAAAAACCGTACATCCTGCACTTGTTCACGCCTACAGCGCAGGCGAGTCCGTTCGACATCAATATGGCGTACGACGCCGGTTATGACGGCGTGGTGCCGTACACGCATGTCGAACTGGAGCAGGTAGCCGCGCTGACGCAGGACACCATTTTTTCGCGCGGCCCCAAAGGCGCGAAGCGCACGGGAATTTTCATCGGCGGCCGCGATAACGGCCTTGCCGCGGACATGCTCGACGCCGCAAGGAAGGCGATGGTGCCGCCGTTCGAGGTATCGGTGTTCGCTGATCCCAGCGGGGCGTTCACCACCGCGGCGGCGACGGTGGCGGCGGTAGAGAAGCACCTGAAAAAGGTGCACGCAACAGATCTGAACGGAAAGACGGTGATGATCTTCGGCGGCAGTGGGCCGGTCGGCGCAACGGCCGCGGTGCTCGCGTCGCAGGCCGGCGCAAAGGTTGGCATTGTCGGCCGCGACAAATCTTCGCGGGCGCGCCTTACCGCACAGGATTGCAACAGGCGCTACGGTACCCATGTCGAGCCGGTTAAGGCAGACACGAAAACGGCGAAGCTCGCGATGATCAAGCGGGCCGATATCGTGCTCGCCACTGCACGGGCGGGCCATCGCGTCGTCAGCGAGGTGCTGCTCGCCGCCGCGTCGCGCCTGCTGGTGGTTTCAGACGTGAACGCGGTTCCGCCTTCCGGGATCGAGGGCGTTGGGCCGATGGACGACGGCGTGCCTCTGACGGCTGGATCTGGGAAGGCGGTAGGCATCGGCGCGCTTGCCGTCGGCAACATCAAGTACCAGACGCAGCGCGGATTGCTCGAGATGATGCTCAAGGCGGAGAAGCCCATGTACCTGGACATGCGGGACGCATTTACGGAGGCGCGCAAGCATGCGGGCGTTGCCTGAGAATTTGCCGCTGCTGCTGGTCTCGGCCTCCGGACGGGCCTTGGCGCAGTCGGCGGCGCGAGCCGGAGTGCGGGCAGTGGTGCTCGACTTGTTCAACGATCTGGACGTGCGCGCAGTTGCGGTCGCAAGCCGGCGTGTCGCCGCCCCCAACGGCAAGTTCGACTCGCGGCAACTAATTGCTGCCGCGCAGGAACTCTGTCCTCCCGAAACTTGCTCAGGTCTGGTCTATGGCTCGGGATTCGAAGGACGCACCAGGCTGCTCAAGCGTCTGAGCAACGGCCGGACATTGTTCGGCAACCCGCCGGATACCGTTGCGGCGCTCAAGGATCCTGCGCGATTTTTCCCGCTACTCGATAGGCTCGGCATCGCCCATCCGGATATCAGACTCGAACCGCCTGCAGACGTTGCAGGGTGGCTGGTGAAACGCAACGGCGGTGCAGGGGGCAGGCATGTCCGGAAGGCACGCCAGCAGCATCGCGCAAATGCGCAGCGGTACTTCCAGAGATTCCAGCCGGGCCGTACGCTTTCCGTACTATTCGCGGCGGACGGGCACCATGCGCGGGTGGTCGGCTTCAACGAACAATGGACTGCGGGCGTACCGCACGGCGCGCCTTATTGTTATGGCGGCGCCGTGAGCCAACCGCCGCTACCGCGGCAAACACAACGGCGAATAGCCGGCCTGCTCGATGACCTGGTACAGGTTTTCGGCCTCGTCGGGCTGAACGGTCTCGATTTCATTCTCGCCGGTGAAACTCCTTCCGTGCTCGAAATAAATCCGCGGCCGACCGCGACCATCGATCTGTACGACGTAGACATCGGCGGCGGCATGCTCGCGCTGCACCTGCGCGCCTGCCGCGGCGAACTGCCGGACATTCCAGTGGTGAATATTGCGCGCGCGCACGCAATCGTCTACGCGGCGGTCGCGCTGCGCGTGCCGGTAAGGATCGAGTGGCCAGAATGGTGCACCGATCTTCCTGAAAGCGGCAGCGTTATACCGATGGGTGCGCCGGTGTGCAGCGTGCATGCGGCGGCGGCTACCAGCGCGGGCGCGCGCGAACTGGTGCTCGCGCGTCGCAGCCGGATGGAAGAATCGCTTCTGGAGCGAGCGGCATGAACGAACCGCGAACCGTCGCCGCCGATCCAATACAGCAGACGATAGCCGCCAAATGGCCGAGCGTCAACGCACTTGCTGCGCCGCTGATAGCTGCGCTGATCGGCGATGCGTCCAGCCTGCGGATCGGAATCGAACGGCTAGCCAACGGCTGTGTCGTTGTGGATGGTGGCATCGGATATCCCGGAGGTCTGGAGGCTGGCAGGCGCATTGCCGAGATTTGCATGGCTGGATTAGGGCGCGTATCGCTGCAAACATCAGGGTCGGGGCGATGGCCATGGCAGCTTTCGGTATACAGTTCCAGTCCGGTGCTCGCCTGCCTCGGAAGCCAGTACGCCGGCTGGAGTCTGTCGCACGGCGAGGGTAAGGGCGCATTCCAGGCACTTGGGTCCGGCCCAGGACGGGCAGCAGCGGCGCGCGAGCCGTTGTTCCAAGAGCTGGCTTACCGTGATCTAGCCGAATCGGTCTGCCTGGTTCTCGAAGTGGACAAGAAGCCGCCGGTGGAGTTCACCGACAAGATCGCGCGTCACTGCGGTGTTGCCGCAGAACAGGTGACGCTGATCCTGACACCGACGCGCAGCCTCGCCGGCGCAACGCAGATCGTTGCGCGCGTGCTGGAAGTGGCCCTGCACAAGGCGCATACGTTCGGCTTTCCCCTGCACCATGTTGTGGACGGCGCCGGTGCCGCGCCGCTGCCGCCGCCGTCGGCGGACTTTGTCACCGCGATGGGGCGCACCAACGATGCGATTCTTTTCGGCGGGCAGGTGCAGTTGTTCGTGGATTGCGACGATCGCGAGGCCGAACGCTTGGCCGTGAACCTGCCGTCCAGTGCTTCGAAGGATTACGGAAAGCCGTTCGCTTGGGTATTCAAGGATGCGGAGTACGACTTCTATCGCATCGATCCGAATCTGTTTGCGCCGGCTGCGGTATCGGTAACCGCACTTACGAGCGGCAGGACTTTCAGTGCCGGTGCCCGAGACGAGAAGCTTCTGGAACTGTCGTTCGGTGGCTAAAGAGGTACTTGGAAAGGCGAGCGTTTGACGAAAGTGAATACAGGAGCAAGAGACGACAAGTGCCGGGTGGTGATATTCACCAATGATCCGGGTTGGCACGGCGCACGGCTGCGCGAAGCGTTTGAGTCGCGCAGCGCGGAAGTGAGCTTCGCATCGCTGTGCGATTGCCGCTTCGAACTCGACCGGCAGGTCCGCGATCCGGTCAATCCCGGCGTCGTCATTCCGGGTTTCGAGGGCCGGCTTCCTGATGGCGTATTCGTGCGCGGCGTGGCGGGAGGTACGCTTGAACAGGTGGTGCTGCGTCTCGACTTCTTGCACGCGCTCAAGCTGCTCGGCGTTCCGGTCTACAACGACGGTCGGGCGATAGAGCGCACGGTGGACAAGTCCATGACCAGCTTCGTGCTGGCGCGCGCTGGCATCGCGACTCCGGCCACATGGGTGACCGAATCCGAAGTCGAGGCGCGTGAAATTGCCGCCAGGGAGAACGCAGGGGGTCGGGAAATCGTCGTCAAGCCTTTGTTCGGTTCGCAGGGTGCGGGACTCAAACGGGTCAGTTCTTTTGCCGGCTTGCCACCGGCAGCGGAGTACGACGGCGTGTACTACCTGCAGCGCTATATCGAGCCGGATGCCGCCGGCTGGCACGACTGGCGCGTGTTCGTGATCGACGGGACGGCGGTGGCGGCGATGACCCGGCACGGCAAGGACTGGATCACCAATGTGTCGCAGGGCGCGACTTGCGTGCCTGCCGACCTTGCCGAACGCGAAGATCTGCGCTCTCTCGCTGAGCACGCGGCTGCCGAGCTGGAAATGGATTACGCGGGCGTGGACCTGATCCGCGATCGCGAGGGACGCTTGTATGTCGTGGAAGTCAACGGCATCCCGGCATGGAAAGGATTGCAGTCGGTCAGCGGGATCAATATCGCACAGCGGCTGGCAGATGATTTTCTCGATCGTTACCTGCAACGTCCGGTGCTGCACTCGGTGGCATGAGCGCAATGGAAACATTTGCGCTTGATCCGATTGAGGTTGTTGCGGCTGTCCGCAATGCGTGCCTGACTGAGATTCGGGCATTCAAGCCAGGCAACGTGAGCATCGCTTCGCCCGGGCACGGGATGAGCGCCCGGGATTTCATCGCGAGCGCCGATGCAATGGCCGGTGTGATCGCCGTGCCCGGTGCAAGCGTGGGCCGGCGCATTCTGCGTGCGATCGAGGCCACTCGCGAGATCGTCCCGTTCAACACCAACCTCGGGATCGTCCTGCTGTGCGCGCCACTTGTACATGCGGTAGTGGAGGCGTCGGGCAAGAGCGGATTGCGTGCGCGGCTGCAAGCGGTACTCGCAACGCTCGACGTGAACGATGCCGTGCTGGCGTACCAGGCCATACGCCTCGCGGAACCTGGCGGATTGGGGCAGGTGGAATGCCACGACGTCGCCGCGACGCCCGGCGTGACCCTGCTCGAGGCCATGCGCGAAGCGCGCGAACGCGATAGCGTCGCCCGCCAATACGTGACGGTTTACCGGGATGTCTTCGATACCGGCATTCCTTCGGTGCGCAGGTCGCGGGAAAAGTGGGACAGTCACGAGTTGGCTGCGGTGGTTGTGTATCTGGAGTTCCTTTCGCGATTTCCCGACAGTCACGTCGCACGCAAGCACGGCGCGGAAATCGCGGCGGGGGTGAGCCGTGAGGCAGGTTTGCTAGTACAAGCGTTAGGGCGTGCGAGCGACCCGGCGCAGGAAATGCCGGCGCTGGAGGAGTTCGACCGCCAGCTTAAGGCAAAGTCCATCAACCCGGGCACCAGCGCCGACTTGACGGTGGCAACCCTGGTGGCGATGGATCTGGAGGATTCGCTGGAGAGGCGTTTCCAGGAGTGCAGCGCGGAAGTCGCTGCCGGCGAATGAGCTCGCAACAAGTGGCGGGTTTCGGCCCGTGTTAAGCGATCAACATCAAAAAACCTGAGAAGGAGGACCAAGATGGCGAAGATAAATCATGTATGTGTGGGCGAGTCGCTGGTCGGGGAGGGCAATGAAGTTGCCCACATCGACTTGCTGATCGGGCCGCGCGGCAGCGCGGTGGAAACGGCATTCTGCAACGCGTTGACAAACAACAAGGATGGATTCACCTCGCTGCTCGCGGTGGTGGCGCCGAACCTCATAACCAAGCCGAATACCGTGATGTTCAACAAGGTCACGATCAAAGGCGCCAAGCAGGCAGTGCAGATGTTCGGTCCCGCGCAGCGCGCTGTTGCAATGGCAGTCGCGGACAGCGTCGCCGAAGGCGTCATTCCGATGGCCGAAGCGGACGACCTGTTCATCTGCGTCGGTGTGTTCATCCACTGGCAGGCGGCGGACGACAAGAAGATCCAGGACTACAACTACAAGGCCACCAAGGAATCAATTGCGCGCGCGATCAACGGCGAGCCAAAGGCCAAGGACGTGGTAGCCAAGAAAGGATCCGTGGACCACCCTTTCCAGGCCCACAAGTAATTTATTGCAGGAAATCAAATCAGGCCCGCTCCGTCTTCTCGGAGCGGGCTTTTCTTTCATTTTGCAGCGAGTTGTCTTGCGTCAACGCTCCTGAATCGGTCTCATGAACTGCGAAAGCTCGGCGGGGCCGAGGCGGCCGTCGTGAAGCGCGGTCGCGATCAACGCACCGGCGGCGCCTGTTGCGGCCACTCGTTGGAGATCTTCGACCGACCTAACGCCACCCGCTGCGTACACTTCGCATGCTGGCGACTTTGCGACCAAATTCGCTATCAGCGTAAGGTCCGGTCCGGCATCGCTCCCGACCCGTCGGAGGTTCATGGCGAGAACACGGTCCGGCCAATAGCGTGCCGGATCGGCGAGCAACGCTGCCGGACCCTTGAACTCCTCGGCGACGAAGTCCAATGAAAGGATCGGGGACAAATTTCCGCAGCGTTCCCTGGCGAGCGACATGAATTCGACATCGAGAAGGGTTTCGCTCCCGATTACCGGCCGGCCGATGTTGTCGCGAAGCCACGCATCGAGCCCGCGTTCGTCGGCAATTCCCGAGTCCACCCAGAGATCGAGATGCGGGAACCGGCGGCGGATTCGCTGGAGGGTATCGAGATTGCTGCCGAGGCGCTGGATAGCATCCAGATCGGCGATATAGAGCGCGCGAAAGGCCTGGAGCCGCAGCAGCGCATCCACGACCGTTTCTGCGTTTGCGCCTTCGCATAGGCACGACCGCACGGGCCGATACTCGGCGCGCCGACCCTCACGGGCATGGACTACCATTCCACCCTTTAGGTCTACAACCGGGATCACTTGCAAATTGGCGACAGAGGGCACGGACAAGATCGGGTTTCCGGGAGCAATTTTGATACTGGCGGACCAATAGCAGTGGTCATGGTTCGACCCTTGTCTGAGTTGGCTTTTCCTTGCGTCCCTTTGTGGCTTCGCATTGAGCGCGTTTCGCCTTGAACATGCGGATTTTCGTCTATGAGCACATAACCGGCGGCGGAATGCTGGACGATCCGCAGGTTGCGGTGCTTGCGCCAGAAGGCGAGATGATGCTTCGCGCGCTGGTGGATGATCTCACGGCGATTCCCGGCATGGAAGTTACAGCCCTTCGAGATGCAAGGCTGGCCGGGGACCTTCCGGCATCCATGCATACGGTGCGCACGTCGGAGGAATTCTGGCCGGTGTTCCGCCGTGTGGCAAGTGAGGTCGATGCGGTGTGGCCGATCGCGCCGGAGCAGGATCGTATTCTCGCCCGCATCACGCGGGAAGCGATCGACTGCGGCCGCATGCTGCTCGGTTGCCGCCCCGACGCAGTTGAGATCGCGGCGAGCAAGCGTGCGACGGCGGATGTGCTTGGGCGTGGCGGAATTCCCGTGATTCCAGTTTTTGCCGACGAGAACAGCGTTCCACCGGAAGTAAACGAGAGCGTAGTGAAGCCCGACGATGGGGCAGGGTGTCAGGACACGCGGCTTTTCTACGATCGTGCCGAACTGCGCGAGTGGCTGCAAGCCCATCCGGATCCGAATCGGATACTCCAGCCCTTTGTACACGGTGAGGCGAGAAGCCTGTCTATGCTTTGCTGTGACGGTCGCGCACGGCTTCTCGCCTGCAATCGGCAGAAAGTCCGGATCGCGGGCGGCTCGTTCCGGTTCGACGGGGTGAGTGTCAACGCGGTGCCGGATCGTGAGGGGTGTTACGCCGAACTCGCGTCGCGGGTCGCGCGCGCGTTGCCCGGCCTGTGGGGATACTGTGGCGTGGATTTTATCGAGACCCCTGACGGTCCGGTGGTGATCGAAGTCAATCCGCGACTCACTACTTCTTATGCCGGGCTGCACCGCGCGATCGGGCTGAATCCCGCCAAACTCGTGCTCGGGCTGCCAAACTCGATTGGAATGTCGAACGATTCAAAGCACGAATCGCGTGCAATCGAAGTCGAGGTTGCCCATGCCCTCTGATATCGTTCTCGGATGGGACCTGGGCGGCGCGCACCTGAAGGCTGCCGCGGTCGACCGCACTGGAAAGGTCCTGTGGGTGCGCCAGTTGCCATGCCCGCTGTGGCTGGGCTTGGAGCATCTCGACCGCGCGGTCAAGAACGTACTCGAAGAGCAACCCGACGCCCCAAGGCATGCGGTCACTATGACCGGAGAACTGACTGATTTTTTCAGGAACCGGGCGCAAGGGGTGAGAGGCATTCTGACTCGCTTCGGCAAGCGCGTACCTACCAGCCGGACGCTGGTCTATGCAGGGTTGAGCGGCTTCCTCACGCCGCAGCGTGCAGCAAAGAGTCCTGACGCGGTTGCCTCTGCCAATTGGGCGGCTAGCGCTCAACTGGTGGCAAGCCGGGTGCCGGATGCGCTGTTCGTGGATATCGGCAGCACCACCACCGACATCGTGGCGATCCGCAACGGCAAGCTCGCTGTTCGCGGGCACAGCGACTTCGAGCGCCTCGCCTACGAGGAGCTCGTATATACCGGTATCGTGCGCACGCCGGTCATGGCCCTCGCCGAGCGCATTCCGTTCGAAGGAAACTGGATCGCACCGATGGCGGAATACTTCGCGACCACTGCCGACGTCTATCGCTTGACCGGAGAACTGCCCGAAGGTGCGGACCAACTTCCCGCCGCGGACAACAGCGGCAAGACGGTGCGTGACAGCGCACGGCGGCTGGCGCGAATGATTGGGCGCGATCTCGAATCCGCGCCGCTTTCCGCATGGCGGCAGTGCGCACGCCATCTCGCCGACCTGCAGCTCTGGAAAATTGGGCAGGCGTGCGACGGCGTTCTTTCGCACGCGGAAATAGCCGAGCGTGCGCTGCTCGTGGGTGCAGGTGTCGGCAGATTCCTCGTCAAAAAACTTGCCGCCCAACTCGGCCGGCGCTACCGGGATTTCGACGGCCTTGTGGACACCGCAGCGGACGTCGCATCGGGGGCGTCGAGTTGCGCGCCAGCGGTGGCAGTCGCCATTCTTGCGCAGGCTCGCTTGCGCAAGCGGAGATAAGCATGTGGGTCGTCAAACTTGGTGGCAGCCTCGCCCACTCCGAAGACCTGCCGCGCTGGCTCGAAGTCATCGCGACCGCCGGTGCGGGCAAGGCCGTGCTGGTTCCTGGCGGCGGGCCGTGGGCTGATGAAGTGCGCGTTGCGCAGAAATGCGAGAACTTCGACGATCGCGTTGCGCACCGGAAGGCGCTGCGGGCAATGGAGCAGTACGGTCGGTTGCTCGCGGCGATGCACCCAGGGCTCGTTGCCGCGGACAGTATCGAAGGAATTCGCAAGGTGCTGAGGAAAACCCAAGTCCCGGTCTGGATGCCTTACAAGATGGTCGTCGCTGATCCCCTGATACCCGAAAACTGGAACGTCACTTCCGACAGCCTCGCTGCCTGGCTCGCGGACAAGCTGAATGTCACCGCATTGCTCTTGGTCAAATCCTTCGCGATTTCCCAAACTCAGCCGCCTATCGAGGACATGGTACGCCGGGGCTGGGTAGATCCCGCTTTTCGGGAATTCACTTCACCCGGGCGTTTTCATGTTCGCGTGTTAGGTATGAGCGACCAGAAGATAGCAGGGGAGATTCTGGCATCCTGCACACTGGTGGGTGTGCCGATACGTGGCTGAGGAAGTACTCCCAAAGTAGTTGGCAACCGGACGAATCTCTATATCTTCGGGACTGACCAACAAGATCATTCATGCACACCACTTGGAATGGGATTTTTCGATCCCGGATGTGCTCCGAAGGTAGTATGTGTCTTTCGACAGCCCGAGAGGTGGCTGAAAGCTGAGGTAGAAGTAGTTGCCCTCGCAGCTTTCTGTGGCAAGCTGATGGCTTGACCCGTGACGCGCGGTCTACACGAATCGCGCTTAACCCCTCAATGCAGCCAACCGGCCAAAAGCGGCCCGCAGCTGATTAAGAACGTTAGACGTCATGCTTAACGCCCACCCATCCGCCTCTGTCGTCGAGTTTCAACAACGGCGTTCTGCGGTTTGGAGGCACAGCTTGCTCTGGGCTATCGGTATCTTGCCGGTCTTTGTTGCCCTTCCGTTCTTGGGTGATCTACAGGTGCAAGCGCCAGCTTTGTTTTGGGCGATCGCTCTTCCTCTTGGTGCCATGGCGTTCTTCTCAGCTTATCGGATTGTGAGGACGATAAAAAACCGCTACCGATGCCCAGTGTGCGAGGCCTTTGTTGCGGAGGGAGACGGGATCGCATTGAGTCCAGAGTTCTGTCCGCATTGCAATGCGCGCCTTAGCGCGCGCGCGTCGGCATGACGCCTAACAGCCGGTTCGTGAGCGACAAATTTCATATGGCGCTGCACTTCACGCACTTTGCGCCAGAACCGGGACGTTAGGCGCCACCCCGGTATGCGCACATTTCGTTTTACGCAGGTTAATGTATTCTCGGCTGATCCACTGGGCGGGAACCCACTCGCCGTGGTGCACGCTGCCGAGGGACTGAGCGACGCGCGGATGGCGGCGCTCGCGCGCTGGACCAATCTATCGGAAACAACGTTTCTTCTGTCGCCGACGAATCCGGGCGCGGACTATCGCGTGCGCATCTTTACGCCCAGCGGCGAACTTCCTTTTGCAGGCCACCCCACGCTGGGCTCATGCCACTCCTGGCTAGCCAAGGGTGGCAAACCGCGCAAGCAGACTGTCGTCGTGCAGGAGTGCGGCGTCGGCCTCGTTCGTGTGCGTTGTGACGGTCCGCGCCTTGAATTCGCCGCACCGCCCTTACGGCGCACTGGCGCACTTGAGCCTGAGATCCAAGCGAAGATCGCCCGCGCCCTCGCTCTTGAGCCCTCTGACATAGTCCACCATCAGTGGGTAGACAACGGCCCGGGTTGGTGCGCGGTAATGCTGCGTTCCGCCCGTCAGGTGCTTTCGCTTAAACCCGACTGGGTCACGCTCGACCCGCTCAAGCTAGGGGTGGTGGGTCCTCATGAACCGGGCCAAGGCGCGGCGTTCGAGGTGCGGGCGTTCATAGGCGACGGTTGGTACGAAGACCCGGTCACCGGCAGCCTCAACGCAAGCCTCGCCCAATGGCTCATTGGTGCACGACTCGCGGAACCTTCGTATGTCGCAGCTCAAGGCACTGCGCTTCAGCGCGCCGGTCGCGTCCATCTGCGCAAGGACGCCGAAGACGTCTGGGTCGGCGGCGATGTCGTAGATGTCATTGACGGTGAGATCAGTATTTAGATGAAAGAGCAATCCGCGATGTCCGCAGAGCGCCTAACCCTTGGGTGGAACGGATGGGCAGGGCCCGCCGTTCACCACGACGTTAGACAGCACATGAATATGGCGCGTAACGGTCAATACGAGGAGTCCAAAACCTTCCCGGATCGCAGGCCGGCACACTCGTGAAAGCCGTCAAGGTAGGACTCATCGTGGTGCCGATAGCCATTGCCGGCGGTGTCATCGGCGTCATGTTGTACGACTATGTTGCGCGCGGCCCGGGTTTTTTCCTGCGTGGAATCGCTGTTGCGGCGTTCTGGCCTGCGTTGCTCACAATGCTGGTAGCAGCCAGGACGACTGGAACCGCCGACGGCGCCTACTTTTTCGGCTCCGTCGCGCAGTTTTTCTACTTCTGGGGCATCTTCAACCTCGGCGCCAGAATCCTTCGCGCTTATCCAATGAGGGTGCAGTCAGCGGGCATGAGGTGGTTCCTGACGGTTCTCGCGTACCTGGGGCTGCTGTGTGTCGTTGGTGTGGTGGCCTTCATCATTGCGCTCCTGCTCGGCGAGTCCCACGGTGGCCTTCTGCCGGATGCTTGGCGGCCGATTGCGTTCATCGTCGCGTGGATCTCGGTGCTGGTACTGCCTGTACTGGGAGCCCACACCGTGTGGCGTCGTCTCGGAGTCTAATAGCCTTTACCGATGGCTCAAATGCTGTCTAACTTCTCAGTCAATGCGGAGGCGCGCGCGGGTGCTGTGCCTTGCATGTACCCGGCCGCACGCGCCGGTTACTGAGAACGTTGGCCTTCATGAGCATGTATCACGGCCGTCCCTTTACCCAGCTACCGCTCGATGTGGGCGAGTCGGTGATTTTCACGGACGTCAACGGCACGTTCCACCGCTCGGTCGATTTCGCGGCGGCAATTACTGACCGGGCCTTCTATTTGTGGCGTTATCTCTTTCCCTTCCGCACGTATTGGGAGCGCGTTCCATTGGCTGAGATAACTGAGTTACGCTAGCCCCCTATTCCCGCGGAGGATGGAAAGTTGGCCTTCTTTGTGCGGCGTCCGCTTTAGCGATATCAATTCCATTCTTGATAGGCCAAGCGATTATCGGGTTCATCGTGGTGCCTTTGGTGTTCTACGTGGCATTTGTTGGATTCAAAAGCCTACATGACCGTACAACACTTGCTGTTCGCACGCTCCATCGGACGGTGACGTATCGGACGCCGGCCGAGTCACACGCATTGCTCAAGCAGGCAGACCGAAGGTTTGTGATCCGCCTAGCTGCGGAGCTAGGCAGCCGCGGAATAAAAGTCGTCAACCGAATCGAAGATGAAGCAGGGGACGCGCGATGAAAAACAGGATCGGTCTAAGGTGCCTTATTGAGTGATGCCAATACATTCCAAATCTGGAATAGCGCTTCGAATCCTGGCGAAAGCTTCCGCATCGAGATTCTGGTTCCGTTTGGATCGTGAGCACAGCGCACCACGGAACCCGAGATAGTCTGGCTCGATCTTGAGGAGTGGCTCGATATCTTCCTTGCGCAGTGAGCCAGCCAGGCCGGAAAGAAGTCCATGGGCTCTGGCTCGATTCACAAACTCCCGGAACTCTTCTTCATTGCGGCAGTCGCGCAGCGTCTTGCCAGTCTTGTGTGCGGTGTCCAGCATCGCGCCGGCAAAGCCCGCGTTGGCGAGAGCGTCAACAAGCGCGAGATCGTAGGTTTCGTCCGCAAACATTACGGCGACAAGTCGCGTCCTGCACGCCAGCGTTTTCAACGCCGCAGCACAGTCGAAAGTTCGAGGATGGACAAAGAAACCGATCTTGATGTAGTCCACGCCGGTTGCGCCCATGCGCTCCACCGCGGTGGCCATCTCACGCGGTTGCATGGAAACGATGTCACCGATCGTAGCGCTGACTGGCCGGCGTCCGCCGATTGCATTCACGCACACTCGCACTGCCGCATGATCGAGTGCGCCGAGTGCACCTTGCGATGGTTCCTTGAGGTCGATGAAATCGGCGCCGGCTTCGAGCGCGAACAGCGCCTCGTCGAGGGTGCGCACGCTTGCGAGCATCGCCGTCATGCCGACCGTTCCTTGTCGCGTACGCGGAACTCCTCGATCCGGGCGGTGAGCCAGCCCCAGGCTTCGAGTTCACGCGGCCCCGCGGTTTTCTCGACCGCGATTCTGAGGTAGGCCATCTCCGTGTCGATCTTCTCCTGCGGCAGCATGTTGAGCCGGCTTACCAGTATCGCGGCCTCGACTACCGCCGCCTGTGCGCGGTTGAAGCCGCGAAACGCACCATGGGTTTCGCGGGCGAGTTCACGGCAATACAGGCGCGGACGGGTCGCGTCGTCCTCCACGCGCTCCAGTTTCACCTCCGCGTGCGCGAGTGCCCCTGCCAGGCGACGGCAAGGAAGATGCACTACCGGAACGGTCTGCCAGTCATAGCGTCCGGTCAGGCAACCGGCGAAGATGCGCACGTCGTCGGTATAGTTCACTACCGCGCATTTCTCGCGCAGGACGTGCTCCAGCGTTGCCGATGGCCGGAAGGGGCTCAACACGATGAATTCGTCCTTTTCGCGGATTCCCATCGGCGCGATGTGATCGCGGCCCAATTCGTCGCGGGTGGTAATGATGGTTTCCAGGATCACGATGCGGCCTTGGCTTTCTCGCCGTCTGGCGCCGGCGCGCATTGCGCTTCGGAACCGTCGCTGCGGCGTAGCTGCGCCGCACCCCATTCGAGTTCCTGATCCTGTACGTAGCGTTTTCCCAACTGCCAGGCGATCTGCGCCCGCGACAGTTCCACTCCGATATAGAAGGCATGCGAACCATCGGCCTCGAGGCCGAGATGCGGGAACAGCTTGAACGGATCGGTGGCGGTGCGCAGTCCATCGCGGTTGTAGACGTGCAGCCCCTCCGGACTGATCTGGATACGAAAGCTGGGGTCCTTGATTGCGGCAGCGGTGGCGGCGATCTCTTCGGCGCTGTACGGAAAGGGGTCCAGCGAGCGCAATGCCAGTAGCGCTTCGCCGAAGGCTCGCGGCAGATCGTCGGCTTCTCGCGCGGCATACATCATGCGCCGCGCGGCGTCTGCCTCGTGCACCACACCCGATGCATGCGCGCTCACCTGGGTCGTGAGAATGTTGGTGATGCGCAACTCGGAAACTATGCCCATCAAGATCGCTTGCATGCCCAGCGTATCCGCATCGGTCAGTTCGGTCAGGTTGCCAGTGCCCATCATGATCTGCAGTTCCGGCAGCCGGCGGCGCAGTTCGCGGTAACGCATCAGCGATTCGGTGAAGCCGAAGTGGATCGGGTCGAGAATCGGGTCGGCGAGATAGGCGCGCCCCCTCTTGTCCATCGCTTCGATCGCGCGCAGAAGCGAGCGCAGATTTCCGGCCTTCGACGGGATCAGCACCGGCGTCGAGGCGACCTCGTCGGCGATCCAAAGCGACTCGTTCTTCAGCGAAAGCAGGAAATCAGCGCCCGCGCGTCCGCCGCGGAGAAGCTCGTCCTCGTCCATCGAATCCACGCTTACCTGATAACCGGCGGCGTGCAGCGCGGCGATGGATTCCTCCAGATGCGGGAACGGAGTCTGCGGCAGGCAGCCAAGATCGATCACGTCCGCGCCGGAATCGCGATAGGCGCTGGCCTGTTCGATGATCGCTTCGACGCTCATGTTCGGGGCGTCCACGATTTCGGCGAAGATGCGCACGTCGTGCTTCGACAGATCCAGCGGCCTTGCTTCGCGGCCGAAGAAACGCGGAAGGTCCTTGAGGTCGTCGGGCCCGCGCTGGAACGTCACGCCGAAATGCACGCTCAAGGGTTCGAGGTCGCCGCGGCAACGTCCCGGCACGATTACCCGGCTGGCGCCGAGCGCATCCGGCAGCCTGCGCCGGATCATTTCCGAGGTCATCAGTCCGGCCACTTGAATCGACAGGACGTGGACGGTGTGCCTGAAGGGCGCCGGCTGCATCGACTCGATCACGCGATTGAGGCTCCGCTCGGCGAGCCGGCCGGTCAGGAAGACGATGTGCTCATCCATGCGCGACTTCGGCAAGTCTCTGGTCGAGCGCCACCTGCAGTTCCTCGACCGAAATCACCACCGTGGTGTAGTCGAACTTCGCGAGCTTGCCGACGTTCTCCAGGTCGATCAGGCGCGGATAGACCCAGACGTCGCCGCCAGGAGCCTCCGAAACGAGCGCGGGCGCCGTATCGCACGCGAACACGATAGAGGGGATGCGGCATTTGCCGGCTTGCGCATAGATGTTGGTCGCAAGCGTATCGGAGATCCCGGTGACGCATTTGGCCACGGTGTTGGAACTCGCGGGGCCGATCACCACGGTGTGATAGTCGCCGCCATACAGAAATGTCACCGGCACCGAACTAGCGGTGCTGTCGCGGAAGACTTTCATGTTCTGCCTGAGCTTGGCGAGATCGTAACCGTACATCTTGAGCACTTCGTCCGCGGCTTCGCTGAGAAACAGGTTTACCCCGCGAAGTTGACGGATGATCTCCATGCACTCCTTCAGGTAGTGACCGGAACCGGTAAGTACCCACGCGATGCGTGGCGCTTTGACTTTAGCCATACAAATGAATGCTACGCCCGCTGCGTTGTTGGCGGTTGCGGATGGTGAAAGGATTCATGGGGTCGAGGAACGTCCGGTTGGTCGTGCGCAGGCAACTGTCCACTGCATCTGTCCAATATTGGAACGCCCGCGCGACCGGAGTGCATGACACTGATGTTAGCCGTGTTCGGTGCGGAACGGAACACGCTGGCGCCTCTGCGATAGTTGGATAGAATGCACCGGAGAGAATGATCGTGTCTGCGCACGCAGGGAGATGACATGGCGGAGCCAACGGAAAAAGCCTACAGCGAGGACGAGGTGAAACAACGCCTCTCCGCGGAACTGCCGCACTGGTATTACGAGGACGGCTGGATCAGAAGGAAGTTCAAGACTGGCGGCTGGAAAGGCACACTCATGGTGGTGAACACGGTTGGCCATCTCGCGGAAGCGGCCTGGCACCATCCCGACCTCACCGTCTCGTACGCGTTCGTGATCGTGAAGCTCGTCACCCATTCGGCAAAAGGCATCACCGACAAGGATATTGCGCTGGCGAAAAAAATCGAGGAAGTGGTCCAGTGGCAGCCGGCCAAGGATGGCGGTGCTCTGGAGGGAACCCCTAACGACGACCAGCGTTTCAAGTACATCAAGTATGACTGAGGCTGTGGTGAGGCCATCCGTGCGGGCAGACAGGAATTCGCCCGGAACCACGCCAGTCTCCGACCGGTCCATGGATATCATCTTCGTCCGCGACATAAAGCTCGAAACGCTCATCGGCGCCTTTGAGCATGAGCGCCGCCAGCCGAGAACCTTGCAAGTCAACATAGACATCGGCCGTCACGGGATTCGCGCGTGCAAGACCGACCAGCTTGCCGACACCATCGACTATGCGGCAGTGGTGGGCGCGGTCCGGGAAGTGTTCGCTTCGCACCGCTTCCACCTGCTCGAGCCGCTGGCGGACACACTGGCGGAATTGATGTTGTCGAGATTCGAAGCACAGTGGGTGCAGGTCGAGATTTCCAAGATCGATGTTGTCCCCAACGCCCGCGACGTTGGCGTACGCATCGAGCGCAGACGGTGAAGCCGTGACGGACGTGACTACGTGATGGGTTTGGGTTGAAATCCGATATTGCGCAGCGCAATGAACTCTCCCTGATACGGGCCTGCCAGCAAGAAAGCGTGACACCGACGGAAGGCTGCCAAGGGACTACATTTTCCAAGACTAGTTCAAGTAATTCATTCGCTTGCGAGCAGGCAGCGAGCGCGATGGAGGCGAGCGAGCAGTCCGATCCAGCGTTGTGAAGAAATCGTGCATCGCAAAATGAATATTTCCCCTTGCGTGCCGAATGGATTGGCACGTTGACCCTGCCTGGGGTCTGTGCTTGACTGCGGGAAAACGCCCGCTGGAACACCGGTTTCCTTCGGTTTCCTGAATTCACGAATCCGTGAGTAGTCAAAATGGGGTCCGTCATGATCCCCGGGCACAAATGCTCTTGTCCCACTGCATCCCAAGACAAGTCCGGACAAGGAGGAGGTCGGCGTGAATCACAACCAGATCAACACCGACGTTACGGCAATCCGCCGTGCCTACGGACAATTCCTCGAGAAGGGGTCTGTTCCGGAGGGCGTCGTCCCGGATTTCATCAAGCGATCGTGGCAACGCAGCGTTGCCTTCGGCGTAGCTAACGATCGCATCCGCGAAGTCGGGCGGATCGATGAGACGGATCTTCGGGTGACTATGAGCCAGTACGGGAGCCTGATCAATCTTGCGGCCCCCGTAATGGAAAATCTCCATCACCAGCTCACCGGCTCGGGAAGCGTAGTGCTCCTCTGCAGCGGGGACGGCCTCATCCTGCATTCGTTGGGTGATCCGGATTTCATTCCCAGGGCCCAGCACGTTGCGCTCAAGCCTGGTGTTTCGTGGGCCGAGGAGCAGAAGGGCACCAACGCCATCGGTACCGCGATCGTCGAACGCGAACCGGTGGTGATCTACGCCGGGCACCACTTTATCCGGCAGAATCATTTCCTGGCATGTTCCGCCACTCCGGTGCTCGATCCGAGCGGCGATGTGGCCGGCGTGCTCGACATCACCTGCGACTACCGCGGCCACCAGCGCCACACCATCGCGCTGGTACAGATGGCGGTGCGGGTGATCGAGAGGCAGATGTTCCAGCACCGCTTCTGCCGCGATGTGGTTTTCAATGTTCACCCGGAACTCAACTATCTCGGCAGCCCGTTCGATGTGCAGGTGGCTTTTTCGCCCGATGGCGCTTACCTGGCGGCAACACCGGCAACCTGCGGAAAGCTTGACCTGCGTCCGGGTGCCTTCCGCGGAGTGTTCGAGGAACTGTTCGACGCTTCTTTCGAGCAGGTACTGCGCAAGCTTGGATCGGTCTCGCCGCCAGGGATACAAGTGCGTCTGCGCCACAACGGCATGCCGGTATACCTGCGATTGGCGCAGCCCACAGTAGTCGCGAAAACGGGTCATGGGAAGCCGGTGGCCTCTTCAACGGAAAAGCGGCAGATGGGATTCGACGGCCAGCGTGCGCTGGACGAACTGACGCTCGATACGCTCGGCGCATCCGATCCGGTGACGCTGTTCAACATCGAAAAGGCGCGCCGCACGCTCGGCCGCGACATTCCGATCCTGATCGAGGGTGAAACCGGCGTCGGCAAGGAATGGCTGGCGCGCGCAATCCACAACAGCGGCACGCGTGCAGGGGGCGAGTTTGTGGCACTGAATTGCGCGGCCATTTCGGAGGGCCCGCTCGAGGCAGAATTGTTCGGATACGAGGAGGGCGCGTTCGGCGCCAGACACAAGTCAACGATCAGCAAGATCCAGCAGGCGGACGGCGGAACGCTTTTCCTGGACGAGATCGGGGACATGCCGCTGAACCTGCAGGCGCGGTTGCTGCGTGTCCTGCAGGAGCGCGCGATAACGCCGCTCGATGGCAAGCCGGTGAACGTCGATCTGGCGGTCATCTGCGCGACACACCACAAGCTGCACGACCTGGTGCGGGCGGGCGGCTTTCGCGAGGACCTTTATTACCGTCTCAATGGTCTCACGCTGTTCCTGCCGCCGTTGCGGGAACGGAAGGACCTGCTCGAGTTGGCGACGGCGCTGGCCGCGAAGGAGTGCGTTGCCGCGCGCCGTATCGAGATCTCGCCTGTGGTCATGGACATTTTCGCGCATCACCCCTGGCCGGGAAATCTGCGGCAGATGCATTCGGTTATCCGAGCCGCGCTGGCGATGATGGACGCGGGCGAGAAACTCGAACGCAGCCATCTACCTGAGGACTTTCTCGAAGAACTGGCGCCTGCACCTGCGGCACCGGCTCGCGAACCGGTTGCTGCGCAAGCGGTCATGTCCTCGATGTATGCGGACAGTCTGGAGCAGATTGAACTGCAGGCAATCCAGGAAACCATCCGCAACTGCAACGGCAACATCTCTGCGGCTGCGCGCCAACTCAACGTGAGCCGCACCACGCTCTACCGAAAACTCAAGCATTCCTCCTTCGCCGCGCCTGATCCTGACCGGCGCGGTAGCGCGCGCAAGCGCAGAGATGACTTGCACGGTTGACGTGCTTTCGCCTTAGGTCATCGCCAAAAACAGCGACGCGCGGCGACGACTCTGATTCAACCTGCAACAGTTGTCCAGAACTGAAACACCCTTCGAAGGTCGCATTCATGTCACCGTCCAGAGCATACGATTTTCATTCTGGAAATCTGTTGACCCTGTAAAAGCACTGTGCTTGTATAGAGATACACGTTCGGTGAGATTTCCGTCCGGAAATGCATGTGCCGGAAATGTGTATGCCGTTGCGGTGAAGAGGTGATGCGCAGGCACCGTGAGGCGAGCGAACTACTCTGTGGTCAACTTCAAAACACTATAAGCAGGAGGAGGCATGAGAGTGACTTTACGTTATCTGGTTTTGCCGTTGGTCTTGTCCGCCACAGCAGGCGTGGCACAAGCCAACTCGGACGTTGAAAAACTCATTGCAAATCCAAAGAACTGGGCTATGCAGGCTGGCGACATGTACAACCAGCGCTACAGCAAGCTCAGCCAGGTCAACGCCGGCAACGTCAACAAACTTCAGGTCGCCTGGACTTTTTCAACAGGCGTATTGCGCGGTCATGAAGGCTCCCCGCTTGTTATCGGCGACATGATGTATCTGCATTCGCCATTTCCGAACAAGGTCTTCGCGATCGATCTGAATACCAACATGATCAAGTGGAAATACACCCCCAAGCAGGATCCGGCGGTCATTCCGCAGATGTGCTGTGACACGGTTAATCGTGGCCTCGCCTACGCGGAAGGCAAGCTGTTCCTGCAGCAGGCGGACAGCCAACTGGTCGCTTTCGATGCCAAATCCGGCAAGATCTTGTGGTCGGTAGCGAACGGAGATCCCAGCGTGGGTGCGGTCAATACCAATGCGCCGCATGTATTCAAGGATAAGGTGATCACCGGCATCAGCGGTGGCGAATGGGGCGTGCGCGGTTATGTTGCCGCCTACAACATCAACACCGGCGAACTGGTCTGGAAAGGTTACAGCACGGGACCCGACGACGAAATGCTGATCGATCCCACGACCACCACCGCTTGGAAGGACGGCAAGGTGCAGCCTGTCGGAGAGGATTCCTCGCTGCAGACCTGGAAGGAAGATCTGTGGAAGATCGGCGGCGGCACCACCTGGGGCTGGTACAGCTACGACAAGGCGCTCAACCTGATGTACTACGGCACCGGCAACCCGAGCACCTGGAACCCGTCGCAGCGTCCCGGCGACAACAAGTGGAGCATGTCCATCTGGGCGCGTGACGTGGATACCGGCAAGGTGAAATGGGTCTATCAAATGACGCCGTTCGACGAGTGGGATTTCGACGGCATCAACGAAATGATCCTCGCCGATATTCCGGTCAAGGGCAAGATGACCAAGGCACTGGTGCATTTCGACCGCAATGGTTTCGGCTATACGCTCGACCGCACCAATGGCGCGCTGCTGGTAGCACAGAAGTATGACCCGTCGGTGAATTGGGCAACCCACGTGGACATGAAGACCGGCCGTCCGCAGGTGGTTGCCAAGTACTCGACGGCGCAAAACGGCCCGGACGTGAACACCAAGGGCGTATGTCCGGCAGCATTGGGGACCAAGGACCAGCAGCCTGCGGCGTTTTCGCCAAAGACCAAGCTCTTTTACGTGCCTACTAATCATGTGTGCATGGATTACGAGCCCTTTGCAGTCGAGTATACGGCGGGGCAACCGTACGTGGGGGCGACGCTTTCCATGTATCCGCCGCCAGGCGACAAACATATGGGCAACTTCATTGCTTGGGATGCCGGCACCGGCAAGATTGTCTGGTCGAAGCCGGAGAAATTCTCGGTGTGGAGTGGCGCGCTTGCTACGGCCGGTGATGTGGTCTTCTACGGAACCCTGGAAGGCTACCTCAAGGCGGTGGACACGAAGGGCAAGGAACTGTGGAAGTTCAAGACCCCTTCCGGGATCATCGGCAACGTATTCACCTACGAGCACAAGGGCAAGCAGTATGTCGGGGTGTTCTCGGGCATCGGCGGCTGGGCCGGCATCGGCATGGCAGCCGGCCTGGAGAAAGACACCGACGGCCTGGGTGCGGTAGGCGGTTACAAGGAACTGAACCAGTACACCGAACTGGGCGGATCGCTTACGGTGTTTGCTCTCGGAAACTGACAAGCCAAAAAATAGTTCGTATGCGAAATGGCATCCCGGTGCGTTTACGGGATGCCATTTCTTTATCAACCCGGGGATTCACACATCATGAGCACCGCAATGTCGACAACAAGAAGTCTGGTCTTCGTGTTTCTGGCGATTGCAACGTTCCAGTCAGGGGCAGATGAACCCGCTTCCGGCAGCAAGCTGTACACCGTAGTGGATGGTTACAAAGTGGATTCGGCCACGATGAAGGGATTCCGAGCGTGGCGCGCTGCGGCCTGCGACCGCTGTCACGGCGCCAACCAGGAGGGCATGGTCGGCCCTTCGCTGATTAGCAGCCTGAAGGTGCTGAGCAAGGAGGAGTTCGTCAAGACCGTCGCCGAGGGCAGGCTCGAGAAAGGGATGGTCGCCTTCAAGACCAGCAAGATCGTCATGGACAACATGGACAACCTCTATGCCTACCTCAAGGGCCGATCCGACGGCGCCATCACGCGTGCCAAGGTCGAGGAACTGAAACCTTGAAGCCCTCCAGCAGTCATAACCGTGTGTTGCAAACTTCCCGAACTTTGAAAGACCAGCGGGCAAGCGCGCTTGCGATGCTGATTGCGTGCGTACTCATCATGTTCGGGGCGGACGCGATAGCCGATGAAGCAGACGAGGCTGATCGCAAAGTGCTCAAGGTGTGTGCCGATCCCAACAATCTGCCTTTTTCCAACGAGAAGGGCGAAGGCTACGAGAACAAGCTCGCCGAGCTGTTCGGGCGTGAAATGGGCCTGCCGGTCGAGACCTACTTTCAGGCGCAGCGGCTGAATTTCGTGCGCAATACGCTGCGGTATAAGCTGCCGGGAGAGGATTACCGCTGCGACATCATGATGGGAGTGCCGGTCGGATTCGAGCAGGTCGCCACCACCCGGCCCTATTACCGCTCTACCTACGCGCTGGTGTACGTCAAGGGCCGCGGATTGGACGCGGTCAAGAGCGTTGCCGATTTCCTGGCGCTGCCGAAGGAGCAGTTGCGGCGGCTCAAGATCGGCTTGTTCGACCGTTCTCCCGGGACTCAGTGGCTGAAGAAGCATGACCTGGTCGATAGTGGCGTACCGTACCGGATGATGAATGCGCGGCCCGATTACTATCCCGGCGAGATCGTCGAAAAGGACCTGGTGCAGGGTAAGGTGGACGCGGCGGTCGTGTGGGGTCCGATCGCCGGTTTCGCGGCAACGCGGGTCAAGGATCACGAAGTGGTGGTGGTGCCCATGCCATCCGAACCGGGGGTGAAGTTCGACTACCAGGTAGCGATGGGGGTGCGCCACGGGGAAACCAAGTGGAAGCAGCGCATCGATGGACTGATCGAATCGAAGTTGCCGCAGATTCGCGAAATCCTGCAGAGCTACCGAATTCCGCTTCAGGACCTGTGAGGCGTGTTCACGAGGCCGCACGCAATTGCGCTGCGATCGGGCGGAAAGCCCGGCAACATATTGAGGTGAGGACGCTGCCTTCGGTTCTGAACCTGGCGACGCTGGCGATATTCCTGCTCGCCTGCGCCAGTGCGTGGGCGGACCCGGGCCGTGCGCAGCTATTGAAGTTGGCGCCAAGCCTGGCGCGGGTTGAAGCTAACAAGACCACCGGCGGGTATGCGTTTGGCACCGCCGTGGTGATTGCGCCGGATCGTGTTGTCACCAATTGTCACGTCACGAGGGAAGCGAAGTCGATTTACGTCGTCAAAGGCGGATTGCGATGGAATGCGCGCGCCCAGTTCGCCGATATCGACCATGACCTTTGCCTGCTATGGGTTCCCGGGCTGGATGCCAGGGCGGCGCCGCTTGCCACCAGCGCGGGTCTGCACGTCGGGCAGCCGGTCACGGCGATCGGTTACGGCGGAGCGACCGGAATCCAGGTCTCGATTGGCGACGTGCTCGGTTTGCACTCGCTCGACGGTGGTCAGGTGATACGAAGCAGTGCGGCCTTTTCCGGTGGCGCCAGCGGCGGGGGACTGTTCGACGAGGACGGCAGGCTGGTTGGCATTCTCTCGTTCCGGCTTCCAGTAAGGGGGGCTTACTTCTTCTCGATGCCGGTCGAATGGTTCAGCGAGCGCGTGCTCGACCTGTCCCGCTACCAACCTGTGGCGCCGCTTGGCGACGCAAAGTCTTTCTGGGAGCGGTCGCAGTCGGAGCAACCGTATTTCATGCGTGCCACGTCGCTGGAGGCGGCGCAAAATTGGCCCGACTTGCTGCGATTAACGGACGCGTGGGTGGAGGCGGAGCCGGGAAATCCGGATCCGCAAAACTTCCGCGACAAGGCCCTGAACGCACCCTTCAACGGCAGCCGGGAATGACAATGAAAATGCGATTTGCCAACTTTCTGGGCTTCCTCGCGTTCGCCGCGACAGCACCCACTGCCAATGCGGCCCGGAACGATTTTCCGACGGTGGATCGCGTGGAGTACGTGCAGGAATGCATGCGCAACCATCCCGGCAGCCGCCACGAAATGCTGTACAAATGTTCCTGTACGATCGACCGTATCGCGGCGCAAGTCCGCTACGGCGAGTACGTGGAGCTGTCGACGGCGGCGAACGCGGTTCCGATCGCCGGGGAGCGAGGCGCGCAGTTGCGCGATGCGCAGGTGTCGCAGGACATGGCCAAGAAATTCCGGACCATCGAAGCAAAGGCGCAGAAAGGTTGCTTCTTGCGCAAGGAGGAATGAGGTTGGCCAAAGTTCCGCGCGGGATGCACAAATGGTGCGGGCCGCTGTTGCTGGGTCTGGTCTGCGCGTTGCCAGTGCCCGAGGCGCCGGCCGCAGAGGCGGTGCCCGATACCGAAATTTGGTTGAAGGTGCGCGAGAGCTTCTTCGGCTCCCGCGCGATCAGCGCCGACGCCGACGAGGTGATTTGGCTGGACGCGCCTTACCGGGCGCAGGACGCGGCCACTGTGCCGATCGCGATTCGCACCCGGATGCCGCAGGCCGCCTCGCGTTACGTCCGTACGGTTTATCTGATCGTCGACAGGAACCCATCGCCCATCGCCGCGATTTTCCATTTCACGCCGGACAGCGGTCTTGCGGAAATCGAGACCCGCATCCGTATCGAGGAGTACACGCCGGTGCGGGCGATTGCCGAGTTGAGCGACGGCGAACTGTACGGCTCGGCGAAGTTCGTCAAGGCGGCGGGAGGCTGTTCGGCGCCCGCGGGCAAGGATCCCGAAGCCGCGCTGGTGCGGCTGGGTCGCATGAAATTTCATCTGGATCAGTCCGTGGTGTTCGGTGAGCCGAACATGGCGCAACTGATGATCAGCCACCCGAACCATTCAGGCCTGGCGATGGACCAGATGACGCGCCTCTTCGTGCCGGCGTACTTCGTCAGGACCATCAACGTCACCTATGCCGGAAAGCAGGTCCTCAGTGCCGACGTGGACTTCTCTATCAGCGAGAATCCGAACTTCCGTTTTTACTTCGTGCCCCGCGAAGAAGGCAATCTGAAGGCGGAAGTCTTGGATACCAAGGACCTCAAGTTCGAGTCCCTGCTCGCAGTTCGTCGCGGGCTCGCCACCAAAGTCACGGAGTAACTCGTCAGTGGTCAGAGGATGACGGGTCGAGTAAGATCCTGACCAGGCAGCAAAGCTTCGATCAGTTGGCGCAATTGTTCCGCGGTTGCTGGTTGCAGCCCCGCGCCCGGATGGCGAACTTTCCCGGTCGCAAGTGCGCCCCTCAGCCGCAAGATTTCTTTCCTGATCGCTACACCTGGCTGCTGCTCGAACACGATCAGCGGCAGGAAGCGCGTATAGATCTCCTGCACCTTGGCCCAATTGGCTGCTCGGGCCGCTTTTACCATTGCCACAAGCACCTCAGGAAACGCAAAGCCGGTGTTGAAACCGGCCGAACCCGCCTGCAGATCGAACAATCCGTAAAGCGCCCCGAGTCCGGTCAGGATCGGCACTTTGCGTTGCTTCATTCCAGCGGCCAATGCGCGGATTTTCGGTGCGGTCGGCACGGCTTCCTCTTTGATGCTGGCGATCTGCGGCACTTCATTGATGATCCTCAGCAACAGCGCTGCCGTCATGTGCACCTGTGTTGAGGCCGGGTGATCCTGTGCCACGATCGGAATATCTATGCCTTCCCCGATGCTCCGGTAGTACTCGAAAATTCGATCATCGTTCGGCACGGGCTCGGCATGCGGCGTAACCATCACGGCTTTGGCGCCGAGAGCCTCCGCCATCTGCGCGAGTTCCGTCGCTGCACGTGTGCCGCTGTGGCTGGAGCCGACGATCACCGGCATTTCTCCCGCCGCCGCAACCGCGGTGCGGATCAGCTCGGCGCGTTCGCTGTCGAGCAGGCGGTTGGCCTCTCCCAATACGCCCAGGACGGTGATGCCGTCCACGCCAAGACCGCCCATGAAGCGTACCAGCCGATCGAAAGATTCGAGATCGGGATTTTCATTGTCGTCGAAGGGCGTCGCGAGGATCGGGTACACGCCTTCAAACGAAAGATGTGTGGTCACTGTTGTTGTCTCCGAGTTGGTGGCATTCTCGGGTGCGCCGGGCATCCCTGTAAAGGGCGGGCGCCCCACAGGGAGACGGTACAATCGCGCCTCGCAAACGAAAACAGTCAGGGGAGAGAGTCATGGACATGTACATCAATCAGCTCAAGCGCGCCTTGCGCGATGGTCGGCCGCAGGTCGGTTGCTGGCTGAGCCTCGCCAGCCACGCATCGGCCGAAATCTGCGCCAGCGCCGGCTTCGACTGGGTGTTGGTGGACACCGAGCACGCGCCCGCGGACTTGCCGCAAGTGCACCACCAGTTGCACGCGATAGCGGCGTATCCGGTTTCCGCGCTGGTGCGGCCGTACTGGAACGATACGGTCGTGCTTAAACGTCTGCTCGACATCGGCGTGCAGTCGTTCGTAATTCCCTACGTACAGAACGCTGAAGAGGCAAAGCGCGCGGTGGCTGCGGTGCGTTACCCGCCGAGGGGCGTGCGCGGCGTTTCGACCAATTCCCGCGCCAACCGCTTCGGAAGGGTAAAGGATTATTTTGCCCACGCCGACAGCGAGATCTGCCTGATCGTGCAGGTGGAGACGCGGGCGGCCCTGGCGGAGATCGAGAAAACGGCGGCCGTCGACGGCATCGACGGCATTTTCATCGGACCGCAGGACCTCGCTGCCGACTTCGGCCATCTGGGCAACCCGGGACATCCCGAGGTGCAGGCGGCGATGGCCGATGCGATCAAGCGCATTCGCAAGGCGGGCAAGGCGCCGGGGATACTCGCCTTTGCCGAAGCGGACGCCAAGCGCTGGCTCGAGCTTGGCGCGTTGTTCGTCGCCGTAACCTCGGATCAGTTCTTGCTCGTCCGCGAAAGCGCGGCGGTCGCTGCGCGCTTCAAAGGCTGACACGAACAGCAACCTGTTCCGTCTGTCAGCGCAGGTGCTGCTTCTTCTCTTCGATGCTGTCCACCATATAGCGGATACCGCGCAGCCATGAGTTGTCCGAGTTGCTGCGCAGATCCACCGATTTCACGTATAGCATCCTGCCGGAGCTTACTTCCCTGACTTGGATGTTGATGTTGAGGATCAGGTTGCTGACCTTCTGCACCCAGCCGATGATGATGACTTCGGCACCGAGCGCCCTGCCGATGTCGATCTCGCAGCCGTTGCAATCGCGCAGATCCTGTTGCGCCCTCAGGTTAGAGATGAGTTTTGCGGCCGCGGCATTGTCCGCTAGTCGGTACATCCCGCGCTGAAGTAATTCTTGGCGCAGCGCATCGCTGATGAGGCCGATCCTCCGGTCCTGGGCGTCCTTGACCTCGGGGCGTTCGTAGTCGCGCATGTCGTCGATCAACTCGAAATCCATGACTGCGGCAATTTTGGGTGCCGGCGCATCGGCTTCCCACGCGGTTGCCAGTGCCGTCGGGCAGAACAACAAGGCAAACGCGACGCATTGATGGATTGTACTCACCGATGAGATCCCGCAGCGGACGTGAGCGCGGCCTCCACCGCGTCTGCGATCGCTTCAGGAGCGGCACCGATGTCGGCAGTAATTGCGTCAACGGGTTCTTCGAGCGCGGCAAACTGCGACTCGAGGAGTCCCGCCTTCATGTAATGTCCCTTCCGGGCCTTCAGCCTCGCCTCGATCAATTCGAAGCTGCCTTTGAGGTACACCCAGCGCAGGTTGCTGCAGCCAACCGCGAGACGGTCGCGATACTTCTGCTTGAGCGCAGAGCAGGCCAGCAACGCACTCGCACCATTCGAATCGTTCTCTTTGAGCAGGCCGTTGAGCCGGTCGAGCCACGGCCAACGGTCCTCATCAGTGAGAGGAATTCCGGAACGCATCTTTTCGATATTGGCCGGCGGGTGAAATGCATCTGCGTCCAAAAGCGGCCAGCCGAGCCGCTCGGAAAGCCGTTCTCCGACCGTGGTCTTGCCGGCGCCCGATACGCCCATCAATACAATGATCATTTCTTATCCGCCGAATGCACGGGATGGCCGCCGAAACCGGCGCGCATCATCGCCAGCAGTTTCGCGGCGTAATCGTCGTGTCCTCGGCTGGCAAATCGCACCATCAGCGCCAGGCTCATTACCGGTGCGGGAATACCCAGTTCCACCGCTTCGATCGCAGTCCAGCGGCCCTCACCGGAATCGGCAACCAGCGGCTTGATCGTTTCCAACGAACGATCATTTTTGAGAAAGTCGGCAACCAGATCGAGCAACCAGGAGCGAACCACGCTGCCATGACGCCACATCTCCGTGATCGCGGCGAGATCCAGGCCGAATTCGGATTTGGCCTTGAGAAGCGACAGGCCTTCGGCGTAGGCCTGCATCATTCCGTACTCGATGCCGTTGTGGATCATCTTTACATAGTGCCCCGAGCCCGCCGGGCCGCAGCGCATCCAGCCGCGGTCGGGTGCGGGCGCCAGCAGGCGTGCGAATGGCTCGACGCGTGCGCAGGCTTCCTTGGCACCACCCAGCATCAACGCGTAGCCGTTGTCGAGTCCCCAGACGCCGCCGGAGACTCCCGCATCGACGAAGCCGATGCTGCGCTCGGCTAACCACCCCGCACGCCGCTGCGAATCCTTGTAGTGGGCATTGCCGCCGTCCACCAGTACATCGCCTTTAGAGAGCAGGGGAGCGACTTGTTCCAGTGCTTTCCCAGTGACTTCCCCGGCGGGCAGCATCAGCCACACGACCCGAGGTGCCGGCAGAGCTGCGATCACGTTGTTCGTTTCGGAATGCGCAGTGATGCCGTGTTCTTGTTCGACCGCGCTGCGTGCCACCGGGCTGACATCGTGCGCCGCCACCCGCACGCCTTTGCGCGCCAGCCGCCGCGCCATATTGGCGCCCATGCGCCCGAGACCCACGATGCCGATATCCATTTGCCTCCCCCTCTAGCTGGTGCTGTCATTCTCCGGGGCGCGGGGTTTCGGCGCAATGCGTATGCGCAACGAATCCGGTAATCTGCGGGTGACGCAACGAGGAGACGATCAGCATGGCGCGAGTGGTATTCGGAAAGCTGGAGGAGTTGGAGGCAAAGGTCGGGCAGGAGGTCGTGGTGAGCGACTGGCTCGAGATCACACAGGAACGCATCGATCAGTTTGCCGACGCCACCGGCGACCATCAGTGGATCCACGTCGACGTAGAGCGCGCGCGTCGCGAGTCGCCGTTCGGTACCACCATTGCGCACGGTTTCCTGACCCTGTCGTTGTTGAGCCACTTCCTCAATAATTCGCTGGAGTTCGGTAGTTCCAAAATGGGTGTGAACTACGGCTGCAACCGCCTACGCTTCACCGCGCCGGTGAAATCGGGATCGCGGCTGCGCGCCCGGCTCAAACTGAAAGAGTTTCAACGCATAGAAGGCGGCGTGCAGATGATCTGGGACGTGGCGATGCAATGCGAGGGTCAGGAGAAACCGGTTCTGGTGGCGGAATGGGTCGGGCGCCGCTATGGCTGAGCGTTTCCCCACGATTTTCGTTTCTCACGGTGCGCCGCTGCTCGCGATCCAGCCGGGCCCGGCCCGCGAGTTCCTCTCCGGACTGGGCAGGACTCTCGGCAAGCCCAAGGCGATTCTCACCGTGTCTGCGCACTGGGAAAGCAGCGACGCCTCGGTAAGCGCGGCTGCACGACCGGAAACGATTTACGATTTCCGCGGTTTTCCCGATGAGCTCTATCGAATCCACTATTCCGCCCCCGGTGCGCCCGAGCTGGCGGCACGGGCGAAGACATTGCTCGGCGAGAACGGGATCGTGGCGCGCGTGCATCCCACTCGCGGTCTGGACCATGGAGCCTGGGTGCCGCTGATGCTCATGTATCCGGATGCCGACGTTCCGGTGACACAACTCACGGTACAGACTGCGTTGGGCCCGGCGCATCACTTCAAGCTGGGAGAAGCGCTGCGCGGCCTGCGCGACGAAGGTGTGTTGATCCTGGGTTCCGGCGGTGTTACGCACAATCTGGGCGAGTTCGGACGCTACCCCGAAGGAACAGATCCGCCGCAGTGGGTGACGGGATTCCAGGAATGGCTGGCGCAGACCATCGAGAGCGGGAAATCCGAGGATCTGGTTCGCTATCGCAGTCTGGGGCCGCACGCCGCGCGCAACCATCCGACCGAAGAACATTTCCTGCCACTGTTCGTGCCCGCCGGAGCGGGTTCGGCAGGGATGGCCGGCAAGCGCATTCACCGCAGCCACACATTCGGCGTCTTCGCGATGGATGCGTATCGCTTCGACTAGCAACCGGTCGCGCAAACAAACAACAATGGCAAGAACGGACTTCAGATTCGCGCACCGCATGCGGGTACGCTGGGCCGAGGTGGACAAGCAGGGCATCGTGTTCAACGGCCACTACCTGATGTACTTCGACGTGGCGATCACGGAGTATTACCGCGCGCTGGGGTATCCCTATCCCGAGGGACTGGCACAGCACGGAACCGATCTCTACGTAAAAAAGGCCGAGGTGGAATATCACGCGTCGGCCGGCTACGACGACGAGATCGACGTGTGCGTGCGGGTTGTGCGGCTGGGGCGATCGAGTTTCGAATTCCAGATCGAGATCTATCGCGCGGACCAACTGCTGGTCGGCGGCAGGGTGGTCTATGTAAATGCCGACCCGGCAACCCGCAAATCGGCGGCACTGCCGGACTTTCTGCGCAAAGCCATCAAGACATTCGAGCACACGGCACCGACCGACGCCGTCGCGAGCCCGGCTTGAAAAAGCGCGGCTAGGGCCCGAATCGACTCGGTCCCGCATGCGGGACTTATGCAGAGCTTTCCGACAGTGTCATACTTCGTACAATTGCGTTTGCGGCCTCCATCCCTTAAATAGTCCGTCGCCTGAAATGCCCACGCCGATACCGGCGCGCTTTCACAAGGCGGCTTCGAGAATTGCAATCATGCAAAACACGGATAAGATTTACATCGATGGTCAATGGACCACCTCGTCGTCTAACCAGACGATAGCCGTGGTCTCCCCTTCGACCGAAGAAGTGATAGGCCGAATCCCTGCCGGTACCGCGGCAGACGCCGAACGTGCAGTGGCTGCAGCTCGCAAGGCGTTCCCGGCTTGGTCGGCAACGAAACCCACCGAACGCGCGGCATGGCTGAAGAAGATCCACGAACAACTGGTGGCACGCGCAGACGAGATCGCCCGCGCCATCACCACAGAAGTCGGCATGCCTCTCAAAATGGCTGCGCGAATACAGGCGTATCTGCCGCAGGCGAGTTTCGGGCTTTACGCCGGGCTAACGCCGGCATTTGCCTTCGAAGAGGAAATCGGCAATTCGCGCGTGTCCCGTGAAGCGGTAGGCGTGGTGGCCTGTATCACACCATGGAACTACCCATTGCACCAGATCGCCGCAAAAGTGGCGCCGGCACTGGCTGCCGGCTGTACCGTTATTCTCAAGCCGTCCGAGGTCGCGCCGCTTAACGCCTACATTCTTGCCGACATCATTCACAACGTCGGCCTGCCGGCTGGCGTGTTCAATCTGGTGACGGGGACCGGAGCATTGGTCGGCGAAGCTTTGGCGAAGAATCCCGAAGTCGACATGATTTCCTTTACCGGGTCCACTCGCGCCGGGAAGCGCGTTTCGGAACTCGGCGCCGGCACGGTCAAGCGCGTCGCGTTGGAACTGGGCGGCAAGTCGGCCGCGGTGTTGCTCGATGACGCCGATTTCAGCGTCGCGGTGAAGAGCGTGCTCAATTCCTGCTTCCTCAATTCCGGCCAGACCTGCAATGCTCTCACACGCATGCTGGTGCCGGCGTCGCGGTATGACGAAGCGGCGCGGTTGGCTGTCGAAATCGCCGCGACGTTCAATGTCGGCGACCCGTTTGGCGCAGAGGCCAAACTGGGGCCCGTGGTGTCGAAGGCGCAGCAGGAACGGGTGCGCTCCTATATCCGCAAGGGAATCGAAGAAGGCGCGGAACTGCTTGCCGGCGGTGCGGACATGCCAGAGGGACTGAGCAAGGGCTGCTATGTCAAGCCGACCGTGTTCGGACGCGTGCAGCCACGCGCCACGATTGCGCAGGAAGAGATTTTCGGACCGGTGCTCTCCATCATCCCCTACGGCAATGAAGACGAAGCGGTTCAGATCGCCAATGGCACGGTGTACGGCTTGGCTGCAGCAGTTTGGTCGTTGGATGGTGCACGTGCGCAGCGTGTGGCGAAGCGTCTGCGTGCCGGGCAGATCGATATAAACGGCGGTCCGTTCAATATCAACGCACCGTTCGGCGGTTTCAAGCAATCGGGCCGCGGGCGCGAACTCGGCAAGTACGGACTGGAAGAGTTCCTCGAATTCAAATCGGTCCAGGTACGGCTGCCATCGAAAAGCGGCTGACCATTTTGCTGGACGCCAAAATGCCTTCCCAGCCATCGTTGGCCGGGACAGCATCAATGCAACTTCCTCCCACTCAATTGCCGCACGCACAAATTCAGGGATAAAGACATGGATTTCAATTTCTCCGACAAAGTCAGGGATCTGCAGAAAAAAGTCGGCGCCTTCATGGACGCCCACGTCTACCCGAACGAGAACCGCTTCTTCGAGGAGATCGCGGAGAATCGCCGCAAGGGAAACGCCTGGATACCGACGCGCGTTATCGAGGATCTCAAACCCAAGGCCCACGCTGCCGGACTCTGGAATCTTTGGCGGCCCAAGGATCACGGAGGTGCGCTCACCAACCAGGAGTACGCGCCGCTGTGCGAGATCATGGGCCGGCTGGCCTGGGCGCCCGAAGTGTTCAATTGCTCGGCGCCAGACACCGGCAACATGGAAGTGCTGCTGCGCTACGGCACGCCGGAACAACAGAAGGAGTGGCTCACGCCCCTACTGGAAGGACAGATTCGCTCAGCGTTCTTGATGACCGAACCGGAAGTCGCCTCATCGGATGCGACCAACATCCAGTGCCGCATCGAACGCCGGGGCAACGAATATGTCATCAACGGGCGCAAGTGGTGGTCGTCGGGCGCTGGCGATCCGCGATGCAAGATCTATATCCTGATGGGAAAGTCCGACCCGGACAACGTCGACCGTCACAAACAGCAGTCGATGGTTCTGGTTCCGGCCGACGCAAAGGGCGTGAAAGTAGTGCGTTCGCTGAGCGTGTTCGGCTACGACGATGCACCGCACGGCCACATGGAAGTGACCCTGGAAAATGTGCGAATCCCGGCGACGAACCTGCTGCTGGGCGAGGGCCGCGGCTTCGAAATCGCGCAGGGACGGCTTGGGCCGGGACGTATCCACCATTGCATGCGCATTGTCGGCCAGGCCGAACGCGCGCTCGAGTTCATGTGCAAGCGGCTGAAGTCGCGGGTTGCATTCGGCAAGCCGGTGGCCGAACAAAGCGTCTGGGACGAGCGCATCGCCGAATCACGAATCATGATCGAGCAGGCGCGCCTGCTTACCCTCAAGGCGGCGTTCATGATGGACACGGTAGGCAACAAGGAGGCGAAGGCGGAAATTGCGATGATCAAGGTGATCGCGCCGAACATGGCGCAGCAGATCATCGACTGGGCGATTCAGGCGCACGGCGGCGGCGGCGTTTGCCAGGAATTTCCGCTGGCCGGGATGTATGCGTCGAACCGCACTCTGCGACTCGCTGATGGACCGGACGAAGTGCATCGCAGCCAGATCGCACGCCTGGAACTGAAGAAGTACCACAGATAACTATGCGCGTCGCACCTTTCAACTTCCGTTTCGACGAGGCAATGCCAAACGCTAGGTGGAACTGATCGTTTGCGCGTATCGCGCGGAGGTTTGACGAGGGAATCGTGCGGCACCGGCGCAAGTCAGTGGTGCCGGAATCCGGTGACTGAATCCGGTTGCCCGATGTCAGATTTACATGAGGTGATTATTGCAACGCAACATCGCAGTTCTGCTGCGACCTGAACACCTGTCCCGAATACGCTGAATTTCCGCAATAAAGTCGTCGCCCGCAAAGGCGCGCCGGGCGTGGCTTTGAAGGCCATCGACAATCTGGGCTGCGATGCCTTTGCGCCACGCGAACAATGCGCGGTAATGAGTTGAAAGGCCGTTTCTATTCGCGTATCGTGCCCGGGTAACCAGAGTTGTTACGTATTTCAATTTCATTCCTCACTACTGCTCAAAGGGGGAGTTTTGCAATGAAGATCTCGTTCAACGTTAATGGAAAACCATCGGACGTAGACGTCCCGCCGGATACCCCTCTGCTGTGGGTGCTCCGCGATACCTTGGGCCTTACGGGCACCAAGTTTGGTTGCGGCAAGGCGCTCTGCGGAGCCTGTACGGTGCATCTGAACGGAATGGCAGTTCGCTCCTGTCAAACGCCGGTCGGATCCGTTGCCGGTCAGAAAGTCACCACGATCGAAGGACTGGGCGGAAACCACAAGGTTCAGAAGGCATGGGTTGCACTGGATGTCCCGCAGTGCGGCTACTGCCAGCCTGGCCAGATGATGTCGGCGGCCGCGCTGCTCGCAGCCAACAAGAAACCCACCGATGATGATATCGATGCCTTCATGTCCGGCAACATTTGCCGCTGTGGCACGTATCCGCGGATTCGCGCAGCGATCAAAGAAGCTGCGAAGATGGCATAAGGAGGTGACACATGGAAAACATCATCAAAAACGAAACGCGTCGTGACTTCCTGAAGGTCAGCGGCACCGTCGCCGGAGGACTGGCGCTCGGTTTCTATCTGCCCACCCGACCGCGCATCGCGCAAGCGGCCGCGGAAACCAGTTCGCCTAATGCCTGGATCAAGATCGGTACAGACAACAACGTCACCATCATGTGCGCCCGGTCCGAAATGGGCCAGGACGTCTACACGTCGATGACGATGCTGGTAACCGAAGAACTCGAAGTCGATATCAACAAGGTCAAGGTGGAGTTTGCTCCGCCTGCTGAGGTTTACATCAATGCCCTGCTGGGCGGTCAGCTCACTGGCGGTTCGACGGCGGTGCGTGACGCCTGGGAGAAGCTGCGCAAGGCTGGAGCTTCTGCCCGCATGATGTTGGTTGCTGCTGCAGCCAGCGAGTGGGGCGTTGACGCTTCGCAACTGAAGGCGGCCAACGGCATGGTTACCGGCCCCGGCGGCAAGAAAGCCACCTACGGCCAACTCGCTGCCAAGGCGGCGACGATGGAAGTGCCGAAGGACGTTCCGCTCAAGCCATCGAGCCAGTTCAAGGTTGTCGGCAACATGAAGCAGAAACGCCTCGATACGGTTGCCAAAGTGAACGGTACCGCGCAATTCGGTATCGATACCCGCGTGCCCGGCATGCTCTACGCCGCGGTCGCGATGGCACCGATGATCGGCGGCAAGGTCGCCAGCTACGACGATTCGCGCGCCAAGTCGCTGCCCGGAGTCAAGGCGGTGGTGCAATACAGCCGCGGTGTCGCAGTGGTGGCGACTTCGTACTGGCAGGCCAAGAAGGGCAAGGATCTGCTTTTGGTCCAGTGGGATGCCGGTCCGAACGGCGACAACGACCAGAAGAAGATCTGGGAAGGCCTGCGTCAGGCGTCACAACAGCCGGGCGCGGTGTTCCGTGAGCAGGGCGATGTAGCTGCGGGCATGGGCCAGGCGGTGAAAACCGTCGAGTCCACTTACCAGCTGCCGTTCCTGTCGCACTCGCCCATGGAGCCGCAGAACACCACGGCTGATGTGCGCGCCGACAAGGCGGTGATCATTACCCCAACACAGTTCCAGCAACTGATCCCGCACGTAGTCGCGGGTGCAACGGGCCTGAAGCCCGAGCAGGTCGAAGTACATACGACCTTCCTGGGCGGCGGCTTCGGTCGTCGCGTGGAAGTGGACTATGCCATCGACGCAGCGGAGATCTCCAAGGCAGTCGGTGCGCCGGTGAAGATGCTGTGGAGCCGTGAAGACGACATGACGCACGATTCCTACCGCCCGGCGGGCCTGTATACGCTGACGGCCGGTCTGGACTCGGGTGGCAAGCCGGTTGCCATGCGTTTCCATTCCACCAGCCCGTCGATTTCCGCACGGTTGTTCCCGAGCATCGTGAAGGATGGTATCGACCCGTTCGCGGTTGAGGGTATCGACAACTACCCGTATACCACGCCCAACCTGAAGTTCACCTACCAGATGCACGACACTGGCGTGACCCCGGGTTATTGGCGTGCGGTGTCACACAACCTGAACGCAGTGGCCCTCGAGTGCTTCATCGACGAGATGGCCCAAGCCGCAGGGAAGGACCCGATCCAGTACCGTATCGACATGCTCGACATGGGCTCGACCAAGCATCAATGGTCTGGCCTGTCCGCAGGCGTGCCGGTTGGTGCCCGGATGAAACGCGTCCTGGAAGAAGTTCGGGCCAAATCCGGCTGGGGCAAGAAGGTCGGCGCTGGCAAAGGCATGGGAGTCGCGGTGATGGAAGGCTATAACACCGTGATTGCGATGGTCGCGGAAGTGACCGTATCCTCAGCCTACGACGTGACGGTCGATAAAGTCACCGCCGTGGTCGACGCCGGTACCCTGATTCACCCGGATCAGGCGCTGGCCCAGATGCAGTCGACGATCAACTTCGGCCAATCGGCGTGCATGTGGGGCGAGATCACCGTCAAGAACGGTGGTGTCGAGCAGACCAACTTCGACATGTATCGCGTTGCGCGGATCAACGAAAATCCGAAGGTCCTGGATATTCACTTTATCAAGAGCGATAGCACGCCAGGCGGTTTGGGCGAGCCAGGCACTGCGGTGATTCAGCCGGCCATCGGCAATGCGATCTTTGCCGCTTGCGGCAAACGTTGCCGTACCCTGCCGTTCACCCCGGAAAACATCGGCGGCTCCGCGTAACAGCAAGGTCATACGCCCGGCAACAAGACTGGGCATTGGAAAGCACGTTCCGTGACCCCCCAACGTTCTGCGTTGGGGGGTTTTATTTGGCAATCGCGGGGCTGGCTGGTTAGAATCGTTATTCCCGTTCGAGCAGAACGGTAGCACTAGAGGTAACCATGGACAGTGTGGACTTGCAGGTTCTGCGAAGCAGCGTCGCTTGGCTGGGCGAGGGCCATCGCGTGATCCTTGCCACCATTGTGGAAACCTGGGGTTCTTCACCGCGACCGGCTGGAGCGATGCTCGCGGTCCGTGGTGACGGCCTGGTGGCGGGTTCGGTTTCGGGCGGTTGCGTGGAGGACGATCTGATTTTCAGAATTCGCAATAAGTCGCTTGCGGTGCAGAAGCCGGAAATCGCCACCTACGGAATCAGCAAGGACGAGGCAACGCGCTATGGATTGCCCTGCGGCGGCAAGCTGGAACTGGTGCTCGAGCCAATCAGGGACAGCGAAAGCGTCGTCGAACTGCTGGCGCGCGTCGATCGCCACGAATTGGTGGCGCGAACCCTGGATCTCGATACCGGCAAAGTCGCACTGCGGCCGGCGAGTCGCGCCAATGTCCCGCTCAGCTTCGACCGCAAGAGATTGACGACTGTGCATGGGCCGCGCTGGCGGCTTCTGATAATCGGGGCTGGTCAGTTGTCGCACTATCTGGCGCAGATGGCGCAGGCGCTCGACTACAGCGTCACGGTGTGCGATCCCCGCCAGGAGTATGCCGATACCTGGAACGTCGAGGGCTCAGTCCTGGAGCGCGGCATGCCCGATGATGTGGTCCTGGCGATGGGGCCGGATTCCCACAGCGCAGTAGTGGCGGTGACGCACGATCCGAAACTGGATGATCTGGCTCTGATGGAGGCACTCAAGTCCCCGGCCTTCTATGTCGGCGCGCTGGGCTCACGTCTGAATTCGCAAAAGCGCCGCGAGCGACTAACGATGTTCGACCTTTCGCGCGGAGAGCTTGAACGCCTCCACGGGCCGATTGGATTGAGCATCGGCAGCAAGACTCCGCCCGAAATCGCAGTATCCATTCTCGCGGAAATGACCGCAGTGCGTCACGGCGTGGAACTCAACGCCGTTGGTGCCAGGAAAGGCGAGGAACCGGCGGCCGACGGCAATCAGCAGGTGTGCGTGGCCGACACGCGGACCTGACTCGCCGGAGCGGACGAGTCAGCGATGGGGGCCTTTGAGGCTCCCATCTTTTTTGCGGGGTTTCGCAGCTTATTTCGAAAGGAAGAGGCAGATGAGGCTTAAGGACAAAATTGCAATCGTCACCGGAGCGGGCTCGGGTTTCGGCGAAGGCATCGCCAAGCGGTTTGCGGAGGAGGGCTGCAAAATTGCGGTGAACGACATCAACAGTCAGGGCGGCGAGCGCGTGACCAGGGAAATCAATGCCAGTGGCGGCAAGGCGGTGTTCTTCAGAGGCGACGTGTCGAAGGATGCGGACTGGAAAGCGATGCTGAAGTTCGTGCTCGACACATTTTCCGGATTGAACATCGTGGTCAACAACGCGGGTACCACCCACCGCAACCAACCCCTGCTCAATGTTTCCGAAGACCAGTTCGACCGCGTTTATGCGGTGAACGTGAAGAGCCTCTTCCACAGTGTGCGCAACATCGTGCCTTACTTTCGCGAAAAGAGAGGCGGCGGCGTTTTCATTACCGTGGCATCAACCGCCGGCGTGCGCCCGCGGCCGGGGTTGGTTTGGTACAACAGCAGCAAGGGCGCCGCAATCGTCGCCAGCCGCTCGATGGCGGTTGAACTCGCGCCGGACAGGATCCGCGTGAACGTGGTCAATCCGGTTGCGGGCGATACGCCGCTGTTGGCCGAGTTCATGGGAGTCGACACGCCGGAGATGCGCGCGAAATTCGTTGCCACCATTCCCCTCGGACGTCTCAGCAAGCCGCTGGACATCGCCAATGCCTGCCTCTACCTCGCCTCGGACGAGGCGGAGTTCATCACCGGCGCTTGTCTCGAGGTGGACGGCGGCCGCTGCGTCTGATACCTGCCTCTCCCCGGTCCTCTCCACACCTCATCCCCCGGGCGCGCGGACGCGTTAGTGATGGAATCACCCGTCCGTGGGCAGCGCGCCAAACTCCCGCGGATGGCTAAGCCAACGCCGCGTCGGAGTTCCTCCCCTGAGGGGAGCGGAGAGCGGTGGGTGGATTATCCGGTGAAGGCCTGGATGCCAGTTTGTGCCCGGCCGAGAATCAAAGCGTGAATGTCATGCGTGCCCTCGTAAGTGTTCACCGCCTCGAGGTTCATGGCGTGGCGTATGACATGGTATTCGTCCGAGACACCGTTGCCGCCGTGCATGTCGCGCGCCAGCCGAGCGATGTCGAGCGCTTTTCCCGCCGAGTTGCGTTTAATCAGGGAGATCATCTCCGGTGCCGCGCGTCCCTCATCCATCAGACGTCCGACGCGCAGAACCGTTTGCAGCCCGAGCGCAATTTCGGTCTGCATGTTGGCAAGTTTCAGTTGGATCAACTGATTCGCCCCCAACGGACGGCCGAACTGCTTGCGTTCCATCACGTAGTTGCGAGCCGCGTGCCAACAGAATTCGGCTGCCCCTAGCGCACCCCAGGAAATGCCATAACGCGCCTTGTTAAGGCAGCCGAACGGGCCCTTCAGCCCCTCGACGTTGGGAAGCAGATTCTCGTCAGGAACGAAGACGTCGTCCATGACGATTTCTCCGGTAACCGAAACCCGCAGGCTGAATTTGCCCTCTATTTTCGGAGCGCTCAGCCCCTTCATCCCGCGTTCGAGAATGAAGCCGCGGATAACGTCGCGATCGTCCTTGGCCCAGACGACCATCACGTCGGCGACGGGTGAGTGGGTGATCCACATCTTCGCGCCATTCAGCAAATACCCGCCCCCGGTTTTTTTCGCTCGGGTAATCATGCTGCCAGCGTCGGAGCCATGGTCTGGCTCGGTCAGGCCGAAGGCGCCGACCAGGTCGCCCTTCGCCAAGCCCGGCAGATACTTCTGTCGCTGTGCCTCTGTGCCATAGGCATATATCGGGTACATCACCAACGACGACTGCACGCTCATCGAAGAACGGTAGCCGCTGTCCACCCGTTCCAATTCGCGGGTGATAAGGCCATAGCAAACGTGATTTAGGCCGGCGCAGCCGTAGCCTTCAATGGTTGGGCCAAAGAATCCCATGCCGCCCATTTCGGACAGTACGGCGCGGTCAAATTCTTCATGACGATTTGCCTTCACAACGCGCGGCATCAATTTTTCATCGCAGTAGGCGCGCGCCGAGTCGCGCACCATGCGCTCCTCGTCACTGAGCTGCTCGTCGAAAAACAGGGGATCCTCCCAGCGAAAAGACGGGCGGGTAAGGGGAGCGTTCATCGCGGTCTCCTGGAGAAGTATGCTGAACGGGCAGTGCAACCCTGGACCCAACCAGCCGGTCGGGCGGTCACGCATTCGATACGGCACGAGTATACACAGCCGTGCGCATCGGCCGCAGGCTGATGAGTCATACGCGACAGGTGGGAACCGGCGGGCGGGAGCGGCCGGTTAGTTCTTGTGCTTGCTGCAGATGTCGAAACCGTCTTGCCAGCCGGTGGCGTATTGGGGGTCACGCTTGAAGCGCTGCATGTCTTTCTTCTGGCCGGCCTGCTTGGCACTTTCGCAACCGTCGAGATATCCAGCACGGAATTCGGGTGGGTAGCCGCCCAAATTCACATTGGGCTCTTTCTGCTGGGCTGCGCATGCGGACAACATGGTGGCTATCAGCAGCAACATCGGTTTCTTCATGACTTCACCGGTTCCGGTCATCGGCGTCTGCGGTCTGTTGTTGACAAGCGTAGTCAAAGTGTTTGGGACCGGAGGGTGAATGGGCCTTCATGATTGACTGTTTCCGCCGCGCGACTTCACGGACCAAGTTGGCTACCTTTCTGAGGTTCGTCGGTTTGCCAATCCTGCTGGGAAAACGCGGGATTGCCAAGCCCCGGCACCAGTTTGTTTCGCATAGCCTATTTTCCGCAGCGGTGAGGCCGGCATCCTGAGCAGCCGCTGAGGAAGACACTTTCTCGAATGCCACGGCCACCCGCGAGAAGAGCGCAGACAAGAAAACGCCCGACAAGGGAGGAAATCGGGCGTCGAAAAAGCAAAAGCGCATTGAGGGATTTAGTTGTTCGAGCGAATACTCTATTAAGTCTCCACGATGTCGTTAAGGATTACAACCCACGCATCGAACTCGTTGCTTTGTAAGTTCAACCCAGTGGAATGACCGTACCGTTGACCAGTTGGACTCGCTCGCCGATGCTGAACGGTGGACGTTGATTCTCGTGGATGGTGCGCAGGGTGCCGTTTTCCATGCGCACAACAACGACAAAGCTGAAGGCACTGAGTTTGTCGTTGTCGATCTGATAGGCCCTGCCTGTCGTGCCGAGCGCCGCGGCAAGTTTGCTGTCGCCACCGCTTGTCTGTTGCGGTTTGATGGAATCCACCACCCCGCAGTTTGGACAGGACGGCTTGCGCGCGGGAAGGCGTGCACCGGGGCGGAAATTCAACGGCTTGCTATGCGCCGTGATTTCCCCGGTGCTACGGGTCAACCCTGCGTGGGTAATGCCGGAAACCACCCGGCTCGAGCCGGAATCCGCTATCACAACTGCGCCGCCGAACGCGGAGAAGGGATTGAGGCTCGATCGCGCGATCGAGAGGTGCCCCGTTATTGCCGCGATTCCGATGCCGCTGAACGCTACAACCGATGCCGCAGCAGCGATAGTCAGGAGGGGTAGCAGGCGACTTTGCTGGTCCATTTTCTTCTAGTTTGAGATCTTGTAATTGATTGTTTCGCTTCCGTGCGCGGCGGGCTCGGTTCCTCTTGGAGCCGCCATCCGCAGCCGCTTTCAGTAGACTTAAAAAGCAGCCTTCGTGCCAGAACACATTTACGTAATCGTGGCAGATAGTTATGCTGCGCCAACGACTTGGCAACGGGTGTGGTTGTCGCCAGTCAGCGACGATGCCGCCCGATCGCAGCCTAACCGCTTAAGAAAAGAGCGGAAAATTCATGTCGTCCCGGGGCGAGATGACAATATCGGCTAAAGCGCTTTGAACAATTTGGGATCCAGGTGGTGCCGCTGCAACAATTTGTAGAACTCGGTGCGATTGCGTTTGGCAAGTCGCGCTGCTTGGGTGACGTTGCCACCGGTGATTTTGAGTAGTTTGGCGAGGTATTCGCGCTCGAACTCACTTCGTGCCGCCTCGAAGGACGACAGTTCGGCAGTTTGGCCGCGGATTGCATTTTCCACGAGCGCGGGCGGAATGATTGGCGTGGTCGACAACGCGACCGCCTGTTCAACGACGTTGTACAGTTCGCGCACGTTTCCGGGCCACGCCGATTTCACCAGAATTTCCATCGCCTCGGAGGCAAATCCGTTGAGGGGTTTCTTGTATTTGTCGGCAAGGTGCGCGAGGAAATACGCACCGAGAACTGGGATGTCTTCGCGCCGGTCGACGAGCGAGGGCAGAGCGAACGATACGACATTGAGCCGGTAATAAAGGTCTTCGCGGAACGCCCCGATCTTGATTGCATCCTCGAGGTTGCGATGAGTCGCGGAGATGATGCGCACGTCCACGGGAATCGTTTGAGTGGATCCGATTGCCCGGATCTCTTTTTCCTGTAGCACACGCAGCAGCTTTACCTGCAGCGGCAACGGCATGTCGCCGATCTCATCGAGGAAAACCGTACCTCCTTCCGCTGACTGGAACAGCCCCTTGTAATCTCGAGCGGCGCCTGTGAACGAGCCTTTCATGTGGCCGAACAACTCGGACTCCAGCAATTGTTCGGGAATGGCGCCACAGTTGACCGCAACAAACGGCTTTTCCACGCGCGGACTCGCCCGGTGTACCGCCCGCGCCAGCAGTTCCTTGCCGGTGCCGCTGTCTCCGCGGATCAGCACGCTAGCGTCGCTGGCCGCCACCAGCTTGGCCTTACCCAGAATACTTTCCATCGCCGGGCTACGCGTTATGATTTCGATGCGCCAGTCGGCGTTGCCCGCCGTCTTCTCTGCGTGGCTACCGCTGAGGGTGATGGCCCTTTCGACTTGCACCAGCAGGTCCTTGCTGTCGAAAGGCTTGGTGAGATACCCGAACACGCCGCGCTGGGTTGCAGCAACCGCATCCGGAATGGTGCCATGCGCCGTGAGGATGATCACTGGTAACGCCGGGTTGCTCTTGTGAATGTTTTCGAACAGCGCCATGCCGTCCATTCCGCTCATGCGCAGATCGGTTATCACCAGTTGCGGGGTGGACGCAGACAACCTTGCCAACGCGCGCTCCGCACTGTCAGCGCTCTCCACTGCGTAACCCGAGCCCTCCAGACGCAATGTCAAGAGCCGGAGTAAATCGGGGTCGTCGTCGACGATGAGAACTCGCGCCTTTGACATGATCATGGCCTCTTCGGTGGCGCCGCTTGCTCACGCTCGATCATTTTCATTTCCATTTCCAGAATGGCTTCCAGTTTCTGTTGCAGGGCATCCGCACGGCGCTGTTCTTCCCTGGTCTTTGCCGTTTGCTGTTGAAGCGCTTCTTCAAGCCGTTTGAGTTCGGAACGCTGCTCGTCTAGCCGTTTGAGTTCGGAAAGTTGTGAATGAAGCATCAAGGCCAGAGGACGCAGCACAGAATTTTCGTGGGCCTTGTCATTCAAGAAAGGCTGAACAAGGGTCAATGCCGCCGGGTCATCGCGAAACCCGGTGCCCGGCATCGACAGTAGCATGGCTAGCTGCATCCGGTTGAGTCCGGACTTGTCTTTCTCGAATTCCTGGCGGGTCGATTCGAGTTTGCGTGCAAGTTCGGCTCCCTTGAGCTTGAGCGCGTTATCGTAGAAGTGCAGTGCGCGGGTATCATCGCCTTGTAAGGGTTCGACCGCGGCCTGGTACCACGGGTCGCGACGCGTGTTCGGTTCGGTGGCTGCCATGCAGCCGCCGAGAAGGGTGGCCAGTACAATGACTGACGCCACATGCGGCCTAATCATGCTGCTGCCTCCATCTGCCGGGTCGGCAGAACCACTCGCAGGTGTGCGCCGGGATTGCCATCGTCGATGATTTCTGCGCTGCCCTGGTGCGCGGTCGCATATTCGCGGACGATCGCCAGCCCGAGCCCCGTACCTTTCACCGGACCGGTGTACACGGTGTTGCCCAGGTAGAACGGCTCGAACACGCGCCCGCGTTCTTCGGGAGAAATGCCCGGACCTTCATCCATGAAGTCGATGACAGCATCTGAGCCACGCCGGCGAAGCTGCACGCGGATGGTGCCGCCGGCGGGGGAGAACTTAATGGCATTGGACAGCAGATTGTCTATGATCACCTCTATCTTGTTTTCGTCGGCTTCAATCTGGAGGTCTGAGGCGGACAGGTTCAGGCTCAAATTCTTGCTGCGCATCGTCAACGAATGCTGTTGCGCAACCCGCGTCACCATAACTTTCAGGTCGAATTGCGAGAACGTCAGTGCCGACGTGTGAAACTGGACGCTGTGATAGTTTAACAAGTCCTCGATCAGCTTCTGCAGCCTCAACGTGTTCTGTCTGAGGATGCGCGCGATTTCGAACTGGCCGGCGGTCATTTTCCCGGTCACCTCATCGGACAGAAGTTCCACGCCTTCCCGCAGCGCAGTCAGGGGAGTCTTCAATTCGTGCGACACATGGCGCAGAAAACGCGATTTCTGTTCTTCCAGATCGAGCAAACGCAGACGCAGCCAGTCGAGCTGATGTCCCAGGGATTCCAGGTCGGCCGGGCCGCTGACGGTGATGCGCTCTTCGAATCTGCCCTCCCCAAGGTTCTGGATCGCCGATTCGAGCTGGGCGATCGGCTTGGAAATCAGAAGCGTCGCGGCAACGACCAGCAATAGTGCGATCGGCACCAATGCCAGCAACTGCCAGTAAATGAAGCGCTGCACTTCGCCGGCCATTTTCTGCATGGTGTCGACTTCGCGGTCCACCAGCAAGTTGCCTTGGTCGTCGAGCGCGCGTGCCGCGTCGGACAGGGTGGCAAGCTCCGCTACCGCGGACCCAATTACGTTCGCCTTTGCTCCCGACTGTCCGATTCGATCGAACAAAGCAGATTCTCGTGCGCGCAGGGCCTCCAGCGCTAATTTCTGCCGAGAATCCAGCGGCAGCGTCGCCATCCTGCGGGCGGTATCCACGAAGCGCTCATGGGCCAGTCCGTAGCCTTGAAGCAGCGATGGCTCGCCGATGATTGCGAACTGCCGGACGCTGCGCTCCATGTTGGTGATCTGCTCGATCAGGAATCGGCTGTTCTGGGTGGCCTGTACCGCTTGATAAACCACCCGTTGCGTGTGGTTGGCGAGCTGGTTGATCGAGAAGGCGTTGTTGATGAGTGCGAAAATAAGCGGAAGAACGGCGAGCGAAAAACCGGCCAGAATCAACTTCAGAAACGAGCGCGGGTAGTAAAGCTGCATACGGACTCATTTCCTCTTTGTAGCCGTATTGGTTTGGGCCGCTTGTCAGGTCTGGCTTTCTTGCCCACGCCGAGCGGCGAAGGCTCGGTTTACCAAGAGGGGCTAATTGCCAGGTCCGGGACAGCGCCTACTATCGCACGGAAACTATCTCGGCGCCACGCCTGACCATTGATTTCATGGGAAAGTTCGGCCCAGCGGCTAGGAAGTGAATCGCGCCTCAATGCGCCCGAAAAGGCCAAAATCCGCAACCACGTGGTCGCCACGTGAGATGTCCACCGGTACGACGCAAGTGCCCGTGGTTACTACAAGTCCGGCTCGTAACGGTTCGCCGACTGCCGAAAGTTCATTGACGAGCCAAGTCAGGGCCAGACGCGGATCGCCAAGTACGTTGGCGCCTTTTCCATCGCGTGCGAGCTTACCGTTTACCCACGCCGAGACGGGGTGTTCAGCCAGGTCATGACGACGCCACTCGGCGCTGGTGGCCGGCCCTAGTACGAAGTAGTTGGCACAGGCATTGTCGGCAATGAGTTGTGCGGCCCCAACCTTGGAAAATTCATGATAGCGGGAATCAGGAATTTCGATAGCCGGATGCATGGATGCCACGGCGTCAAGCACTTCCTCCATCAAGTACGCGGTCGTGCGCGGCGGCAGATTGCGCGCCATTCGGAATGCGAATTCGGCCTCCGCGACCTTCATCAGATTATTGATCATCGGTACTGTGGCGTCCGACTGGAACGCACGGTTCTCGAACAGCCGGCCAGCCAGCGGCCCGTCCACGCCAATGTGTTTCTGTCCAGCTCGACTGGTCGCCGCAATCTTCCATCCGAACGACGCGTGACCTGACAGACGGGCCACTTCCGACTGAACTTTGTAACCTTCCCGCCGGGTTGTCGGCCGGCAATCTGTGGGAAGGCCATCGATGCGGTCATTGGCCTGCCAGGTGTTCCAAATGATTCTGGCAGCCTGTTCGGCGGCCCAGTTGTCCATGCTCTTTTTCCTCGAATGAAACTCGCTTGTGGCTCATCGGCCAGCGACAGGTTGCTTGACGACGTTTACCAAAGGTTCGCCGCGGGCCAGCCGATCGAGATTTGCGGCGATCATTTTACTGCGGCGTGGCCGCAATCCCTCCGTCCATCCCGATGCGTGCGGAGTCATGATGATATTCTCGAGTTCGCGGAAGGGCAGACTCGAAGGCTCAGCAACTGCACCGGCTTGGGCGGGGTATTTGAACCAGGTGTCGATCACGGCACCGCCGATACGCTTTTCCTTGCATGCTTCGAACAGTGCGCGTTCGTCAATCAAAGCGCCGCGCGCCACGTTGATGATCACCGCGCTGGGTTTCATCTTTGCCAGTTGCTGCGTACCGAACAGCCCGGCCGTTGATGGTTCCAGCGGCAATGCCAAGACTACGAAGTCAGACTCATGTAGCAGTCCAGGCATGCGATCCATCCCCTCCACACGCTTTACGAACTCGTCGCCGCTTCGGGGAGTGCGGCTGCAGGCCAGCACCTTCATGCCAAAGGCGCATGCGCGGCGGGCGACTTCACGACCGATACGGCCATAGCCAATGATTCCCACAGTCTTGCCATGCAATTCATCGTGGCGCGGTCCCGACAGGGCAGAGCCGTACCATAGGCCGCGGCGCAGAGCCGCATCCAGTCGCGGGATTCCGATTACCCATTGAAGCATTGCCGAGAGAATGTATTCGGCTATGCCGATTTCGTGCTCGTAGACGTTGCACACCGCCGCTTGTTCGGGCACCGATTCGAACGCGATGTCGTCCGTGCCCGCCCCGGGAAGATGAAGAAGCCGCAGTCTCGGCGCCGGGGGCATGTCCGTCGACCAGTTCATCGAGACCATCGCGTCCGCATCCAAAATCTTGCGCGCCAACTCTTCGCGGTTGCTGCTGTCCGCGACCTCGATGGTCCAGGAGGTCGTCAGAAAGTCTGGAATGAGGGCAAGACGACCGTCGTTATCTGTCTTCTTGATGAGTAGTTTCAACCCTACGTAACTCGGCAGATGTAAAGGGCGGTAAGCGTCTCCAGCCGATCGCCCGAAGTAAAGGGCAGTTTAGGCCGGCTGCGCGCGTATTTTCCAATCGCAAGATGAGGCTGCACTGTTGCGCTCGGGACTGGAGCAGTAGGTTTCGAGCCTTCTGTACTTGCTTTGCAGCGTCATTATCGCTCATGGCATTGGCTTGTTGTTCGAGTGACAAGTCAGTGATGCCGGGTTTCAGGTGAGTCTGGCAAATAGGGCTGGATTCCAGTCGCTCCCAGGGCGTCATGGTCTGGTCGTGGGGATAGGTTTTTCGCATCTTTCCTATTGCGTCCTCTGTTGACGGCGAAGTAACAGGGCCGTTGGAAGTAAAGATAGGGATTGAGCGCGTCGGTGTAGAAGCGATTGATGGCCGTCGCGTCTTTATTGTGGGATGTGGCTGTAGCCCGTGAACTTGCGGATGACCGCGCCGTTCTTGCATTCGGCCAGCGCGTTATCGTTGGTCTGGCGAGCCCGCGAATTGGCAAAGACGAAGGCGATCCTGACCGAATACGCGCCGCCGCCGGCAGAGATCAACGCGGCTTACCTGTCCGCCCGGCACGTATCGGCAAAGGGCATTCACCGAGTTCCTGCGCGCCGAGTTTCAGGAAATCCCCGCCCTGCGTATTCGCTAGCGGCCGGCCGGACGCAATAGCTTGCCGCTGTCGGAAATTTTTTTCGGCCCGATGCGGCCATGGGCGCTTCCAAGAATTTGATTGGCAAAGACATTATCAAAACCTAACACTTTGATAGATTTGATTTTCCAATTGGCTTTGGCTAGCGTGAGATCGGGTAGTTAACAGAACTGCCAAGGCCGGTCCGTTCCCTAGAGCGCTGACCCGGAGATGAAAACAAGCTGACGCATCTGTCTGGCCTCGCCGTTATTGTCGGCAGGGTTGCGTCACTCGCCTGTCCGACGCAACCTGATCGATCCGGCGGCAATCGCCCCCGGGCGGAATGCAAGGCAGGTCGAAGCGGTCACCACGAAAGTGGTGCTTGTCACCGCGTTGGACGCAAACCGTGTCCGGTTCTTTGCGCGGGAGAACGCTGGCGCCCACCTCGCGCCGGGTTCGGGAATCGCTTCGCCGGGCAGCTTATCAACAGGATGCAATTCCCAAAGGAGTGAAAGTTTCATGGTAACGGGTGAATTGCCCTCAGTTACGCTCATAAAAAGCCTGCTGAGTCCGGCGACCATTGTCGCGACATTTATCGTGTCCATATACGTATTCGGCGAGGTCTTCGCGGGCCACTACGTGGCACTCGCAATCCTCGTTTTCCTGATCGCCACACAGTTATTCGACGATGTCGACGTGTTTCGATCATGGCGCGGTCTGCGGCCGACACCGGCGGGCAAAAAGGTTTTGCTCCACTGGCTCACTATAGTCGGGATCGTATTGTTCCTCGGATTTGCGACAAAACTCTCCGCACATTTTTCGCGAAAGGTGATGGTCACCTGGTTTCTCGTTACTCCGTTTGCCTTGGTCGTCGTGCATATTGCTTTCCGCTATCTCGTAGAGAAGATGATGGGCGGAAATGCCAGAGCTGCTTCCATGGTTGTGGTGGGTGCGAATGCGCTGGGATTCAAATTGGCGCAGAAAGTTGAGAATGATCCTTACCTCGGTATAGAGTTTGTGGGCTTTTTCGACGACCGACATCCAACACGGCTGGAAAGCGGCGGCGGTCCTCTGCTTGGCAGGATCGCGGACATGCCGGCATGGATCCGCGAGCACTCCGTAAGCATGATCTATATAACTCTGCAAATGATTGCTAGACCGCGCATCATGAAGATGTTGGACGAGTTGGGTGACACCACTGCCTCCATCTATTTTGTGCCCGATATTTTTGTCTTCGATCTGATTCAGGCCAGATTCGATGAGCTCGAGGGTATTCCGGTCGTTGCAATCTGTGATTCTCCATTCTTAGGCTTCAACAGCATCCTCAAGCGTCTGACAGACATCTTCTTCGCGAGCCTTGTGCTGTTGCTCATCTGGCCCTTGATGCTGGTGATCGCGCTAAGTGTCAAGGCCACTTCCCGCGGACCGGCAATATTCAAGCAGCGGCGATACGGCCTCGACGGTGCGGAAATAATGGTTTACAAGTTCCGGTCCATGACCGTGGCCGAAGACGGAGATTCGGTGTTCAGGCAGGCAAAGCGACATGACAGCAGAGTCACGCCCCTCGGAGCTTTTCTGCGCCGCACCTCTCTGGATGAACTGCCCCAATTCTTGAATGTCATACAGGGAACAATGAGCATTGTCGGCCCGAGGCCGCATCCCGTCGCCCTAAACGAGCAATACCGCAAGGTGATCAAGCGGTACATGATTCGCCACAAGGTGAAGCCGGGTATTACCGGCTGGGCACAGATCAACGGTTATCGCGGCGAAACGGAAACCGTGGAAAAAATGCAGTCGCGGGTGGCATACGACCTGGATTACATGCGCAACTGGTCAGTTGCCATGGACTTCTGGATCATGTTCAGGACGGTCACGATCGTATTCAAAGACCGCAATGCCTACTGAAGGGATCGTCGAGGGATACTTGTGAACGAGGTTAGCCAATCGACATCGTGCAGGCAATGCCTGTCGTCCGAAGTTATTGGTGTCGGGCATGAAAAAGCCTGCTAAAGAACCTGCGCCGGAAGGCAAACATCGAATACGCGGGTGGATTTTACGACCCATCGGGAGCCCTCGCTGAGAAGATTGCTTCGCAACCACTAGCTTCTGCCGTTGCTTCGGGAGATGAGAATTCGATTTGCAAAAGCAAGTCGGATTTACAGAAGTAACAGACGATCGTGACAATGTTACCCACCCAATTTACTGTGCGCAAATAAATGAAACTACTATTGCCCCCGATAATTTTCGTGATTGTTTTCATCCTCAATGCCCCTTGCTTTGCCGCCGCCAAGGGTTATCTCATGGGACCGGGCGACGCAGTCAGAATCACCGTATTCCAGAACCCGGACATGGCTACCGAAACCCGGATTTCTGAACTCGGTTCAGTCGCTTTCCCATTGCTCGGGCCGGTTGAAATCGGCGGCCTGACCCCTGCGCAAGCGGAGATAAGAATCGCGGGACTTTTAAAATCCGGCAACTTCGTTCCCCGCGCCCAAGTCACAGTCGTCGTCACTCAGTTTCGCAGTCGGCAGGTTTCGGTGTTGGGGCAGGTGAATCGTCCCGGGCGATATGCCATCGAAGAACCGTCAATGCGCCTGACCGATATGCTTGCTGTCGCAGGAGGAATCGCAAACGGGGGAGCGGATTCCGTGACGGTAATCCGGTCCGCTGAGAGTGGCGAACAGCGTGTTGAGGTCGATTTACTGGGTCTGTTCGACGCTCCGGCCGGACCCAGAAATCTAGAAGTCGCCAACGGCGACACCGTATTTGTCCCTCGAGCACCGATGTTCTACGTATACGGCGAGGTCCAGCGACCGGGCGGGTACCGGCTGGAGCGCAGAATGACAGTGCTGCAAGCGGTATCCCTGGCGGGCGGACTTACCCCTCGCGCGAGTGAGAAAGGATTGCGCATCAATCGCCGTGTCCTGAACGGGCCGATGAAGAACATCAGCGCCGGCATGGGTGATTTCATCCTTCAAGACGATGTTATTTACATCAAGGAAAGCCTCTTCTGATCGGATAGCATCCATGACCTTGCAACAGTTGTTCCGGATTCTCAGGGCGAGACACAGGTTGATTCTGATCACCACGCTGGTAACAGTCGTTGCCGCCGTGGCATTGAATTTGACGCTGCCGCGCAAGTATTCCGCTAATACGTCGCTTGTAATCAATATCAAGGGCGTCGATCCCATAACCGGCGCCGTTCTTCCCGCGGAGGCAATGCCAAGCTATATGGCGACACAAGTCGACATCATCCACAGTCACGCCGTTGCACTGAAGGTCGTCAAGGCGTTGAAACTGGCGGACAGTGCGACCGAAAGGCAACGCTTTCAGCAGACCGGCAACCCGGGATTGATAGAGGATTGGCTTGCCGGGCGATTGCTCCGGAAGCTCGACATAAAGCCGTCACGAGAAAGCAGAATCATGGAGGTGGTTTACACCGATGTTGACCCTCAACTCGCGGCGCGCACAGTCAATGCTTTTGCCCGCGCATATATCCAGACCAATCTGGAAATGAAGGTGGAACCAGCCCGGGATTCGGCGGTCTGGTTCAACGAGCAAGTCGGTCAATTGCGGGACCAGTTCGAAGATGCGCAATCCCGCCTGTCCAGGTATCAGAAGGAAAAAGGCATAACCTCCACGGATCAGAGACTGGACATCGAAGCGGCAAAACTCGCTGAACTCTCGACGCAACTGGTTCAGGTCGAAGCTCAAGTCTATGAGAATGTCTCCCGGTTCAGGCAACTGGAGGAATTCACTTCCAGGAATCGGAGCGTCGATTCGCTGCCCGAGGTGCTGGCAAGCCCGGTCATTCAAGAGTTAAAGGCGCGGCTGAGCGCCGCCGAGGCGAGGTTGAGTCAGGCGCCCAGCACGATGGGGACGAACCACCCGGAATTCCAGCGAGTGCAGTCCGAAGTGAATACTTTACGCAAGAAGCTGAACGATGAAGTCAAAACCGCCACCTCCGTAATCAACAACAACTTGCGGATCAGCCAGAGCAGGGAACGCGAGTTGCGCGACGCCGTAGCCGCCCAGAAGTCGCGGCTCATCGGATTGAACCGCCACCGGGATGAACTCGAGGTGCTGATGAAAGAGGTCGACAACGCGCAGCGATCGTATCAATCGGCTTCGCAGCGGCGTACGGAGACCAGTCTCGAGAGCCGTCTGGATCAGAGCAATGTAGTGATCCTCAATCCGGCAATACCGCCTACTTCGCCGGCGTCCCCCCCCAGGTTATTGTTCATGTTGGCTCTGTCGATCGCCGCCGGATTCGTGCTGGGTACGGCATTTGCTCTGGTAAGGGAGATAGCAGACCGGAGGGTGCGCGGCGCCGATGATCTCGTCGAAGCCATCGGCATCCCGGTGTGGGGCGTGCTGGAAGACACACGAAGCTTGTCCAAACACGTAGACCGCAAGAACAGAAAAGAAGTGAGGCGGGGACGCCTGCTGAAATCATTGCAGGAACCGACGCTAGGATGAAGAAATCATGAGTATCCCCGGCGAAAAGATCAACGTTTATTCTGGTCCGGCACGGCCGGCGCGAACCAATGCTCACATCGGTGCATTGCTGGTCGATGCCGGCAAGCTCACGAGCAAGGAGGCGGAACGCGTGATGCAATTGCAGCGCGAAAAAGGAATTCGCTTCGGCGATGCGGCCGTCAAGCTCGGCCTGACTACCCGGGCGGACATCGATCGAGTTCTCGCACAACAGTTCGAGTTTCCTTTTCTGGTGCCCGGAACAAGCAGTTTGAGCGGTGACCTGGTCGCTGCGTATGCGCCGTTCGAACATAAGGTCGAGGCGTTTCGTGCCGTGCGCAGTCAGTTGATGCTCAGATGGTTCAATCTGGATATTGGCTTGAAGCATCTCGCGATCGTGAGCCCGCATCGCGCGGAAGGGCGCAGCTATTTCGCCGCGAATCTCGCAGTGGTTTTTTCCCAGCTCGGAGAGCGCACGTTACTGATCGACGCCGACATGCGACACCCCTGCCAGCATCTGCTTTTCGACCTCGAAAACCGGGCTGGATTGTCCACCCTGCTGGCCGGCCGGGCGGAGGCGAACGTAATAGAGCGCATAGTTCCGTTGCTGAATCTTTCGATTCTGCCAGCCGGACCGATTGCGCCCAATCCGCAGGAACTGCTCGGGCGGCCTCTGTTCCCCCAACTACTTGACGATCTGGCCCAGGAATACGACGTAATTATTCTGGATACTCCCGCAGGCGTACCGCATGCGGATGCACAAACCATTGCCGCCCGCGCGGGCGGTGCCTTCCTGATTGCGCGCCTTCACCATACGCCGGTCGCCGCAACAAAATCGTTTTCCAACCGCCTCACAAGCACCGGGGCCGTGGTCGTTGGCGCTGTAGTAAATACGGCGTAAGGACGGAAATGGTGACGGTCGCCCTTGTGTATCCACACATTGACGGCACCGACGGCTATGCTCTCGACTTCGCAAGATTGAGACAGGAGTTGGAGTCGACCCCCATCGATGTCCTGACCGTAAAGTACTCTTCATCGAATGGAGGCATCGGCGCACGGTTGGGGCTGCTGAATGGCCTCAAGCACTCGCACGGAGAAATCGACGTCATTCATTTCGTCGGATTCTTCTTTCCGGAATATTTGCTCGCTGCGCACTCGGCGACGGCAGATGGTATTCCCTACGTAATCTCCCCGCTTTCAAACCTGCAGCGTCATGCCCTCGAGCGCAGCCGCCGCAAGAAGCGGGTTTTCCTGATGCTTGGCGGTGCACGATTCCTTCGGCGGGCGAACGCTGTTCATTCCTTCGGATCTTCGGAGACGGAATCGATTCTTGATCTTGGATTTCGCGGTGATATTTTCGAGATCCCGCTCGGACTTGACCTGGAGAGCCGCGATAGCGCTTCCCTGGAAGGGCAAGACAGCGGTGAGCTGCCCAACTTGAACGCGGCAAAGGACTACGTACTTTTCTTCGGACGGCTTGACGTCTTCCAAAAGGGCCTGGACCTGCTTCTGGAGGGCTTCGAGATCTACTGCAAGAACAATCCAAGCGGTCTCAGACTGGTAATTGCCGGACGCTCCTGGAACGGCAGCGACCAGTGGCTCAGGTCACGCATTGCCACAATGGCATGTGCTGACCGGATCGCATACGCCGGGGAGACATCCGACCAGACCAAGTTCGACCTCATGCAGAATGCGCGGGCACTGATTTATCCTTCGAGATTCGACGGTCCGCCCCGTCCCTTGCGAGATGCAATTGCCTCGGGTGTGTTCGTGCTGGCGAGCCGCCAATCGAACATCTATCCCGATCTGGAAAGGCATGGGTTGGGATTCTTTTTTGATGCCAATCGCGTTGGAGTCGCGGGCGCAATCAAGGCCGTGACAGGCGAGGTTTCGCCGCCCGTATCGGGATTGGGACGCTCGTTACTGAATTGGAAGGCGACGGCGGCGCAATATGCCGACATGTATCGATCCATGGTGAATTATCGGGCGTAGCGCGAGTCATGGCCTGGCTGTTAGCGCCGTGGCCGTCTCGCTGGGCGTGCAGGGGTCGTCGCGAGACCTGACGGTTACGGTGGGCCCGGTCGTGAATCTGTGCGATTCTGCAGCGCAGATGCACGGTTTTTCAGGGAATGCATCAACGGCGCGGGCAGGGCGCGCAGGCTGCTGCGCATCGTACGGTACCAGCCGGGCAGTTCATCGCGTAACTGGGCTGCGTCAGTCCCGGGCCGCAGAGCCTTGGACAGATCCAGCCACTCGCTGTTGCTATCCAGGCCCTTTTCGGTCCAGTCCGCCCTGGACACGGCTTTTGCCCACCCGATGCGCACGCTGGTCGCCGCGGCGTCTCCCACGTACGCGTTGCCGTCAGATCGGTTGTCGCCCAAGGGTTCGGGCAGGGTCAGGCCAACCTGGTTCCACGCCATGACATTGCCCACTACCCAGTTATTGCCGGTTGAATCGCCGGGCCCTTCGGCGATTATTGCCACCCCGTCCAGACCATTGCTGGCCACGAGGTTAAAGGCGATGGTGCTGAGCGACGTTTGCCTCAGGTAGATGCCGCGTTGGCGATTGCCTAACGCAACGTTGTGGTCCACCAGGAAAGACTCGCAGACCTCGAGATGCAGTCCAAAGCCGGCGTTGAAGGCGAAAAGCGAATTCGTAATCCTGTTATCGCGATTCCTGTAGTCAAACCAAAGCCCGTCACCGAAGTTTTCTATGGCCTTGAAGCGCGAGATCGTTGAATTCGTCAGGCCACCTTCGCCCACGAACTTGGCACCGCCTGCCTCCCACCACTTGTTGAAGCCGCGGGTATTGTTACGGCTGACTGTCACGTCGGCAATTTCCCACCCGGAGCCCCTTCCTCCCATTCCAAGCTGCCCACACTCGCTGAAACTGCTGGTCTTGATCTCATGATTTGTGCCATTCAGCCCCAGGCATGTGCCATCGGTGCGCCGAATCTTGATATTTTCAATGCGGATGTTCTTGCCTTCCATCTGAACCGCGCCACCCCGGGTCGTTGCTGTCGTATTGGAGTGTTCGAAGCTAAGATTCTTGAGAACGACCCGCGCCACGCCCGATGCGGACACCAGGCGTTGCAAGGCGCCAACCTCTACCCGGCGACCGTCGAGGCTGTCCGCAGCCGTGCGAATCATTAAATCGCCCTGCAATTTGTCGTAGTGGAAGCTGTTGACGGGCATCGACGCACGGCCGCCCGCTATGCGCCCCGGCCAGATGCCGCCTGGAGCCCCTGCGAAAAGCGGTGCCAGGGGATGGGTTGGGAGGTCTGGGAAACCGCCGAATACCGTGCCACCGATTTGTCGGAGCGGTTCGCCATCCACGAAGACCTGCTCGGGCTCATAGCCGATCGGTGCAACGAAACGACCCCCACCCTCGGATCGCCAGGCCGTCATGACGACCGACCCCTTGATCAATGTGTGCCCATTCGGATCGCCTTCGATCACGGTTTCCCGAGAACCATCCCAGGACCGGCTCGGGAATAACACAGGTTCCCGGTAAACGCCTTCGGCGATGAAAACATGGTCGCCTGGTCTAAGGCGCTTCATTGCCGCACCTATCGTAAGCAGGGGCTGAGATTCACTGCCTTCTCCGCGGTCGTTAGCGTTGGTGTTCGCCGGATTTACAACCAGGTTCGCCGCCGATGCGCTGCCGACGAACAGCCAGGCGATTGCGCCGAGCGGCACGGCATGCTTCGAGGTTGCAAGAAGCCGCCTCCTCGCATCGATGATCTTCATGTCAGCTCCGATATCCACTGAAGGTAGGAATCGACCACCGGATGCTGCCGCTCGATGCTTCCCGAAACTGCGGCATAGAAAGACACCGTGTCGACCAGGTAGACGAGAAGCAACGGTGTAGCGATCGACGATGTGAATGCGCGGTCGAGAGCAAAGATATCCGCGGCATGGTCCGAGGCATTCGAAAGCAGCAGGTCGCGTCGGATGCGCCCTTTGCGCAAGCTTCCATCGAGCGCAGGGTAAATCAAATGGAAATGAAAGAAGTCACCCAGGGGGTTCCAGTGCGACCGGGCGTATTCCCAATCCAGCGCGACCAGCCCCCGGGCTGTGCACAACAAGTTCCATGAAGCGAAGTCGCCATGGCTCAGACACAGCGGTACGTGCTTGCCGGTCAGGGCACGGCAGGCGGCGGACCACCCGGCGCTCAATGTCTGCAAACCGTTCGCATCCGACTTCGCAAGCATGGTAAGTCGAGTTTCAATGTCCTGAACCAATGCGGACTCCTGCCATGCCATGACGCGACAGTCCACGGCGAAAATGCTGCGCAGCAGGTCGACATGGTTCCTTTCAAATTTTCCTCGCGCGGGTTTTCCCGTCAAGGCACGCATGACGAAGTACGGGCGACCCGTCCATGTCTTGCCAATATCAACCACGACAGGGATATGTGCTGCCATACTTGGGCAGCCGGCAAGCCGCCCAAGCCAGCCCGCTTCCCTGGCGATCGTGTCATCGGCGCTTTCGCGCAGCGCAAACTTGGCCACCAGCCGACTCCCGTCGGATGCGTTTGCCAGCACAGTGACTTTTTGCAGTGGGCCGCTAGACCCGAACTGAATGGCCAGAATATCGCTTGTCGGCGGTCCATGCTCAGTATCAAGGGCGCTCAGAAAGCGTCGCAGTTCGCCATGCTGCCTGGCGGAAAGCTGCACTTGCGGCAACAATCCGTGCGCAAACCAATGGCATAACAGGACGAACCAAGCCCACCGCCGCTTCTTTGGGGTACGCACAAAAAAGCGAATGCTGGCCGAATTTGGCAATTTGGAAGCCGGCAGTGCGATGGTCCTGTCGCGCCGGGCAAAAATGAGCGACCAGTTGCTACCGATACCCTCTATTGCCGCATCACGGCCAAGCGAGTTGGCAAATTCTTTCCAATCTTCGACAGCGTTCATTCAGTGCTGATCGGCGAGGATTCGGTACCTCGCCAATGAATTCGTGACTTCATCCGACGCGGTGGCGCCGTAGCCGCCTGCAAGCGCCTTGGTCGCGATTCGCTGGCAACGTGCCAGCGCGCGCCATATTGGCAGCATGGGCCAGCGCGTCAGCGCGGAGCGCTCGCGCAGAAGCGCGTCTTCAACGCGACCCTGGGGCCTGAGCGCGCGCGTCTTCTGCTCCGGGTAGTAGCGCATGCACGACAGATAGCGAGGGATGTGGCCGATCTTTGTAACGCGGGAAAAGCGCTCCCAAAGGTCGGCATCCATCGCTAGGTGAAAATTGGGATCAAGGCCGCCTACTTTTTCGTACAGACTCCGACGCCAGAACATTGAAGGCTGCGGAATGTAGTTGTGATCGAACAGGAACGCAAGGCGGTGAAACCCCGGTTCCTTTTTGGGCCGCAGGCAATTGCCGATTGCGTCAATCCACAAGGCGTCGCCGTAGACGGCGTCCACCCCCGGATGGCCGGCGAAGAAAGTCGCGACAGCGTGAAGAGCGCCTGGCAACAGCAGGTCATCCGAGCACAACCAGCCCTGGATGTCGCCGCGCGCGCGGGCAAAACCCTTGATGAGGGCATCCGACTGACCGTGATCGGGTTCGGAGACCCAATAGGCCAGCCGATAACCATGCCTGCGGATGGTGTCGACGCTGCTGTCGGAAGATCCGCCGTCGATGACGATGTATTCCAGGCCGGGATAGTCCTGATCGAGTACCGAGCGAATGGTTGCGTCGATAAAGGGTCCTTGCTGGAATGAGCAGGTGATCAGAGAAATGGAAACGGGCGGGTTCATGGAAGGTTTCGACATCGTCAGCGCAGAGGTGTCCGGGCTGTCGCGGCTCGCAAATTGGCGCGCAGCCGGCCGAAAATGCCGACAGCCAGCATGCCAATACGCGAGAATGCAAGGCGCCCTCTGAACGGCATCGATGGCGTCGACAGATTCCTCAGGCATCCCTTCTCGCTGGAAGCAGCAACGATGCCTTCAATTCGCGAGCGATTGCCTCGTGAGCGCAGGCCGTGGACGGGGGCCAGAAGTACCCACGAATCCCGGACATACAGCCATCTCTCGAAGCAATCCTCCTGCGGCATCGGCTGGATTCCGTGCTTCTTGAGCATCAGACTCCACAAGGCTTGGTCATGCCGGTGGTCTTGGAAGAGCGGATGCTGATATTCTGAATCGCAGGAATCGGTTATCAAATCTCCCTGCGTCGCCCATGCAACCCATTCCACGATTCTCTCGCGCATCGAAGCGATGTTGCGCAGGCCGAACCATGTGGATTGGATCTGCCGGGACCTCGTTGCGACATCGTCCCAGTTGCCGAAAATGGCATCGACTGCCTCACGCTTGCACCAGCCCAGTTCCGGAAAGGCGATCTCGAAACACAAAATGCCGCGGCAAGCCAGTTCGTGATCGAGTGCTGCAAAGCGAGCGGAACCGATAACGGACAACTCGCAGCCCGCGTCCATATAGTAGAGGTGATCCCCTTCGGGCAGCGATGCCAGCATGGCCTGGACCAGCAGCGGCTTCCAGCGCCAACAACCGTAGCCGCGCGGATTGCGGCGGACAAATTCGCCGTGATTCGCGACGAACGCTTGCATCGCGGCGTGCGGCGAGCCCGGGTGAAAAACGTCGACATTCTTGAACCAGCCGGTCGTCCTGGCTTGACGCGCAAGGCGTTCGGCGGCCAGCGAATACGGATATCCCGAATGAAAAGTCATCAGGTGGCGACTCACGCCTGGCATGGATGCGGGGGCGGACGGGCGGAGTCCCGCAGGCGGAGAATCTAGATAAATTTTGATGTTATCCAAGATTCTCTACATTCTGGCCGCAGTGAAAAGCAGCAAGCGCCGTTCACGGCAAGAGGTCTCTTCATTCCCCTATCCCGATGCGCACGCTTGCTGGTGTGTTACGGACCAGAGCTCCGCGGCAATGCCCGCATTCCTCACGGCTTTGCTCGCCCACGAAGCGCTTCGGAGAATGGCGTAACGGAAGCCATGTCGGTTTTCATGGCAGCGACCAGCGAGTACATGGCCGCCGACGCAGTCCAGTAGGTGTAGGCCAGACTTGCCTGATTCAGCACAGGGTTGAATGCCATGACCGACAGGCCGGTAACCACAATGAGAAAGTACATGGCCAACTGGGGCCTCAAGTCCCGTTGATGCGGGCTGCCCGGCTTTCGGCTGGTATCCAGGGCTTTCCATCCGGCCAGGATCATGGATAACAGTCCCAGCACGAATGGCACCGCGGCAATCAGGCCGCCATTAGCCAGGATATCCAGCGGATCGGAATGCGTGGGTAGATACTGGGTGCTGACGTTTACGACGAATACATCGAAATAGTCGACCGAGGGGGCGGCGAACCCGCGTCCCCAGATCCAGGAATCGAGAAAGCGGTTGAAGGCCATCTCATAGTTGTGCGTCCGGAAAACCGTATTGCCGTCGGCCAAGTGCGATTTGGTGGATTGGTACACGACAAACAGAGCTGGCGTGACAAGCAAGGCCGCCATGATGCCAAGACAGGTTCGCAGGCCTGCCCGAACCCTGTCACGATCCTTTGCCGTCCAGATCATCAATTCATCCAAATACACCCACCCGAAAATCATCAGCATGACGATGTATCCGGTGAGCTTGTTGGGCGCGACGGTGCCGAGGACGACTAGCACCACGCCGATGGCACGAAACCAGATCTTTTTCCCGAAAAGCAGGGGAAAGGCCATTGACGCGAGAACGATATGTTCCATCGAATGGTAGACCAGACCTATGGGCTGGACTGCGGCCGCGGCCACCCCCAGAAACGAAATCCCGAAGAAGACGACGGTAATACTTCGGACCATAGCCAACGGAGCATTCGACGTGCCGACGATCCACAAATTGATGGGTCCGCCCAGCAGCAGGAAGACCCCGATCGTTATGAAAGTATTCCCATTGCCGAGTGCGAATCGGGCATACAGGCTGCCCACGATGACGAAAACCGCGAGCACTGACAGTGCGAGATAGGTGCGAAAAGCACATACCAGTTCCTGCAGGGCCTCAGGACGATTGAGGAGGCGGCCTGCGGCGCCAAGAAATACCGCCCCGACGGCGGTCAGAATGGGAATATGCCGCGTCGCGGACGGGCGCCAAAGGTGCAACCCGAATGGATCAACCGCCCAAAACATGGCGATGGCAATTGCCACCACCAGGCAGCCATCGGTGAAGTCGATCGTTCCCGAATTGCGCATAACCGTCGCGCGATTTGACGCCGCGATCGGCGAGCCGTCCATCAATTGTCTCCGGAAGAAACGGGGGGCTCTAGCAATCGATTAAAACCCACCACGGTGCGGCCGGGCGGCACGTTCCTGGTCACGACCGCGTTCGCGCCGACAACTGCGCCATGGCCAATGCTTACGTTGCCCAGTACCTTGGCGCCGGCCCCGATGAAAACCTCGTCGCCTATTGTCGGAAACCCACCTTCGATGGAAAGCGATTTCTCGCCCAGCGTCACCTGATGCATGATGGTCACTCCACGGCCAATGCGCGCGCGCGAATGCACCACCACTCCATTGGGGTGGGGCAAGTGAATGGCGTGCGGCACTTCCGCATAAAAATCACAGCCGAGAATTATGTTTGCCAGCCGCAGCAGTTTGCGCAGGCGATGTCGTGCCAGCCAAAGTAACACGCGGCTGGCAATCGGATTGGACGGAAATGGAGGCTGGGCTGACACGTCAGTTGCTCTTTTGGGATTCGGGTTGCCAGAGTCGCCCAACGACGGTTTGCCACGTCATGCCGCGTGCGCGCGCCAGCGCAGCGGCCGACTTGGCAGCATGAAGCGTCGGCGAGGCAATCATTTCCGCAACCATGGCCGCAAGCGCGTTTACGACATCTGCCTCGCTGCGTGAAACCGTGGCAACAATCACGGCCGCTTCGGGACCGGCGACCGCCGGAGGTCCGCCGATATCGAGACAAACTATCGGTAGTCCCTGAGCCATGGCCTCCAGCACCGCGTTGCCGCTCGAATCGTGCAAGCTGGGGAACAGGAGAGCATGGTGCGCCCGAAAGATCGCCGGGAGTTGACTTTGCGGCGTCCAGCCGAACCACTGTACATGCTCCGCAACGCCGAGCGAACCTGCCTGATCTTTCCACAGCGATGCCTCTGGTCCGCTGCCCACCATGGTGAGCGTGACCGCCCAGCCTTCCCGGCGCAGTCTGGCAAGCGCGCGAATACCTAGGGCGATGCCTTTCAAGTGAATGAATCTCCCGACATACAGCAATCTGAACGTCCCGCCTGCCCACGGTTCCAGCGGGCCGGCCGCGATCATGCCGGGCGCAATGCCCACTTCGAGAAAGCAGCGAGCCCGGCCCCGCGCAGCCTTCGGAATTCGTGCCAGCGTATCAGGTGTCTTGGCGAGGATGGTTGTCGCGCGCGAATAGGCATCCACCACCAGAGGGTCGTGCAGCATTACTTCATTGGCCATGTCACGCAGACGCTCTAGCATGCGCTGCCTGAACGGAAAAACGCCACGTAAGCCCGCGGGTGTCTGTTCACCGCCGCCGACCGGACCCAGGACAAAAGGAATGCCCAAGCGCCCCATCAAGCTGGGTTGCCGGAATACGCCGAAAGTCAAGTGTTGCACGGCTTCGAATCGATGGATTGCGTGGGCACGGCGCGCCACCTGCAACGCCCCGATTTGCCAAAGGTAGTAATAAAGACGCACTCCGCGTCCCCCGCGCTTCCACCAGCGCACCCAATGTGGCAAGTCGAAATAGAGAAAGTTCGGCCGACGGGTTTGATCAAGCGACTTGAGTGCCTGCTCTATACATTCCTGATTGTTGGCGCGGGTCAGGACCCAGACATCGTGTCCCGAGGCTCTGAGCTCGATTGCCCAATTCCAACCGACGCCAGGTTCCGATCCCCGCTCGGGTTCGCATGCGTACGCAGACAGAAGTAGCCGCATTTTTTCAGATCGCCGGATTGGCGAGCCGTTCGCGCATTCGCGCGAGCACCGCTTCGCAAGCGTCTGCGATCGAAGCTTTCGCCAGCTGTGCCGTGTCGATTCTTACCGCGTGTGGCAATTGCCGCAGCAGGTCCCGGTAGCCGTCCAGTTGTGCGGCACACGCGGCGGCTGAAACTTCCGCCTTGCGTCCCAGAAGCACGGTCACGGGAGCGTCGAGAATCAGGTAGAGGTCCGGCAAAGGTACCGGCCACAGCAGCACGGCGTTGAGCCAGCGCGGCGTGGACAATCGGTAGCGTAGCGGATCGGCCAACATGTCGTGCGCGTAGCGATCGAAGATCACGAGGCTGGAGCGGCATTTGAGCGGAAAAACGCTCAGTGCGTGCCCCAGCCATGCATCCGCCACGACCATTCCGAGCTTGGCTATCGAAGCCGGTTTGCCGCGCGGCGGCAAACCGTGCGGATCGGTGACCGGTGCGCTACCGGTACCGCCGCTGCGCAGCAGTCGGGGTCGAAGGTGGAAGTAGTCGGTTCGGCGGAACGCCTGTGACAACTCCTCGCGCATGCCTTCTATGATCGTGCTTTTGCCCGCACCATCCGGTCCAAGCACCGCCACCACCAGACCCGTGGGACGAAAGACCCGCCGCAGTTTGCGCCGGAACTCAAGCCACCGCGCCCAAAGTGCCCGGTTCAAAGGTTCACGCGGCGCGCGCATCACCAAAGCCCGTTGCAAATCCCTGAGTGTGGCAAGCGGGACTGAAAGGTCTTGCAGCAGGAACGTCCAGAACGTGTTCCAAGCGGCGTCGCCCAATAGGCACCGCCCAATTTCCTCGCACGCCTGGGGCGCCTTCATGAAGACGCCATGCAGGTATCGCATATGAGCGTCGCCCAGCGACAACTTGTCTATCCGCTTTACCAGGTAATAAGCAAAGGCGGAGGATGGAGCCGGCACCCAAAATCCAGCCGGGTCCCGTACCCTCCCGGCCAACAGATAATCGGCAGTCAACCAGCAACGCGCCCCACGCCGATAGTCGGCCGAAACATCCGGATGAAAATGCACAAAATGATCGCCACAGCGCGCGCTGAGCACAAAGTAGATTGCTCCAATCTCGTGCTGCAGAATCTGCGACAGTCGCGCTCCGTCGTGCCACTGCCAGACAATGTCCCGCACCCGCCGCAAATCGCCGGGGCGAACGACAATATCGACGTCCGACAGAACATGCTCCGGAAAGCCGGCGGTCTGTCCGACGATGACATGCTCAACGCCTGCAATCTCGAACGCTTCAAAAAGCGAGACAAACAGGTCGCGAGTGACGAGACGGCATGCGTCGGTCAATGTCTCGCTTGAGCTTGCAGCGGAAATGCATGGGTTCGATAAATTCACGATCCTTGTCCACTGCTAATCGGGCGGGCAGTATCTCCTGCGTCCTACAAATAGATCCACTTTGCAAATTGTCTTGCGAATTGGTGCAAAGAATTCTTGACGAAATATCGGACAGCCCCCATCACGCCGTCATGCCGCTTACCATCTGTTGCGCCGGTCCCCTGATATCTGGGCAGATCCGGAAAGAAGCCGAAATTTTCCCCCTGCGCAATTGCGCTCAGTATTCGCTTGGCAGCTATGTGCTCCACGTACAATCCCGCGTCATCGTTTGTTTCGGAAGCCATCCCCAGAAAATGAGAAACAAAAAATCGCCTCGAGCACAGAAAAAAGCGGGTATCCACGAAGTGGAAATCCGATCGAATTGCAAACCAGACATCGGTATTGCTGTCGGCATATTCTGCAATCAATCGACTTGCGTTTCGCATCCAAAGGCGGCCTGTGCATTTTCCAATGTGTGAGTAGCCTTCCAACGGAAAGAGCCTGGCCACGGAATCCAGCATTAGTGCTTCTCCCGCCCCCTTGCCGTTCTTCTTCACGAGTTCGGCGTCTGTAGCTACCTGCAATACGACAATTCTATCGTTTGCGCCTAGGGATCCGATGAGACCGGTGATATCGGCAGTCGGATATCCGGAGTTTTCGACCCAAACAATATCCACGGGTAGATGACGTATTGCTCCCCACCAGCACGTGAGCGAGTTGCAGTAGTCGTGGAAACGTGTTTGCGGGTCCATCCGAACTACAGAAACTGCCGGAGCAATGGTCGCAGTCAGGATCAGCAATAGCCTGAATTCCATCGACATTTGTCTTTGCATATGTGTTGTCAAACCTGTGCGGATGTCGGGTAGAACAACGGGTTCAAGGTTTCGTCGATTTGTACTGCCATTCAAACAATAGATAGGTAGAAGTAACCATTGCCCCGGCAATGACGGTCCAGATTGGTCCTGCAACACCAATCCACCTTGTTATCGGATAGACGAAAGCAATCGTGAATGCTCCGTTCAGAAAAGATGCGATGGCCACCGAACGAGTATTCAGAACAGCGCGCTGGTAGTACATGGCCAGCCGATTCACAAACATAAGCAGCACCGAAATTCCTTGTATTCCCAGCAGATGGGAATAGTCCAGATAACTTGGTCCAAGCAGCACGAGTACGATTTGATCCGAAAAGACGAAAAGAAATACGATCAGTATCAAAAGCGAACCGACTATTTTTACGCTGAAACTCAGAGCATATGCTTTGAGCGCGGACCGTCCTCCTGAAGCGTATGCCTGGGCAAACTTGAGAGGCAGAATATTGTCGGCAGTGGTGCCGAGCGCGTTGGTAAATCCGAGCAGTCCGGCAATGGATCGTAAAGCCCCCACACCTGCATTCCCGAGCAATGGCGCCGCGACATAGATCAACCCTTGTGACCCGAGCCATTGCGCTTGAAACGAGACGACGAAATCCCTTGAGGCGCGCCAGTGTCGCAGCAGGAATACGCTTGCGCCGCCCAGACGGCGCGGAATACGCAGGCAGTAGGCCGCATAGCTACATGCTGCGACGCTGGAAATCCCCCACAACAGCACCGCCATGTCCACGGTAAACCAGCCAATTCGCGTCAACGCGAATGCCGCGATGACGACAGGGGGGTAAACCAGCGCATCGAAACGAAATAGCGAAGGTCCGTCGCGATGAAGAAAGCACAATCTGCGAAACCACTCCAGCAACGACAGTCCGAAAGATGAGGCTGCCAATCCTACTGCCGCAAGCCAGGAAACGCCTGTCACGCCTGTGAATAGATAGACGGACATGCCCGCGGCGGCAACAAGGGCCAATCCAGTACTGACGAGCAATTGTGCAGCCAAGCTGCTTTCAATCAGGTGCTGCCGATCGTCGGTATTCTCGACATGCGGTGCTGCGGTAATCATGGGATTGCCGACCAGCGATACGCTGACGCCGACGAGATACAGTTGCGCCACCGCAATCAGCGCATACGTGCCGAAGCTCGCGGGTCCGAGCGAGCGGGCATACAGGATTCCAATCGCGAAATTAGAACCGCTCACCAGGATCTGATCAGCCAGAACCCAGTGCAGATGCTTTCTTCTCGACATCAGCCAGCGGATCATGAATGCCTTCTTGTCGATCGTCGCGGGTTTGCGCAGAGAAACAGGAAGACGGCAGTCCGCGCTGTGCGATCCGCGTATTGAATGTGGAACGGTACCCAAGGATTCAGAGCAGGGATGGAACGGACATTCAGCACATTGCGTCCAGTCGCTGCATCCCGTGCCAGGGACTGTTTGCCGGATGCGTATCTGAGGAAGTTAAACGAATGGATATCGATTCCCAATTTGTCTCCCCCTAACGACAGCATTGAGGACTATGCTGCCTTTTGTCGCCTTGCGCTCAACGGATTTTGGCAAACTACTGCGATTGTCACTGTAGATCGAACCGGTCCATGCAGCGCAATTTTCGTTCCAATCTCCGGTTGATGTCCTTTGGGGCACGAAATTTGCGCCAGGGCGCCGGTGGATGAGGAGATCACGCCAAGCTGACCATTGAAAAACACGACTTGCCCACGCAGACGTCCGATAAAGGTGCGGTTTCCTTGAAATCTCCATTGAGCGCTTTGCCGCCGAGGAAAGTTCGAGAATTGCCCCGAACTTTCATACTCGAACAGCTGGAATTGTATTATCGGGCGAGCCCGCCGGCGCGGGCGGTAGAAGCGGACTATTCCATATGGCAATGCAGTGAGACCGGCCTCGAGTTTGCATGGCCGATGTCGCCGGGCAACGCCAGCTTCTACGAGTGGGTCAGCAGCTTTGCCAGCTACTATCCTGAAGCACGGTGGGAGCATGGGGAGGTACGCCGTTTCCTGGAAGGGCGACAGCGGGACGGACCGGGATTCTCGAAAGTGCTCGATGTCGGGTGTGGAAAGGGGAATTTCCTGCGTACGCTGGATTTCATCCCCTCCGACCAGAGATTTGGGCTTGATCTGAACGAACCTGGCGTCGAGGCATGTCGGCGGCAGGGATTCCGGGCATTCTGCGGAACGATCGATGCGGCCCTGCGAGCGAATTTTGTGGGCGCCGCGGAGTTTCCCGTCGTGACCTCTTTTCATTGCCTGGAGCACGTCGACAAGCCGGTGGAATTTGTCAGGTCCCTGGCCGAGCTTACCGCTGCGGGAGGCCGCATGTTTGTCAGCACTCCTTATTCGCCAATGTCGTTCGAGGCCGATTGGTTCGACGTCATGAACTATCCACCACATCATTTGACGCGGTGGAATCTGAAATCCTATGAACGGCTTGCCGAAATGCTTGGCCTCACGATGCGCGCTCTATACCCGCCTCCCAGTACTGTGAGACTGGCTTTGACAATGTTTAGCCTGCTGCGATACGGACCAAACCGGCATGTCGGCAAGGCGAGACTGTGGGCCGACCTGTTGTTGCATTTTCCGCTGGCGGCGCATTCGCATCGGGTTCTACGGGAACGCGCCCGTAACAATGGGGGGACAACCGCCGATGTCATTCTCGTCGAATTGACGAAGCCCTGAGGTGTTCCTTCGATCGATACCCGAAATTGCCGACGGGGAAAGGTCTTGATGTTCAAGGGCGGGGCTTTTGCGGCATGAAGCGGCTTGATCCCTTTTCCCGGCTCCACCGGGACTGAGGCTAACGACGGGTTGCGGATTGCGAGAAGGCCGAAATTGATTGAAGTTGGCAGCAAGGAGCGGTGTTTTGCGATGAATGACTGTCGCGTTCTGATAGTGCACAACGCCTACCAAAACAAAGGCGGTGAAGATTCGGTCGTGGAATCCGAAGCAGGTTTGCTGCGCTCCAAAGGACACGCCGTGGAACATTTCTCCCGGCACAATGACGAGATCCGGACAATGCCGCGTGCCTCTCTGGCACTGCAAACGTTTTGGAGCAGGAAATCTGCCCGCGACTTTGAACACATCGTCAATTTGTTCAAACCGGATGTGGTTCACGTCCACAATACTTTTCCGCTCATATCCCCATCGATTTATTGGTTGGCTCATCGTGCGGCGATACCAGTCGTGCAAACACTGCACAATTTCCGTTTGCTCTGCCCGCAGGCCATGTTTCTACGCCAGGGCAAGGTGTGTGAGGATTGTCTGGGACACCTGCCGTGGCGCGCCGTTCTTCACGCCTGCTATCACGATTCGACGGCACAGAGTGCTTTCGTTGCCGGCACTCTGACAATGCATCGAGCAATTGGAACTTATCAGACAAAGGTCAGTCGATTCATTGCATTGAACGAGTTCTGTCGTCGCAAGTTTGTCGAAGGAGGTTTTCCGGCCAAGCGTATTGTCGTCAAGCCTAACTTCGTCGATTTTCCGGCGCCGGTAGAAGGTCGCCGTGGAGGATTTTTGGTTGTCGGGCGCCTGTCGGTTGATAAGGGAGTAAGTGTTCTGGCGGCAGCCGTTCGGCAGTCTGTCAATGCCGCGGTACGCGTGGCGGGCTCAGGGCCCGAGAGTCATCAACTTGAGGGCGTTCCAGGAATCGAGGCGTTGGGTTCAATATCGGGGGAAGCTGTTCGCGTCGAGATGAGTCGAGCCATGACTCTGCTGCTGCCCAGCATTTGGTATGAAAACTTTCCGCGCACGCTGGTGGAGGCCTTTGGTTGTGGATTGCCGGTTATAGCCAGTCGCATTGGCGCATTGGCCGACCTCGTGGAAGAAGGGGTTACGGGCCTGTTCTTTGAACCTGGAAATGCAATGGATCTGGCGGAGAAAATGCAGTGGGCACAGGAGCATCCGGAACGAATGGCAATCATGGGGCGCAACGCCCGCACTCTTTACGAAGCCGAGTTCACGGCAGAGCGAAACTATGAGCAGCTGGTGGAGATTTACCGTGGGGCCATCGAAGAATCAAGGCTGGATATCCGTCCATGAACGCCCCCAGTGGGGAGGGGCTCTACTGGAATTGCCCGGAGCATGGCTCTTTCTGACATGGCAATCGGGCATTCCAAGGAGATATTTGGCGTTCCGTTTTCGGCGACATCACTCGCTATGGCAACCGACGAGGTCATGTCCGCGATCAGAAACCGCGAGTGGGGACACGTCTGTATTGCGAATGCCGATATGTTCACCCGCGCGATTCGTATGCCCCGGCTAAAAGCGGCGATGCAAAGCGCGAGGCTGGTGGTGGCCGATGGCGTGCCGCTCATATGGCTCCAACGCCGTCTGGGCATGAAATCGGCCGAACGAGTTTATGGCCCCGACTTCATGGCCGAACTGTGCAGGCGCGCGGAAGTGGAGAAGGTACCGGTATTCTTCTATGGCGGTGCCGACGATCTGCTGAATGACCTGACCGCGTCGTTGCGAAAGAGATATCCGGATCTGTTCATTGCCGGCAGCGTTGCTCCGCCGCTGCTGCCTCAGGATCCGCCGCTTGACCCTCTTTGCATATCAATGCTGAAACAGTCCGGAGCGCGCTTGATTTTCGTCGGACTGGGCTGTCCCAAGCAGGAGCTTTGGATGTACGTCCATGGTGAGCCGCTGCACGCCGTTCTGATCGGTGTCGGCCAGGCTTTTTCCCAGCTTGCCGGCAAGATGCCTAGCGCGCCTGCCTGGATGCAGCGGGCCGGGCTGGAGTGGTGTTTCCGTCTGGCCCAGGAACCAAGGCGCCTTTGGAAGCGCTATCTCGTCGGCAACACGATCTTCATGGCAGTCGCAGTCGCCGCTTTGATTCAGAACTATGCCGGCCGCCTGGTTTCATCCGGTCGCGACTAAAGCAAGGTCAAAAGCGGTCGGCTGCGCCGCGGACATGTCCCGATCGTGGGATGGTCGATTTGTCCATCTGACGGGATATAGACGGTATTGACGCCGAGACCACCTGCCGGAAATACGCGATGGTTCTCTTTAGGCCTTCTTCGAGTGGGATTGCCGGTTCCCAGCCCAATTCCCGCTTTGCGAGGGTGATGTCCGGGCAGCGCTGCATCGGGTCATCTTCCGGCAGCGGTCTACGTATGAGTCTGGAATTGGAAGCGGTCAGCGACAGTACTTTTTCCGCAAGTTCAAGTATGGAGAACTCGACGGGGTTGCCGATGTTGACCGGCCCGGTGAACTCGTCCCCGGTCTGCATGAGCCTGATCATGCCGTCGATGAGGTCATCCACGTAACAGAACGATCTGGTCTGGCTGCCATCGCCGTAGATGGTTATGGCTTCGCCTTTTAGTGCCTGCACGATGAAATTGGAGACCACCCGCCCGTCATTGGGGTGCATGTTCGGCCCATAGGTATTGAATATCCTCGCGACCTTGATTTTGAGATTGTGCTGCCGCCTGTAGTCAAAGAACAGGGTTTCCGCACAGCGCTTGCCTTCGTCGTAGCAGGACCTGATTCCCACGGGGTTCACGTTTCCCCAATAATCCTCCCGCTGCGGATGAACATGGGGATCGCCGTAAACTTCACTGGTGGAAGCCTGCAGGATTTTTGCCTTTATCCGTTTCGCCAGACCAAGCATGTTGATTGCACCATGTACACTGGTTTTCGTCGTTTGCACGGGATCGAACTGGTAGTGCACCGGCGATGCGGGGCAGGCAAGATTGTAAATCTCGTCGACCTCCACGTAGAGCGGAAAAGTCACATCGTGGCGCAGGAATTCAAAACTCGGATTGTTCAGCAGATGCCGGATGTTTGCCTTGGAACCCGTGTAGAAGTTGTCGACGCAAAGAACGTCGCAACCTTCCGCGATCAACCTGGTAGATAGATGCGACCCGAGAAATCCCGCGCCGCCGGTTACCATGACCCTGTTACCGAACAAGCTGTGCACGTTTTTCGCGTCAAAAGGAAGCGATCCGGATCGCCCGGGATCTTGTTTTCCGCCGCAATTGATAGCCGACAAGGCCGGTACCAATCAACGCCATCGCCCAGATGGCCGGTCTGGATTCCTGGGCGCTCGGACTTGCGTCCTTGACTTTGTACTTATCCTTGTGGGGACTGACTCTGGTCGGGCGGTTGTGTCCCAAGTCGTTCCAGTACAGGGTGCAGGGGTTGCGCATTTGAGCTTCATGAATGCTCGGCGCTTTCGCATGTGGGATCGCGCCAAGAACGGAATGACCGGCGCCTGAATTGCCACTTCCCTGCTTGACCGCGGGGAGTCTTGGCATGGAGCCGTAGTCAGCAGAAGGCTCGTATTGACACGCCCAGGTGTTCCAACGAAAGGCGTCGTCATTGAACGACAGAAAGTCTCGCGATGTGCGGCCGGCTATTTCGTGAATTGCGGCGGGGGTCGATGACCAGATCACGAGACCTGCGCAAATCATGCCTAACTGCTGTGATGGTCGGGTCAACATAGCCGAGATTCCAGGTAGTAGTCGGTCGTCAAGACTCCATCGAATAAGAAAGCAAGGAAGGTACCAAGGAATATGCGAGGTCATCCTGGTCGGAACCGTTCCGTGGGGCGTGTTTGGGTGCTGTATTCATTGCTCGCGTATCAGATGCAAATTTCTAGAACGTGCGACTCGCCAGGACGCTTACCAATTGATAGCTGTAGTCGGCGAGCGCCTGATTGGAGGTGCGTTTTCCGGTTTCGACTGCGAAGGTCAAATTGGTCTGTCTCGCCGGCGTCCAGATCGTCGCAACCTGATAAAGCTGCTCCTTGTCCTCGCGACGCTGAACGATTGGCGTAATGCCGGGATCGCCCAGGTACTTTCGCATTTGATAGGCCGCTGTGGCTTGCAACGTGACCTGCTGGGTAATCGACCAGTTGGGAATGGCGCTTATGCCGGTCGTTCTGGCATAGTTCGACGTGAGATCTTCGAACGGAGCGAGTTCCTGCCATATCGACAAGGCCAGCGCCATCTTGCCGGGCGGTCGCCAGCCGTAGTCAAGGCGCCAAGTCGGGCCGCTGAAGTTGCGATTGGATGCCGTGTCGAAGTCGCGCTCGATGTGCCCGACGCGAAACTGGATATCTGACGCGCCGGTCGCAAACCAGCGGGCCACCAGGCTGTACTCATTGTCGCGATAGGCGTTATCCACCGGGCTGCCCGCCACGATCTGCTGGTTGGGATAGCGTGCATCGGAAGTTCGATACCGCAGCCCCACCGTATTCTGCGCGGGCGTTACCCAATTCACCGTTAACGCCCTTGTGTTTATTTTCGAGTCGAGACTTTGCCTCGAATCCGCGCTGTGACTTTGGTCGTCCGCGCTCAAGTCCAGCGTCAGTCTCAGATGCGAATGGACGGCATAGTTGGCGCTTCCGTATGCACTGTCGTGATCGATCATGTCCTTTACGTTTTGCTGCACGTCTGCAAACGGCGACAGGTAGTGCCGGTGACCTAGGCCGAGATTGCCATCCCAGAAGTTGCCCACCTGCCATTTCCATTCGCCGCGCAGGTTGTTGGACACGTTGTTCAGGTTGTCGAAGTTCTGGTACCGATACCCGTCCACCTGGCCATCCAGGACAAACTTTTGACGACTGTATTCGACCCCATATCTGACGCCGACGCCGAGGCGGTAGATGTAGTCGTCCTTATTCGGCGACCCGATGACGGTTTGGGGATCGGGGTCGTCGGAAATCCGGAACAGGTTGCTGTCGTATTTGATGCCGCCCAATGCCTTCAATTGCAGCGGCCTGTCTCCCTCGATCCAGTTTTCCTGCTGCAGTAGCCTTGAATCCAGAGCCAGTTGCGCGAACGCCTGGTTTGAAAGGCTGAAGCACATGATTAGGGCGACTGCAAGAAGTCTAGACACAAAAGGAAGCTTCGGAAGAGACGCAAGGAAAATCTGGATCAAGTTATTCATCGCCTGATTCTTGTGCTGGCCGGTGTACCGGCATATCCAATTTTTAGGGCAGCCGCTTGGCATTTTGGTTCCTGAATGACGGAGCCATGGTTGTCTCCAATCGACAACAAGCATCGACATTCGTGGGTGATGTGCGAACATGTGGTGTCCGCCGCAATTTGAAGAGTGGTGCCGGGAGGGGGAATCGAACCCCCATGGTGTTGCCACCGCGGGATTTTGAGTCCGAAGATTACAACAAACCACAGTTAACGAAAAAGGATCACAGCCATTAGGTCAATCACTTAGCTGCTGTGGCTTGCGGCATAATGTTGGCGTTTGTTGTGTCAGTTGTCCCAAAATTGTCCCGCCGAAAGGATATATGACCCGCAAAGTCACACTCCACAGCCAGTCCGGCCTCTACATCTGGGGCGAACTCTGCGGCTTTGTGAAGCGGGGTTATGCGGCACAGACATGGCCCACCAAATAACCAATGTCAAAAGACCACAAGGCAGAATCCGTTGGCGTCCAACTCAAGGGCAAAGGTAACTATGTCGGAAGAAACGTGATCATCGGATCGAATACTGCGATCGATGTAGAGGGAGAAGCTAACGAGGTGAGCGAAAATCTAGCCATCGCTCCTCCCCTGCAGCCGCCCAAGAATCCGCCTAAACCATCGTTTTGGCATCACCCGCTTACGAAGACCGTTCTCTATGTTGTCGGGGTCGTAGTCGCCGCCGCCTTGATTTGGTTTTTCGGTCTCAAGTAGAAGCCAAATCCCAAACGCAAGAGTCAACATCCAGAACCACCAAGGCATGCCCATACTCCTTTTGCCCCTTCAATGTCACCCAAGTTCGTGATGCTCATGCTTCCGCGCCAGATGGGAGGACGGTCATGACCGATGCAATTGCTGCCCTAATTCAGTTGGCTCCGAACCTCGCCAATCTTGCGAAGGACCTGGTTTCCGCGTCCGACACCGCAAAGCGCAACGCCCAGTTGATAGAATTCCAGAATGCTCTGATTGGCCTTCAATCCCTCATCGCGTCCATACAGCAAGAGAATGCGGCGCTGATTCGCCAGAAAAGCGATGCGGAAGAAGAACTGAAACGAATGAAAGACTGGGATGCAGAGAAGCAGCGCTACAAGATGGCTACCCCATACGATGGGGTCACGGTGTATGCGATGCAGAAAGCCATGAGCAAAGGCGAGCCAGCGCATTACCTTTGTGCAAACTGCTTCTATGGCGGCAAGCGCTCTATCCTCGCCAACTCCTCGAACAAGGAAGGCTGGGCGGCGATTGTCTGTGCCGTCTGTAAGTTCGCCGCGCAAACTCGCTTCCGCGCACTTGGCCCTGCGAAATACGCTGAAGACGTAGCCCCAGAATAGCCAAAAGCGGATCATTGAGCCGCCCCGCGCCCCGGCAGCGGTGGAAAAATTCCGCAGCTGGCGAGTTGGGACCGCTTTGCTACTGGCACGGGCTCCGATTCCAAATTACACGCCGCTCGAATCAGCATCGCCCCTGGGGCCATTTCGCACACGATCAAACGCCCGCCGCCAGGATGGCCCGGTGCCTTTTCATGTAGCAGCTGCACCTGCAGGCGCGCAAGTCGCTCCATTTCGAATACGTTGAACGGGCGGAAGCTCGCTATCGACTCATCCCACGGAGCCATGTAGGGATCAACGATATCCTTGGCGACCAAGCCCTCGGCAACAGTGTTCTGATAGAACTCGCGACCAAAGAGACATTCGCGTTTCTGTGACCATCCCACAACCACCAACTCCATACTAGCGATCAGAGATCGATCCAGCCTGATCTGTTTTGCGACATCGCAAGCTGCTTTGAATGTTCCCGGCCAGCTTTTTGGTATCACTTCCAGAAAATCATCGAACGAATCGATTTTTATCAGCGAAAATGAGTTGTACACACAATTCATGAGCAACGTATGGCCGCGAAAGCCCATGACTGCATGAATGTGGGGCAACGCGTACATTTTGCTGACCGATGCCTTGCTTCCATCGGGAAGCAGACCCTCGGTATCGACAGCGAGCAACGCCTTTTCCGGGCCAATAAATAAGTTGAGGATGCTCATTTGTCACGCCGGGGCTTTGCCAAGACGGGCGAGATGAGCGTCAACGCGGCAAATTTGACAAAATAGCCGATTACAGCCTTGAGCGTCAGGCTGGTAATAAATGCGCCTACTTGTGGCATTGATTTCCTTTCCCTAGATTGCCGCGATAGTGAAGTTGTCGTATCGAATGTCGCTGCGATTGTGCGACCGCAGCCCGTGCTTTGTGTTGGTCGCGCCGAAAGCTTCCGTGATCGAACAACGCAACACGTCGTTCTGGTACATCGCAATCAGGTTCGCGCCATCGGCGCGCATCTTGATCACATCTCCGGGACTGATCGTT
>DATENC010000024.1:0-97810 GCA_035275265.1 Burkholderiales bacterium | reverse complement strand
GCGGTCGGTCTCACCGGAGGGATCGGCTCGGGAAAGACCACGGTTTCCGAACTGTTCGCAGAACTCGGTGCCGGCGTGGTGGACGCCGATGAGATTGCGCACGCTCTGACCGGACCGGGCCAAGCGGCAGTGGGTGAGATTGCACGGCGCTTTGGACCGCAGTACCTAAGGGCAGACGGAACCCTGGACCGCACGAGGATGCGCAAATTGGCATTCGAGGATGCGCGGGCGAAGAAGGATCTTGAATCTATCCTGCATCCGCTGATCCGGCACGAAGCCGAGCGTCGTCTCGCCAGTTCGACGGCACCCTACGCCATCCTGGTGGTACCGTTACTTTTCGAATCCGGCGCATATCAGACACTGCTGCAGCGCGTACTGGTTGTGGACAGCGATCAAGAGACACGGATCGAGCGCGTAAAGCTGCGCAGCAACCTGTCGCGCGACGAAATTCTGGCGATCATGGCGGCACAGGTCGGACAGGCTGAACGCTTGCGCCGCGCGGATGACGTAATTCGCAACGACGGTGACGTTGCAGCCCTGGCAGCGCAAGTCGCGGTCCTGCACCGCAAATACCTGGATCTCGCCGCAGACGGCTAACGGCTACGGCGTATGCCGACATCACCGGAATACAGCTTTCCCGCATTCGGCTTTATTTTTGCAGCCATTTCGGCAATACTTGCCCTTACTCCGGCAGCCGCGCCCGCACTGTGATCAGTTACGAGTTCCCGCTAAATGAGAGGATTCGCACCCTGCTGCGTTTGGAAGATCTGTACAGGCGTGCGCACTATTTCGCCTCAAAAAGCGATCCGGAAGAACATCACGTTGCACTGACGTCGCTGTTCGAGATCCTCGATGTCGGAGGCCGCGCCGATCTGAAGTCCGACGTGATGCAGGAACTCGAGCGCCAGAAGCAACACCTCGAAGCGCTGCGCAACAACCCCGCGATTTCCCAGGAGGCCTTGACATCGGTGCTTGCCGACATCGAGAAAGCAATTTCCGACATGTTTCTCTCATCGGGAAAAACTGGTCAGGAGCTGCGCGAGAACGACTGGTTGATGAGCATCAAGCAGCGCTCCGCCATACCCGGCGGCGTGTGCCAGTTCGATCTGCCCTCCTATCACTTCTGGCTCAATCAAAACGCCGATACCCGCCGTCTCGATCTGGGTGAATGGCTCGCACCCTTCCTGCCGATCCGCAACGGTGTGCAGATCATCTTGAGATTGCTGCGGGAAAACGGCAAGACCGCAAGCCAACTCGCGCACCAGGGGGTCTACCAGCAAACCATGGCGGGCCGCCTGGCGCAGATGCTGCGCATCCGTCTGGATAGCGCATACGATTGCGTTCCGGAAATCAGCGCCAACAAGTACGCGCTCAATGTGCGATTCACCACTGCCATCGGCACGCAGAGGCGCACGAGCGTCGACGACGTCAAATTCGAATTGACTTTCTGCAACCTGTCATGAGCATCTGATTGCTATGAAAGGTGAGTCGAATAAGGCGCGCATGGTGAACTGCCCGCGGTGTGGGCGCGCAGCGCCGTGGAACGAGGCCAACCCCTACCGGCCGTTCTGTTCCGAACGTTGCAAACTGATCGACCTGGGCCAGTGGGCCAGCGAGGGCTACCGAATTCCGCAGGAGGATGCAGACATCGGAAAGTCTGGGGACGAGGAACGTTAACTGAGACGCGTGCCTGCCTGCCACGCGCCTCGGATCATGGCCACGCCGTGTGCACCGTGCGCACGCGCGTTGTCCAGATCCGACATTCGCACTCCCCCAAGCGCGAACACCGGCAACGCATGCCCGCCTGCGAGATTGCCGAAGCGCTGCAGGCCCATCCCTGGCAGGTTCGGTTGACCGGACTTCTCCAATACCGGCCCAAGAACTGCGAAATCGACGCCGAGGTCCGCTGCATGGGCCAATTCGAACGCATCGTGACACGAGGCGGCGGACCATTCGAATTGCGGTCGTTGTCGGGCTGCCATCAACGCGTGCGCAGGCAGGTGTAGGCCATCGGCACCGATCTGCCGCGCCAGATGTTCGTCGCCGTTGACCAGCACAATGCCCCCGAACGCATGCGTGCGCTGTGTCACTTTTGCAGCAAAAGCCTCGCGCGCCGGCCGTTCCAATTTTCCTTCCCTGATTTGCACCAGACGCAGCCCCTTCGCAAGCGCATCATCGAGGTGTGCGAGTGCGCGCTCGACCCCCGTTTCCCATGCGTGGGTGATGGCGTAGACGATCGGCAGGGACAATGCCTTCAGTACCGGCGCATTGGCCGGAAGCATCGGCGCGACCGATAGCGCGCCGCAGCGTTGCCAGGACAGCGCCTGTTCCTCGTGCGGACGCGGCTCGCCCGCCCATTTCAGCACGCGATGAAAGTGCAGCCGCACCGACGCGTGCGGGTAGCTGTAGACGCGGGTAATCCAGGGATAGGCTTGCACAACTTCGATACCCAGCTCCTCGTGGAGCTCGCGCCTCAGCGCCATGGCGACAGGCTCGCCGGCTTCGACTTTGCCGCCCGGAAACTCCCAGTAGCCGGCATAGGCCTTTCCGTGCGGTCTCTGCGCCAGCAAAAAGCTGCCGTCGTCGCGCTCGATGATCGCGACCGCAACCTCCACCACCTTCGAAGGATGAAGGACGAAAGACGAAGGATCGGGCGAATCCCCGACCCCGGGATTGGAACTTTTACTTCCGCCTTCCGCCTTCACCTTTCATCCTTAGTCTTCCGGCCCAGTCGCGCGCGAAATGCCACGCCACGCGTCCGCTGCGCGAGCCGCGCGTAAGTGCCCATTGCAAGGCCTCGTGGCGCGCGTTCGCGCGATCGCGCTCACTTACACCGAGTTGCCCGAGCCAGAAGTCCACGATGACCAGGTACTCGTCCTGATCGAACGGATAGAACGAAACCCACAGCCCAAAACGTTCTGAAAGCGATATTTTTTCCTCGACACTCTCGCCGGGATGGATTTCCTCGCCGAGATACTTGGTTTCGAGGTTTTCCTGCATGTACTCAGGCATGAGGTGGCGGCGATTAGATGTGGCGTAGATCAGAAGATTCTCCGATGTGGCCGAAATCGATCCGTCGAGGATGACTTTCAGCGCCTTGTAACCCGGCTCGTCAGTGTCAAAGGACAAGTCGTCGCAGAACAGGATGAACTTGTACGGCTCCGCGGCGATCAGGTCGACGATGTCCGGCAGATCCATCAAGTCCTGCTTTTCCACCTCGATCAGACGCAAGCCTTTCGCCGAGAATTTGTTGAGAATGGCTTTGATCAGCGACGACTTGCCGGTGCCGCGTGCACCGGTGAGCAGCACATCGTTCGCGGTCAACCCTTCGAGGAACTGCCGGGTATTCTGTTCCACCAACCGGATCTGCTCCTCGATCTTCTGCAAGTCGGTGAGTCGGATCCTGTGCGGATGCGTTATCGGCTGCAGGAATCCGCGGCCATTGCGCTTCCGCCAGCGGCACGCCAGCGCCGTCTTCCAGTCTGGCGCCGGCAACTTGGGCGGCAGTGCGGCTTCGAGGCGTTCCAGCACCTGTTCGGCACGCTTGATCAACCGGTCGAGATCACTCATCGTTCAGCTGCGGTAGTCGGCATTGATGCTTACGTAATCGTGCGATAGATCGCAGGTCCACACCGTGGCGGCCGAAGCCCCGCGGTTGAGCCCAACGCGCACCGTGATCTCGTGCTGCTTCATCACCCGTTTGCCGTCTTCTTCGCGGTAGTTCGGCGCGCGTGCGCCGCCTTGCGCCACCATCACATCGTCGAGGTACAGGTCGACTTTGGCAACTTCGAGATCGTCGACGCCCGCGTAGCCGATCGCTGCAAGTATGCGACCCAGATTGGGATCTGAAGCGAAGAATGCCGTTTTTACCAGCGGCGAATGGGCAATGGCATAGCCGACCTTGCGGCATTCTGTTTCGTTCATTCCGCCTTCGACGCTGACGGTGATGAACTTGGTTGCACCTTCGCCATCGCGCACCAGCGCCTGCGCAAGAAACGCCGCCACTTCGGTCACCGCATCGACGAACAGTTTGAATTCATGCGAGTCGGAGCTGGCGATCTCCGGAGCCCCGGACTGGCCGGTGGCTGCCAGAATGAAAGCATCGTTGGTGGAGGTATCGCCATCGACAGTCACGCAGTTAAAGGTGCGCTCCGCAGCGTAGGCGGTTGCCTGTTGCAGCAGCGTCTGGTCAATCGCCACGTCAGTAGCAACGAAGGCCAACATGGTCGCCATGCTCGGCCGGATCATCCCCGATCCTTTGGCAATACCCGTCACGGCCACTTTGTGGCCGGCGATGTCGATGCGCCTCGAATACGCCTTGGACACGGTGTCGGTAGTCATGATCGCCTGCGCCGCCTCCGCCCAGTTCGTTTCCGCGAGCGCGGCGACGCAGCGGGGCAGTCCGGCGGCGATGCGATCGACGGGGAGCGGTTCCATGATGACACCAGTCGAAAACGGCAGCACCTGTTCCGCAGTGCAGCCGATCAGCGAGGCGACGTCCTTGCACGTCTGCCGGGCACGAGCCAGGCCGTCGTCACCAGTACCGGCGTTGGCGCAGCCGGTGTTGACCACCAGCGCCTGAATCGAGCCTGTGCGCAAGTGCGCCTTCGCAATCGTGACCGGCGCCGCGCAAAAGCGGTTGCGCGTAAACACGCCGGCGACCCGTGTCTTCTTGGACAGGGTCATCAGCATCAGGTCCTTGCGATTGGCCTTGCGGATCCCGGCTTCGGCGATGCCCAAGCGCACGCCCTTCACCGGCAACAGCGCCGCGGGGTCAGGGGCGCTTAGATTTACTGCCATTTGGATTTATTATCATTTGCCGGGTCCGTCTGTCCGCTTTCGGTATCGGCCGGCGCGCCACGCTCGGCGGCGCGACGCTCGCATCTCCGCTTCGCTTACCCGAGCTTACCGTGGCATTGTTTGTACTTCTTGCCGGACCCGCACGGGCAGGGGTCGTTACGCCCAACTTTCTGTCCGCCGCGCACGAACGGCTGAACCTTGGTTTCGGCGTTTGCGCTCTCCAGCGCCTCGTCGTGATCGGCGTGATGGTACTGCACGTTCCTGAGTTCGACCTGTTCCTTCTCGGCGACAGCCTGAGCCTCTTCCGCCGTCTGGATTTTCACGGTCATCAGGATGCGGGTAACCTCGGTACGCACCGCTTCGAGCATCAGCGAAAAGAGATCGAAGGCCTCGCGTTTGTACTCCTGCTTGGGATTCTTCTGCGCATAGCCCCGTAGATGGATACCCTGGCGCAGATGATCCAGTGCGGCGAGGTGCTCGCGCCAATGGCTATCCAGCCGGTCCAGCATGATCGAGCGCTCGAAAGCGTGCACCTTATCTACATCGCCTACATTACTGAATTTGTCTTCGTAATGCTTGTTGGCGGCCGCGAAGATGCGCGCGCGCAGACTTTCCTCGTCGAGACTCTCATCCTGCTTCAACCACTCCTGCAACGGCAGTCCCAAGCCGAGTTCTCCGGCAAGCGTCCTCTCGAGGGCAGGAACGTCCCACTGCTCTTCGACGCTCTCGAGTGGAATATGCTGTGATATCAGCGATTCGACCGTGCCTTCGCGCATCGAACGGATGGTTTCCGAGATGTCCGTCGCTTCGAGAAGTTCGTTGCGCTGTTGGTAGATCACCTTGCGCTGGTCGTTGGAAACGTCATCGTATTCCAGCAATTGCTTGCGGATGTCGAAGTTGCGTGCTTCGACCTTGCGCTGCGCGTTCTCGATCGCACGGGTAACCCAAGGATGCTCGATGGCCTCGCCGTCGGGCATTTTCAGCCGGTCCATAATCGCCGCTACCCGGTCCGAGGCAAATATGCGCAGCAGCGGATCCTCGAGCGAAAGATAGAAGCGGCTGGAGCCCGGATCGCCCTGGCGACCCGACCGCCCGCGCAACTGGTTGTCGACCCGCCGTGACTCGTGCCGCTCGGTGCCGATGATGTGCAGTCCGCCGACGCCAACCACCTGCTGATGCAGCTTTTGCCAGCGATCACGCATCTCGGCGACGCGCTTTTCCTTCTCCTGATCTGGCAGGTTGGCGTCGTTGCGGACCTTGTTTATCTCGGGTTCGGGATTCCCGCCCAGCACGATATCGGTTCCACGGCCCGCCATATTGGTGGCGATTGTGACCATCTTCGGCCGGCCGGCCTGCGCAATGATCTCCGCCTCGCGCGCATGCTGCTTGGCATTCAGTACCTGATGCGGCAGCTTGGTTTTTTCCAGTTGTGTGGCCAGCAGTTCCGAGTTCTCGATCGAGGTTGTGCCCACCAGAACCGGTTGGCCGCGCTCGTAGCAGTCATTGATGTCGTTGATTACCGCCTGGTACTTCTCGCGCGCACTCCGATAAACCTGGTCCATACGGTCTTCGCGGATCATCGCCATATGGGTGGGGATGATCATCGTTTCCAGTCCGTAGATCTGCTGGAATTCATAGGCTTCCGTATCGGCTGTGCCGGTCATGCCGGCCAGCTTCTTGTACATCCGGAAATAATTCTGGTAAGTGATCGAAGCAAGCGTCTGGTTCTCACGTTGGATGCGCACGCCTTCCTTGGCTTCGATCGCCTGGTGCAAGCCATCGGACCAGCGCCGTCCGGGTGTCAGTCGTCCGGTGAATTCGTCGACGATGATGATCTCGTCGTTCTGCGCAACGTAGTGCTGGTCACGATGGAAGAGTGAGTGTGCACGCAAGGCAGCGTATATATGGTGCATGAGTGCGATGTTGGCGGCGTCATAGAGGCTGCCGTTCTCCGGCAGCAAACCCGCCTTGGTCAACAGGTCCTCAGCTCGCTCGTGGCCGGCCTCGGTCAACAACACCTGATGCGCCTTTTCGTCCACCGTGAAGTCGCCGGCGCCATTCTCTTCCTTGACCCGGGTAAGTTTCGGAACGATCTCATTCATCCGGTAGTACAGATCGGTGCTGTCGTCCGCCTGACCCGAAATGATGAGCGGCGTTCTTGCTTCATCGATCAGGATCGAGTCGACCTCGTCGACGATTCCATAGGTCAGGCCCCGCTGTACCCGCTCGCTGGCCTGAAACACCATGTTATCGCGCAGATAGTCGAAGCCGAACTCGCTGTTGGTGCCGTATGTGATGTCGGCCGCATAGGCTTGCTGCTTCAACTCGTGCTCCATCTGCGACAGGTTGACGCCGACGGTCAAGCCCAGGAACCGGTACACGCGCCCCATCCACTCGGCATCCCGGTTGGCCAGGTAGTCGTTGACTGTGACGACGTGAACACCACGGCCCGAGAGCGCGTTCAGGCAGGCCGGCAGGGTTGCCACCAGCGTCTTGCCTTCACCGGTGCGCATCTCTGCGATCTTGCCGTTGTGAAGCGCGATGCCCCCAAGCAACTGCACGTCGAAGTGGCGCATGTTGAGAACGCGCCGGCTGGCTTCGCGCACGGTCGCAAACACTTCAACCAGAAGATCATCGAGCGCTTCGCCGTTCTGCATGCGTTGCTTGAATACGTCGGTGCGCGCGCGCAGGTCGGCATCGCTCATTTCGCGCAAACCGGGCTCGAGCGCGTTGATCGCCTGCACGGCGTGCGAATATTTGCGCAGCAGCCTGTCATTGCGGCTGCCGAATATTTTCTTGAGAGGGTTCGTGAACATTCTAAGGACGCTTCCTCAATGCAAGAGGGGTGGGGACACCTGCCCCCACCCCTCCGATGAAATCGACTTGCAGTTCGCTCAGCCGGGCACTTGAAGGAAGCGCGCGGGATTCTGTGGGGCTCCCCATTGACGCACTTCAAAATGCAGATGCGTTCCGGTCGAACGGCCGGTGTTGCCGACCTCGGCAATCTTCTGGCCGCGCAAAACCACGTCTCCCACCCTCGCAATCAGCTTGGACGCATGGGCGTAGCGTGTGATCAAACCGTTGCCGTGATCGACCTCGATCATATTACCATACTGAGGATGCGGGTCCGAAAACACCACGACGCCGCCGGCAGCAGCAGTGACCGCCTCGCCTTCCTGCGCCATGAAGTCCATACCTTCGTGGAAGGCATTCCATCCGGTGAACGGGTCGATGCGCCAGCCGAAGTTCGAGGAATACCAGCCAGTGTTGACCGGAAGTTGGGTCGGCAGCAACTGCTGCTTCGCGTGCACCAGCGTCAGCATGGATTCCAGGACACCGAGCTTGTCGGTTCTATCATCGACCTGTTGTGCCAATCGGTCCATATTTTCGCCAAGCTCGCCCATCGAGAGTTCCTTCGACGGGATAGTAGACACCGCGCCACCGCGTGCCGGCGCCTGGTCGAACATGAATTCCTGCGGCTTGATTCCAGCAAGTTTGGTGAGGCGCTCGCCCAACGTATCGAGCCGCTGCAGCTTCGCCTGCATTTCCCCTAGCCGTGCGGCCATGGTATTCAGGCTTTCGCGCAGGTAGGACTGGGTCTTACGGGTCTGCTCGGCTTGTACCGCCTCGAGCAGGGACTGCAGGTACGGGCTCTGGTTTGTGACTGCATAACGAAGCGAGAAGTAATTCATCAGGACGGCCAGCGAAACAACCAGAAGACCAAGCAGGAGCCCAAGGAAAATGACCTGGGGCATGCTGACGGCGAAGCTGCGCGCCTCCGCGAATTTGTTGGAAACCAGAATAATATTCATCTGTTCCCCTTCTGTGCCTTCAAGAACTCAACCAACCGTGAACAGCGAACGCATCGGCCTGTTAATCGACAGACTTCCGCAATTGCAGAGCCTCAACCGCCAGGTTCGCCGGCTTCTTGCCCTGCAAGACATATTGACCGAAGTGCTGCCCGACAGCTTGGCCTCTTCAACGACGGTCGCTCTTTCAGCTACTGAGGAACTCATTCTGTTCGCGGACAACGGCGCCGCTGCCGCCAAACTAAAACAACTCGCTCCGAGAATCCTGAACTTTTTCCGAGAAAAGAGACATGAGGTTACCGCAATTCGCGTACAAGTGCAAGTAAGGATCCGTCATAACCCATTGCCGCTAAAACAAATTTCTTTAGGCCCAACAGCGCGTCAAGCGATATCGGAATTGTCTGCGACGCTTGACCCATCCCCTCTCAAATCCGCTCTTCAGCGCCTCGGCGGTCGCAAGAGGCACTTGTCAGACCATAACGACTAGCCGTTCAAGGGCATATAAGACCATAAAAATCAATACTATAAACACTCCGACCACAAGTGCGCGAACAGTGAATCGCAGCCACCGGCGATCTTTGGTCACGACATATCCGACCATGGATACGCCCAACGTGATCACCAGCAGAACGCCGAAGATTCTCAGGACTAACATGGTATTCGGTTGTCCGGCGGTCCGCAGCGGTCGCGGCAAGAAGAACCAGCCAGATCGGAAGGTTGGCGCCGGTTCAGGCAGCCTGGATTTGCAGCCGCAGGAAGGCAGGGGCCTCTTCGCTCCGCGGGAAGCTGACGAATTCCCAAGCCGTCGCGTCTTCCATCAGCTGGCGCAGCAGCCCATTATTCAGCGCATGACCGGATTTGTAGGCTGAGTAGGCCCCGATCAGCGAATGTCCCAGCAGGTAGAGGTCGCCGATCGCATCCAGCGCCTTGTGTTTGACAAATTCGTCTTCATAGCGCAGCCCATCGACGTTCAATACCCGGTATTCGTCCATGACGATGGCGTTGTCGAGACTGCCACCCAAGGCGAGCCCCTGAGCACGCATGTTCTCCACGTCCTGCATGAATCCGAAAGTCCGGGCCCGGCTGACTTCCTTGATATAAGACGTGTGCTCGAAATCCACGACCACGCGTTTGTTGGAGCTGGCGAACACCGGGTGTTTGAAATCGATGCTGAAATCGACCCGGAAACCGTTGAAAGGCTCGAAGCGAACCCACTTGTCGCCCTGCTTCAATTCGACCGTTCTTTTGATGCGGATGAATTTTTTGGCGGCCGCCTGTTCGTCGATACCAGCTGACTGCAGGAGGAACACGAACGGCGAGGCGGAACCGTCCATGATCGGGACTTCGCCGGCGGTCAAATCTACATAAACGTTGTCGATCCCAAGCCCCGCAAGCGCCGACATTAGATGCTCGACGGTTTGTACCCGTGCCCCGCCGCGCTCCAAGCAGGACGACAGGCGGGTGTCTCCCACGGCATAAGGGTCGGCCTTGATGTCCACCACTGGATCAAGATCCACGCGCCGGAACACGATACCGGTGTTGGGAGCAGCAGGACGCAGCGTAAGGTAGACTTTCTCACCGGTATGCAAGCCGACCCCGGTCGCGCGAACCATATTCTTCAGTGTGCGTTGCTTGATCATGACGATGCTTCCCGCGACGCGGCCCGGTGAGGCTGAGCCAGCGTTTGCTGGGGATATAAACGGTTGATTAGATTACCATAGCACCATATCAAGTACCAGCGTCGCAGTGACAGATGCTGGGTTGTAAAGGCACATCGCCCGACCCGGATTCTAGTCGGCTTGTTTGCGCAGAAACGCCGGGATGTCGAGCATTTCCACGCCAGATTGCTTCATCGCTTCCACCGCCGCGTCGCGCGAACGCCGTCGCATGACCGCCGGTGCATCGAGATCCCCGTAATTCACCGCCAGCGGTCCGGCATCGGTACCGGTTTTCACCATCGTCAACGGCTTCTGGTGGTGGCGGTTGATCGCAGCGGCTCCGCCCAGCCCGGTCGCCACCATGGTAACGCGCAGCCTGTCATTCATGGTTTCGTCGATTACGGTACCGACAATAACCGTGGCATCCTCGGCGGTAAAGCCCTTGATAGTGTTCATCACTTCGTGCACTTCCTTCATCTTCAGGGAGATGCCGGCGGTAATGTTCACAAGCACCCCGCGCGCACCCGCAAGATTCACGTCCTCGAGCAGCGGGCTCGCCACTGCTTGCTCAGCGGCGCAGTGCGCGCGATCCGCACCCGCCGCCATCGCCGAACCCATCATCGCCATGCCCATTTCGGACATGACGGTGCGTACGTCGGCGAAATCGACATTCACCAGGCCAGGGCATTTGATTACCTCGGCAATGCCGGCCACCGCGCCGTGCAACACTGTGTTCGCTGCTTTGAAAGCATCGAGCATGCTGACATCCTCGCCCAGAACCTGCATCAGTTTGTCGTTTGGGATCACGATCAACGAATCAACGTGCCGGCACAGCTCGTCCAGGCCCTGCTGAGCGATCTTCTGGCGCTTGCCTTCAAATGCGAATGGCTTGGTCACCACCGCGACAGTGAGAATGCCAAGCTCGCGCGCCGCTTCTGCCACGACGGGCGCGGCACCGGTGCCGGTCCCGCCCCCCATGCCCGCAGTCAGGAACAGCATGTCGGCGCCCTCGATCAACTCTATGATGCGCTCACGGTCTTCCATCGCCGCCTCGCGACCGATGTCGGGATTGGCGCCGGCGCCCAGGCCCTTGGTTACATTCGGCCCGAGTTGCAGCAGAGTCTTCGCCTTGTTGCGTTTGAGCGCCTGCGCATCGGTGTTGGCGCAGATGAATTCCACACCTTCCACGCCTTCATTGATCATGTGATCGACCGCATTGCCGCCGCAGCCGCCAACGCCTACCACCTTGATCACCGCTTCCTGGGGTTGCGTATCCACGATTTCAAACATTTCTCATCTCCTCTGTGAACGATCATCAAAAACCGAAACCAGACACTTGAATCCGCCGACTAGAAATTCGTCTCGAACCATTTCTTCATGCGCCCGAAAATCTGCTTGAATGAGCCGCTTTGCATCTTCTCTATCTGATGGCGCTGGTGCTGACTGAGTCCGGCCATCAGCAAACCCACGCAGGTCGAGTAACGCGGGTTGCGAATCACTTCAGACAATCCGCCGGCGTAAGCCGGCAATCCCAGCCGCACGGGCATGTGGAACACCTCTTCTCCCAGTTCCACCATGCCGTGCATCGCACTGCTTCCCCCGGTTATCACTATTCCCGACGAGAGCAGTTCCTCGAAACCGCTCCGGCGCAATTCCGCCTGCACCAGTGAGTACAGTTCCTCCACTCGCGGCTCGATCACCTCGGCCAGCGTCTGCCGCGACAACCTCTTGGGTTCGCGGTCGCCCACACCGGGCACTTCCACCATTTCGTGTGCATCCGCGAGTTCTCTCAGGGCGCACCCGTATCGACGCTTGATTTCCTCGGCCTCCTTGGTGGGAGTACGCAGCGCCATCGCGATGTCGTTGGTAATCTGATCACCTGCGATCGGGATAACCGCGGTATGGCGGATCGCGCCCTGTGTGAACACCGCGATATCCGAAGTGCCGCCGCCGATGTCCACCAGACACACGCCCAAATCGCGCTCATCCTCGGATAACACCGCCGTGGCCGACGCAAGTGGTTGCAGAATCAGGTCGTTGACCTCCAGTCCGCAGCGGCGCACGCATTTCATGATGTTCTGTGCTGCCGAAACCGCACCCGTGACAATGTGTACCTTCACCTCCAGTCGCACGCCGCTCATTCCCAACGGCTCGCGCACGTCCTCCTGGCCATCGATCACGAATTCCTGGTTGAGTACGTGCAGGATCTGCTGATCGGTCGGGATCGGGATCGCCTTTGCGGTCTCTACTACGCGGTCCACGTCCGCCTGTGCAACCTCGCGGTCCTTGATCGCCACCATGCCGTGCGAATTGAAACTCCTGATGTGGCTACCGGCAATGCCGGTCCAGACCTCGCGTATCTTGCAGTCCGCCATCAGTTCTGCTTCCTCTAGCGCGCGCTGAATCGCGTTGACGGTGGACTCGATGTTCACCACCACGCCTTTCTTCAGGCCGCGCGAGGGCGAGGTGCCCATGCCGATCACCTCGAAGCCGCCTTCAAGCTTCATCTCCGCGACTATGGCGGCGATCTTCGACGTGCCAATATCCAGCCCCACGAGCAGACTCTTGCTCTCCTTTCTTCCACTCAGTGCCATTGGTCTCGTATCACCGTTTTCATCATGCTTTTGCGGCGTCCCATTTCAATCCGGGGGTACGCACGGCAAAACCGTTGCTGTAGCGCAGATCCACGTGCGAGGGCGGCTGCGGCAGCCGTGCCACGGTGCGCTGGTACGCGGATACAAAACCCTCAAGACGCCCTTCGAGGTTTTCGCGTCCGAGGTACAGCACCATTCCGTCGTCGAGACGCAGTTGCCATGCACGCCGTGCCGAAAGCGCGATCAGAACCACTTTCCTGCCGATGGGCACGAGCAAGCGCTCGAACTCGGCGTAGCGGGCCACCACTTCCGAGGCGGTACCTTCCGGTCCGGAAAATACCGGCAGCGTGCTACTGATCGCAGCTTCGAACACCTCGCCGTGCGCGTTCACCAGCGCGGTCGAACCCCAGCGCGCCAGCGGCTTGTGCTCTTCCACCACCAGCTCCAGGCGATCCGGCCATTGCCTGCGCACGTTGACCTTTCGTACCCACGGCAGTTTCTCGAACGCTTCACGTGCCTGTGCCAAGTCGACGGTGAAAAAATTGCCCCGCAGTTCGCGCGCTATCACCGCCGCGACCTGGTCATTGGTCACGTGACCCACGTCGCCGATCACTCGGATTTCGCGCAACGGGAATATCGGCAGATGCACCACGTAGTGGATACAGCCGTAAACGATCAGCAGCGCGGCTCCGCCGTAGAGCAGTCCGGCTACCCGGTTCAGCGTGGCCGCGTTATCCCACATGCGCGTCTTCCAGAATCCGCACGACCAGATCGTCGAACGGGATGCCCGCCGCTTTTGCTGCCATTGGGACCAGGCTGTGACCGGTCATTCCGGGCACCGTGTTCACCTCCAGCAGATGGGGTTTGCCTTTTGCGTCGAGCATCACGTCCACCCTGCACCAACCTCGGCAGTCAAGGATGCGGGATGCCCTGAGGGCGAGCGCCTGAATGCGGCTCTCCTGCGCCGACGGCAATCCAGACGGGCAGAAGTAACGAGTTTCTTCAGAGAAATACTTCGCCTGGTAATCGTAGCTGCCGCCCGGAGCCTCGATGCGTATCAGCGGAAAAGTTTGATCTCCCAGGATCGACGCCGTAACTTCTGCCCCCGCGATGAATTCCTCGGCCAACACCAATTCGTCGAACGCCGCCGCCTTTCGGTACGCTGCTTCCATTTCTTGGGCGCGGGCAACCTTGGTCAAGCCGATGGTCGAACCCTCTCGCGAAGGCTTCACAATCAGCGGCAGCGCGAGATCATGGAGAACTGCCTTGAAGTCGGAACCCGCCTCCAGCATTGCGAAGCGCGGCGTAGGAATGCCGGCGGCGATCCAGACCAGTTTGGTGCGCCATTTGTCCATTGCCAGGCTGCTCGCCATCACGCCGCTACCGGTGTACGGCATTCCCATTAGCTCCAACGCGCCCTGGACCGTGCCATCTTCGCCATAGCGTCCATGCAGCGTGATGAACACGCGGTCGAATCCCTCGGTGCGCAACTCGTGCAGATGGCGGTCGCGGGTGTCGAAGGCATGCGCATCTACGCCCTTGCGCTCGAGCGCGGCAAGCACTGCGTTTCCGCTCATGAGAGAAATCTCCCGCTCCGCGGAGCGCCCGCCCAGCAGTACCGCGACCTTTCCAAAGTCACGCATGGGACACCAGCTCCAAACCCTGGGCGGCCGCGACGCGCGTCTCCGCGGTCGCATCCCCGCAAACGGGGTGGCTGTCGAGGAGCAAGGCCCCGCCCAGCACGACGGCCACGATTCCGAAACTCTTTGCCCTCACGCTTTCCGCCTCTCGTCACTTTCGTCGCCGACTATCTGTACTTCGCGCTCCAGTTCGATGCCGGTCTTGCGCTTCACGGTTTCCTGCACCTCGTTAATTAGTTTTTCAATGTCCATGGCGGTCGCATCGCCCTTGTTTACGATGAAATTAGCGTGCTTCAGCGATACCTCCGCAGCACCGATGCGCCTGCCCTTGAGTCCGCAGGCTTCGATCAGCCGTGCGGCGTGATCGCTGGGCGGGTTGCGGAACACCGAGCCGGCATTCGGTTCATTGAGCGGCTGGGTGGCGATGCGGCGCGACAGAAAATCCTTGATCGTCTGGCGGGCGCGGTGCCCGTCGCCATGACGGAAGCGGAACCAAGCTGCAACGAAAAATTCATCCACAGCCTGCACCGGGATGACACGACGGTAGCCGATGGAGAATTCGCCCGGCGAACGGATCTGCAATCTGCCGTTGCGATCTACCGTGCGCACCCGCGAGACCGAATCCCAGGTCTCCGCTCCGTAACATCCGGCATTCATTGCCAGCGCTCCACCGACTGTGCCGGGTATTCCGGCAAAAAACTCCGCACCTTCGAGGTTGTGGACGGCGGCAAAGCGAGCCACTTTCGGGCTTGCCACGCCAGCCTCGGCGTATATTTCCGCTGCACCGGTCCTGTCGTCGAGGAAGAATCGACGCAGAGCTGCATGCGTGAACACCACCGTGCCGCGGATGCCGCCATCCCGCACCAACAGATTGCTCCCCAAGCCGGCGAAGAAGATCGGCTCCGTGCTCGGCAGGCCGCGGAGGAAGAGGCACAAGTCCTCTAGATCTGCGGGCCGGTAGGCGCGATCTGCAGGTCCACCGACGCGCCAGCTGGTGTGCTTGCGCATCGGCTCATCGCGGCGCTGTTCGCCGCGAAGCGCGGGGGTCCTAAATTGCTCCTGTTCAGACATACCCATATCTGTCAGCAAGGGCGGCGGCCGGCATTTCCTTCAGCCTTCATCCCTCATCCTTCAGCGTTGCTACTTTTCCCGGCACGCCGCCTATCGAGCCGGCGCCCATGGTGATCACGATGTCGCCGGATTGAACGGACGCGAGGATTGCTGCCCCCAATTCGTTTATCTGTTCGACAAACATCGGCTCGACCTTTCCCGCGACTCGAACCGCGCGCGACAGCGCCCTGCCGTCCGCGGCTACGATCGGTGCCTCGCCGGCCGGATAGACTTCCGTAAGCAGCAATGCATCCACCGAGGACAGTACCTTCACGAAGTCCTCGAAACAGTCGCGTGTCCTGGTATAGCGATGCGGCTGAAATGCCAGCACCAGGCGTCTGCCGGGGAAGGCGCCGCGGGCTGCGGCGATGGTCGCCGCCATTTCCACCGGGTGGTGCCCGTAGTCATCGATCAGCGTGAAACTGCCCCCTTTGCGTAGCGCCACCTCGCCATAACGCTGGAAACGCCGCCCGACGCCGCGAAACTCTCCCAGTGCCTTGACGATCGCCGCATCGGGCGCGCCGATTTCCATCCCCACCGCAATTGCGGCGAGCGCGTTCTGAACGTTGTGCAAACCTGGCAGATTGAGTGTGATTCGCAGGTCAGGCGCCGCCTGCGCGTGCCCGTTGAAGCCGATCTTGCGCACTACTCGAAACCGCATCTTTCCCGCCGCCGCGGCAACGTCCACCGCGCGAATCTGCGCCCCGTCGCTCATACCGTAAGTGGTAACTGGCCGGGTTATGAGGGGCGTCAGGCTGCGGACGTTGGCGTCGTCGATGCACAGCACCGCCATCCCGTAAAAGGGCAGGTGTTCGATAAATTCGAGGAAGGCCTGGCGCAGCTTTCCGAAGTCATGCCCGTAGGTCTCCATGTGGTCTGCGTCAATATTGGTGACCACTGCCAGCACGGGCTGCAGGTACAGAAAAGAGGCGTCGGACTCGTCAGCCTCCACAACAATGAATTCACCGCTGCCGAGCTTGGCGTGGGAACCAGCGGCTTCGAGCCGACCGCCGATTACGAAAGTAGGATCCATGCCCGCTTCCGCGAGCACACTTGCGACCAGGCTGGTGGTCGTGGTCTTGCCGTGTGTACCGGCAACCGCAATCCCTTGCTTGAGCCTCATCAGTTCCGCAAGCATCATCGCGCGCGGCACTACCGGGATACGACGTGCGCGCGCGGCAGCCACTTCCGGATTGTCAGGCTTGACCGCGGTGGAAGTTACGACGGCGTTTGCGCCGTTGACATTGGCATCGGCGTGGCCGATGTGCACGTGCGCGCCCAGCGCTTTGAGCCGCTGGGTCGCGACGCTGTCTGCGAGATCGGAACCGCTCACCTCGAAGCCCAGGTTGAGCATCACCTCGGCGATGCCGCTCATCCCGGCCCCGCCGATGCCGACGAAGTGTACGTGTTTGACCTTATGCTTCATTGTTTCCTACCGCGGAAGACACAGCACACACAGAGAGTTTCAAGAGAAGATCCGTCGTTTCTCTGCGAACCATGTGATTTCTGCGGTTCATATGTTTCATCCCGCGGCAGCCATGCAATGCTCGGCGACCACACGCGTGGCGTCCGGTTTCCCTAGAGAACGCGCGAGCCTTGCCATTTCCAGGAGTCTTTCGCGGGTGAAGCCGAGCAGAAGATCAGCGAGCTTGCGCGGCGTCAGTTCGTTCTGCGGGAGGAGCATCGCCGCGGACTTTTCGGACAGGAAACGCGCGTTGTGCGTCTGGTGGTCATCTACCGCGTGCGGGAACGGCACAAGCACGCTGGCCACTCCCGCGGCGGCGAGTTCAGCCACCGTCAAGGCGCCTGCGCGGCAGATGACCAGGTCGGCATCGGCATACGCGCCAGCCATGTCGTGAATGAATGCAAGCAAGGTCGCGCGCACGCCTGCATCGCGATAGTTCTTTCCGAGCGCCGCAATATGCTTCTCGCCGGCCTGATGTGTGACATCGGGTCGCCGGGTCTCGGGCATAAGGGCCAGAGCCTGCGGTACCGTGTCATTCAATATCTGCGCACCCAGGCTGCCGCCCACAACCAGCACTCTGAGATTCCCGCTGCGGTCACGGAATCGCTGCTCGGGCGCCGGTAGTTCAGCGATTTCGCGACGCACCGGATTGCCTGTCCAGTCGGACTTCGTCAGCGCGCCCGGAAATGCCACCAGGATGCGATCTGCAACCTGCGCCAGCACCTTGTTGGCAAGGCCGGCAATCGAGTTCTGCTCATGCAACACCAGTGGCCGGTTGAGAAGCGCTGCCATCATCCCGCCCGGAAATGCAATGTATCCGCCCATACCTAGAACCACGTCGGGACGCGCCCGGAAGATCGCGCGAGCGCTTTGCCAGAACGCGATCAGGAGATTCAGCGGGAGCAGCGCCAGACGCACGATGCCGTTGCCGCGCAGACCCGAAAATCGGATCCACTCGATTGCATAACCGTGCTGCGGCACCAGTGTGGCTTCCATCCCGCTGCGCGCGCCCAACCACACCACTTTCCAGCTGCGATCGCGCAGAAAATCTGCCACTGCAAGAGCCGGATAAATGTGGCCACCGGTGCCACCCGCCATGACGAGGATGGTGCGCGAGGTGCCTGAATCGTCCGTCCGGGTCACAATGAAAGGCCTTTCATCATTTGGCGGTTTTCGTAGTCGACCCTGAGCAGGATCGCCAGCGCGCAGCAGTTGGCGACGATGCCGCTGCCACCGAACGAGAGCAATGGCAAGGTGAGGCCCTTGGTGGGCAGCACGCCCATGTTCACGCCCATGTTGATAGACGCCTGCGCGCCGACCCAAAGTCCGACACCCTGTCCTACGAGCGCCGAGAAGTAGCGTTCCAGCCGCGCTGCCTGGTTGCCGATCGCAAAGGCGCGCCAAGTCAACCAGGCGAACAGCGCGATCACCGTGATCACTCCGGCAAATCCAAGTTCCTCGGCAATTACCGCCAAAAGAAAGTCGGTATGCGCTTCCGGCAGGTAGAACAGTTTCTCGACACTGGCGCCCAGGCCCACGCCGAACCACTCGCCGCGACCGAAGGCGATGAGCGCGTGCGACAACTGATAGCCCGTGCCGAAGGGATCGGACCAGGGATCCATGAACCCCATGACGCGCCGCAGGCGGTAGGGCGACGACCAGATCAGCACGGCGAAGCCGATGATCAGAAGCATGATCAAGGCAGCGAACAGTTTCCAGTTCATTCCTCCGAGGAACAGCACGCCCATCGCGATCACCGTGACGACCACGAATGCTCCGAAATCCGGTTCGCGCAACAACAGTCCCCCGACCAGCAGCATCACCATCAGCATCGGCAGAAAGCCCTTGCGAAAGCTGTGCATCAATGCCGCCTTGCGCACCGTGTAATCGGCCGCGTAGAGCACCACGAGCAGTTTCATCATTTCGGAAGGCTGCAGGTTGAGCATTCCCAGCGAGAGCCAGCGCTGGCTGCCGTTGACCTCCTTGCCGATGCTTGGGATCAACACGACCAACAGCAGCAACACACCCAGCACGAACAGGTACGGTGCGGCCTGCTGCCATAGACGAGTCGGAAACTGGAAGCAGATGAAGCCGGCCATCACCCCGACGAAGACAAACACGCCGTGGCGAATGAGAAAGTACGCGGGCAGGTTGCCGGTGTAGTGGGCTGCCTCGGCCATCGCAACGGACGACGAATACACCATCACCAGCCCGATACCCAGCAGTAACGCCGCCAGGCTAACGACTGCGTAGTCGAGTTCGGCAATCGGCGCAGGCCGGTTGGCCGCGTAGCCCAGGACGCCGTTCATCGCGTTCCCTCCAGGGCCCTGACCTCGTCGACAAACACCTGCGCTCGGTGCTCGTAGTTGCGAAACATGTCGAAGCTAGCGCACGCCGGCGAAAGCAATACGGCATCCCCGGCGTGCGCCAGCGAAAGGCTCGTGCGCACCGCTTCATGCATGTCGGTGGCTCGCACCAGCACCACCCCCGTGGATTCGATTGCTGCGGCAATCCTGTCACGGTCACGTCCGATCAGCACCACTGCACGCGCGTGCCGAGCAACCGCCGCCCGCAGTGGCGAAAAATCCTGGCCTTTGCCGTCGCCGCCGGCGATGAGCACCACTTTCTGGCCCATACCCTCGAGCGCGGCGACTGTGGCGCCCACGTTGGTGCCCTTGGAATCGTCGAAAAAAGCCACTCCGTTTATTTCCGTGACCGGCTGAACACGGTGCGGCAGCCCGCTGAAACTGAAGAGCGCGTCAAGCAACGGTTCGTAGGGAAACCCCACCGCGCGGCACAGTGCCAGGGCCGCCAGCGCGTTCGCGGCGTTGTGCAGTCCGGCCACTTTCAGCTCCGAAACCTTCATCAGATTGGCGCGCCCTTCTGCCAGCCAGAGCTCGCCGTCCAGAGCACGCAACCCCCACGCGCCCTCTTGGCGCGGTTCGTCGAGTCCGAAAGTGAACATGCGTCTGTCAGGCCCGGCCATTTCGCGTGACCACGCATCGCCGCGGTTGATCACCTGCGCGCCGTTGCCAAGAAAAATGCGCGCCTTCGCCCGGGCGTAGTCACGCATGTCCGCGTAGCGGTCCAGATGGTCTTCGCTCACGTTGAGGATTGCGCCGGCGTCGACGTTGAGGCTTTCTGTGGCCTCCAACTGAAAACTCGACAATTCGAGCACGAACACATCCGGACGCCGCCGGCGTCCGGTTTCAATTTCCGACAGTGCCTCCAGGATCGGCAGGCCAATATTTCCTGCCACCAGGGCCCTGGTCTTTGCGGCGCGCACCATCGCGCCAACCATCTCCGTTACCGTGCTCTTGCCGTTCGAACCGGTGATGCCGATGATCTTGGCGCCCGGGAATTCGTCGCGGACGCGGGCGAACAGCTCGATGTCGCCGATTACTTCCTGGCCTCGCCCTATTGCTGCTTGTACCAATGGTTCGGCGAGCGGTACGCCGGGGCTGATCGCAATCAAATCCGCATCCACGAAACTTTCTGGCCGAAATTTTCCTGTATGCAGTTCGACTCCGGGCAGCTCCGCGCTCAGCCTCTCGGCATTCGGGGGCGCGGCACGGCTGTCGGCAACGTGCACACGCGCGCCGCGCGCCGCCAGCCAGCGCGCCATCGACATTCCGCTTGAGCCCAGACCGAGCACTAACACGCGCCTATTTTCCAGCTCTATTGGCACGCGTCTCCTTTATCGCCGCCTCTATTCGGGACAGGCGCACGGCACCTACATCCTCGGAATCTTCGGGATGCCGGTCGGCGAGAGGCAGCTGCGTAGGCAGTTTGTCGGCGGCCCGCGCAAGTATTTGCCGCATGAACAACTCGAACTTCAGGCCGCTATTCATGTGTTACCTCAGTTTCAAAGTTGATAAACCCACCAGTACCAGCATCATCGTGATGATCCAGAAGCGGACGACAACCTGGTTCTCCTTCCAGCCTTTCAATTCGTAGTGGTGATGCAATGGAGCCATTCGAAAGATGCGTTTGCCAGTTAGCTTGAAGGAGGCGACCTGCAGCATCACCGACAACGTTTCCACCACGAACACTCCGCCCATGATGAACAGCACGATCTCCTGCCTGACCACCACCGCAATGGTGCCGAGCGCGGCGCCGAGCGCCAGTGCACCGACGTCGCCCATGAACACTTCCGCCGGATAGGCGTTGAACCAGAGAAATGCGAGCCCTGCTCCCGCCAGCGCCGCGCAGATCACTGTGAGTTCGCCAGCGCCCGGAATGTTGGGAAATCCAAGATACTTCGAGAACACCGCGTTGCCTGCGACGTAGGCAAACACGCCGAGCGCGCTGCCCACCATCACCGTGGGCAAGATCGCCAGACCGTCCAGTCCGTCGGTCAGGTTCACCGCGTTGCTGGTACCGACGATGACGAAAAAAGTCATGCCCACGAAACCGATGATCCCCAGCGGATACGCGACCTGTTTGAAAAAGGGAACGATCAGCTCGGTTTGCGCAGGCAGCGTGGCCGATGTTGCGAGGTAAATCGCTGCGGCCAACCCGACAAGGGATTGCCAGAACAGCTTGCCGCGCGCCGACAATCCCTTGGGGTCGCGATGAACCACCTTGCGGTAGTCATCAACCCACCCGACCATGCCAAAGCCCAGCGTTACCGCGAGCACCACCCATACGTAGCGGTTGCGTAGATCCGCCCATAACAGCGTGGTGATGGTGATCGAAACCAGGATCAAGGCGCCACCCATGGTCGGCGTGCCGGCCTTGCTCAGATGCGTCTTCGGTCCGTCGTCGCGCACCCATTGGCCGATCTTGTAGGCCGTGAGCTTGCGGATCATTGCCGGACCGACCACGAAAGAAATCAGCAACGCGGTCAGCGTTGCCAGCACGGCGCGCAGCGTGATGTAGTTGAAGACGTTGAAGGCACGTATGTCCTCGGCCAACAGCTGGGTCAGAAGCAGCAGCATCAGGCGCCTCCTTTTGCCGTCCGTTCCCCGTTCACGGCGCCCAGCGCCTCGATCACGCGTTCCATGCGCATGAAACGCGATCCCTTGATCAGCAATGTCGTGTCGCGGTCCAGCACGCTGGCGATTGCCGCGACCAGGTCTTCGATGGTCGCGAAGTGGGCACCCCCGTCGCCGAAGCCGCGTACTGCATTTGTGCTCAGATCTCCGAGCGCGAACAGGCGCTCCACGCCGGCGCGCTTGGCAAACACGCCGATAGCCGCATGCATCGAGGACGCCTTATCACCCAGCTCACCCATGTCGCCCATTACGAAAACCTTCCGCCCGGCGTGTGCCGCCAGAACCGCAATAGCCGCCTGCATGGATTCCGGATTAGCGTTGTAGGTATCGTCGATCAGGGTGGCGCCGGATGGGAGCCGTTTGTGCTGCAGCCTGCCCTTCACGCCGCGATAGGTCGCAACGCCTGCGGCGATGGCCTTCGGTTCGATGCCGAGCGCATAGGCTGCGGAAGCCGCCGCCAAGGCGTTCTTGACGTTGTGGAGACCAGGCACGTTGAGCCTCGCGACGAACTGGCTTTCCGGCGTCACGATGGTGACCAGACTGCCCGCCTCGGCGAGTTCATAGCGCGCGGAAACGACCGCCTTCCTTTCCACCCCGAAATCCACCACACGCCGGGATCCCGCCAGGCCGCGCCAGAAACCTGCAAATGCATCGTCGTTGTTGATTAGTGCCGTTCCAGCAACGTCCAGACCTTCGAATACTTCGCCCTTGGCACGGGCAATGGCCTCGGTGGAACCGACTTCGCCGACATGCGCCGACCCGGCGTTGGTAATCAGTGCCGCACTGGGTTTGGCCAGCCTCGACAGGTAGGCGATCTCGCCCAGGTGGTTCATACCCATTTCGACCACGGCGAAGCGATGCTGGGCACGAAGCTGCAGCAGTGTCAGCGGCATGCCGATGTCGTTATTGAAGTTGCCTGCCGTGGCAAGCACACCGCTTTCGCCGGCGGACTGGCGCAGGATTGCGGCAAGCATCTCCTTGACCGTAGTCTTGCCGTTGCTTCCGGTAATCGCGATCAACGGCATCGCAAAACGCGCGCGCCAGTAGGCCGCCAGTTGACCCAGCGCAACGCGCGTATCCGCCACCACCAGCAGTCTTGCGCCGGTTCCGGCGTCCCGGGAAACGTCGCTTACCATTGCCGCGACCGCGCCCGCGGTGAGTGCTTGCGCGGCGAACGCCTGTCCGTCGAAACGTTCACCACGAATGCCGACGAACAGATCGCCGGGACGGATGTCGCGACTATCGGTGGTCACGCGCATGAATTCCGCATTGCTGCCGATCCGGCGGGCGCCGAGCGCCAGCGCTGTGCTCACGAGGTCAAGCATGGACAGGCCGCCGCGGCAGCCGCTGCAAAATCTCGCGCGCGGTTTCGGCATCGTCGAAAGGCAGGCGCCGGCCGCCGATTTCCTGATAGGTTTCGTGGCCTTTGCCTGCAAGCAACACCACGTCCTGCGGCGCGGCGCCGCTGATCGCCTGCAGGATCGCCGTTGCGCGATCCACTTCGATCGCGTAGTTCGGGTGCGCACCGGCGATGATGTCGTCGATGATCGCGCGCGGATTCTCCGACCTCGGGTTGTCGCTGGTGATAACGACGCGGTCGGCAAGACGGGTCGCCGCTTCACCCATTTGCGGGCGTTTGCCCGCGTCACGGTCGCCGCCGCAACCGAAAACACAATACAGCTTCCCATCCCTAGAGAGAGTGGAGCGTAGCGTCTCGAGCGCCTTCTCCAGCGCATCCGGAGTGTGCGCATAGTCCACCACTACAAGCGGTGCGCCGGGCTCACGCACCATTTGCATCCGTCCCGGCACAGGCTCGACCTGCGATAGCGCCGCCACCGCCTCTCGCAGCGGCACGTCTGATGCGATCAGAACGCCCAGCACACCCAGCAAATTGGAAGCGTTGAAAGCGCCGATCATGGAGCTGTCGATTTCGGCCGCGCCCCAAGGCGTGGTGATCTCCAGCTTGAGCCCGCGCGTCGACAAGGCAAGGCTGTGTCCGGCGATCTCACCCCTGCCCAGCCCGTAACCGAGGACATTGATTCGCGAGCGATCGATCGAACCGGCAAGCTGCTGGCCGAAGCGGTCGTCGAGATTCACGATCGCATGCTTGAGTTCGGGCCAATGGAACAGTTTCGCCTTGGCGGCCGCGTAATCGTCCATGGACTTGTGATAGTCGAGATGGTCGCGCGACAAGTTGGTGAACAGCGCGATGTCGAATTCCACACCGCCGACCCGACCTTGCTCGATGCCGTGCGACGAAACCTCCATCGCGCAGGCCTCGGCCCCCTGCTTGCGAAAGTCCGCAAGCCGCGCGTGCAACGTCACGGCGTCCGGAGTGGTGTTGAGTGCCGGTTCAAGTGCGCCGGGGAAGCCGATGCCTATGGTTCCAACCACCGCGGTCTTGCGCCCAAGGCGACACAGCGCCTGTGCGATCCAGTGCGAGCACGAGGTCTTGCCGTTGGTGCCAGTCACGCCAGCGACCCACAGGTGACGGGATGGATGCCCGTGAAAATGGCTGGCGACTTCGCCGAGGTGCGTGCGCAACTCGGGCACACCAAGGTTTGGCAGCTTCCATGCGGGGTTCCAATGAAAGCCGCGGCTTTCCCAAAACACTGCGGCGGCACCGGCGACGATTGCCTGGTCGATGAAGCTGCGGCCGTCGGCACGTTCGCCCGGATAGGCGAGAAACAAGTCGCCGGGGTTCACGTTGCGACTGTCCACCGCCAGACCGGTGACAGGCACGCCGAGCGCAGCGATCTCATGCACGTTGAAATTGCGCTCGGCCGGGCGCGGCGAACCTGCCGCTGCGTTCATACTTCCTCCCCGATCAGCGGAGCAGACTCGGGAGGAATCACATTGTCGGGTGGCGCGTCGGGAGCAATCCCGAGCAAGCGCAAGGCGCCTGCCATCACACTACTGAATACCGGTGCGGCCACCTCGCCCCCGTAGTAATGCTTGCCACCTGGCTCGTCGATCATCACGGCAATGACCAAGCGCGGGTTCGAGGCGGGTGCGACGCCAACGAACGAGGAAACGTAACGATCTGCCGAATAGGCTGCGCCATCGAACTTATGCGCAGTACCAGTCTTGCCGGCGACGCGGTAACCGGCGACCTGTGCGCGGGTCGCGGTTCCCCCGGGCTGGGTCACCAGTTCCAGCATCTTGCGCACGGCCTGCGCGGTGCGCCGCGATACCACTCGCTTTCCGTCGACAGGCTGGTCGCGACGAATCAAGGTCAGTTGTTTCAGTTCCCCGTCGCTGGCGAACACCGAGTAGGCTCGCGCCAGTTGCAGCAGGCTGACGGAAACCCCGTGGCCATAGGACATGGTGGCATGCTCGATCGGCTTCCAACTCTGATAGGCGCGCAACCTTCCCGTCGCTTCTCCAGGAAATCCCACCCTGGTCTGCGTGCCAAAGCCAACTGCGGAAAAGATTGCCCACAGTTTCTGTGGCGCCATCGCCAACGCGATCTTCGCCGAGCCTACGTTGGATGACTTCTGGATCACCTGGGCAACTGTGAGAAAGCCCTCAGGATGAACATCGCGAATCGTGCGCTTGCCAATGGTGAATCGGCCGTGCTCGGTATCGATGACACTGCCTGGACCCACCAACCCGGACTCCAATGCAGCGGCGGCGGTAAACGGCTTCAGGGTGGAACCGGGCTCGAACAGGTCGACCACTGCGCGGTTGCGCGATCGGGCCGTCTTCAGTGTGTCGCGGTTGTTCGGGTTGTAGGAAGGCCAGTTCGCCAGTGCCAGCACTTCGCCCGACGTCGCGTCGAGCACAACGATGCTGCCCGCCTTTGCCTCATGCTCTGCGACTGCGCTCTTCAACTCCCTGAAGGCGAAATACTGAATGCGCTGATCGATGGAGAGCGCCAAGTCACGGCCCTCTTGAGGCGCGCGAATGCTCTCCACGTCCTCGACGATCCGCCCAAGCCTGTCCTTGATTACGCGCCGACTGCCGCGTTTTCCGGCGAGCCATTCCTGGTACGCCAGTTCGATGCCTTCCTGCCCGTTGTCGTCAACGCCGGTAAAACCAACCACGTGCGCAGTGACTTCCGCTGCGGGATAGTAACGGCGGTACTCGCGCTGCAGGAACACGCCCGGAAGATTGAGCTGGACGACTTTTGCCGCCTCCTCCGGGGGTAACTGCCGCTTGAGATACACGAATTCGCGCCCGCGGTCGGCAAGGCGTTTGCGCAGTTCGGATGCATGCATGCCCAGCAGACGCGCGAGCTTCACTCTTTGCGCGGTGCTGAGGTCGGTGTCCGCAGGCGATGCCGCCACGGATTCCACAGGCGTGCTCACTGCAAGCGGTTCGCCATGCCGGTCTGTGACCATGCCTCGATGCGCAGAGATCTCGACGACGCGCCCATAGCGGGTCTCGCCTTTCTGCTGCAGAAAATCATTTCGAAGCCCTTGCAAATAAAAAGCCCGCGCCGCCAGCACCATGAACCCGCAGCAAACCATCAGCAGCAACAGCCGCGCCCGCCACACGGGCAGGCGTACCGAAAGTGCCGGATTGAGGGAGGGTCTCATGGGTTGGACGGCGCGGGGGGGGGAGGAACGAGGCGCACGCGTGCCGCCGGCGGCACACGCATGCGCAGATTATTGGCTGCGATCTTCTCGACGCGGGAGTGCATTGCCCACGTGCTTTGTTCCAACTGCAACTGGCCGTATTCGACTTCGAGCTGCTTGGCGACTTCCTGTTGCTTCTGCAACTCCACGAAAAGCTTTCGCGCCTTGTGCTGCGACGTCACCAGCGCCAGCGCGCATACGACAAGGATTCCAGACAGCACGAGATTGAGTTTGATCACGCCGCGATCCGTTCCGCTACCCGCATCACCGCGCTCCGGGCGCGCGGGTTGGCCGCAATCTCGGCGCCAGAGGCAAAGGCCGGTTTGCCAACCAGCCTCAGGAATGGCTTCGGCAAGTCGCGCGCGCGCAACGGCAGACGCGCGGGCAGCGCTCCGGGTTGCGAATGTGTGCGCATGAACTGCTTGACGATGCGGTCTTCGAGCGAGTGGAAACTGATCACCACCAGCCTGCCGCCGTCATTGAGAATCTCGATGCATTGGGGCAGCATCACCGCCAACTCTTCAAGCTCCTGATTGACGTGAATCCGAATAGCCTGGAAGGTGCGCGTCGCCGGGTCCTGTTGTGACTCGCGCGTGGGAACGGCTTTTGCCACGATCTCGGCAAGTTGCCGTGTGCGATCGACAGGCCCGCGCGATCGAGCCGCAACAATCGCTCTTGCAATCTGCTTAGCAAACCGTTCTTCGCCATAGCGCTTGATGACCTCCCGGATCTCTTGTTCTGAAGACTGCTCCAGCCATTGCGCCGCGGTTTGCCCCCGGCTTGTGTCCATCCGCATGTCGAGCGGCCCGTCGAAGCGAAAGCTGAATCCCCTGTTCGCCTCGTCGAGCTGCGGCGAGGACATGCCTAGGTCGAGCAACACGCCGTCGACACGCGTGAGGCCCGCCCCGCGAACCACGTCTCGCAACGAGCCGAATTGCGCGTGAAATACCGCAAGACGCGGGTCGGCGATTTCCGTTGCGGCGGCGATCGCCATCGCATCGCGATCAAGGGCAATTAACTTCCCCAAGCCGCGGAGTCGCGCCAGAATCGCCCGGCTGTGTCCGCCGCGTCCGAAGGTTGCGTCGACGTAGGCGCCATCGGCTTTAATGCGCAGCGCCTCGACCGCTTCCTCAAGTAGTACCGGCTGATGTGAGCGCAAGTGGTGAGCCGCTCGATCTCACAGCGCGAAGTTCTCCATGCCCGGTGGTAATTTGTCGCCGCCTGCTGCAAGTTGTTTGAGTTGTTTCTCCCAGGCTCCCTGGCTCCAGATTTCAAAGTGACTTCCCTGTCCGACCATCATTACTTGCTTCTCCAGACCGGCAAAATTGCGCAATTCCGGTGAAACCAGCAGACGCCCGGACGCGTCCAGTTCGACCTCCTCGGCAAAGCCGACCAGAAGCCGCTTCCATAGGCTGGTTTGGGGATCGAAGCTGGAGAAAGTCATGATCCGTGCTCGGATTGGTTCCCATGCCGGCGCGGGGTAGAGCAAAAGGCAGCGATGAGGATGCGCGGTAAGCACTTGCTTACTTGCGTTCCCTGATTGCAGGCTATCACGATGCCGTGTTGGAACCGCAAGGCGGCCCTTGGCATCCAGGTTCAGTGCAGTCGCCCCCTGAAACATCTTTTATATCACCGGAAGTATTAGAATTTTCCATACTTTCCCACAAAACCCTACTTTTTCCCACTGTAGTAGAAAAAAAATAACAGGTCAAGGGAACCTGCCGGCTTTTTGCAGTTACGACAAACACTTACAACCGAATGGCGAATTCCAGGGGCTCAAAATAATTTAATACCTAAAAACAAGATAGATAGGACATATATCTAAAGTTATTTCGATGATTTTGCTGCGGACGCCATAGGAAAGCCCTGGCGGAAACAGTTTTTTGGTGAATAACCGAAGTTTGGAAGAGTGAAGCTGGCCTGTAAGCCGGGTTCTGTGGACGCCTTGCGGCGCCCGGCAGTCATTCATCTGGGCCGGCAGTTGCCTGCCGGCTCGAGCGACCTACCCGGGAGCAGCGCGAGCCGCGCTATCGCTCCCCTATTTGGTCTTGCTCCGGATGGGGTTTGCCCTGCCGTTTCTGTTGCCAGAAACGCGGTGGGCTCTTACCCGACAGTCTCGCGACCGCCTACGCCCCTTGCGAAGCGCACACCGTTTCACCATCGCCGTTCCCATTGCTGAGACTTGGGCAGACTATTCTCTGTGGCACTTTCCATCGCCTCGCGGCGTCCGGCCGTTAGCCGGCATCCTGCTCTTTGGAGCCCGGACTTTCCTCTGCGCAAGCGAATTGCGCAGCGACTGCCCGGCCAGCTTCAGAGTGGATTATCGCATCGGAAAGCCGGGTTCCCGGACTTTAGTTGCGGCATGACTTCGATCCGCTGCGCGGCTAAAAGTCAGCCTTCACAGCAACATCGCTCGCCGGCGCTGCGCGACGGCTGCCGCGAAGTTGGCCTCTGCGCAAGCGAATTTCGCAGCGACTGCCCGGCCAGCTTCGGAGTGGATTATCGGAAGGCCAGGGTCCCCGGACTTTAGTTGCGGCGTGACCTTGAATGCTGCGCGGCTCGAAATCAGCCCTCACACCAATACCGCTCGCGGCAGGCGCACCGCCAGGGGAAACTGCGCCGGTTGACTGACTGCAACGCAACATTACCGACGGGGTGGGCAAAAAAAGAGGGGCGCTTCGCCCCTCGGGTGTCGGTTTCCCTTATTTGTTGCCGGAATTACCTCCTGCCGTTGACGGCAGCCTTGAGTTTTGCGCCCGCCGCAAACTTCGCCGTCTTTGCTGCTGGAATCTTGATCGCTGCACCGGTTTGAGGATTGCGGCCCGCGCGTGCAGCACGCTTGCCCTGGGAGAAGGTTCCGAATCCAACCAGGGTCACGCTTTCGCTTTTCTTCAGAGATACTGTTATGGCGTCAATGAATGCATCGATCATGGTGTCTGCCATCGCTTTGCTGGCGCCTGTTCTTTTTGCTATCGCTTCGACGAGTTCTGCCTTGTTCATCTGTCCCCCTGTCATCTAAACGTACAGCGACCGGATGCTCGGTTTTGGCCGCCAGCCGGTCAACGCACACACGCACTCAGCGAGACTTCGCGGCGATGCACCACAGTGTGTCGATGCAACCGCACGGGCATTCTTCGTGCCTCCCCCGCTGCCTCCTGACATCCCGGTGCATTATCCACGACTCGCGGTGCGCACCATAGCCGTTTGTCACTGTGTCTGCGAGTCGAATTGTCCGCTCCATTACCTTCATGATTCATTCGCGCGCCACAACCGCCATCTGCCGCACCGTCTGCGTGTTACACGATCTGCCAGGAAATCGTAGCGCCGTTTCGCAACGGCACCAGTGTGTCGGCCCCAAAAAGCAATTCCTGAGGCACCAACCAGGCTTTTTTCTGCAGTGTGATGTGTTCGCGATTGCGCGGCAGACCGTAGAAGTCTGCTCCGAAGAATGCTGCGAAAGCCTCCAGTTTGTCCAGCGTTCCGGCCGCCTCGAAGACCTCCGCGTATAGCTCGATACCGCCGTGAGCGGTGTAGATTCCAGCGCAACCGCAACCAGTTTCCTTTGTGTGGCGCGCATGTGGCGCGCTATCGGTGCCCAGGAAAAACTTGGGATTTCCTGACGTTGCCGCTCTCACCAACGCCCGGCGGTGTTCTTCACGCTTGAGCACCGGCAGGCAATAGTGATGCGGGCGGATCCCGTCGCGAAATATGTCATTGCGGTTAAGCAGAAGATGATGCGCCGTGATGGTTGCCGCAACGGTATCCGGCGCGCTGAGGACGAAGTTCACCGCGTTGGCGGTGGTGATGTGCTCCACGACAATCTTCAGTCGTGGGAAACGCTGCACCAGCGCGATCAGGGTGCGTTCGATGAAGACGTTTTCCCGGTCGAATACGTCCACGCTGGCGTCGGTCACTTCGCCGTGTATCAGCAAGGGCATCCCGACTTCCGCCATGACTTCGAAGGTGTCGAAGCACTTGCGGATGTCGGTCACGCCCGCATCCGAATTGGTCGTTGCGCCAGCCGGATAGTACTTCACCGCGCGCACAAACCCGCCTGCCTTCGCGGCACGGATCTCCTGCGGCCGACTGTTGTCCGTGAGATACAGCGTCATCAGCGGCGAGAAACTGCTGCCTTCTGGCAAAGCGGCAAGGATGCGGTCGCGATATGCGCCGGCCGCCGCGGTCGTCGTCACGGGAGGTCTGAGGTTAGGCATGACAATGGCTCGTGCGAAGCGCCGCGCCGTGTCCGGCAGCACCGCCTTCATCGCGTCGCCGTCGCGCAAGTGCAGGTGCCAGTCGTCGGGTTTGGTAATGGTGATCTGCATGACGTTAGTGCCTGGGTTAGGAAAGATTCCCCCGAGTCATTCCTTCTTGAGTTCAAGTGCGCGCTGGTAGAGCGCATTCTTCCTCGCGCTGGTGATTTCTGCGGTGAGTTTCACCGCGAGCTTCAGCGGCAGCTCGTTGAGTAGAAGTTTCAGCACGCGTGGCGAATCGTCGTCCGTTTGCACCGCAGCGTCGCCACAACCTTCCACCAGCAGGACGAACTCGCCGCGTCGTCGATTCTCATCCTGTTGCAACCAGGCGCCGGCCTCTTCGAGCCTGCAGACGTAAACCTGTTCGAAGAGCTTGGTCAACTCCCGTGCGATGCCGATGCGACGCTCGCCTCCGAACACGGCCACCAGGCTCTCCACCGATTCCACGATCCTGTGCGGCGCCTCGTAGAACACCAACAGGCCGGTTTGGCGGCTGAGTCCCGTCAGCACATTTTCGCGATCAGCCTTCCTGGCCGGCAGGAACCCGTGGAAGCAGAACGTCGCGGCCCTCATGCCCGATGCCGCAATAGCGGCGATGGCGGCGTTCGGACCCGGTATCGGCACCACGCAAAAGTTTGCTTCCCGCACTCGCGCAACTGCCATCGCTCCCGGATCGCTGATTCCGGGCGTGCCGGCATCGGATACCAACGCCACCGATTTTCCTTCCGAAAGCAACGCGATCAGACGACTGGCCGCATCGTGTTCGTTGTGTTCGTGGAGTGCAAACAGCTTCGAATGGATTCCATGGTGGTTAAGCAGTTTCCGCGTAACTCGCGTGTCTTCGGCAGCAATGCTGTCCACGGATCTCAGCACCTCGAGCGCGCGCAGCGTGATATCGCGCAGGTTCCCGATCGGTGTAGCCACCACATATAATGTGGCTTCACCAAGCTTGGTGTCTTCACTATGCAACTTCGCCCGGCCTTTTCGCTGTTGGTAGCGGCGTTACTATACTGGGCGCTCATCGCCTTATCCACCCACCAGGCAACCGCTCAGGAAACCGAGTCCCCCCGCGCCCTGCCCACGCAAGCGCACATCGCGGTAATACTGCCGCTGCAGTCCGCCTCATTCGGCAAGCACGCAGACTCGGTGCGTCTTGGCATTCTCGCCGGCGCCGAGTTGATGCGGGAAAGCGGCCCGGGGGTAACGGTGTACGCCACTACGGAGGACAGCGACCAGATTCTCACCGCATACCAGCGCGCAGTGTCGCGAGGCGCGCGCGCGGTGATCGGGCCGCTTACACGCAATGGCGTCACCGCGCTCGCACTGAGCGGCGTGGTGAGCGTACCAACGCTCGCACTCAATGTTCCCGACGGCGACATCCTGATGCCGCGCGATCTGTACGCCTTCGGATTGCAGATCGAGTCAGAAGCGCGCCAGGTTGCGCATTTCGCTTTCAGTCAGGGCGCGCGCCGCGCTTTCGTCATTGCCGGCGAGACTTCCCTGGACAGTCGGATTGCGCAGGCCTTTCTCGTTGAGTGGGGCAGGTTAAAGGGGGAAGTCGCGAGCAAGTTCAGCTACACGACGGAAGCCTCCACCCTTGCCAAGCTGCGCGAGCAACTGTCGTCCTCCAAGGCCGATGCGGTTTTCCTGACGATGGGGGCAACGCGCGTACGCTTTGTTCGCTCTTTTCTGGGAGGCAGTTTGCCTATCTATGCCACCTCGCTGGTTTTCGTGTCTAACGCCGATACGCTGGCCAACTTTGATCTGGAGGGTGTGCGCTTCCTCGACATGCCGTGGCTGCTACAGCCGGATCACCCTGCAGTGATGAGCTATCTGAGGCCCGAGGTAAAAAACCCTGCAATCGATCAAGAACGGTTCTACGCGGTCGGAATAGACGCGTACCGGATCGTCCTGGAGTTGCTACGGCCGTTCGAACCGATGGTTTCTCTGGACGGGGTGACCGGCACCATAAGGCCTACAGATACCCAGCAATTTACACGTTCACTGGTGCCGGCTCATTTTTCACAGGGCCGCGCCAAACCACTCGAAGCGACCTTGACGCGATGAGCAATCGCGGGACCTGGGCCGAAGATGCGGCTGCGACTTTCCTGGTAAAGCGCGGCCTCAAGCTTCTGGAGCGCAATTACCGTTGCCGTTTCGGAGAAATCGATCTGGTGTTGCGGGATTCCGGGACACTGGTTTTCGTCGAAGTGCGATACCGCAGCAACGACTCCTTCGGCGGTGCCAGCGAAAGCATCACCGCGAGCAAGCGCAAGAAACTCCTGCGTACGGCCCGGCATTACATGGCGGCGCACAGCGAGTTTCCGACCTGTCGTTTCGATGCGGTGTTGCTGAACGGCGACGCCACTGCGGTCAACTGGATCGTCGACGCATTCGGCGAGTAACCATCACGCGCACAGGGTCCGCAGGTTCTTTGTGCAATAATTCGCCTGCAACGGCCTATATTCACGATGGATCTCAAGAGCAGGATCACTAAACACTTCTCCGACAGCGCCCACCTGAAACTGGAGGCGATGGATTTGCTGGCAGATCCGCTCGCGCGTGCCTCGGAGCGCATGGCGCATTGCCTGATGAACGAAGGCAAGATCCTTTCTTGCGGAAATGGCGGCTCCGCCGCCGATGCCCAGCACTTCGCGGCCGAGTTGCTGAACCGCTTCGAGATGGAGCGCCCGCCTCTGGCGGCGATAGCTCTTTCCACCGACACTTCGACACTCACTTCGATCGCCAACGACTACAGCTACAACGAAGTGTTCTCGAAGCAGGTGCGGGCGCTCGGCCAATCCGGGGACCTGTTGCTGGCTATTTCCACCAGCGGCAATTCACCCAATGTCGTGGAAGCGATACATGTCGCTCACGACCGGCAGATGGGCGTGATCGCGCTGACCGGCAGGAAAGGCGGCAAGATGACCGAAGTGCTCCGTCCGAACGACGTGCATATCTGCGTGCCAGCGGACAGAACGGCGCGCATACAGGAAGTGCACCTGTTGTGCCTGCACTGCATGTGCGACGCCATCGATTGTTTGTTGCTAGGAGTGGAATGAATGAAAACGCCCATCCGATCCATCGCGGTGATCCTTGTCCTCTCGCCCCTCTTGCAGGCTTGCCCGCCGGTGATCATCGGCGCGGGCGTGGGCGCCGGCCTCATGATTGCCGATGACCGCCGCACCAGTGCCACGCTGCTCGAGGACCAGACCATCGAACTCAAGATCAGGGACCGCATCAAGGAGAAGTACGAGGATAAGCTTCACGTCAGCGTCACCTGCTTCAATCGCATCGTGCTGCTCACCGGTGAAGCTCCTACCGAGGAGATCAGGCAGGATCTGACCATCGTCGCACTGGAAGTGCAGAACGTACGCAATGTGCAGAATGAAGTGATTGTGGCCGGCAACAGCTCGTTCACCTCCCGCAGCAGCGATGCACTGCTCACCAGCCGCATCAAGGGGCGCCTTACGCAAAACAAGGACATCAGTACCAACCATGTGAAAGTTGTGAGCGAGAACGGCACGGCGTTTCTCATGGGGCTTGTCACCCGGGCCGAAGCCGAGGCCGCGGCGCAGACTGCCGCCACCACCGCCGGCACGCAGAAAGTGGTCAAGGTTTTCGAGTATATCGACTGATTCCGGGAAACCGGGACATGGGTCCCGTGGCGGGCTTTTTCATTTTCGCCGCGCGCGCAACTCTTCCGAGCGACCCGTAGATTCCATCGTGCGCTTCAAGGGGGCTCGTGGCCCACCATCGCTGACAGAATGTCAAAGCTTATGTTCACGACAGCGACCGGCCGCTCCTCGAAATTCATACGTCACGGTTCGCCGATGAAATCCGGGTTCGCTCTCGGCCGTTGCGGGAAGAGCATCAGGGCGGTGGCCTGACGACCGGGGCGAGCACAGCCCCTGCAGCCGCCTGTATCATGGCGCCACCTGGAACTGACGCCATGACCCGCAATCCCTCCTTCGAAAAAAAAATATGTCCGCCGGGCGAACTGCCGGCGCGGCTGAGCAAACTGTCGCGTCCGATAGTATTCACCAACGGTGTATTCGATTTGTTGCACCGCGGTCACGCGACCTACCTCGCCGACTCGCGCGCCTTGGGTTCCAGCCTGATCGTCGCCCTCAACTCGGACGAATCGGTCAGGCGGCTCGGCAAGGGGCCGGGCCGACCGATCAACACCCTTGATGACCGCCTCGCGGTTGTGGCCGCGCTGGAAAGCGTAAGCATCGCCACATGGTTCGAGGAGGACACTCCTCTCGATCTCATACTCGGGTGCCGACCCGGTGTCCTGGTCAAGGGCGGTGACTGGCCAATTGAAAGAATTGTGGGTGGCAAGGAAGTGGCAAGCTGGGGCGGCAAGGTCGTTTCCATCCCGTTCCGGTTCGAACGTTCCACGACATCGCTGATCTCACGCATCCGTAACTCCTGACGCATCATCCTTTGAAGGAAGCTTCCATGCCCGCCAGACCGAGTTTCGTGCGCGACACGTGGGGACTGATCAAGCCCTACTGGTCATCCGAGGAGCGCTACTCCGCCTGGTTGTTGCTTGCCGCAGTAATCGGCCTGACGCTTGCCATGGTCTACATGAACGTCCAGTTCAACTCCTGGTACAACGAGTTCTACAACGCGTTGCAGGAGAAAAACAGGGAGGAGTTCTTCCGGTTGATGATCCGCTTTGGAATGCTTGCGGCGATCTACATCACAATGGCTGTGTACGCGTTTTACCTGAACCAGATGCTGCAGATCCGTTGGCGGCGCTGGATCACCGATGTGTATCTCCAGCGCTGGCTCGCCCAGCGCACGTACTACCGCATGCAGCTCACCGGCGCGCCCGCGGACAACCCCGACCAGCGGATCGCCGAGGATTTCAAGTTGTTCGTGGACGAAACCCTGAGTCTTTCGCTCGGTTTCCTTAACGCCGTGGTCACGCTGGGATCTTTCGTCGGCATCCTGTGGGTGCTGTCCGGACCGTTCGCCATCCCCTACAACGGCGGTGAGATCGTCATCCCGGGCTACATGGTATGGGCCGCGCTACTCTACGCAATAGTCGGCACCTGGTTGACCCACAAGATCGGCAAGGCGTTGATCGGTCTCAACTTCAATCAGCAGCGCTTCGAGGCCGACTTCCGTTTCGGGCTGGTGCGCTTCCGGGAGAATACCGAGGGCGTAGCGTTGTACGGCGGCGAGCAGGACGAACTGACCAATTTTCGCGTGCGCTTCGGGAACGTCGTCAACAACTGGTGGCGCATCATGAAGCGCCAGAAGATCCTCAACTCTTTCACCATCGGCTACAACCAGCTGGCGGTGATCTTCCCGTTCGTCGTGGCCGGCAACCGCTTTTTCGCCGGAACCATCCAGCTCGGTGGACTGATGCAGATTTCGAACGCCTTTGGCCAGGTACAGGGTTCGCTGTCGTGGTTCATCGGCGCTTACAACAGTTTCGCTGCCTGGAAAGCCACATCAGACCGTCTGCTCGGCTTCCACTATGCGATCGAGAAGGCTCGCGAAGACATTCAGGAGCAGTGCGGCGTTCGACAGTCGCACGATCGCAGCGACGAGATTGTACTCGACGATGTTGCGCTCAGCCTGCCCAACGGCCAACCGCTGATTTCCGCATCGAGCGCAACCATTAGATCGGGCGATAGCCTGCTCATCAGCGGGCCGTCAGGTTCCGGAAAGAGCACGCTTTTCCGGGCAATCGCCGGAATCTGGCCATTTGGAAAGGGGCAAGTGCTCATGCCGGCGGGCTTCCGCGTGCTGTTCCTGCCGCAGCGGCCGTACCTGCCACTCGGCACTATTCGCGACGTCGTGAGCTATCCTGCCCCGCCTGCCGAGTTCTCCGACGCGCAGATCAAGGACGTGCTGACCTCGGTCGGATTGCCGCAACTTGTGGACCGGCTCGACGATCACCAGCACTGGTCAATGCAGCTCTCACCCGGCGAACAGCAACGTATTGCGTTTGCGCGTGCGCTGCTGCAAAAACCGGCGTGGCTGTTCCTCGACGAGGCAACTTCGGCGCTGGACGATGCTGCGGAGGAAACACTCTATAGGCTCCTGAAAGCCAGTTTGAGCGGCACCACCATTATCAGCATCGGCCACCGGCCGTCTCTGATCGCATTTCACTCGCGACGGCTGGAGCTGAAGGAAGATGGGCTCGGCACTCGCCAGCTGGTTCCGATCTAGAGCCGCCAGGCCCAATTCGAAAGCGTTGGCGCAAAGGACGCAAAGTCAGAAAAAGGAAGCCGACAGAAACATGCGGCCAGCACATGAGCAAACCGCCATCATCAAGGGCATTCGACCGTACGCAATTCACTACCTGGGAATTCATTTTTCAGTTCCGCCAGTTGTGCTGATTCCGGTTCGGTCGGATCGCTGATCAGGAATGCAGTCTGCGTCACTCGCTGTTCGCGTTCGCCGACCGTCGCCGAACGCACGCCCTTCTGCCGCAGTTGCGAAAGGTATCTGGCCGCGCCTTCCTCGCTGCGGAAAATGCCCAGCGAAATTGCGTACCGCCACCGGCCCGGGTCAAATACGGGAAAATATTCGCTGATCTTCAGACTCTTGAGCTCGGTTATCTTTCGCTCCATTGCGGCCTGCGATCGCTGCGGCGGAATGAAAACCCAGTAGCCCGCGGTCACGCTGACTTGGACTCGGCGCGCGCGCGCTGCGAGGGCAAGACGATCCAACGCATCCTGTGCTCGCGCCAGTTCCCCTGTACCAAATCCACCCCATTCGATGCAGGCTGCGCGCGCCGATGCCGTCGCCGGCGTAGGCACGGGTGCCGGACGTAGCGGCACGATACGCACCTTGTCCGCATTCATCTGCATCGCGATGAGCTGCGCGTCCGGATTCGGCGTCTTGTGTCTGAGATAAACAAAAACGCCGAATCCGATGTTGACCGCGATCAGCAGCAGGACGATCCACCTCATCGCCGCTCCTGCGCGATCCGCACCAGGCCTTCCAGCACCAGCTTGTCCGCGCTTCTGACCGGTCTGCCGAGCCGTTGAACCACAAGTTCTCCTGCGCCGCCTCCGACCAACAAGGTCGGTTCGCCGTGCCCGTCAACCACCATCGCTGCACGCATGCGTTCCACTGCACCACACAGCGCCTGCACCGCGCCGCTGGTGATGGCGTCGCGGGTGCTGCGCGGAAACGACGCAAAGCTGCCACGTTCGGCGGACAGGCCCGCAGTGTTCGAAGCCAACGCTTCGAACATCAGATCGAAACCCGGAACGATAATGCCGCCGAGGAACTCGCCCTGCGCGCTAAGAGCGTCTACCGTCATCGCCGTACCTGCGTTGACCACGAGACAGGAACCGGTAACAAGCTGACGCGCACCGATCAGCGCCGCCCAGCGGTCCGCGCCAAGTTGCGACGGATCGTGGTAGCGGTTGACGACACCGCACTGGGTTGCGGTTGCGGCGACCCAGCGCGGTTCGGCCTTCCAGCGGGCAAACAGATTCTGCAAACCGGCGCGCACCGGCTCGCCGGCCACATTGGCCACGACGATCGTTTCCGCAGCGGGCAGAGGTGCCCAGGCCCGCTCGAGCAGGCCGAGGTCGGCCCGCGCCACCCAGCCCTCATGAACGAAGGCGTTACGGTCATGAAGCGCCCATTTTATTCGGCTGTTGCCGGCATCGACGGCAAGGATCACGGTCCGGGGGACTTTCGGATTTTCAAAGGGACCTCGCGTTCACGCGGCGGGCCGCAGGCTCAGCTCTCCGCCGTAGAACTTGCGCATGCCGGAGCGGGTCTTGATCATTAGCGCACCGTCCTCGGCGACCCCTTCGACCCTGCCTTGGACTTCGGTCTTGTCGGGCATCCGCAGACACACCATTCTATCTTGGTACGCGTGCATCCGGTTCCACTCGTGGCGAAACGGCGCAAAACCCTCGTCGGAAAATTTGCTGAGAACCCCATTGAGCTCTACAAGAAATTCCGCGAACAGCCGGTTGCGGTCCACTTCGATTCCGATTTTTGCCAGATCCACCACCGGCTGGTCGATGCGTGCTTTCGCTGCCTCCGGCAGGCGCAGGTTGATGCCGACGCCGATCACCGCCACGGTAGGCCCCATCACGTCGCCGGCAAGTTCGATCAGGATGCCGGCAAGCTTGAGGTAGCGCCACAGCACGTCGTTCGGCCATTTCAGCATGGCATCTTCTGCTCCATGCCTTCTCAGCACTCGTGCAAGCGCAATGCCGACCACGAGGCTCAGTCCCGAAAGAAACCCGGCCCCCTGTTCGAAACGCCAAAGGACTGAAAACGTGAGTGCGCCTCCCAGTCCGGAATGCCAGTCGCGCCCGCGCCGTCCGCGACCGCGAGTCTGCAATTCGGCCACGATCACGGTACCCGATGGCGCCCCCCGCGTGGCACGCTCCAGCAGGTCGGTATTGGTCGAGCCGGTTTCATCCACGATTTCGATGTCGAAGCGGACGGACCCGCCGAGATGCTCAAGGATCGTGTCGCGGGACAACCACTGCACCGGAGTCACCAGTCGATAACCGCGTCCATGCACCTTGTGGACCGTGAGACCAAATGCATCGATGTCGGCGAGCGCGTTCGATACGGAGCCGCGCGTAATCCCCAGCGCCTTGCCGATGGCTTCACCGGACTGGAATTCACCGTTCTGCAAGATGCGCAGGACTTCGAGCGTATGCGGAGTCACGTTCAACAAGTACTGTGGGTCGCGCGAACTATACCCGAAGCATCCCCGGTAGAATGGCCGAAAAACAAATGAGGAGGCGGGAAGTGTCACGACCCGAACCCGGTGGTGTACGGCACACGTCCGGCTTGTGTGCCGCTGCGCTGCTGCTCGTTTTCGTTGCGGCGTGCGGCAAGGAACAACCTTATCCAGCGCGGCCGGTCACTTTGATCGTCCCCTTTCCTGCCGGTGGATCGTCCGACCTGATCGCGCGCGTCGTATCCGAGCGCGCCGGTCGCAGTTTGGGCCAGCAGATTGTGATCGAGAATCGTCCCGGTGCGGGCGGCAATGTCGGCACCGAGGCGGCGGCCCGGGCCGCGCCCGACGGGTACACGCTGATCCAGTGCACGATCGGCACCTGCGCCATCAACCTCGCGATCTACCGTGACCTGCCTTACGATCTGGAACGCGATTTCTCCCCGATCGTGTTATTCGGTTCGATAGCGAACGTGCTCACCGTAAATCCCGCGGTGAAAGCGAACACCGTCGCCGAACTGGTCGCGCTGGCCAAGAGACAATCCGGTCGGCTTACGTTCGGCTCATCGGGCTATGGCTCCAGCCCGCACCTTTCAGGCGAGCTGTTCAAACAGGTTGCGGGCATCGATATCCTCCATGTGCCATATCGCGGTTCGGCGCCGGCGATTACCGACCTGCGCGGCGGACAAATCGACATGTTCTTCGACAACACCCCTTCCATTCTTCCGCACATCAAGGCGGGCGCGCTGCGCGCGCTTGCGATTACCGGAGCGCAACGCTCCCCCCTTCTCCCGGACGTGCCGACGATGCAGGAGGCGGGCTTCGAGGACTTCGTCATCGCGCCATGGTTCGGCGTAATGACGCAGAAGAAAACCCCGCCGCGCAGCATCGAGCGTCTGAACAAAGCCTTCAACGAAGCGCTGTCCGATCCTGCGCTGCTCCGACAGTTCGCGGACATGGGCGTGAAAGCTGGCGGAGGAACGCCCGAGGATTTCCGCGCGCATATCCGTGCGGAGACCATGCGTTGGGGCGAGTTGGTTCGCGCTCGCGGCATACGGGCCGAAGAATTGAACTAGAAATGGAGCGGCAATGAAAATCACGGCAATCGAAACCCTGCGCTTGCCGGAACGCCCCAACTTGTTGCTGGCGCAATTCCATACCGACCAGGGTCTGGTGGGCCTGGGCGAAACGTCGCGCGGCGCTCAAGCGGTGGAATCACAAATTCACGAACTGGTTGCGCCCTACCTGCTGGGCAAGGATCCGCTCGAAATTCAGAAACACAGCAGACATCTGATGGGAAGCTATCTGGGTTTTGCCAGCAGCAGTACCGAGATCCGCGCCGCATCAGTGGTGGACATCGCACTCTGGGACATCCTCGGCCAAGCGCTCAATCAGCCTATCCATACGTTGCTTGGCGGCATGACGCGCAACCGCATTCGCGCCTACAACACCTGCGCCGGCTACAACTACAACACCCGCAGCGTGGCGCGACGTTCGCTGCGCGTGGGCGAGCCGGTGCCGAAGTCAGAAGGCCGTTACGACGATCAGATCGCCTTCGTGCATCGCGCCGATGAACTGGCGCAAAGCCTGCTCGAGGAAGGCTACACCGCGATGAAAATCTGGCCCTTCGATCCGTATGCCGAAGACATTGGCGGCGCTTTTATCCCGTCCCGCGATCTCGAAATTGCGCTGGAACCATGGCGCAAGATTCGAACCGCCGTGGGCGACCGGATCGAGGTCATGGCGGAGTTTCATTCACTGTGGAACCTGCAGCAGGCGAAACAGATTGCCAGCGCGCTGGAACCGTACCGGCCGTACTGGTCGGAAGACCCCATCAAGATGTGCGATGTGGACACGCTCGCCGAGTACGCTCGTTCAACCACCATTCCGGTGTGCGCCAGCGAAACGCTTGGCGGAATGTATCCGTTCCGCGACGTCCTGGCCAACCAAGTGGCCGACATCGTCATGCTCGACATCGGCTGGTGCGGGGGCTTGACCGAAGCGCGCAAGATCGCCGCCCTCGCCGAAGCCTGGCAGCGCCCGGTGGCGCCGCATGACTGCAATGGCCCGGTGGTCTGGGTGGCCTCCATCCATTTCATGGCGCACATCGCGAACGCCCTGATTATGGAAGTGGTACGGGCGTATTTCTCGACCTGGTACAAGGACATCCTCACCGAACTGCCGGTGGTGAAGGACGGCTACATTTATCCGTTGACCGGACCGGGTCTCGGCACGCGGCTGCTTCCTGATTTGGTCAAGAGCCAGGGTGCAATCATCAGACGCAGCGCCCACTGAGTGCTACCTGCGCACGAACAATTCCCGAAGCTTTCGCAGTACCTCCGGGCTTTCGACGGTCCGGCCGGTGACCATCAGTGCAAAATTGTCGGCCAGGATTTCGTCGGGGTGAATGATGTAGCCTGTGTTGCTGCCGACCTGCTCGGAAAAACCGGAAACCTCCGAAATCGCCAGAAGCACCGGTTCGCCGTCGCGCAGCACCGGTCTCATCCGGCCGGTCGGATCCGCCTCTTCAAGAAGCAGCAGTTTCAGCATCCAATAGTCGACGACATCGCGCCCGAGGGCGGGGTCGAACTTTGGCGATCGCGACAGCAGCAGCGGCATCACCGGGGCGGGCTTGCCCTCTACAACGACCTCGATGAACGCATCGTTCGTCGGGGCATCGGGGTTGGTGATCCTGATCGGCGCCAACCGCGCCGGCAGGATGATTTCCGGACACAGGCGAAAGCCGATGATGCGATATGCACGCGCACGAAGCGCGCGGTCGTGGCGGGACAATACATGAAAGAATTCATGGGCGAGCAGGCCGGCAAGCTCCGCATCCGTGGCGCCCAGGCTTCGCTGCGACAGCATGACGGCGTTGGCACGCGTATGCGCCACCCCTTCTTCTTCGCGCCCCGTAGTCTTGACCAGCAGTACGAGGGCGGGAAAGGGTGCCTCCAGTTTTCCCAACTCCCCGGCCAGAGACGCGACGATGGCGCCGACGCGCGCCTTTTCCTCCGCGGTCCACGACAGTACGTTGTCCATTGCGAAATCGAGAAACTCGCGCTCGGACACCGTGCGCGCGGTTTCCAGCCTCAGCATTCTGTCGAACGGCCCCACGCGCAAAACATAATCGTCCACGCTGCCGAGAACGTCCCTGCCCTGCTTCACCGACGCAAACTCGACGGCGCTGTGCGACGAAATGCGGATTTGTGCCTGCGGTGCACCGGCCGCTGCCAACAGCGCGGTAGCAAGCAAGCCGTGCAGAACCGCGAAGGAAAGGCGGGCCAACATTGCAGCATCCTGCCATGGCGGACCGCAGCCGCTCAATGGCGCTCGCGCCCGCCCCTCGGAACGGGGCTACAATCGCGCCGGAATACACGCCGCCGGGTTCGGCGGGTGGCGCGCATGAACCCGGCAAGAACTATCCGCCGACACAGTACTCTTACAGTCTGAACAATCCGACCATAGTCATGCGCTGGCTTGCATTCTGCCTCTTCCTCCTGATCACCGCAGCGGCATCGATTTCACCGGTGTTGGCCGCGCCAGTGCAACGTCCACACATAGAAGCGGAGCTCATCACAGACAAATCCAGTCTGCTTCCCGGCGAGCCGGTAACCGTGGCGCTGCGTCTGAAGATGGAGAAGCACTGGCACACCTACTGGAAGAATCCCGGCGATTCGGGTCTCCCCACCAGGATCACGTGGACGCTCCCCCAAGGCTTCTCCGCCGGGCCGATCCAGTGGCCGGCGCCGCAGCGTATCAATGTCGGGCCGCTCACCAACTTCGGTTACGAGGGCGAAATATTCCTGCTGACGGACATTCAGGTGCCCGCCGGACTTACCGCGGGTGCCACGGTGCCGATCACTGCGAGGGCAGATTGGTTGGTGTGCGAGGAAATCTGCATCCCCGGGGACGCGACCTTCAGTTTCATGCTGCCGGTGGGCAACGAGGCGGCGGCCGATCCGAAATGGGCAAAAGCAATCGAGCGCACCCGTCAGCAGTTGCCGCGCCAGCTGGATGCCTGGATCGTCGATGCCTACCTCCGCGGTGACGACTTGGTGTTGCGGCTGTCGAGCGGGCAGGCGCGGGTCGCACGCATTCATAACCTCACGCTGTTTCCCGACCAGGACGGCTGGATCGAGAATGCTTCCCCGCAGCGGATGTTCAGGACCACAGGCGGCTACGAATTGCGCGTCGCCTCTGCAGCGGCCATGCGTTCGAAATCTGGGCCGTTGACTGGCCTGATCGTCGCAGAACCGGGTCTTGCGAAAGGCATTGCCGCCGGCGTTATTGAAGTACCGGTGGAGTCTGCCTCGGCGCTGGCCGACGAGATTCTCGAGCAGCCAATGTTGAGCCCGTTCGCCGATCTCGGGCTGGTGGCTGCGCTCGGGCTGGCGTTTCTGGGCGGTGTGATTCTCAACCTGATGCCTTGTGTTTTTCCGGTGGTTTCGATCAAGGTTCTCGGGTTCGTCGAACAGGCCCGCGGCAAACCAACAACGCTGCGCAGGCATGGGCTGGCGTTTGCGGCCGGGGTGCTGGTGTCGTTCTGGGTGGTCGCGGGGATACTCCTGGCATCGCGCGCGCAGGGCGAGGCTCTGGGCTGGGGCTATCAGCTACAGTCGCCGCCGGTGGTGGTGGCGCTAGCATTGCTGTTCTTCGTGTTGGCGCTCAACTTGAGCGGCTTGTTTGAGGTAGGGACATCTTTACAGTCGCTGACAGCAAGCTTGCGTCTGCGAAACGATTACGCGGACTCGGCCTTGTCCGGTTTGGTAGCCACTCTGGTTGCCACGCCATGCACCGCGCCGTTCATGGGCGCGGCGTTGGGCTTTGCGCTGACGCGACCGGCCATCGAGGCAATGCTGGTGTTCTCCGCTCTCGCGCTGGGCATGTCCAGCCCCTACCTGCTGTTGTGCTTCTGGCCCGCCCTGATCAGGCGCATTCCGCGACCCGGACGCTGGATGGAGACGCTGAAGCAGGTTCTCGCCTTTCCGCTTTTTCTGACGGTGGTTTGGTTGGCGTGGGTGCTGGGAAGACAGGCTGGCGTGGATGCCGTGGCGCGCCTGCTCGCTGGGCTGACATTGGTCGCAGCGGCACTATGGATGGTCGGCCGCTGGCGCGCTTCCAGCGAATTGGGCAAGCGTGCGGCAACGATAGCCGCATTAGTGCTCGCGGTCGCGGGCTGTGTTTTTGCATGGCCTGCCAATAGGACAGCCGATGCGGTCGCCGAAGAAGTAAGCGGCCCGTGGAAGCGGTGGTCCCCGGACGCGCTGGCTTCGGCACGGGCCGAGGGACGCGCCGTTTTCGTGGACTTTACCGCGGCATGGTGCGTCACCTGTCAGGTGAACAAGCGCCTTGTGCTGGAAGCGGAAGCCTTGCGGACCCGTTTCGAGGAACGCAACGTGGTGCGATTGCGCGCGGACTGGACCAATCAGGATGCGCAGATCACCGCTGCGCTGCGCGACCTCGGACGCATTGGCGTACCGGTGTACGCCGTCTACGCAGCCGGGAGCAAGGGTGCGCCAATCTTGCTGCCGGAATTGCTAACCCAGGAACGGGTTCTGCGCGCGATCGACGAAGCGGCGCCACCCTCGTGATGCATGTTGGTTTTTCCGGATCTACTAAGGAGGAAACATGAACAAGCTCGTAACTATGCTGTTGGCAATGTCGACGTCAATTGTGGTTTCGTTGGCGCACGCCGCAGTGGCGCCCGGCCAGTCTGCCCCCGAATTCAGTTTGGTGGATGTAAATGGCAAGCTGCAAAAGCTCTCCGACTATCGCGGCAAGTATGTGGTGCTGGAGTGGTTCAACTCCGAGTGCCCGTTCGTGCAGAAGCACTATGAGAGCGGGAACATGCAGGCGCTGCAGGCCAGGTACACTCAGAAGGGCGTGGCGTGGCTGGGAATCAATTCGACCAGCCCCAGACACAGCAATTATCGCGACCCGGTACGTTCGCAGACGATCCTCAAGGAGTGGAAGTCGGCGCCCACCGCATTCGTACTGGATCCCGACGGCAGAGTCGGCAAGCAATACGGGGCCCGCACCACGCCGCATATGTATGTGATCGACCCGAAAGGCACGCTCGTCTACATCGGCGGGATCGACGACATACCCTCAGCCAGCCAACGCGATATCGCCACCGCCAAGAACCTTGTCGCTACGGCGCTCGACGAGTCGCTTAGTGGGAAGCGGGTGGGCACGCCCAGCGCCATGCCTTACGGCTGCTCGGTGAAGTACGACAATTGACGATTCGCTACCGGATCTTTGGGTTTTTCGCTTTGGCGGCTATCCAGCGATAGGCAACGTAGACAGCGTAGCGGTCGCGGCTCCGCCGATCCGCGGCCGCTCTTCAATCGAGAGCGATGCGCGGTCCAACGCCTGAGCTAGCGTCACGCCCCGGCTACGCAAAGTCATCGCCTCGCCGGGGCGCAGAAAGTCATCGCCTATCTCGCCCTCCTGTGTCACCCACACGATCCCGCTGCGGCAGAAGATGCGCACGCCGGCTGCGCATTTCAGGCGCAGCAACTGTGTTGGTCCGAGTTCGATGGCTGCGTTTTCGATTTCCATTTTCATGGCGCCCAGCTTAGGGCGCAGACGCTAGCCGTAACAGATTCGGAACGGTTAAATTGTGTACATAACAGTTTTCCGTACGGAAAACTGTTATGGTCGAATGTGCCGGCGGCTGTGCCTGTTCGCGTGTGCCGCCTGAACATAGAGTGCGGGCCATGACACAGGAAATCGTCCTTTACGAAACCGTCGCCGATTCGATCTCCGGGATGATCTCGGCCGGCACACTGCGTCCCGGGGAGCGGGTTCCGTCTGTGCGGCGCCTCTCGACTCAACGCAGGGTATCGATTGCAACCGTGCTGCGAGCTTACGAAGTCCTGGAAAATCGCGGCCTGCTCGAGGCACGGCCGAACGCCGGCTACTATGTCCGCCATCGCATGCCGGTTGCGGATGAACCGTCGATTTCGAATCCTCCGGTTGCGCCGCGACTGGTGGGGATCAGCGCCCTCGTGCAGGAAGTTCTCGATGCCCGCCGCCCGGACGTGGTGTCTTTCGGCGCGGCCTGCCCCGGCCCCGATCACATGCCGACAGCAAAATTGCAGCGGACGCTCTCGTCGATCGCGCGTCGCAAACCGCTCTCACTGACCCAGTATGTACTCCCGCCGGGCAACGAGGAACTGCGCCGCCAGATCGCACGAAAATCGCTGGACTTCGGATGCAGCCTCGCGGCCAAGGACATCATCGTGACCCACGGCTGCATGGAGGCGCTGAATCTCTGTGTGCGCGCAGTGGCCAAACCGGGCGATACGATTGGGCTGGAATCCCCGACCTATTTCGGGTTGCTGCAGATTCTCGAGAGCATGGGTGTCAAAGCGCTGGAGATTCCCACCCATCCGCGCGAAGGCATCTCGCTCGAAGCACTCGAGTTCGCGTTAGACCGCTCCAGGATCGCAGCAGTGATAGCTATGCCGAATGCGCAAAATCCTCTTGGCTTCACGATGTCGGACGACAGCAAAAAGCGTCTGGCAAGAATGCTAGACAAGCACGGGGTTCCACTCATCGAGGACGACGTGTACGGCGACCTCTACTACGGGGATGAAAGGCCGTTGCCGGTCAAGGCGTTCGATCGCAGCGGCAACGTGATGTTGTGCTCGTCGTTCACCAAAACCGTTGCGCCCGGATTCCGCCTGGGATGGGTATCACCGGGCCGCTGGCATGCACAGGTCCAGATGGCGAAGTTCATCAATTCAGTGGGCAGCCCCGAAATACTGCAGCTCGTTTTGGCAGATTTTCTGGCCAGCGGCGGTTATGACCGCCAGCTGCGTGCTCTCAGGCGCGTATTTCGCGACCAGGTTTCGCACATCTCGACGGCAATTACGGCGCATTTCCCGGCAGGCACGCGCATCACCCGGCCCGCTGGCGGGTTCATCCTCTGGGTGGAACTGCCGGAAGGCTGCGACTCCGAAGAGTTGTTCCGTCAGGCTGTGCGTAACAAGATTTCGCTCGGTCCCGGCACGCTCTTTTCGGCAACCGACCGCTATCGCAATTGCATCCGCGTGGGTTGCGCCGAACCCTGGTCGCCGCGCATCGAACAGGCGATCGTCAAGCTCGGCGGACTTGCCCAGCGGCAACTTTGAGGCGGAGACGGCGCGACGCCTTCGCCCGCCGCAAACCACGCTAACTTGATTCACCGCTCGTGCAGAGGATTACATTTTTGGATGTCGCCTGATGGCGACAGTGTTCAATTTTTCCGCGGAATGACACAATGCCTGCGGGTATTCAGCCGGGATGCGTGCGCCCCGGCCGAACTTTTGTATCGCTAGGCAGTCTCGATTAAGTCCCGGGATGTTTCTGGGCTTCTGTTCCACTTCACGACGAGGAGATCGAATGAGGAAGATCATCATGGCTTTCGCGATGGCCATGTCACTGCTTTCCGCCGGGGCGATGGCGCAGGGTACTAAGGGTCTGATGTTCGGCGGCAAGGCCGGGATCATGAAACCGCACGGCGGCGACAATGACGCCGGGTTTAGTGTCGGCGCAGTATTAGGAAAACCGATCCAGGGCAACCTCTCGTGGGAAGCGGAACTGATGCTCGGCGTTATCGAGGGTGAAGTCGGCAACAACAACGACTGGAGCGTCGATTCGATCGCGGGTTATGCGGTGTATCGCAGTCCGGGCGACATCCACATCAAGGCTAAACTGGGTGTCTCTTTGTGGGACGACGACTTCGACGACGACATCAACCTGACCGCGGGAATCGGCCTCGGCTTCCACATGGGGCGCGGCATACTCGACGTAGAGTATACCCAGATCAACCCAAGTACTGATTACATCACCGTGGGCTATATCCTGCCATTCTGATCCCGGCAGATACTTAGTCTGGGCCACTCGCCCGCCCGACCCAAGAAAAGCCCGCGCATCCGAAGATGCGCGGGCTGTTTTTTGCTGCCGACTGCGCGGATCGGCCGCCGAGGGCGCCGCCGCGGGTTTCCAGACTTGCTCCGCGTAGAATCAACTCGGAGAAGCGCCTTGCGTTGCGGTATAGACGGCGTAGAGCGACTGGCTTCCCAACATGAACAACCGGTTGCGTTTGGGACCGCCGAAGGTAACGTTGCCGCATATTTCGGGCAGCCGGATCCGGCCGAGCAGCTTGCCTTCCGGGCTCCATACCGTCACGCCGCTGTAGCCGACCGCACGGCCGGCATTGCTCGCGCACCAGAGATTGCCGAACACGTCGGAACGGAAGCCGTCCGGGCCGCAATGCACGCCATCGACCTTGCAATCGGTGAACACCTTCTGGTTCGACACCTTGTTGTCCGATCCGACATCCAGGACGTGGATATCGCCCTTGCCGGCCGGGCCGGTGCTGGAGACGTACAGCTTCTTGAAATCGGGCGAGAAGCACAGGCCGTTGGGGTTCGGCACTTTGTCGTCGACGATCACCGCATCGAGGCGACCGCTGGGATCCCAGCGATAGACCTGCGTGGGCAGCTCCTGCTTTGTATCGCTGACGCCGACCGGCTGACCGACCCGGTTGTTGAGCTTGCCCGCCTTGTTGCTCTTGCCACCGGCGGGATCAGGGGTGCCTTCGTAGAGTTGCGCGCCGTACGGCGGATCGGTGAACCAGATGCTGCCGTCCGGATGCGGGGCGCCATCATTCGGCGAGTTGAGCCGTTTGCCCTTGTAAGAGTCGGCGAGCACCGTGATCGAGCCGTCGAGCTCGTAACGCACCACACGCCGGGTCAGATGCTCGAAAGAGACCTGCCGGCCCTGGAAGTCGAACAAGTTGCCGTTGCTGTTGTTGGAAGGCGACCGAAACACGGATACGTGGCCGTCGTCCTCGATCCAGCGCAGTTGCTTGTTGTTGGGGATGTCGCTCCAGACCAGGAATTTCCCAACGGAGTTCCACGCCGGCCCCTCGGCCCACAACGCCCCCGGTCCCCAAAGGCGCTGAATCGGCGCGTTCGGCTGCGCGAGCCCATTGAAGGAGGGATCGACGGCAAGGACATCGGCATCCCAGAAATAGACGTTCGGCGCGCCGCCCGGGCCGAAATCGCGCGGCGGGGTGGTCACGACGCTCGGTGGCGCCATCGGCTTGTCCTGGCCCAGCGCCATCCGCGCGCCCAGCGCGAGCGCGCCCGCGCCTACGCCAGCAAGGAATCGGCGGCGGCCCGCGGCCTCCCGGTCGCGCTGTTCCGGCTCGTCGAGATCGAACAACTCCCGCTTAGTAGTAGTATCCATACCCTCATCCTCCTCTTGTTGAACACTGAGAACCCGCGCCGATTTTCGACGCGGGCACGCCACGCCCGGAACCGTCGCCTCACTTCCATCAAAGTGACGGTTCAGGAACCAAAAAAGCAATCGGAGTTCCTCAATCCCCCGCCGGGACCAGTAGGTCTTCTAACCCGGTCTTCGGTTTTGTCGCCATGGTAGTGGCGTGCTCGCCTATGAGCAAGCCAGCAAGAGAGGTTTCTGCGACGTCGCGCAAGATATGCTGCCGCAACACACTTGCCGCTCTGCTACAAACCCACAACGCGATGTCCATCATCTAACGCAAGACCACAATCGCTACCGAGAATTGTTATCAGCGGGGTTCCCAGCTCCCCGGTTTCAGCATGCGAATTCTCAAACCTTAGTCTTACGTATAGCGATTGGCAACCATTTCAATTTGACACACTCCATGGACGACCCGGCGTGGATTAAGATATCCCATAGCCGGAGCGCCAATGAAATTTGTAAGCCAGTTGTTGTCCTCACACCTCGCCCGTTATCCTGCGATGCAGCTTGACGATATTTACAAGTTGCTGCATCAGGCGGCGCTCGGCCCTGGTCACGCGGTGAAGGATGCAACCAACGCGCGTGCATGGCTGGAAAAGGAAGTTGCGGAACTTGGGCCCGGCCCGGTCGAACCGGAAAACGACATCATTTCGCCCGACGGTAGACTGGCGCGCGTGCACTTGCGTACCTGGGTAGCTGCGGGAAGAAGCCTGGACGAACTTAACCGCGTATTCGTCGAGACGGCGAACAGCTACACGGCTTCGCGGGGCAGGCTCGAGAAATTCTGCGGCTGCCTGGGCGATCTCGCCGGGGCGGGCCGTATTCCATTCGCGCAGCAAGAGGTGGTGGCGTACTTCGACCGCATCGCTCAGGCCAGCTACCCCGCCGTGCATCACTCCCGCGCGTACACCGATGCCTACAGGCCCGCCTACCGAGTCGTCGCAATTTAGGGAGAAAAACAATGAATGGCCTGCGCATTACGGAGATCCGCGCGTTCCCGACTTCCTTCCCGGTCGATTCCAAGGACAGCGTCACGCTCGGCATCGGCCGAGCAGTGAAGCGCGACGCGGTCATTGTGAAAGTGGATACGGAGGACGGCGTGACCGGCTGGGGCGAAGCGCACCATGGGCGCTGTCCGGGCGCGGTGGCACATCTGGTCAACACCACGCTCAGGCAACTGGTTCTCGGCCAGGATGCGAACGACACAACCGGCGTGTGGAAGAAGGTGTATGACAAACAGCTTGCGAGCCACGGCATGGGGGCGGGTGCTTGCCTCGCGCTCTCGGGCATCGACATGGCGCTGTGGGACATCCGCGGCAAGGCACTGAAGATCCCGCTGTACAAACTTCTCGGCGGCCGCGCTCGCCCGATTCCGGCTTATGCCGGCGGCGTATCGCTCGGATATCAGGAGCCCAATTCCCTTGTGGAGGAGGCCCGCCCTCACGTACAGGCCGGCTACAATGCGGTGAAGCTCCGCATCGGTGACACGGTGGAGCGCGATGTCGCGCGCATCACTGCGGTGCGTGCAGCTTTCGGCGATGATTTTGCCATCCTCACCGATGCCAACACCGGATACGACGTGGACGATGTTCGCGCCGTCATGCCGGCCCTCGACGAACATGACGTCGGCTGGCTGGAAGAGCCCTTCCCGGCGCACGACTACCTTTCATATCGGACGGCGGCCCGTTTCGGGCGCACTCCATTGGCCGCGGGCGAGAACCACTACACCCGCTTCGAGTTCAACCGTGTAATCGAGGACGGCGCCATCACCATACTGCAACCGGACTTGTCCAAGTGCGGCGGCATCACCGAGATCCTGCGCATCGCTGCGCTGGCATCGAGCTGGAAGCTGCCGATCCATCCGCACACATCGATGACCGGAATCAACATGGCGGCCACCATCCACTTTCTCGCAGCCATCGAGAACGGCGGCTACTTCGAGGCCGATATCTCGAAGAACAACCTATTCCGCGACAAACTGGTCTCCACACCTTACCGAATCGATAAGAACGGCAACGTCGTGCCTCTGGAAGCGCCGGGCATCGGCGTGGAAGTGGACGAAGGGTTCCTGAAAGCGCACCCCGTGATCGAAGGCCCGGCGTATGTATGACGCGCCCGCACTCGTGACGCCCTCGTAGCCCGTCCAGTCTGACCCCGTCAAGGAAGAGCAATGGGATCCAGCGTCAAGCTCGAGCGGCATGACACGACCATTGTCATCACGCTCAACCGGCCCGCCGTTCTGAATGCTATAGACGTCGAACTGCGCGAAACGCTGACTACCCTGTTGATCGAACTAAACAAGGACGAGGGGGTGCGCGCGGTCGTGCTCACGGGCGCAGGCAACCGCGCCTTCTGTTCCGGACAGGATCTGGAAGAAATAAGCCGGTACACCGTAGATGACATCGACTCCTGGCTCACCCGTCAGCACGCGATGTACGCGGCGGTCCGAAATCTGGACAAGCCCTGCATCGTCGCATTTAACGGCGTGGCCGCCGGAGCAGGATTCCAGATTGCGCTGTGTGCGGACCTGCGCATCGGCTATGCGGAGATGAAGCTCGGCCAGCCGGAGATCAAGGCGGGCCTGGCGAGCATTGTCGGTTCTTATTTGATGACCATGCATCTGGGTCTTTCGAAGAACATCGAGCTTTCACTGACCGGGGAACTGATCTCCGGAGAAGTCGCGCACGAGGTCGGTATTCTCAACCATCTGGTGCCGCGCGCGGATGTCATGAACAAGGCGCTGTCGCTCGCCGCAGATATGTCGAAACTGGGGCCCACTGCGATACGGCTCACTAAGCAGCGCTTCCGCAAGCTTACTCAACCCGGTTTCGCCGCCGTGCTCGAGGATGCCAAGATCGCGCAAAAGGAAGCCTACGCGAGCGGCGAGCCGCAGGAAGCAATCCGCAAGTTCCTCGAAGCTCGAAAAACCAGGAACACTTAGCCGCAGGAAAGCAGAAATCACGGGCCAGAAACTGTTCTGCCGTTCTCCATATTTACATTCATGCTCCTTGGTATTCCCGGTTTTCCCGTTGTTCTTTTCCGTGTCCGCTTTGGCTCCGGCATAACGTCGTGCCGACGGGAAACATTAGCGTTCGCCGCAATAAGTCTGTTCGTGGCATGTTGTATCTGTGGAGTATCGAAGGTCGCGTTTTCGGAACACTATCCGGGCAAACCGATACGAATCATTGTTCCTTACACACCCGGCGGATTCAACGACACCCTGGCGCGCACGCTCGGGCAGAGGTTCACTGAAAAATGGAGCCAGCCGGTGGTGGTGGACAATCGCCCCGGCGGCGGCACAACCATCGCTACTGGCCTCGTGGCAAAAGCTCCTGCCGATGGGCACACACTGCTCGTGGTGTCCTTCGCCTTCGGCGTCAACCCGAGTCTGTACGTACGCCTTCCCTACGACACACAACGGGATTTCACGCCGGTCGTGCTCGCGGCCGGGACGCCGAACATACTCGTAGTCAATCCGCAATTGCCGGTCAATACGGTGCAGGACCTGATCGCGCTGGCAAAGTCGAAGCCCGGCAAACTCAACTACGCGACGGCGGGAAATGGATCGTCCAACCACCTGTCGATGGAAATGCTCAAGAGCATGGCTGGCGTGGACATCGTGCATGTTCCCTACAAAGGCAGCGCTCCGGCAGTTATCGACCTGATCGGCGGCCAAGTAGACGTCATGTTTGACAACGTACCCAACGTGCTGCAACACGTAAAGGCCGGCAAGTTGCGCGGACTCGCGGTGTCGAGCCGGGAACGGTCGCCCTTTATGTCGGACCTGCCGACAGTTGCCGAAGCCGCTTTGCCGGGCTTTGACGTCTCGGTCTGGTTCGGCGTGGTCGCGCCCTCGAATACACCGAAAGCCGTAGTCGGGCAACTCAACAGCGAAATCAACCGCATCCTCAAGCTTCCGGAGGTCATTGAGCTATTCAGGAAGCAGGGCGTAGAGCCGATCGGCGGCACGCCGGAGGCGTTTGCCGCGTTCCTGCGCGAGCAAACCGCCAAATGGGCGAAGGTCGTCAAGGACTCGGGCGTAAAAGCGGAATGAACACCGGCACACAGGTTTGGGGTCTTGATAGTGGCCCGACAAGTCTGCCGTCAGTGGAAGTAAGTGGGGAAAAGGCAGCCTAGACCCCTTCAAGTTAGGCCTTCGCGAGCCGCAGCTTGACCTCGCCCGGAATTCCCGCCGGGCAGTCATTAACACCGCTCGAAACCAGCTCGCGGACGCCCCTTCTTATTGGCATAGGCCTTACGGCCCATGGGGAAAATTCTGGAGTAACCAAGAGGGTAAAACTCGTCGTGCGCATAATCGATTCGAATGCCAGGTACATGAAGGTCGCGATCGCAAGGCCAGCGATCGGACCGCTCGGTGATGGATTGGGGCTTTGTGGATTGACTCACGATGAGAAGCGAACAAGCACTGCCAAGAGCGAGGGGTCGGGTACGCGACGTGTCGTACCGAGTCACGGCGATTCGGCTGCTCGCTGCGGCTTGCGTTGCGTGCGCTATCTTCGGTTGTCAGGGCCCGTCGCCCAGCGAGCCTGGCTCGCCAAGTCTGGCGCCTGCCGTGGCATATGTTTGCGCCAACGATTTCGACCTGCAGAATCCCAATTCCACAGCGCTCACTGTGCAGTTTGCAGTGGCTGGCACGTCGGAGCAGGGCGAGTTACTCCTTCCGCCGCGGTCTGCCGGGAATACAAGCACCCGCCTGACCACGCTGTCCCCCGGAGCGTTGAACATCTCGTACTCCAACACGGCGATCCCGGCAGTCGCCAATACAGGTACCGCCTGTCCTCCGAGTCCCCGGCAGGAACCGCAGGCCTCTTCGGGGGAGTGGGCCGCTCCGATTGATTGGCCCGTGGTAGCCGCGCATCTTTCCCTCCTGCCGTCTGGTGTGGTGCTCTCGTGGGGACGGATAGGTGACCCCTGGATCTGGGATCCGGCAACCGGTGTGTTCACAACCATCCCCGTCCCGACCAATGTGTTCTGTAGCGGGCACACATTCCTGCCCGACGGCCGTCTCCTCGTCGCTGGCGGGCACATCACCGATGACCATGGGCTACCGGACGCAAATCTCTTCGATGCGACGACTCGGACTTGGACCGCAGTGGCACCGATGAGCAAGGGACGTTGGTACCCCACGAGCACGACATTGGCCAACGGCGAGGTTGTTGCCGTGGCCGGGAGCGATCAAGGCGGCATCGAAGCCACCATTCCCGAGGTATGGAATGGCAGCAGCTGGCGTTCGCTGCCCGGCATCGATCGGGCGTTTGGGTACTATCCCCGCCTGTTCGTCGCCCCGAACGGTTTGGTGTTCCTATCAGGACAACTCTCTGAGTCGTTCTATCTCGATACCGCAGGCTCAGGTTCCTTGACGCCGGTTGCGAGGGCAAATTACGGCCAACGTGAGTACGGGTCTGCCGTGATGTATCGGCCGGGCAAGGTGTTGAACGTGGGCGGCAGCGAGCCGGCCTCGGGACCCCCCACAAGTACGGCCGAGGTGATCGATCTCGGCCAGGCAGTTCCGGCGTGGCAATTCACGGGGTCGATGGCGCAGCCGCGACGCCAACTCAATGCGACGCTTTTGCCGGACGGCCGCGTACTCGCCACAGGCGGAACCAGCAGTCCCGGATTCAGTGATCCGGCCGGAGGCGTGCATGCCGCGGAAGTATGGGACCCCGACAGCGGAAACTGGACCACCTGGGCCAGCAATCGGGTGACGCGGGTATATCACTCGGCGACGATCCTGTTGCCAGACGCCCGGATTCTGCACGCCGGCAGCGGGGATGATGGTGGCACCCTTCCCCGGGAGCTGAACGCCGAGATCTTCTCGCCTCCGTATCTCTTTCGTGGCGCCAGGCCTGCGATCACCAGTGCGCCGGGCTTTGTAGGCTACGGCCAGCAGTTTTTCGTAGCTACTCCTGATGCTGGACAGGTCGTCCGAGCCACTCTTGTGCGGCCGTCCTCGGCCACCCACAGCTTCGACCAGAGCCAGCGGTTCGTGGAGCTTTCGCTGGTGAGGGTCGCCGGTGGGCTCGAACTCGCCGCCCCGGCGAACGGAAATCTTGCGCCTCCGGGCAACTACATGCTGTTCATCGTGAACAGCGCGGGGGTTCCTTCCGTCTCCCGGATCGTGCGACTGGGTAGTCCGAATCAGTTCCTGCAGACATCCTTATATTCACCGATGGCGATACCAGCTAGAACCATTGCCTGGGCAACAACACTTAGCAGGAAAGCCGCTTGGGCGAACGCCGCGAAGGATAGCTTTTGCAGAGCTCCCCGTTCAGCGGGAATTCAATAATCTGACGACGTTTCCGCCGGCCCCAACGTCACCAGGTATACCGCACCGTGTAGCGCACCACCGTCTCGGAATCTGCGGCCACTTTCAGCGGAAAGTGAATTGTGCGCGAGTCCTGTTTTTCCCACGGCTGGTTGGCCTGGGTGAGCTTCCAGTTGGTCCAACGGTAAAGGTTTTCCTTCACGATCACGGTGACTGGCTCGTTCTTGCGATTGCGGATCTTGACTTCGATCTCCTCGGTCATGGTATTGCGATTGGTGTCCACCTTGAAATCCACCTGCCGGCGTTCTCCGACCACATCGAAGGCGCTGCCCAGTTTTAGCAACACGGTTTCGTTCTTGGGGGTGTGGTCGATGCGGTCCTCGCCGATGAATTCCAGGCTACCGTCCGCCGTGTCGAGTTTTGCGACCCGCACGCGGCCGGAAGGCAGCGGCACGCCCATGCCGTTTTCGGCCTTGTTCCTGAAACTTAGATAGGTGTCTACTTTTTTGTTGCCGGTAATGCCGTAGTTGCGGTCGGTCATCGGCCCGCCGCCGTACCACTGCCCGGCCTGACCGTAGTAAATCAGCGTCTTGTCGCAGGCGACATCGGCAACTTTCGGGAACAGCTCGATCTGTTTGGTGGAACTGTCCGGTAGCGAACTGGGCCGTCCCAGTGTGTAAAGGTGGTATTCGAAGAATGTCTTTTCTTCGAAACCGGATTTCTCCTCCGCCATGTCGGCCAACGCACGCTTGGCTGCCATGGGCACGGTCTGGCCCATGTGCACGGCCCGGTGCACGTCGCCGGCTACCAGCTTGATCCTGGCGTCCGGGTAGCTCGCGCCGGACTGATTCAGGATGCTCACCCAGGCGCCGACATCGAGCTTGCACGAATTCGCGTCGCCACCTTCGGAGAATGTGAGGTTGTAGTCCGCCCACCATGTGATACCGCCGGTCTGATAGGACACCCGGGTCTTGTGCATTCCGGCCTGTTTCGCGGCCACGTCCCATACCAGTGTCGGCCGGGTGATCAGCCCGCCAGGCAGCGAGGGCAGTTTCACGCCTGCGTTGTATGGCAGAGTACGAATCGTTCCGTCCGCTTCGCGGATAACAATCCCGCCATGGGTGGAAAGCAGCGTGCCTTCCAGAGTTTCGATCCGATCGCCAAGCACGCGCTCCACCGCGATGTCGCGGTCGATGAAGCGCCACAAGAGCTTCTCGGGACTGACCAGGTCGAACTGGAAGTTCTGCTCCATCACTCGCGTGCCCGGCGTGTCGGTGAGGGAGACGAACGAAACTGTGGTCGGATCGATCAGGCCGGCGACGTCGATGAATCGCACCGTGTTTCGACCGCCGTTGAGCGCGATCTCGCGCTCGTGGCGCACGGTGGCATAGCCGGGCACGCTGTAGCCTCCGCCCCCACTGCGCGTGATGTCCGGTACCGCCGCGCCAGGAGTGGCAGTACTGTAGATGGTAATGGCGTGGTTGCCGCCGTCATCGGCAAAGGTGGTCAGAGACGCAGTGAGGGCAAGCAGTGCGAACGGCGCGCGCAGATAAGCTGGACACATGAGTATTCCTTTTCTGTTTGTGGGTTGCACTCATGTAAACGGCCGCCGCCCTGAAATGGGGTTAACGCCTTTCGGGAACTCGTCAATCCTGTCTTCGTTTCTCGGCAAGCCGCCCGCGTTTCAACGCCGCAGAACGTTTGCGCCCACGGAAAGGCAGCGAGGCTTTAATATTGCATCTGCACTCTTCCACTCCTTTCGTCATCCAGCGTGAACAAACCGGCAGCGCCGACCGCCCAGGTCACCAACTTCATCCGCAACATCGTCGAAGCCGATATTGCCAAAGACACTTACGCCTCCCGCGCCTGGGGCGGCAAACCGGGCCCGGCATCCACGCACGTCAACGCGACGCCCGATCCCGCCAAAATCCGGACCCGTTTTCCGCCCGAGCCCAACGGCTATTTGCATTACGGCCATGCCAAGTCGATTTGCCTGAACTTCGGGCTGGCTCTGCAGTACAGCGGCCGCTGCCACATGCGTTTCGACGACACCAATCCGGTCACTGAAGACACCGAATACGTCGATTCCATCCTCGACTCCGTGAAGTGGCTGGGATTCGACTGGGGACCGCACCTCTACTACGCGTCCGATTATTTCGACTGGCTGTACCGGTTCGCCGAGGCCTTCATCGAGCATGGCCTCGCCTACGTGGACTCGCTGTCTGCCGACGAGATGCGCGAATACCGCGGTACGCTCACCGAGGCGGGCAAACACAGCCCTTACCGCGACCGTCCCGCGGCCGAGAATCTCGATCTGTTCCGGCGCATGAAAGCAGGCGAGTTCCCGGACGGCGCGTACGTGCTGCGCCTGAAGATCGACATGAGCTCTCCCAACATCAACATGCGCGATCCCGTTATTTTCCGCATCCGCCATGCGCACCATCACCGAACCGGGAACAAGTGGTGCGTATATCCGATGTACGACTACACGCACTGCATCTCGGACGCGCTGGAGAACATCACTCACTCGATCTGTACACTCGAGTTCGAGGACCACCGGCCGCTTTACGACTGGGTGTTGGAAAAACTCGCGGATTTTGGCGTGCTCGCCAAGCCTTTGCCGCACCAGTACGAGTTCGCCCGGCTCAATCTCACGTACGTGGTGCTGTCCAAACGCAAGCTGATCCAACTGGTCGAAGAGAAGCGCGTGGATGGCTGGGACGATCCGCGCATGCCCACCCTGGTCGCAGCGCGACGACGCGGCTTCACGCCGGAAGGTTTCCGGCTGTTCGCTGAGCGTATCGGCGTCTCCAAGTCCGACTCGTGGATCGACATGGGCGTACTCGAGGACTGCATGCGCGAGGTGCTGAACGAATCGGCACCGAGACGCATCGCCGTGCTCGATCCGGTCAAAATGGTGATCGACAACTACCCGGCGGGCACGGAAGAAATGTGCGAGCTGCCCAACCATCCGCAGAAACCGGAGTGGGGCAAGCGCGCCGTGCCGTTCTCGCGCGAGCTGTGGATCGAGCGCGAAGACTTCATGGAAGTACCGTCCAAGGGCTTCTTTCGTCTGTTCCCGGGCAACGAGGTACGGTTGCGCTACGGCTTCGTGGTCAAGTGCATCGGCGCCGACACAAACGCCCGCGGCGACGTCACCGCTGTGCACTGCGAAATCTACCTGGATTCCAAGTCTGGCACGCCGGGCGCGGACAAATATAAGGTGAAGGGCAACATCCACTGGGTGTCTGAGCCGCATGCATACAAAGCGGAAGTGCGCCTCTATGACCGCTTGTTCGCTGTAGCGCAGCCCGGATCGGAACGCGATTTCCTCGCCGACATCAATCCGCATTCCAAAACGGTCGTCCATGCTTATTGCGAACCATCGGTAAGTGACGCGGAACCTGAGCAACGTTTCCAGTTCGAGCGCCATGGCTACTTTGTCGCAGACCTTAAAGATTCGAAAATCGGCGCACCGGTCTTCAACCGGTCGGTGACTTTGCGCGATTCCTGGGCTAAAAAGGTACCCTGACTCCTTTCCGCGCCGGGGAGAGGATTGGGGTCAAGTGGAGGCAACCATGAAGCAGACCAACCAGCAGTGGATCGAGCGGCGCAACACCGCCGTGCCGCGTGGCCTCAACAACGCCTGCGCGATCTATGCGGAACGGGCCGAGAACGCGGAATTGTGGGACGTGGAAGGCCGGCGTTACATCGATTTCGCGGGCGGAATCGCGGTCGTCAACACCGGACACCGCCACCCGAAGGTCATGGAAGCTGTGCAGGCTCAGTTACGCCGCTTCTCCCACACAGCGTTCCAGGTCGTGCCCTACGACTCATACATCCTGCTCGCCGAGAGGCTAAACAAGCTCGCGCCGATACCGGGCCAGGTGAAAACCATCCTGCTTTCGACCGGGGCCGAAGCAATCGAGAACGCGGTCAAGATCGCACGCGCCTATACCGGGCGTCCAGGCGTGATCGCGTTTTCCGGGGCCTTTCATGGCCGCACCATTTTCACCACCGGCATGACCGGGAAAACCGTGCCGTACAAGGTCGGTTTCGGCCCGTTCGGCGCGGAGATCTACCACGCGCCCTTCCCGATGGTTAGTCACGGCGTATCGGTTGACGATGCCATGGCCGGAATCGACAAGCTGTTCAAGGCGGACACGGAACCCGCCCGCGTTGCCGCCATCGTGGTCGAGCCGGTGCAGGGTGAAGGTGGCTACTACATCGCGCCGTTCGATTTCCTGCGCCGCCTGCGCGCGCTTTGCGACCAGCACGGAATTGTGTTGGTGGCCGACGAGGTCCAAAGCGGGTTCGCGCGCACCGGCAGATACTTCGCAATCGAGCACTCGGGAGTATCGCCGGACGTGATTGCCGTGGCCAAGAGCCTTGCCGGCGGGTTCGTCCTCTCCGGCGTGATCGGGCGCGCACAGATCATGGACGCGCCGGCGCCTGGCGGGCTGGGCGGCACCTACGCCGGCAATGCGATCGGCTGCGCCGCCGCGCTGGCGGTGATCGACGTGATCGAAGAGGAAAAGCTGAACGAACGCAGCTTGAGGATCGGCGAGCGTATCGTCTCGCGTCTGCAGCAGATGAAGGCGCGCAGCGATACCGCCCCGCTCGGCGACATCCGCAATCTCGGCGGCATGGTGGCTTTTGACCTGGTGAAGACGCGCGCGGGCAACGAGCCCGACGCCGATGCGGCGAAAGCCTTCACCGCGCGGGCTCTGGCGAACGGACTCATCATTCTTTCCTGCGGGACCTATGGCAATGGCATCCGCATCATGGTGCCACTCACGGTAACCGATGCCGTGCTCGATGAGGGCCTAGGCATCATCGAGAGATCGCTTACGGAAATCGCGCAGGCGACCCGCCTTCCGAAACAACCCGCGGCTGCGACGCGGTAGCGTATCGTCATCCTGCACGTAGGCCGGTTGTACCTACACAGACCCCGGACTGGCGCCGAGGATGACTGACTTTCCGCGCAACACAGGACAACTGGACGACTTCTCTGGCCCGGCCCGGGCATGGCGCCCGAGCACCGCGGTCCAACTGACCATGCTGATTCACCTGGCCGCGCTCATCGCGCTGCTTTTCAGGCCGGCGTGGTGGCCGTGGGTCGTGACCGTGCTCGTTGCCAATCACCTGGCGTTGGGACTGATCGGTATGTGGCCCAGGAGCAGCCTGCTCGGGGAGAACATGACTCGCCTTCCCGATGCGGCGGCGCGGCGCGGAGAAATTGCTGTCACGTTCGACGACGGCCCTCACCCGGAAATCACGCCGATGGTGCTTGACATCCTGGACTGCTATGGCGTCAAGGCAAGTTTCTTCTGCGTTGGCGAGAAGGCTGCCGCGCATCCCGACATCATCAGGGAAATCGTGAGTCGCGGCCACGCCATCGAGAACCACAGCATGCGCCATTCCGGTTTCTTCGGATTTTACGGACCGGTGGCGCTGCGACGGGACATCGGTGCCGCGCAGTCCGTGCTCGGCAGTATCGCCGGGCGTCCACCGCGTTTCTTCCGTGCACCGATGGGCATCAGAAATCCAATGCTCGATGCGGTGGTGACGCGGATGGGGCTGCACTACATTTCCTGGACGCGGCGCGGTTTCGACACCATCGCCCGCAATCCGGGGGTTGTTCTGAAACGATTGCTCGACGGCCTCGCTGGCGGCGACATACTTCTGCTTCACGACGGCCGATCGATGCATGGGAGTCCGATCGTGCTCACCGTGTTGCCAGCACTGCTGGAAAAGCTTTCCGCGACCGGTCTGAAGCCGGTGTCGCTGACGATGGCAATGCTCTGATGCAAGCGGAGTTTCGAGTGCTCGTCAGGTCTGCTGCGCGCCCCTACCTCGCGGCGGGCCTCTACCCGTATTTCTTCGCCCGAGGCAAACTCGCGTACGACCCGGTATACCTGTCGGTGTTGCGGCGAGGCGGGATCGCGGACGGTGCACGAATTCTGGATTTGGGATGTGGCCAAGCTCTGCTTGCCGCCGTGCTGATCGCCGCGCGCAGGCAATACGAAGCCGGTGCGTGGCACATGGACTGGCCGGCGCCTCCGTCAACGATACAGTTTTCCGGCATCGAGTTGCAGGAACGCTCAGCGAGTTGGGCACGCATTGCACTGGCCGGATCCGCGTCCGTGCGGACCGGCGATCTGCGCGATTCAAAGCTGCCCGACGCCGACGCGGTGTTCATTCTCGACGTAATCCATCTTCTCGAACCAGACGCGCAAAGACGCGTGCTGCAACAAGTGGCCCACGCGCTGCGTGCCGGCGGCACCTTGTTCATGCGGGTCGCCGACATTGACGCCGGACTTCGCTTTGGTTTCACCCGCGTCGCCGACTGGTTTTCGTCGATCATGCGGGGCCAGCGCGTTCCACCGCATCATCATTGCTCGCTCGCGGACTGGACCGCGATGTTGAACAGTCTCGGCTTCGCGGTCGAGGCAGAGGCCGTCAGCGCAGGCACGCCGTTCGCGAACGTGTTGCTGACGGCGCGCGCCGGCAGCAGGCCCGCATCGTCGTAATACGCGCGTTTACGTTGAGAAGACCCAGCTAATCCCGGAGAATAAAGCTGCCGGCTCAACTTCTCCCAACCTCAGAAGCCCACCCCCCGAGTTTCATATGGATCGAAACCTGCCTACCGCCCAAACCGTTACCGGCCGTGCCGCGTTCCTGAAGCTGCTCTCTGCCGAAGGCATTACGCACTTATTCGGCAATCCCGGTACCACCGAGCTGCCGATCATGGATGCTCTCTCGCACCACTCGCAGATCGAGTATGTGCTCGGCCTGCAGGAAGCGGTCGTGGTGGCGATGGCCGATGGCTATGCGCGCGCCTCGAATCGGCTCGCCGCCGCCAATGTGCACGTGGCCCCCGGGCTGGGCAACGCCATGGGGTCGCTCTTCAACGCCAAGTTCTACGGTTCTCCGGTGCTGGTCACCGCCGGGCAACAGGAACAGGGTCACGGCCTGACTGAGCCGATGCTTTACGACCCGCTGGTGCCGATCGCCAGCACGCTGGTGAAATGGGCCGTGGAGGTCACCCGCGTGCAGGATCTGCCGCGCATTGTGCATCGCGCGGCAAAGGTCGCAATGACCCCGCCTACCGGACCGGTGTTCATCAGCCTTCCTGGAGACATCCTCGACGCGGAAGCGCCGCTGGACCTCGGCAGGTCAACGCGCGTGCAAACCGACGTGCGGCCTTCGGACGCCGTGCTCGATCGGCTCGCGGACCGGCTTCTGGCTGCGGAGAATCCGGTGTTGATGGCCGGCCACGAACTAGCTACGCGCGACGCGCTGAAGGAAGCGGCGGAACTAGCCGAAGTCCTCGGCGCGCCGGTGTACCAGCAAACGGTCGCCTACGCGGCGCATTTCCCTTCCGAGCATCCTGCATTCCTCGGTGCACTGACGCGCAACCAGCAGCAGGTGCATTCGGCGCTCGCTCCGCACGACCTGCTGGTATGCCTGGGCGCCGACGTGCTGCGCATGTCGGTGCACAGTCTGGTCGATCCGCTGCCCGAGCGCATGCCGCTGATACAGATCGGCGAACGCGACTGGGAGCTCGGCAAGAATTATGCGGCCGAGATCGCCATCGGCGCCTGCGTCAGGGAAACACTGCGTGCGCTGCTGCCGGTCCTGCGCAGAAAAATGGGCCCGGGGCGTAAAGCGCAAGCGGCCCAGCGGCTGGTCGAAATTGCCAAGAACAACTGGACCGCAAAACGCGAGCGCCTGGCGAAGGACATGCTCGCCGTCGCGACAGCAAAACCGATGGACCCGCGCTGGCTGATGATGACCATCGCCGATGCGCTGCCGAAAGACGCGGTAGTAGTAGAGGAAGGCCTGACTTCCACGTTCTCATTGCAGAGTTTCCTGCGTTTCCGCGATGCGCAAGGTTTCTACGGCTTGGCTTCGGGCGGCATCGGCTTTGCGATGGCCGGCGCGGTCGGTATCAGTGTGGCGCTGCCGAACCGGCCAGTGGTCGCCATCGTCGGGGACGGCAGTGCGATGTACAGCATCCAGGCGCTGTGGACCGCGGCCAATCTCAAGCGCCCGATCACCTACGTGATCTGTAACAATCGCAGTTACCGGATACTCAAGGAAAGGCTGGTGTCGATGCGCGGCACGGAGAAATTCATCGGCATGGACCTGCGCGATCCGGAAATCGACTTCGTCGCGCTATCGCAGTCGATGGGTGTACCGGCCAAGCGCATCTCCGACGCGCAGGACGTGGCACCGGCGTTGCGCGCGGCAATCTCGAGCGGCGTGCCAAATCTTCTGGATATCAGCGTAGCGGATGGTTTCGGTGCATAGGAACAAGGACGGTTGCCACAGGCGATCGTTTCACTTGCGGTCACGCAACTTCCGCGGCACCAGTTCGATGCACCTGCCGATCGGACAAGCGAGTAGCGTCCGGCAGGAATGACGCTTCCCTTGCAATAAGCAGCAGTGCTAAGCTCGCGACGATGCCGCGGGAGCCCGCGGCGCACGCTTACCTCGGAGCACTGCGGATGAACAAAGTGCGCGGCCTCGGCGACGCGCTCGCCAATGCGGCATCGGCGATCGTTGAGCGCATCGTAGCCTACCTCCCGAGCGTCCTCGGCGCGATCCTTCTGCTCATCGCCGGCTGGGTGCTCGCGCGCCTGCTGCGCGCGCTGACCATGCGCGCCGTGCTGCTGCTCGACCGGCTGCTCACCCGTATTGGCGGACCAGGCAGCAGCGAGCGCTTCCGCGTTGGGCGGGCGTCAGCGGTACTCGGCACAGTCGTGTTCTGGGTTGTGCTGCTGTTCTTTGTCGCCGCGGCGACGCAGGTTCTCGGACTGCAGGCCTTCACCGACTGGCTGGCACGCCTGATCGATTATTTGCCGACGCTGATCGCCGGCATGCTGATCATCGGCGCCGGCTACATCGTCTCGCGCTTCGTAGCCGACCTGCTTCTGGCCACCGCTACGCGGCTGGCGCATACACAGCGACTTGCCCTCGCGCGGGTCGCGCGCGTGCTGATTCTGGTCGGTGCCATCCTGGTCGGTGCCGACCAGGTCGGTATCAAGATCACTTTCCTTGCGATCTTCGCCGCCGGCGCTGCTGCAATCATCGTCGGTGGCGTCGCCCTCGCGGTAGGATTCGGCGCGCGCGACTACGTCGCCAACCTCATCGGTGCGCACTACATGCGCCAAGCCTTCCCCGTCGGCCAGTTCATTCGTGTGGCGGGCCATGAAGGCCGCATCCTGGAAGTGACCGCCACGGTGGTCATCATCGAAACCGGCGACGGCCGGGTCACGCTGCCCGGACGCGTCTACAACGAACAGCCGATCGCAGTGATCTCGCGCCAGAACAATGGCTGAACCCGAAGCACTGACGCTCACCTATATCAACGCGCATCCCGCCGAGGCAGCGCGTGTCCTTGAACGCATTCCCGGAGCCGATGCAGCGGCGCTTTTCGCAACCGTGCCCGCGCGCGCCGGCGCGCCGGTGCTTACCGCAATGCTGCCGTCGGCGGCCGCGCGCATCCTCGGTTCGCTTGAGGACGCGCCCACGCTCGCGTTGCTCAGTGCGGCCGGCGTGCAGGCCGCCGTGACCGTGCTGCGCTACATACCTGAACCGCGCAGGTCACGACTTCTCAGCGGACTGCCCACGGCCACGGCAGTGGCATCGCGCGTACTGCTCGGTTACCCGGACGACTCGGTCGGCGCGTGGGCCAACCCCGACTTCATCGCATTCGCGCCCGAGACCAGGGTAAGCGATGCGCTGGAACGCATACGTGGCGGCGACGAAAGGAACGTCGACCAGGTGTACGCGGTGGATCACGATCAGCGCCTGATCGGCATCGCAGACTTGCTTGAACTACTGCGCGTGCCCGATTCGACTACGCTCGCGGCAGTCGTGCACAAGCCCTTGGCGATGCTGACCGCCATGACGCCGCTCACCGGCGCGGCGACGCAGCGCGGGTGGCAACAATCGAGCGTGCTTCCCGTGGTGGAGCGCGACGGGCGGCTGATCGGCGTGATGCACCGTGCAACGCTTGCCCGCGCCCTGGCGCGTAGCCGGGGACCCACTCAGCCCACCGCTGATGTCACCGTCACCGGGGTACTCACCCGCGGATACTGGGATGCGGCGTCCGGGCTTGTGGAAGCGGGACTGTGGTTATTGCCGCCGGCGAAACCCGTGCAGCCCGAGGATTCATGACCAGCAGCCTGCCGGCAGTTCTGGCGCTGAACCGGCGCTACTTTCTCGATTACCCGCACGAGGCCGCGCGGCAGCTCGAGTCTCTGCCGCCGCAGGAGATCGCCGAATTGCTCGCCGGGCAGCCGCCCCACACGGTAGTGCGCGTCTGGCAACTGCTCGCGCCGAATGTAGCTGGCGCGGCGCTAGTGCGCGTTGCCGAAACGCTCGCGCGCCATCTGATGTCAGAAGCCGAGCCTGCGGCAAGCGTGACCGTGCTAGCCCAATTCGACCGTCCCGATCGCGATCGTCTGCTCGGGATGCTCGAATCGCAAGTGGCCGACGAGTTGCGCGGAATGCTGGACTACCCGGAGGATTCCGCGGGCCGGCTGATGGACCCAAGTGTCACTTCGATCCGATCCGATCTCTCGATCGTGGAAGCGCTCGCGCGTCTGCGCGCGGTCAAGATCCGCGGCCTGCGGGAACTGTTCGTCGTGGACGAAGAAATGCGTCTGATCGGACGCGTCGAGATCCAGGATCTGGCGATGGCAGAGCAGGCGCAGACCTTGCGAGAGATCACCCGGCCGCTGATTGCCGCGGTGACGGATCTCGACCCGCGCGAAGACGTCGTGAAAATCCTGCAGCACCAGCCGATTACAGAACTCCCGGTGGCAAATCACTCCGGGCGTTTCGTTGGCGTCATCCGGCAGGCGGCGTTGGTCTCGGCGATTGAATCGGAAACGACCGTCGACATCCAGACCATGGTCGGCGCGAGCCGCGATGAACGCGCGCTCTCCGGTCCGGCATTCGCGGTGCGCAAACGCCTTCCCTGGCTGCAGGTAAATCTGCTTACCGCATTCCTGGCGGCGGCGGTAGTCGGTCTGTTCGAGGGCACGATCGCCAAATTCACCGCGCTCGCGGTCTTGCTGCCGGTAGTGGCAGGGCAATCGGGCAACGCCGGTCTGCAAGCGTTGGCTGTGACCATGCGAGGGCTGGTTCTGCGGGAAATCAGCCCGCGCCAGTGGCCACGGATGGTCTGGAAGGAGGCTAGCGTGGGGCTTGCCAACGGCCTTGCAATCGCTGCCACCACTGCGGTCGGCGTGTGGTTCTGGAGCGGCTCGATCGGGCTGGTCGCGGTAATTACCACTGCGATGGTGACCTCGATGGTCATCGCCGGTGTGTCAGGCGCTTTGGTGCCGATCACGCTGCGCCGCTTCGGCCAGGACCCCGCGCAGTCCTCTTCAATCGTACTGACCACCATTACCGACGTGGTGGGTTTCTTTTCCTTCCTCGGGATCGCGACACTGCTGTCGTCTATGCTCGAGTGAATGCAAGGGACGCGGGGCGACGGGCGACGAAAGTCCAGGCCATCACGCCGCTGCGTTCGTTGCTATTTTTGTTTCATCTGTTCGATGTAGGGATCCACACGCGCGGCACGGGAACGAACTGTTTCTCGCGCCTCGTTGGCAACCGCTTCGAGGTGCAAGTGCAGGGCATGGACGCCTTGCAGCACCATCATCTTGAAGTACTCCACGCCTGGGCCGCGGCTGGCAAAACGCACGGCGTCCGGATATTTGGTGAGGTCGTAAATCTCATCGAAATGGCTGCGGATCTCGTAAGTCGTCTTGCGCAGGTCTTCCATTTCCTGTTCCGAGCCCGGCACGCCGTACTTGAGGCGGTCGGTAAAAGTGTAGGTCTGCAAAGTCAGTTCGCCCACGTACCATTCGATTACCCGCCGCTGCAACTGGCCGCCCTCGGTTTCGAAGTGCACCGCGATTTCGTCGGCTTCCTCGCCGTTGAGCAGCGTGGCGACCTGTTCGGACCAGGCCTCGCGGACCCAGTTCGAATTCGCCACCCGGCGCTGAATCAACGCGTCCGTGCCTTGCACGAGTTCCCGCTCAGCGGCCTGCCACTGCGGTGAATCGAGATTCCAAATCTCCTTTTTCAGCCCGCCCGCCCTGCCCTTCTGGTACAGCAGATCACGCGCCGCGCCAAGCGCAGCCTGCTTGACGTAAACCCGCCCGATGTTCACAGACAGGGACGGATCGTGCGCTTCGATCAGCCTCGACACTGCGTCGAGCTTCAGTGCCTCTTCGGAAAGATCCTGTTCGGCCTGAGCCAGGGACACAAAAAAAGCCGCCACCACGGCGGCAATCCAACCCATCCACTGCACTTGAACCTCCTGAAAATGCCAATGCGCTTGCTATAGGGTGAAGAAGCGCGCGAACTGTTTCGAGGCGTTTCGAGCCGCATACGGCGGCGCTTCAACCTTGCATTTTAGGCCAATGAACTGCCATTCAGATCTTTGCGTCAGTTTCTTTGCGCCGGCGCCTTGCGGGGTTAGCATTGTGCGGACAACCTGTGGGATAACATCCGTGACGCCGAAGTGCGCCCGGGCCGCAGCACAACCGACAGTAATTTGGCCGCTGATAAGCACACTCTGGTGGTTCTCGATCCGGGGCATTTTCACGCCGCGCTCACCCTGCGCTTGCGCCATCCCCGGCTTAGCGACGACGTCCATATCTATGGCACCGACGGCCCGGACCTGCAGAAATTCCTGCAGATGGTGCAGACGTTCAACCAGCGCGCCGACAACCCGACGCGCTGGAACCTCCACATCTATCGCGGCAACGACCATTTTGAACGCCTGTGCATGGAACGCCCCGGTGAGGTCGTCATCATCGCCGGAAGGAACGACAGCAAGATGGCGTCGATCCACCGCTTGCACGCGGACGGCTTCTTCGTGCTCGGCGACAAACCATGGCTGATCGACCCGGGCCAGATCGGGATGCTGAAGGAAGTCGCCGCATCGCCGCCACTGGCGATGGACATCATGACGGAACGCCACGAGATCGCTACACGGTTGCAGGTGGCACTCGCCGCACAGCCGCAAGTATTCGGCCGCCTGCGCGACAATGGCGACCAACCCGCCATTTCGATGATGAGCGTCCACCACCTTTACAAGATCGTCAACGGCGTACCACTGGTGCGGCCACCTTGGGTTTTCGATGTAGCCGTGCAAGGTGAAGGCATTACCGACGTCACCACGCACCTGGTCGACCTCGCACAATGGATCTGCGGCGGGGAAGATGCCGCGGATTTCGATCGCGATATCGAATTGGTGTCCGCCCGACAGTGGCCGACCGAGGTGCCGCTCAGCGTGTACACACGCATTACCGGCGTCGAACACTTCCCGGAAACGCTGCGCCATCGAGTCTCGGATGACGTACTTTCCTATCTCTGCAATGCGGCGATAGGCTTCCGGTTGCGGGGCACCGCGGTTGCAATCGAGTCCCGCTGGGCGCTATCGGTTCCTGAGGGCGGCGGGGACACGCACTACGCAGAGGTGCGCGGAACGGCCGCCAATCTGGTAGTCGAACACAGCAGGCGGACGCACTATGTAACCGAACTGACGGTCCGGCCGGTCGACGGCGGGGCAGTGTACGCAGCTGCCATCGGGAACGCGATCGATTCACTTCAGGGAGCATTCCCGGGCGTGGGAATCAAGCCCTTGGCGGACGGCGATTTCCGCATCACCATTCCGGATGCGCTGCGAACCACGCACGAACAGCATTTCGCCAAAGTGCTCGACCGCTTTCTCGGACGGATCGACGGCGGCGCGTTGTCGGACAATTACGGACGCGCCTTGGTAACCAAGTACACGCTGCTCGCCCGCGCCGCGGAATTGGCGCGCCGCAGCGTCTGAACCGCCCGCGCACTATGGCCTAGGCGCGGGCTCCATTTCGTGCTCTTCTACCCGCGCCATGGGGTAGCATGGCAACATAACAACGTTGTGTCGCAAGTCGTACTCGCATTTTTTTGGGGTGCATGCGGTGGCGAAACTGTGAGCCACTGGCCTAAGGGAGGAAGATGAAACTCGGATTCATCGGGGCAGGTTTCGTCGCACGCTTCCACGCGATTGCCATTCATCAGGTACGCGGAATAGAGATCGCTGGCCTGCTGAGGCGCGGCGGCGCCGAGGCGCTTGCGGGCTTTTGCCGCGAGCGCAAGCTCGGGGAGGCGAGGCTCTTCGAAAGCATCGGTGAGATGGCGAGGCACGTCGATGTCCTCGCACTCTATGTTCCCAACTATGCCCGCCTCGAAGTCATGGAACAGATCGTAGCCGCGGTCCAAGCCGGCGCGAAGCTCAAAGGCGTTATTCTCGACAAACCCCTCGGTCGCAACATGAAGGAAGCCGGGCGCCTGGTCGAACTGGCGCGTGGGGCAAAACTGCCGACGGCGTACTTCGAAAACCAGATTTTCATGAAAGCAATCCGCACCCAACGCACCCAGCTATTGCCAGTGGCGCGCTCAATGGGTCCGCTGACGCTTACCCGCTCCGCCGAAGAACACGGCGGCCCGCACGAACCCTGGTTCTGGGATCCGACCCGCCAGGGCGGCGGCGTGTTGCTGGACATGGGGTGCCACAGTATCGCGGTCGGCCGCTATGTGCTGACTCCGCCCGACAAGGACCTGCTGTTCCTGAAACCGCTCACGGTCAGCGCCGACATCGGCCTGTTGAAGTGGGGCCAGAAGAAGTGGCGCGAGCAATTACTCAGGGAGCGCGGAGTCGACTATTCGAAGACCCCGGCGGAGGACTTCGCTACCGGCATGATCACCTACCGAAACCCCGAAACCGGCCAACTCGTGAAATCGCAATTTACCGACTCGTGGATGTTCGAGAAACAGGGGTTGCGGCTGTTTATGGACGGCATGGGCCCGGGCTACGCATTCGAGATCAACACGCTGGTCTCGCCACTGAATGTTTTCATCGGCGACGTTGCTGCGCAGGCGATTGCCGATCAGGAAAGCGCGCTGGAAAAGGCCACTGCAAGCCGCGGGCTGCTGGCGGTGCAGTACAACGAGGCCGACCTCTACGGCTACACAGACGAGAACGCCGACATGCTTGAGGCGTTCTCCGCAGGCCGGAGCGCAATGCTTTCCTGGGAGTATGGCCTGGAAGTGCAGCGGCTGGTGATGGCCAGCTATCTGTCAGCCGAGAAAGGCGTAACGATAGACCTTACCGACAAGGACACGATTTCTGAGCTGGATAGTTACGTGCCATTGATACAGCAGGGCAAGGGCGGCGCACAACTGTTGCGATGAACACGAAAATACAACGCAACGGTTTCCGGATTCTCCGTCACCGGTTTGCTTGGGCCGGAGAACATTTCTCCACTCGCGCAAATTCGATGCTACATCGGACTTTCACGGTACGGCGCTTGCTCCTGGTTACGGCGCTGGCGGCGAGTACTTTGCCGGCGGCCGCACCCGTCGGCGCTGCTCCCTGGTTCCAGGGTAAGTTCACCGGCGAGGAAATGCTGGCCCATTGCAAGGCAGGCGACAAGGACCCGATCCAGGACTTCGCCAGGGGCATTTGCACGGGATTCCTGGACGGCTTCGCCGCCGGCCACGTCGTCGCAGAAACGTGGCATGGGTTTCATCATCGCGACGAAAAGATGGACGACATATTTGGACATCTTTGCCCGCCGGACAGCATAACGAGAGGTCAGTTGGCGCGGGTTTTTGTGCAGTTCCTGGAAAAGAATCCGGAAAAGCTGAAACTGCCCGCCGGGCTGCTGCTGGAAGATGCGTTGCGGGAATCGTTTCCTTGTCCCAAGTGAGGTTTCAATCTCTCCTGAGCTTGGGTAACTGGGGTGCACCTGATGACAGCGGTGGATCCTAAGCAGTACGCCCGCGTCATGGAAGGGGCCCGCGAAGATGTCTTCGTCGTGGCAGCCCGGCGCAGCCTGAATCTGGACGCTATCACTGTGCAGTTCGATGCCGGCCGTGGCCCGGGAACCTATCCGGACCACGTACTGACGATTTCCATCCGCGGCGACGCCGTGGCGGTCGAAAGGGCGGGCATTCCCCATGAATGGATCGCCACTATTGGCACAGGCTATATCGATACCCGATTCGTGAAGTGCGTTGCTAGCCTGCTGGCGGAGCTCGAGAAAAAAGCAACCGACGCGGGCATTCAGCTTTAGCCTGATTCTCGCACCCTTGGACCTACGCGCCCCGTTCCACAGACGGCCAGACGCCGGAGGGGCGGACGGGTCATGACGTCCGCAATCGCGCGGTGTAGCATAGGCTCGTGTCGCGGCGATACCGACTTCGCAAGCGGCATCATACAAGGGGGAACGTCATGGCCAAGAAAAACGCAGGCGAACAGATCTACAAAGTTATCGAGGTGATTGGAACCAGCACCAAGTCCTGGGAAGATGCCGCGACCAACGCGGTCGAAACCGCCGCCAAAAGCCTGCGCGACCTGCGTATCGCGGAGGTCGTAAAAATGGACATGAAGGTCGATGGCGGCAAAGTCGTCGCGTTCCGCACTCGGGTCCTGGTGTCCTTCAAGTACGACTCCTGAAGCCAGAGAACCTCTGTCCAAGTCCCACGCGCGAACCAAGGCGATTCAGCCGTCGCCGGCCGCGGCGCGCCGCAATGGAGCCGGGTTTACCGTTACGGCGGCAGGCGCTAGAATGTAGTCGTCGTTGGCGTATCACGCCGAGTGTACTGACACCCCCTTCCGGTTGACATTGGTCGGGGGTTTGTCATTCTGGTCCCCGATTTGGAGATTTCGATATGGCCAAGAAACTGTCGCCCGAAGAAGCCGCCGTGATGATAATTCGGCGCCGGCTTCAGCAAGTCGAGGCCGCGAAGAAAGGGTCACCGCGCGATGTCGAACCGGAAAAGCCGCGCGCGAGCAAGGCGCAGCCGCCGAAACCTTCCCGCGCGGGACGCTGAGAACCCATCTGCAGACCAGCCCCGTACCGTCCTCCGTGCAGGGGGCGCCATGGTTCTACGCTGGGTTTGCCAGAACCGATTTCCCAGCAGCACCTGATCGTGCGAATACGCCGTGAATAGGATATTCATCCACGACCAGTTGATCCGGTTTTCGCATTGCGACCCCGCCGGCATCGTGTACTTCCCGCGTTTCTTCGATCTCGCCCATGCGGCCATGGAGGACTGGTTCGCCAGCGGCGTCAATCATCCGTTGCCCGATCTCATCCGCGATCGGCGCATCGGGACGCCGACCGTGAGCATCCAGTGCGACTTCGTATTACCGCTCAGGATGGGCGACACGCTGCGTTTCGAATTGCGCGTACCCAAACTGGGAAACGCGTCGCTGCAGCTTGCCTACACTGGCAAAAAGGACGGCGTCGAACACCTCAAGATCCAGCAGACCATCGTCTTCATGGCGCTCGATGCCGGACGCGCTTTGCCGATTCCCGAGGATCTGCGACCGCGTATCGAAGAGTATTTGGTGGTGAGTTGAACGCTTGCCGCTCTGGCGGACTGCGTTAGCCAGCCCATGGCCGACGAGGAGCGTTGACGCAAAGGGTCTGCTAACCTTGAGCCATCACGCGATTGGGAAGAATCCGACATGATGACCAGATTGGCCACGAGTCTCGATCGATCCTCATGGATCATGTTCGCGTTGCCCTGGTTGTTCTGGCCAGCCATGGCGATGGCACACGTCGGCCAAGGAAACGTGGCGGGCGGATTTCTCGCCGGCGTAGCGCATCCGGTACTCGGGCCCGATCACGTGGTGGCGATGGTGGCTGTGGGCATATGGGGTGCCCAACTTGGCGCGCCGGCCATCTGGGTGCTTCCGGTGACTTTTCCGATCGTCATGGCTTTCGGCGGCGTGCTGGGCGGGCTCGGAGTTCCGATTCCCGGAATTGAAATAGGGATCGCCGTTTCGGCGATCGTGCTCGGAGGCATGATCGCGTTTGCGAGGCGCCCTCCGCTTTGGGTTGCGGCGGTCGTCGTTGGCGTTTTCGCGATCTTCCACGGTCACGCTCACGGAGCAGAGTTGCCGGAATCCGCCAATGCGATTTCCTACTCGGTCGGCTTCGTCGCCGCGACTGGCAGCCTCCATGCCCTTGGTATCCTGATCGGCGCGGCCAATCGATGGAGCGCCGGCGCGAAGGTTTTGCGAGCCGGTGGCGGCGTGATCGCCGCGTGCGGGATCTATTTCCTGACGGGACATCTCGTCGCCGTTTAACCAATCCTCCATGCGTCCCCGACTTTCGATGCCGGCTGCAAGAGCCGGCGTCGCAGTGTGCCTGCTGCTCGCAGCTGGCGGTGCATACGCGCATTCGGCGGCCCGTGGCGCCGGCGATTTCTACGCCGGCGCATTGCATGCGCTGACCGCACTCGAACATGTACTGCCTTTCGTGGCGCTCGGGATTCTTGCGGGTCAGCAAGGCAGGAAAGGCCAGCCGGTTCTGTTGGCGTTCTGCCTGGCGCTCGCGGCCGGCGCAACCGTTGCGATATGGACTCCGCCGCTGCCGTACGTCGGACTTCTCAATATTTTCTCGGGGATCCTGTTTGGCGCCCTGGTAGCGGCAGCATGGTCGTTGCCGATGGTTTTCTGTTTCGGTATCGCCGCTTTGTTCGGGCTGACCCACGGCTTTGCCAACGGTGCCGGGATGATCGCGCAGACCAGGCCCTACCTGTTCATACCCGGCGTCGCGCTTGCAGGTCTTGCGGTGACGGCGTACGCGTTGATCTTGACCGATTACCTGCTGCGCCGGAAGGCGGGCTGGATTCACATCGCGGTGCGTGTGGCCGGGAGCTGGATCGCCGCCATCGGCATTCTGGTGCTTGCTACCAGCGGCGCTGCGATCCTTAGAGGCTGAGGCGGAGACTTCAACATGATGAACAAGGAAGGCAACGGCGCATCGAAGGAATCAGGGGCGGAGGGAAGGCTACGAGCGGAACAAGGCCAAGCGCGTAAACGTCGCCGGATGCGCCTCCCGGGACGACTGGTGGCGGTGTCCTGGCGCGATCTTCTGGTGATCGGCTTGCCAGTGCTCCTGATCACTGCGGCGGTCGCATGGATTGCCGTCAAGTTCATCCGTCCCGCTCCGCCAGACACCATCGTTATCAGCGCGGGCGCGCGGGGCGGCAGCAATTTCGCCACCGCGGAGAAATACCGCAAGCTTATCGAAGCCCACGGTGTCAAAGTGCAAATCCTGGAGTCGAATGGTTCGCTGGAAAACCTCCAGAGACTGTCCGATCCGGCATTCAAGGTGGACGTCGCCTTCGTGCAGGGCGGGCTGACCGACGGCGTGAACATTGCCGGCTTGATGTCGCTCGGCAGCATGTTTCCCCAGCCCGTCATGGTCTACTATCGCCAGGTCGAACCGGTTGAGCGGTTGTCGCAGTTGACGGGCAAACGGCTGGCAATCGGCCCGGAGGGCAGCGGCACCCGCGCGCTGGTGATGAAGTTGTTGAAGGCCAATGCGATGGACGGCGAGCCCACTGTACTGCTCGAACTCGCCGGAGAGGAGGCGGCGGACGCACTGATAGCAGGTTCGGTGGACGCCGCGTTCCTGAGCGGCGATTCGGCCACAGGCAAAGTGATGCGCCGGCTGCGGCAGACTTCCGGGATCGAACTGATGAGCTTCAAGCAGGCCAACGGCTACGTGCGCAAGTTCCGATTCCTGTCGCGGCTCACCCTGCCCGAAGGCTCGATCGACCTGGCGACCAATTTCCCGCCGAAAAACTATCAACTGATCGGACCGACGGTGGAGCTGGTGGCGCGCGAAGGTCTGCATCCCGCGCTCTCGGACCTGCTGATCGGCGCAGCCATGGAGGTACACGGCGAACCGGGGCTGTTCCGCGACGCCGGCGAATTCCCCGCGCCGCTTGAGCGCGATTTTCCGATCAGCCCGGATGCGCAGCGCTACTACAAATCAGGAGCGCAGTTCATGTACAAAACGTTGCCGTTCTGGCTGGCGAGCCTGGTGGATCGGCTGCTGGTGGTGGGGGTGCCGCTGCTGGTGTTGATCATCCCGGCGACGCGCATCGTTCCCCCGTTGTATCGCTGGCGTGTGCGCTCGCGTATCTACCGTTGGTACGGCGCCTTGATGGCGATCGAACGTGACATGCATCGGGATTTCACGCCCGAGCAGCGCGAGGAGATGCTCAAACGCGTGGACGAGATCGATGAGTCGGTCAACAACATCAAGACGCCACTATCCTTCGCCGACCAGCTTTACGTGCTGCGCGATCACATCAGTATGGTGCGACACCGGATCGAAACCGGGACGTTTTCGCGTTGATCATGACCGGGAACGGGAGAATTGACATCGTCCCGGCGTCCGACGTAACTTCCGGCAACCACGCTTGAGGAAAATTCAAATGAGCCCCAGACGCATCACGATCCCAGCAATTGCCGCGACGGTCCTTTGCGTCGCCGCGCTAGTCTCCTTTGCGACCACCTGGGCGCAAGGGCTGCCGGCTGCACCGGCCGAGTCGGTCGGCATGTCTGCGCAGAAGCTGGGCCGCATCGCGGAAACCTTCAGGAAGGAAATCGACCAGGGAAAGCTTCCTGGAGCGGTTTTCCTGGTGGCGCGCAAGGGCAAGCTGGTGTACTCGGATGCAATCGGGCTACAGAACAAGGAAGCCGGCAAGCCGATGGCGAAGGACGCGATCTTCCGCATCTACTCGATGACCAAGCCGGTCGTCTCGGTCGCCGCAATGATGTTGGTCGAGGACGGCAGGATGCAGCTCACCGATCCTGTCTCGAAGTTTCTTCCGGCGATGAAGAGTCTGCAGGTGAGCATGGCAAAGACCGATTCCGAATTCGCCAGGGTCACGTACACACTCGTTTCCGCGGACCGCGAAATGACAGTGCAGGACCTGCTGCGCCACACTGCCGGCCTGGCCTACGGTGAACTGACGCAGAACGCGACCGTAAAAGAGGCTTTGGGCAAAGCCGGAATCTACAAAGCCGCGATCGACTTCGACTCGCGCGACCTCGCACCTGCGGAACAGGTGGAGCGCATGTCGAAGGTGCCGCTGGTGCACCAGCCCGGCGCCGTCTGGGAGTACAGCCTGGCAAGTGACCTGCTCGGCCGCGTGGTCGAGGCGGCATCGGGAGAACGGCTCGGCGATTTTCTCGACAGGCGCCTGTTCAAGCCGTTGAAAATGACCGACACCGCTTTCTGGGTGCCGAAGGAAAAACTGAGTCGTCTCGCCGAACCGTTTGCGGCCGACGCCGCCACCGGCAAAGCCAGCAACCTGATGGACGTATCGGCATTGCCAGCAAACGACTCCGGCGGGGCCGGCGGTGTATCCACCGCGGCGGACTACCTGCGTTTTTCGCAGATGCTGCTAAATGGCGGTCAGCTCGACGGTGTTCGAGTGCTGAGCCGCAGTTCGGTAGCGCTGATGGCGTCCGACCATCTCGGCACACGCATTGTCGCGTCGTTGACGCCGGGTGAACTCCTGCTCGGCACAGCAGGCTACACGTTTGGGCTCGGCTTCGCAGTGCGCCAAGGCGCGGGCATCGCCGCGCTGCCGGGGTCGGCGGGCGAGTTCATGTGGGGCGGTTACGCGGGAACCTACTTCTGGGTAGATCCGAAGGAAGAAATCGTCGCGGTGTACATGGTGCAGGCACCCGGTCCGCTACGCGCGTACTATCGTCGGCTGTTCAAGCAACTGGTTTACGCGGCGATAAGCGATTGAGGAACCGTGAGTAGCGTTCATGATCTCTACTCGCGGACCACGCGCGGCGCCTGGCATCGCGGGCGGACAATCTTCCAAGTACGGAGACGATAGTCGATGAAGCGCTTTAACGACTTGGCCGACTTCTCCATCGAAGAACTCCGCGCACTGCTGAAGCTGGCTGGAAAGCTCGAACGGGAGCCCGAGCCCCGCGCGCTGCAGGGCAAAGTTCTGGCACTGCTTTTCCTGAGCCGCTCGCTGAGGACCTTGACCTCTTTTCAGGCGGCCATGGTGCGACTAGGTGGTAGCTCTTTCGTTGTGTCCCCCGAGATGTCCATTCACGGGCTTGAATCCCGGTCCGGTATCGTCATGGATGGCGTGGCCGCAGAGCACATCCGTGAGGCCGTGCCCGTAATCGCCTCCTATGGACATGCCATGGGTATTCGCGCCTTCGCCGACCGCCACAGTCTGGAACAGGATCTTGCCGATCGCCAATTCCGCGAACTTGCCGAGCTAGTTGATGTCCCCTTGATCAACATGGAATCAGCCGTGAATCACCCCTGCCAGAGTCTGGCCGACTGGAAAACCCTGGACGACCTGGGAATCCCCGGAAATGGCGGGCGTTTCGTCTTGTCGTGGGTCTACCATCCGAAGCCGCTGCCGTTCGCAGTGCCCGCAGCAGTCCTTCACATGGCCAGCATGCGTGGCATGGATGTCACCGTGCTGCGCCCACCGGGTTTCGAACTACCCGGTAGCATCATGAACAAAGCACGCGAGGCCGCGCAGCGCGCGGGCGGCAGCATCAGCGAAACCCCAGACCGCCGCGAGGCAATGCAGGGCGCCCATGTCATTTACGCCAAGTCGTGGTCGTCGGTAAGTCAATACGAAAATCGGCCCGGGGATGAGGCTCTCAGACGAGGGTTCATGAAATGGTGCATTGATGAGCATTGGTTCGAGAATGCACAAGCTGATTGCAAGTTCATGCACTGCCTGCCGGTTCGCCGCGGTGTAGAGGTGGATGACGGTGTTCTCGATAGCCCCCGCAGTGTGGTTATCAAGGAAGCCCGTAACCGCATGGTGACGCAAATGGCGGTGCTCCACCAAATGCTCGGAGGATGATTATTCGCTACGCTGTGAGCCGCCGGTGCGCTTGCCAAAACCCGAGATTGGTCGTCAGACTAAGTTGCGACTGCTACTGAATCCTTCGAGTTTCATTTCCTGACATGCTCGTACAATCTCAAAATCGGCATCGCTGGCCCTTCGATGTCCGGCCGCTGACGCCAAAGCTCGGCGCCGAGATCATCGGAGTGAACCTGGCGCGTGGAGTGGACGACGCCTTGTTCCGCTCGATCCACCAGGCGTTTCTGCATTACCAGGTGCTGGTATTCAACTCGCAGGAGCTACCTCCCCGGCAGCAGGTGGAATTCGCCCGCCATTTCGGCGAGGTGCAGATCCACGTGATGAATCAGTACCACGCGGATGGCTACCCCGAGCTGTATCGCCTGTCCAACCTAGATGAGAACGGCAATCCGAACGGGAAGCATCCGGATAGGGGCACGCTGGCCTGGCATACGGACGGCTCGTGGCGCCGTGTCACTGGGCAGGCGACCATAATCTACGCCGAGGTCGTCGCCGGCGAAGGCGGCGAGACGCACTTCTGCGACATGTACGGAGCCTACGAGCGCCTGAACCCGGAATGGAAAAAGCGGATCGCGAATATGCGGGCCGTGCACAACCTCGATTTTTCGCGCACACGCCGGCACGGCGATGAGCCCATGACCGAGGCGCAGCGCCGCGAAGTTCCGCCGGTAGACCACCCGATCGTGCGCACGCACCCGGACACCGGGCGCCAGTGCCTATTTCTGGGTGATCACGCCGAATACATTGCCGGAACGGATTACGATGAAGGCCGCGCGCTCATCGACGAACTCAACGCGATCGCCGTTCATGCGGATCTCACCTACGAGCACCGGTGGACGCCGGGCGAACTGATCGTCTGGGACAATCGCTGCCTGATGCATCGCGCCACCGATTACGACCCGGCTGTGCAGCGGCGCGTGGTCCGGCGATGTACGGTGCTGGGGGAAGTGCCACATTAGTGACGGGCAAGCATCAGGACTCGTGCTCAGTAAACCGACATTCGTATCGAGCCGAGCGACACAGTTATGCCCACAACTTACAAGATGGAACGGGCCACCACACTCTAGCCCTTTCCCGGCCCCGCGGTAACGCGGCGGGCATCAAACGCTAGAAACTTGAATCAGCGTTTGTGTCCAGGTAGACCGAGCGTGCCGACTTTTTCGCGTCCTTCGACCACGACCTTGGATCCCTGCTTGGTCTTGGCGAGATCGTTGGCGTAGCTGCAAGCGTCCTTCTCGCTGTCAAACGAAGCAAGCGGTTTCTCGAAACCCTTTTCGGTCACGTCCCACTGGTTATTTTCCCCGCGAGATACGCGAAAAACGATGTTACCTTTCTGATCGAGTCCCATAGTGAATTTCCTTTCTCTACCTTGCTGTCCCGGTATCAATTGGCTTGAACCTTGATTTCGCTCTTGACCGCAGTCACGCCTTTCGTACTTCGCGCAATCGTAACGGCCCTATCCGCTTCCGCATTGCTCCTTGCTTTACCGCGCAGTGTCACGACGCCCTTGTCGTCGGTATCGACCCTTATCTTCAGCGCACTCACGTCCTTATCCCTGGCGTACTTGGCTACGATCTTCGTGGTAATCACGGTATCGTTGACGGTGTCCTTGATGTTTTCCTTCGTCGCCTGCGAATCGGCGGCGTAACCTGCCACGGGCGCGACTAGGGCGGCAATCACCAAAGTTGTCGCAAGTCTGGTATTCATGGTCTACCCTTTCTGGAGTTCGAATGGCGGGCATGTCACCTGGCACCCGTTCATACCCGGCCTGGAGTGCGCGCCATGCTGAACTGTCCCTCCCAGCCAAGGATTCTTCCGTACGGAAGCGCACATAGGACGCGGCGGGAGACCATTTCAGGTCGCAGCATCATTGCCCGACCGCAGCGGATTCGCTGCAATGAATCATTTGTACTCAAGGCCAATTGTGATCTTGCCTGTGGTACGGCTCGCGTGTTTTCGCACACACCGTGAAATTAAATGGTCATATGTGTGCGACCGTACGGAGCCGACAGCGTCTTGGGACAAATCTTGTGCTGCGCTTGGCACGATTTGACATATCATCGGACGCACTCTCCGGTTCTGCGAATAGCTCCCCATGCAATCCAGTTTTATCCTCGCACTGGCACCGATTTTGACGGGCACAGCCGATCCCGCCTGGCCCACGCGCGGATTGGTCCCATTCCGACGGCAAAGCAGCGATGCTGGTGACATTCAATAGCAAGGCGTGGAGCAACATCACCATGTTTGGCGATGTCGCGGTGACACTGCTGAAGATGGCGGGACATAGTGGTACGGTGCCGAGCGCCCTGCTCGCTGCCGACGTCCCTGCGGCACTTGCAAGGCTCAAGCAAAAACTTGCTGCCGCCGCTCCTGAAAGCGAACAAAGCGGTCGGCCGAACACGCAAGACGCGGAAACGACAGCAGCGGTGGGTCTCAGGGCGCGAGCCTATCCGCTGATTCAGTTGCTATCCGCCGCCGCCGAACAGGGTTGTGATGTGATGTGGGAAGAGGGCAATTCACCAAACTGACGGAGCACGCCGGGTCGACCGCGACTCTTTCCAGTTCTCCACGTCCGCTGCTACTTCAGGCGAAGTGCCAAGCACGACTCACCGCTTGCCCCGAGCGGGTCCCATTTGGTAGTGCGGTTCATGCTCTCGAATTGCCGGCCTTACTGCCGGTCCCACCCAGCGGCAAGGTGCGAACTGCGTCAAACCTAATACTCTTCACCTAAGTGAACGACCACGCTATGCTCATGTTTTTCACGGCAGGAGAATCTGCGTTGGATAGTTTTTGAGACTGCTTCGATGAGTTTTTCCGCACTGGCAGCGCGCTACGCGCGGATAAAGCCCAGCAAACTACACGTCGCCTTGCCGCTGCTTGTCATGGCCGTGCTCTACCGGCTCTCCTCGGTGCCCGTAACACCAGTGCACGAGGATCCTGCGCTCTACGGCGTGTTCTACTGGATGCCGTCCTGGCTGCAGAACACCTTGCACGTTCCAGCTTATGCCGTCCTCGCGTGGACAACTTGGTGGGCGCTCGGCGCCTGGCTGCCCACGCCGAGCGCGCGCGCGATCCGTGCTTGCGCGATCGCTTCGGCGTACGGCATCTTCGACGAATGGCACCAGTCTTTCGTGCCGGGGCGCCATGCATCGCTCATCGATCTCGTGCTCGACTTCGCAGGTGTTGCCGTGGGAATCTGGCTTGCCGTCTGGATAGGATCGAGAGCTGCAACCATCACGTCACAAAAAGCGACCGAGAGGATCAATCCCAAAGCGTAGCCGTCGCTGAATGCCATTGAACGCCGACAAGAAACAAGACCCAGCAACGCAGTCCTTTCCTGCCATCGTGCAGTGTCACGCTACCAGCCGCCCGCCCGCGCCATCGATCCATTCACGCAGCACGGCTGCGATACGCTCCGACGCGCGGCCGTCCCACAGCTCCGGCACTCTTCCCGCTTTTCCTCCCGTGCGCAGGATTTCGTCGACCGTGGCGAGGATGTGCGCCGGACTGCTTCCGACCACGGTGTTGGTGCCCTGCTCCACGGTAATCGGCCGCTCGGTGTTCTCTCGCAGAGTGACGCAAGGTACACCCAGAGCCGTGGTCTCCTCCTGGATCCCGCCGGAGTCGGTCAGAACCAGCCGGGCTGATTGCATCAGTCCCAGCATTTCGAGATAGCCCAGCGGTGGTAGTTTTAGAATCGACTGCGTGTCCAGCGTGGGGCTCAGCCCATGCTGTTCGATCCTGGCGCGGGTCCTCGGGTGCACGGCGAAGGCCACCGGCAGCTTGCGGCTGACCTCGCGTATCGCGCCAAGCATGGCCCGCAACATGCCCGGGTCGTCCACGTTAGACGGTCGGTGCAGGGTAAGCACCGCAAAACCGCTTTGAACCCAATCCGCTTTTGCGCCGTGCTGGCTTAGGGTTTGTGCGGCTGGAACGGCCTGTTTCAAGTTGTGTCGCAGGGTGTCGATCATGACATTGCCCACAAAGTGGATGCGCGACGCCGCGATACTTTCGCGCAGCAGGTTCTCGCGCGCGCTTTTCTCGGTGGTGAACAACAGGTCCGAAATTTGATCTGTGAGAACGCGATTGATCTCCTCCGGCATGGTGCGGTCGAAGCTGCGCAGTCCCGCTTCGACGTGTATCACCGCGACTCCTTTTTTGACAGCCACCAGCGCGCAAGCCAGCGTGGAGTTCACATCACCAACCACCAGCACCGCCGCAGGCCGCTCTTGCTCCAGGATCGGCTCAAAGCGGCGCATGATCTCGGCGGTCTGCACTGCGTGCGATGCCGAACCTACCTCCAGGTTGATGTCCGGATCCGGAATTTCCAGCGCCCGGAAGTACTGGCTGTTCAGTTCGGGGTCGTAGTGCTGCCCGGTATGCACGAGCCGTATCGGCAACGGCGGGCTGGAGCCCCGCATGGCGCGGATGACCGGGGCGATCTTCATGAAGTTCGGGCGGGCCCCCACGACGCATAGTATGGGCGCACTCGCGAAACTGGACGGCATCAGGCTCCGCCTTCCGGGTTGAACCCTACTGGTGTGAATTCTAGTTGTAGCTCGCTGATAACTTCGGCCACGTCGTCGCCAGTAAACGCGTGTTTCTCATCCAGGCGGCCCATTAGCAGCAGGCGATCGCACAGGACATTGATCTTGCGCGGGATGCCACCGGTATGCTGGTAGATCGCGGCGAACGCGTCGCTGCTAAATGACGGGTCATCGCGCCATCCGACGGTCCGCAGCCGATGCACGATGTAGGCCTCGGTCTCCGCTGAGTCCAACGGTCCCAGGTGGCAGGAGGCAGTCACCCGTTGCCTTAACTGCTCCATATCGCGCCTCAGAAGCGTCCTGCGGAACTCCGGCTGGCCCAGCAGAAAAGTCTGCAGCAGGGGCTTACCGCCATACACGAAGTTGGACAGCATGCGCAATTCCTCCAGCGACCTCGCCGGAAGGTTCTGGGCCTCGTCCACTACCAAGAGCGCTCGCTTCCCCTCACGGTGACAAGCAAACAGAAATTGTTCGATCCGGTTGAGCAACACCGCCTTGCTGTTCTCCTGAGGCAGGTCGAATGCCGCTGCCACCATGCGGACGAGGTCGTCCGCCTCCAGACTCGTGCTTACTACCTGAGCAAGTGCAAACGTCTGCGCCGTCATCCTGCGGGCGAGCGTGCTCGCGAGCATGGTCTTGCCGGCGCCGATTTCTCCCGTGATGACGATGAACCCTTCGCCCTGATGTACGCCGTACGTCAGGTAAGCCATTGCCCGACGGTGGCCCCAGCTGGCGAAAAGAAAGCTGGGATCGGGACTCAGCTGAAACGGCTTGCCTTGGAGGTGGTAGAAAGCTTCGTACACGAAGCGTCAAAACCCCATTTGGAGTGTTGCCAGCACTGCATTCTCTGTGTAGTCGTTCACGCCGAAGTTTGAATCATTCTGCTGAAAGCGATAGTGGAGGGAGCCGGAAAGCCGCGGTTGAAACTGACGGTTGATACCCATCGTAACGAAGGTAAGGTAACCGATTTCGCCGGTGTTTGGAGTTTCGTTACGGCTGTAGGCTGCGCCCAGGTTCCAGGCATTCTGCGCCGTCATGCGCCAATTCCACAGAATGCCCGCCCCGGTCTGGATGCTGGCGTTGGGCGCGTCGGGCAGGACCTGGTTTCCAGCCAACCCTTCGACGGTCTGCTCGAACACATTGGCGATCAGAACGTTTCTGACCCCCACGATGCCGGCCGATGCGTTCGAGCGTTTCTGCAGGAACCGTGTGTTGACGAAGACGTTGATCGGAGCGTTGAGGCTCGGTGGAAGCCCAGTCCGGGCGATGAATTCCTCCACCGCCTTCTGACGGGCCACCGGATCTGGGAATCGTGACGTAAACAATGTGTCCACATATGTCGATGTGCTCGATATGGCCGGAATGAAGAATTCATTGCGCGTGGTCGTGATGGTCTCGCTATAACCGGCGCCCCAGGTCGTAAGGCGCGTGCGGTGATTGAAATCGAGGAAGTAAGTATTGTCATAGAACCGTTCACCAGCGGTCGCCACGAGGCGCGTGCGCGGCGTCGGTGCCCAATCGAATCCTGCACTCCACAACAGCCCCTCTGATGCCCGCCCGATGGTGCTGAAGTAATCCTCGTAGCCCACGCTCGCCAGCAGCCCCAACGTAGGCGTGATCAGTCGCCGGGCGCTTGCCGAACTCACCTCAAAGCCGTTGTCGAACAAACGATCCGAGTAGTCGGTGTTTTCCCTGCTATAGGAGAGATCCCAGGTGAACACCTTGTACGCAGGGCCGCTTGCCAGCAGCAGATCGACGCGGTTCGCCACGCTGTCCGAGAGTCCCGACGTGTCGTCGGAGTCAACCACGCTATAAGTGTACCGCGCCTCCGCCGACAGGTTGTCGCCGAAGTCATGCTTGAGATAGGGGCTCGCAAATAACGTCTTCACCGTGGAGCGGTTTCCGGTGGTATAGACGTTGCTATCCGTGATGGGGCCCTGGAGGGAAACGTTGTATTGATCGACTTTGGCGCCGGCATCGACGAAGAGGAGTTGCTTCGCAAGCTCCGCGGTTCCGGTGGCATTGAGCCGCTGGTATACCTGGTTGTCTTTCTGCCCCCGAGCGTAATAAGTGATCTCGGGAGAGTATGTGGCATTGAAGCGCAGTCGGGCGCCGGTGGCAACGACCGAAACCGAAGGGATGACTTGCGTGACCCAGTCAGTCTGCTTCGCTGCGTCCGGCGTCAGCGAAATATTGTCGGTATAGGTTTCTGCCACGGTCAGTGTGGGGACGATCTCCCACATCGCGGCCCACACACGACAGGAGAGCAAGGCGGCCAACGCGGCGCAAAGCCACAAGAACCGCTTCAGATTGCGGCAGCGTTGTCCGCTGCCTCGCCTTACTTGCCCCCAAGGCTGGGCGTCACTTCGCGCCCTACCCATAGCCCCCGTAGTCGTACCTCCGCCCGGGACCTTCTCCTTTGTTGAGCAGCAAGCCGGTGACGTTGCTCGACTCGATACGGCCCAGAGCGGCCTTCACTGCTGCTGCGGCGGTCTTTCCCGATTCCACCACCATCACGATCTGGCCCATCTGGCTTGCCAAGGCGCCAGCCTCGCTCGCGGCGAGGAGCGGTGGGGAATCAAAGATGATGATGCGGTCGTGATAACGCTCGGCCATTTCCTGGAGCAGCACGCGCATTGCGTCGCTCGCCAGCAATTCCGTCGCATGCTGGTGCGCCGTGCCGGCTTGCAAAATTGTGAGCTTGCCGATGTCTACTTTGCACAAGACGTCCGCCAACTCTACCCGGCGGTCGAGCAGAACGTCCAGTAACCCCTGTTCCGCTTTCAGTCCGAGTGTCTTGGGAACAGAAGGCTTGGCCACGTCGGCGTCCACCAGCAGCACGCTGCGATCCCTTTCCATGGCGATGCTGATCGCGAGATTGATCGCGCAGAACGTCTTGCCTTCCCCCGACAGCGCGCTTGTTATCAGAATGAGGTTGGGCGGCGCGCCGGCCTTGGCACGGTCTACGTTCGCAAGGATCTGGCGCTTGATGCGCCGGAAGCCCTCGGCAATCGGGGTGCGCTCGCCATCGGGCGCGATCATGCTCTGCCGCCGCAACTGTTCCCGATCGATCTTGAGAGTCCGGGATGTCTTCCGGGCGGGGCCTGCGGGCACGACCTTGGCTTTCGAATCCGCCGCAATAACCTTTGCGTCCTGTTGCGCCGCGAGTTCCATCGCTCCAGGAAACCCGGAACGATGGGTGCTTTCGCCAACTATCCACTTTTTCTGGACTGGCTCGGCTGGCGCGGAAGATTTCGACTTCGGCGGCTCGATCGTCCCAAGCAACTCTGCCGCTCTTTCAATGATGCTCATCCTAGGCCCTCGACACGGTCAGCACGAGCCCCAACATTATTGCGGCGTAGGCCGAAAGCAGGCTCACGAAGGAAATCAGGAGCGCTGCCCAACCTCGCGTCCGGCGCGCTTTCTGCGCAGCGGTCCAGGCCATGACGACCGTCCCGAGGACCTGAACTCCACTCACTTCCCGGAGTCTGCGCTCATCGTTGAATGTGGGCCTGATCTGGCTGAGTACGAAAGCAAGACCAGCTCCGCCTCCGAGGGCCACCAACAACACGAGCGAATTGAGCAGCCGGCGGTTGGGTCCACTGGGTATGGATGACACCCGGGGCGGATCGATCACCCGGAAGTCCGTCACATTCGTTTTCTTTTCCATTTCGTTGGTAATCCGGGCCGTTTCGCGCCGTGCCAGCAATGCCCCGTAGCCACCCTTGGCTAGTTCGTAGTCCCGGGTGAGTTGCCCGAATTTCGCGTCGATCTCGGGCGCCGCAACGGCCGCCCCTTTCAACTCCTCATAGCGCTTGCGGTACTCCTCCACGCGGGCCTCTAGCGCAGCCACGTTCGCGTCGGCCGTCGCCAGAGAAAGGGCCATCGGCCGATACTGCGTGTCCGGAGCCCGGGCTATGCGTGGTGCGGGCTTCCTCGGTGCGTCCTCTGTGCTCTTCTCTTGCTTCAGCTGGGCGATGGTGCGCACCATGGCTATGACGTCGGGATGCTGTTCCGTGTAATTGAGTCGCAGGTCATCGAGCTTCAGCTCGAGGGCCTGGATGCGGGCATTAGTCTCGGGAGGAACATATTCGTTGGCGCTCTCATCCTCCAGCAGAGACGGGATTTCCGTTTCATCCGTAAGATTCTTCTTGATCGCCTCCCGGCTGGTTTCGGCCATTTTGAGTTCCAGTACTGCCTGACTCAGGGCAGCCTGCGCCTCGATCACCCGCGTGTAATCCTTCCCGCCGGACATGAGCACTTGCCGGCGCTTGAACTCGACAAGCGCATTCTCGGCGGCATTCATCTTCACTTTACTGGCCTCGAGTTCGCTGTCGATGAAGTGTCGCGCGGCTTCGGAGTCAGTTTTCTGTTCGCTGCGGCTTCCTTCGACGAATATCATGAGCAGCGACTCGACCACCCGCTTTGCCTTTTGGGGGTCAGCGTGGGCATAGGCGATGGTGTAGAGTTCGCCGCCCGCGCTCTGGATGGTGAGGTTCCTGGTCATGGAGGTAATCAATTGTTCCCGGTGCTCGGGGCTCTTGAGGCCGACCTCCATGTCAGCCATCCGGATCACCTTCTCCAGGTTCGGTCGGCTCGTCAGGGTTCGGGCGATCGACCCCACCATCTGAACGACGTCGGGCTGCGCCGTGATGCCGTACATGAAGTTCTTTATCACCGACGCATTGTCCACCGAGACCCGGGCGGAAGCTTCAAAGCGATCTGGCATTCGGTAGACGTTGATCCAGCCGAATAATGCAATGAGCCAGGCAATAGCAACCGCAAACCAGCGATAGCGCCAGGCGGCCTTGAGGTGAGAGAGGAGTTGTTCAGCCAGCTCGTGCACGATCGGATCCCATGAATGTTTTCATCCCAATCCTAGAACAAGCTCTGCGGTATGATCAGTACGTCACCGGGACGCATCGACACATTCGCCGACAGATCACCTCCCCTGACGAGATCTTTTAGCCGCACGCCGAACTGCTGAGTCTTGCCGTCGCCGCCGGTGCGGCGGATGCTTGCCTTGTTCCCGTCCGCGAAATCGGTGATGCCGCCCACAGCGATCATGACATCCAGAAGCGTCATCTGTTCACGGTAGGCCAGCGCTTGGGGCTTGGCCGCCTCGCCGATCACGCGGACCTGCTGGTAGTAAGGCCCGACGAAGTTGGTGACGATGACCGTGACTTTCGGATCCCGGATGTACGTGGCCAGGACTTTTTCGATGTCCCGGGCAAGCTGCGGCGCCGTCTTGCCGCTTGCTTCCAGATCTTCCACCAACGGCGTGGAAATCTTTCCGTTGGGGCTCACCGTAATAGTCATGGACAGATCCGCGTTGCGCCACACGACGACGTTGAGCGTATCGCCCGGGCCGACCAAGTAAGGCGTATCGGTCCAGGCTGTCTGCCGGGGCAAAGGCGGATAGACCGTACCGCATCCTCCCAATCCCAGCACCAAACCTACCACCCCTATGGCTGCCCATCTCAGGACGCTCACGGCATGTTCTCCTTCCACGATATCAAGCAGCCATGCATTCTATTACCTTTGTCGAAATTCCACACCGCGAAACGCGCGTGCCGTGCGAACGAAGATGGTGGACAGCGCGACGCGACACACCGGCGATATTCGCTTGCATGTTGGCAAGACTCTCGACAAAGCTAAAGGCAATTTTGGCCGCAAGCCATTGAAGGCCGACCAAGCATGACGCGCCGGCAGGAGGAGGCCGGCGCCCCGACCGCTTTTGCGCCGGATCTATCCCGGCACGGACGAGTTCGACAGAATTGCTACGCCTTCGCAATTATGGCCGTTGCCACAGGTGGAGCCGGAATGCTCGCTGTTGAATCCCGGTTCTGCCGTTCGTAGTAACTGGCCCGGAAGCCCAGGCAATAGTCATCGATTCCGATTTGGGCATACATCGAGGGCGTCTTACCGCGCCGGCGAAAGGTTTCGCCATCGATATAGCCTTCCGCTCGAGCAAGTGACCAGCCGTTTCTCATTGCCAGCACCCTGCTCTTTTCCTTGGACAAGACTTTCATGTTGCCTCCCTTGATCTTCCAACTTCGAACACCGGCGAGTCGTCGCCGTTATTTGTGTTTACGCTACTCCCGCCCCCTGCAGCAGTAGAGTCACCAGCCGTTTCTCCGTACGGTCAAGCGCTCTCATCTGGCTCCCTTCCCCCACAACACGACCTCCACAGTTGACAGGAGGATCATGAAGTCGAGAAACAGGCCGTGGTTTTTCACATAGTAAAGATCGTACTGAAGCTTTTCGATGGCATCGTCGATCGACGCACCATATGGGTAGCGCACCTGCGCCCAGCCCGTGATCCCCGGCTTGGCGCTGTGGCGCAAGGCATAGAAAGGAATCTGGTTTACCAGTTGGTCCACAAAGAACGGCCTTTCGGGCCGCGGACCTACGAAACTCATTTCCCCTTGAAACACGTTTAGAACCTGCGGCAGCTCGTCAATCCGAAATTTGCGAATGAACCGGCCGACTTTGGTGGTACGGTCGTCGTTGGCCCTCGCCCAGTGCGGTGTCCCGTCGCTCTCCGCGTCGTTTCTCATGCTGCGAAACTTATAGAGCGTGAAAATGCGCCCGCCCTGGCCGACTCGCTGTTGCCGGAAGAGGACGGGTCCGCCGCTTTCCAGGTAGATGCATAAGGCCGTGATGAGCATGATCGGCAGCGTAAGCAGGAGCAGCGCTCCGCTCACGCTCAAGTCAAACAAGCGCTTTACGGCGTTCCCGAATAGCCCCTGGCGGAAGCCGTCGCCGAGGACCATCCAGCTCGGGTTCAGCGATTCCAGCAGCACTTGGCGGTACTCGCGTTCGATAAAGGTGGGCAACTCGACGATCTTGACCCCCTTCATTCTGCATTCCAGCAACTGCTGCACAGGAAACCCGCCACCGCGCCGGTCCCTGACCGCAATGACAAGTTGATCGATCGCGTATTTTTCAACAACGGACAGCAGCGAATCTCCCGGCGCCATGGGCAGAACTTGCGCCGCGGGAATGTAGTGTCTGGAAGGTTGCAGCGAGACATAACCGATCACTCGATGATTCTGGTTGCGCTGCGCATGCTCAGCAAGCTTCATTACCCGGGAGCCTGTTCCCAGCACCAGGACCCGCGATTTGAACGCGCCCAGATCGGTCCACTTGTGAAAGGCGCCGCGGACGACAAAGCTTCCACCTAGTGCCACTAACAATATGGTAGCGCCGAGCGCGACGGGCCGCGGGTAAAGCGAGGGGATCAGATACGAGACCAGACCCGTTATCGCGAAACCGAGAAGAAAGGCGATAACCAGGCGCGCCCTTATGGAGCGGGTGTTGCTCCACAGGTCCGGTTGGTACAGGCCCATGCTCGACATGACGATCATCATGCCCAGCGCGAAAACAAATGCCTGCGACGATATTGCTTCTCCAGCACCGGGGATCGCCGCCCCTGATCCGGCCAGATCGAGGGAAATGCCGACATAGGCCGCCATCAACAGGACAAGCGCTTCCAGGGTCGCGAGAACGATCGACCTCCCCGGAACATAGTGGGTGAAGAGTTGGATCATGGCGTGTACTTTTCAGTTGCTGTTGGAAAGAGTTCGCGCGCCTCTCTCCAGCCATTGTTATTGCACGTCATGTTCTGCCTCCCTAAGTTTTCGGCCAACACCAATGCGTCCATCTGAATCCCAGGACTACGTATTGATTACTTTTTGTCCTTTTGTTTTGTTTATATAACAGCTTTTTATTTCATGACTTCAACGCGCAGCAACACCAAAGAACAATTTGCTCGTGACGATTGGCAGGTTCTAGACGTCCGCGAGAAATTTCACGCGACGTCCAGGCTGCTCAAGCATCGGACTACGCAACGAAGATCGGTGAACCGGGGGGGGGGAAAAGCGATAACCGGGAACCGTGGTGGCGGGCGACTGACCCCGCGCCCACGGCCCCGAAAATTGCAGGTGCTTTCCTGAAGATCGACGCGGCGCCCTTGATGCGCTCGTCGGCCTTCCCCCCCTTGCATAAAACATCACCCACTACATCCGCCGCCACTCACTACCCGCAAGTATTTTTCTCGTCCCTTTACTTTTCTGGGAGTGCGTGTTGACGTCCCAACATGCTTCCTTGTTGCTACAACTTCTGACGCAGCCTCTTATTCTTTAGTGTGCCGAACTTATTCCAAGGCTTCAAGCAGCAGCTTATCTGAGTTGTCGGTTGTCGTCCAGAAGCGACAACAGAATAAATCTATTCTTGGGAAATTACAAACTCCACAGATACGGCTACGTTATCTGGGTTGTTAACAAGTACGTATATCTATCTGTTTATAATATAAAAATCACGTACGGGACGTTTTCCGAACCCGAGATACCACACTCATTTCGAGCAGTCAGAAAACGCTTGTGGAATGTCAACAGAACGGGCTTTCAAACAAGGGCGAGTAGGAGAATCCCTTTCGCGTCATGTAATTGTTCAACTACAAGCGTGTACGGCCGGCGGGTGAACAGAGCCCCTGAGACGAGTAAGGAGCGAGCACAAACTACCGCGACAGACGCTGTATATACCAACCCATTGATTCCTTGAGCCCTTCGCCAACGCGGTGCGTGGGGGCGTAGCCGAGCAGCTTCCGGGCCTTGGATATGTCGGCCTGCGAATGGCGCACGTCGCCGTCCCTGAACTCCCGGTAACTCGGGCGGCAGTCGCGCACTCGCGGAAATTGCTCGATAAGCAATGTGCGCTCAAAGTCGAAGAGTTCGTTCAAGGTAGTGCGTTCACCAACCGCCACGTTATAGACCTGGTTGAGCGCCTCAGGGTTGTCGGTGGTCGCAGCGAGCAGATTGGCCTGGATCGCGTTCTCGACATAGCAGAAGTCGCGGCTGGTTTCTCCGTCGCCGTTGATGTACACCGGCTCGCTGCCGATGAACTGGGCGATCCACTTCGGAATGACCGCCGCATAAGCGCCCTCGGGGTCCTGGCGCGGCCCGAAGACATTGAAGTACCTCAGACCGATCGAAGTCATGCCGTAGCAGCGGGTGAAGACGTCGGCGTAGAGTTCGTTCGCGTACTTGGTTACGGCGTAGGGTGAAAGCGGCCGGCCGATCGTCTCTTCCACCTTGGGCAGGCCTGGGTGGTCCCCGTAGGTCGAACTGGACGCCGCGTATATGAAGCGCTCGACCCGGGCGTCGCGGGCGGCCACCATCGTGTTGACGAAGCCCGTGAGGTTGGTCTCGTGGCTCGCCAAGGGATCCTCGACCGAACGCGGCACCGAGCCCAGCGCCGCATGATGTAGCACGAAGTCCACGCCTTCGCAGGCTCGCCTGCAGTCTGCGAGCTGACGGATGTCGCCTTCGATGAAGGTGAAATTGCGAGACGCCCGCTCACCGGCCGCCTCCCTCGCCTCCTCCAGATTGCGGTCATACCCAGTTGTAAAGTTGTCGAGGCCAATCACCACCTGGTCGAGTTTCAGCAACGTCTCCAGAAGATGGGAGCCGATAAAACCGGCGACACCAGTGATGAGCCAGCGGCGAGGACGTTGCCGGATCAACCTCAGGACTTCCTGGTACCTGGGGCTCTTATCAATGATCAAGACTGGAACACCGCCGCCGATGGCCGCCAACGAAAATTCCAACACCAACAGACGCTCAAGAACACGATCAAGTCCGTCACAAACGCCATACCGTGAGCCCGGCCCCCTGCAACGCCGTCATATCGAATTGACTTTTGACGTCTATGAAACAACCGCGCTCGACAACTTTGGCGAGATAGTCGTGGAGTGGTCTCGCAACGAACTGTCGATGCGCGACTGCCACCACCACGGCATCGGCGCGCGGCAATGCGTCCCACGGCTCGAGGTCGAGATCGTACTCATGGCGCGCTTCCCCGGCGTCGGGCACCGGATCGTGAACATGGACTTTGATGCCATAGGACTTCAATTCCTGGATCACGTCGATCACCCGGGTATTGCGAATATCGGGGCAGTTTTCCTTGAAGGTCAGCCCCAGCACGTTGACATGTGAGCCCTTGACCTGTGAGCCATTGCGGATCATGTGCTTGACGGTCTGTTCAGCGATGAATTTGCCCATACCGTCATTGATACGCCGGCCGGCAAGGATGACTTGCGGGTGATAGCCGATCATGTCGGCCTTGTGGGTCAGGTAGTACGGGTCGACGCCAATGCAGTGTCCACCGACCAGGCCGGGCCGGAATGGAAGGAAATTCCATTTGGTTCCCGCGGCCTGCAACACTTCGAGCGTGTCGATACCGATCTTGTCGAACAAGATGGCAAGCTCGTTCATCAGCGCAATATTGAGATCGCGCTGGGTGTTCTCGATCACCTTGGCGGCCTCGGCGACCTTGATGCTCGAGGCGCGGAACACCCCGGCGGTGATGATGCTCTGGTAGAGCTCGGCTATTTTTGCAAGCGTTTCCGGACTGTCACCCGATACTACTTTCAGGATTCGGGTGAGCGTATGTTCTTTGTCGCCGGGATTGATGCGCTCGGGCGAGTAACCAACGTGAAAGTCCCGCTTCCACCGCATTTCAGAAAATTTTTCGAGGATCGGAATGCAGACTTCTTCGGTGGCACCGGGATAGACGGTCGATTCGTACACGATGATCGCGCCGCGTTTCATGTGCTTCGCGACCGACTCGGTGGCACCCGTGAGCGCGGCAAGATCGGGCTGGTGCGCAGAATCAACCGGCGTCGGTACCGCGATGATGATGAAATCGGCTTGCGCGAGTGCAGCCGGATCGGTCGTCACGGTAAGTTGGTCTGCAGCCCGCAGGTCTGCGCTCGACAGCTCGCCAGTGGGATCGATGAACCGGCGATAGTTGTCTACTTTGGAGTGCGACAAGTCGAAGCCGACAGTCTTGCGCTTCCTGCCGAACTCGACAGCGAGCGGCAAGCCCACGTATCCCAAGCCAACGACGGCGACTACGCTCATGAGTTCCCGTGCAGGGTAGTTGGTAACAGGCCGTTCCGGTGCTGGCGCGCGACGCAGTGATTCGCCGCGGCGCCCCCCTTCCAGTCCGCAAAATAGCACGGTGACCTGGTGTTCTTGCGGCCTAGCCGCCCCTCGCGGCTTGGCGCACCTGCGCATTGGGCGCTAAGTTTAATGGCAAGCGATTGAAATGGCTACTGATGAAATTGGCAGCCCGCACATCGCCTTGTCGCCGCGTTTCACCCTCGTGCACTACCGGCTCTTCTCCTATTTTCGACGGCGCAGCGCTTCGTGACCTGCCTGTGCGGGAGTACGCACACCTGCCCCCTCCCACACCCCTGAACTCTGGCTTGCTCGCCTGAGGAAACGCGCACGTTACCCCATTGGCCGAAAAAGCTTGGACCGAATTCCGTCTCCGTCCACGACCTTGACGCCAGGGGTCATCGAATACGGAATGACGATGGGATTGAACGTGTGGACGAGGCACCAAACATCGCGCTCGCGGGATGACGCACTGAAGATTTTCATTTTTCTGTCACTTCTTTCGGGCGGAATGAGCGATTTCGTCTGTCGCAATTGCGCGCTGTCCGGCAGGAAAAGCAATCTCTCACTTGATCAGGCAGTCGGGCCACTAACTTTTGTCGCCTGCTGGCGACTGTCTTTTTCTTGAAAAAAAGTAGCCGTGTTTTCTTGTCGTCCAATGGCGACTGCTTTCGCACCCGGGTGTTCGCAATTCACTGTTTCTTCGTCCTTCTGACCTGTGGCACGTGGCTTGCGTAATGTCTTGCAAGTACATCCCAAAGGCCTCCCGCATGTCCAACGTTAAAAGAATTGGATCCGAAATCTTTGCATTCGCAATTTCTGCAACTCTAATACTGGCGACCCTAAGTCTATCCGGCTGCGGCGGGGCAGGCGCAGACGTAGATGAACCTCTCGTGGCACCGACCACGGCAACGAACCTGCCAGTCGTGTCGTTCGGGGCGAACCCCACGACTGTCACAAGTGGCGCAGCTTCCATGCTCACTTGGTCTTCGACGAATGCGACGTCCTGCTCGGCCTCGGGCGCGTGGTCGGGTACCAAGGCGACTTCCGGCAACCAGACGACCGGCGCGCTTAGCGCGAGTCGCAACTACTCTCTTAACTGTACCGGTCCGGACGGCAGCGCAAGCTCGTCGGTGACCGTCACCGTGTCGGGCTCACCACCGCCACCGCCGGCACCCACAGTATCGCTTACGGCGAATCCGGCGGCGGTCGCGAGCGGAGGAACGTCAACGCTCACCTGGTCCTCGGCGAACGCCACGTCTTGCACTGCTTCAGGCGGCTGGTCAGGCGCCAAGGCGACCTCCGGTAGCGAGTCCACCGCCGCACAGACAACTACCACCCAATTCAGTCTTTCCTGCACCGGAACGGGTGGAACTCAGAGCGCGACAGCCACGGTCTCGGTATTGCCTCCGGCAGGACCGCTCCCGGCTTGGGTGAACGGACTGACGATAGGTCAATGGCATGAGGTCCCGAATACCCGGATGTCGAGTCTGCCAAATGAACTCAGCTCGAGTTGGACCAAGGTAGCAGCATGGAACTCGTTCGTAGCCGATCCCCGTACGTCAAAGGTCTATTCCGTTGCTACTGGCGGTCACAGTGACTACAGCGGCAACGAAGTTGATGCGCTGGAACTGGAGCGCAGCGATCCGCAATGGGTCGAGGTCCTGGCAAGAACGCCAAGCGCGAGCGTCAGAGAATGTTCGGAATACTATGCCGACGGCAGACCCACGGCGCGGCACACCTACTACGGCGTTACGCTCGACGAGGCAAATAATCGCGTCATGTTGCTCGGTGGAAGCTGGTATTGCGGCAACGGATTGCCGGCTCTCGCTACCGTTGATTCCTACAATATCGGGACTAACAACTACAGCGCCGCAGGGACCCACCCTCGCCTCCCGGCCCCCTTCAATAACTGGTGGATCATCTATACGGCCAATCCGCTTACCGGAGATATTTACGCCATGGCCGGTTCCCAGATGGGCCGGTGGAACCGCAGTTCGAACACGTTTACCGCCAACTTAGGCGCAACCGGAAGTGGCCCGAATGGGGCCGAAATGATGACGGCCTTTGATACCACGCGAGGCCGCATTTATGGGCAAGGTGGAGAAGGCAGCAGTCATCATCTGTACACGTTATCAACCAATGCATGGACAACGGTAACGCTGACAGGGCCGAACGCGGGGAACGTGGCGTCACTTCAAAAGGGCGGGATGGTCTATGTGCCGGCCCTGGATGCTTATCTGGCTCGCGCTGCGGGTTCGGGGAGCACCGTTTATAGAATTGATGCATCCACATTCGCAGTCACCACGCTTGCTACGACAGGAGGCACGTCAATACCGCAAACCCTCAACGGGCCATACAACAAATTCCTCTACATACCGCGCCTCCGTGGAGCTGCTTACGTCCCAGACCACGGCCAAAACGTCTGGTTCCTGAGGCTCCACTAATGGCTATGTCATTGGATATCCGCTTTCCCGACTCGTTGACAAAGGTTCCCATGTCGCGCCTGAAGCTTCTGCTGCTCGTTCCCGTGTTCGCTCTGACCTTGGCCGGTTGCGGCGCGGGCATCCCCGCCACAACCGACGGCTCGGCGGGATCTACTACTACTGACGCGACCCCTCCCACTACCCCAGCCGCCTTGACGGCCTCGGCAGTGGGATCTAACGGGGCCAATCTGTCGTGGCACCCGTCAATGGACAACGTTGCGGTGACCGCCTATATCATCCGTCGCAACGGCACCCAGGTGGGGACATCCGTCGCCACGAACTATGGGGATTCGGGCCTGCTTGCGGGCACGACATACAACTATTCGGTGGCTGCAAGCGACGCGGCTGGCAACGTTTCGGCCCCAGCAAGCGCTAGCGTCACGACCGCTACCGCGAGTGGGGACACCACTCCGCCGAGCGCGCCCGGGAATCTTGTTGCCACGGCCGTCGGCGAAGGCCAGATCGATCTAACATGGAGCGCGTCAAACGACAACGTCGGAGTAACAGGCTATCGCCTCGAGCGCTGTGCGGGAACCGCCTGTACCACGAATTTCGCCCAGATTTCCACGCCATCAGCATTAGCCTACAGCGATAGCTCTTCCCTGGTCGCCAGCACAACCTACGGTTACCGGGTAAGAGCGACGGACGGAGCAGGGAACCTCTCGGGATTTTCGTCGATCGCATACGCAACGACGCAGGCCGCGACCGGTGCGACATTGCCTCTGGGTGCGCTGGCCCATGACGGCCCGGCAACGCCTGAGCAGATCTCTCTGATCCTGCCGGTGACAGGATCCTTGCCGCAGACCGCCACCGCAACCGTTCGCTACAAACCGACCAGTTCTTCGACCTGGATTACAGGCCATCCTCTGTATCGCATAAGGCCC
>DATENC010000023.1:0-19660 GCA_035275265.1 Burkholderiales bacterium | reverse complement strand
CGAATCGTCGTCGTCGCCTATCGGCGTCTCCATGGAGATCGGCTCTTTCGAGATCTTGAGGATCTTGCGGATCTTTTCCTCGGGCATTTCCATTTTCACAGCGAGCGTCGCCGGATCCGGTTCCTGTCCGGTTTCCTGGAGAATCTGGCGCGAAATCCGGTTCATCTTGTTGATGGTTTCGATCATGTGCACCGGGATGCGGATGGTGCGCGCCTGGTCGGCAATCGAGCGGGTGATCGCCTGGCGGATCCACCAAGTCGCATAAGTCGAAAACTTGTAGCCGCGGCGATATTCGAACTTGTCCACTGCTTTCATCAGGCCGATGTTGCCTTCCTGGATCAGGTCGAGGAATTGCAGTCCGCGGTTGGTGTACTTCTTGGCGATGGAAATCACCAGGCGCAGGTTGGCCTCGGTCATCTCGCGCTTGGCGCGGCGCGCCTTGGCCTCTCCGGTGGACATCTGACGATTGATTTCCTTCAGGTCCTTGACCGGGATGCCGACGCGCTTTTGCAGGTCTATGAGTGCCTGTTGCTGTTCCAAGATCGCCGGCGCAAAACGGGCGAGCACTTCGCTGTAGGGCTTGCGACCGATGACTTCGCGGCCGACCCAATTCAGATCCTCCTCGTTGCCCGGGAAAGTCTTGATGAAATAGGAGCGCGGCATGCCGGACTTCTCCACGCACAGCTCCATGATCGAGCGCTCGTAGGAGCGCACTTCCTCCACCAGCCTGCGCAGGCCATCGCACAAGGCCTCGACCTGCTTCGCGGAAAAGCGGATTAGCATCAGCTCCGCGGAGATCTCTTCCTGCGTCTTCAGGTAGGGCCGGCTGCGGGTACCGTTTTTGACCAGCGCCTTCATCATCTTGCTGTAGAGCACGCGAATCTTGGCAAAACGCTCACCGGCATCGGCCTTGAGTTTGAGCATGCTGGCGTTCTGCACCGCCGCTCCGTCTTCGTCCTCTTCGGTTTCCGACTCCAGATCCTCCTCCAGCTGTTCGTCGGTAACTTCCTCGGCCAGCGCCTCCGCGGGCGCATTCGGGTCGACAAGGCCGTCCACCACTTCATCGATGCGCATCTCCTCCCGCTCGATCTTGTCGGCCAGGCCAAGGATTTCGGCGATCGTGGTCGGGCAGGCCGAAATAGCCTGGATCATGTGCTTGAGGCCGTCCTCGATACGTTTGGCGATCTCGATTTCGCCTTCGCGGGTCAGCAGTTCGACCGACCCCATCTCGCGCATATACATGCGCACCGGATCGGTGGTGCGCCCGAATTCGGAATCGACGGTGGAAAGTGCCTGCTCCGCCTCCTCGACCACGTCTTCATCGGGAACCACCGCGGGCGTCGCCTCGTTCATCAGCAGGGTTTCGGCATCGGGCGCCTCGTCGTAGACTTGGATGCCCATGTCGTTGATCATGCTGATGATATTTTCTATCTGCTCGGCATCCAGCATGTCGTCCGGGAGATGGTCGTTGATCTCCGCGTAGGTGAGATAGCCGCGTTCCTTGCCGAGGACGATCAGGTTTTTCAGGCGCATGCGCCTGGCTTCAGCATCGATGGGTTGCTGAGCCTGCGCCTGTTCCTTGACCTGATCTTTGCGTCTTTCTCTTGCCATGTCCCTTAGTCCTTTATAAACAATTGCTTAGAATACGGCGGGCAAAAAAGAATCGCGGATTATACCGGAGTCGTCCCGTGTCTTCATTCTGCCGCCGTGCGATGCTGCAAACGCCGAAACTGCTCCTGTTCTTCTGGAGTCCAGCGCTGACGCTTGCTCTTCTCCAGCAACCGGGTGATGCGCACATGCCGGAAACGTTCCGTCAGCCGCACCCACGCACCGGCAAATTCCGTCTCCAATGCTTCGTCTTCCATCTGTTCCCAGCGCAGGCTGCCGAGCTCGACCTCGCGCGCCAGCGTTTCAAACTCGTCGCCACGAAAATGTTCGGCTGCGCTGCGCAGGTCTGGGCGACTGCGGCACAGTTCAAGCAGGCGTTCGAGGAGGGCAAGTTCCGCAGGCGGCAGCTCGCTCGACGCAAGATCGGCGTTAGCTTGAAGCTGGACGGAGTCTGCCAGCGCCGCAAGAGAGGGGCGAAACACCAGCATCTCGGATAGCAGCCGCGTAAGCGAAGGCTTTACCGAAGCATTTCGCTCGGGGACCCGGCCCCGTGTGACTACTTTGATCTCGAAACCGTGTTCGAGTTCGGACTGGGCGACACCGGCAAGCTCCGCAACTTGCTTGCGCAGCACCAGCGACAGCATCGGCGTGGCCACCTGCTTGACCAGCGGTTTGGCGTCCTGAAGAAATTTCGCCCTGCCCTCAGCAGTACGCATGTCCACCCTCGAGGCCAGTTGCTGCAGCAGAAATTCCGACAGCGGCTGCGCCTGCCGCAAAAGCGATTCGAACGCCTCCTTGCCGTGGCTGCGCACGAAACTGTCCGGATCGTCTTGCGCAGGAAGGAACAGGAAGCGAACTTGCTTACCGTCCTGCAATTGCGCCAGGCTATTCTCAAGCGCCCGCCAGGCAGCGCGCCGCCCGGCTTCGTCACCGTCGAAACAGTAGATCACGTCATCGCTCTGCCGCAGCAGTTTCTGCACCTGCCAGGGTGTAGTCGCCGTGCCGAGCGTGGCCACCGCATAGCCGACCCCGTACTGGGCGAGTGCGACGACGTCCATGTAGCCCTCGACGACGATCACCTTTTCCGCATCGCGGATTGCAGCTCGCGCCTGAGACAGGCCGTAAAGTTCGCGACCTTTTTCGAACAGCGGCGTTTCCGGCGAGTTCAGATACTTGGGCTCGCCCTGATCGATGATGCGCCCGCCAAAGCCGATGATCACGCCGCGCTGGTTGTGAATGGGAAACATGATGCGATCGCGGAAACGGTCGTAGCGCCGCCCCTGCTCGTTCGCAATTACCAGCCCGGCATCACTCAGGGACTTCGACTGATAGTCCGAGAATACCGCCTCCAAGTTCTGCCAGCCTTCGGGAGCGTAACCGAGGCCGTAGCGGGCGGCGATTTCGCCGCTGAGCCCGCGGCCTTTCAGATACGCCACCGCCCGTTCCGAGATCTTGAGCTGCGCCTTGTAGTACTGCGCGGCATTGAGCATGACTTCGGTGAGATCTTCGGCGGACTCAGTCTTTTCCTTCTGGCGTGGGTCGGGCAGCTGGTCGGGCACGGTCATGCCGGCCCGACCGGCCAGTTCCTTGACCGCGTCGACGAAGCCCATGCCCTGATACTCCATCAGAAAGCTGATCGCGGTGCCATGCGCGCCGCAGCCGAAGCAGTGATAGAACTGCTTGGTGGCGCTCACTGTAAATGACGGGGATTTCTCGCTGTGGAAGGGGCAGCGGGCGGCGAAGTTCGATCCGGCCCGCTTGAGCGGTACGTAGGACTCGATCAAGTCCACGATATCCACCCGGTTGAGGAGGTCCTGGATAAAGGACTGTGGAATCATTTCGTCAGAATAGTCTCGCGCTCGGTTCCCGCGACAACCGTGGCCATGTTGCCGTCAGCGGAACTCCCAGGGGCTTTCGGAGAATTATAGGTTACTTTCCACGGATTTCCGGGAAAGCCGCGATCGCCCTGATCAGCCGATTTCGCATTATCTTTTAATCACTTGACCGATCACTGCGTCCTTCAATGAGGCCGATTCCTTGCCCGATCGGCGAACTCCCGGAAATGCAAGAGGTACAAACGCGCCGCAGACCGGCGCTAACCAGAAAGTTTTGCTTTCACCAGCGCCGACACTTTGCCCATGTCGGCACGGCCGGCCAGCTGCGCTTTGAGCACGCCCATTGCCTTGCCCATGTCCGCCATACCCTTGGCGCCGCTCGACTGGATAGCCGCGGAAACCGCCGCAACGATCTCAGCATCGGACAGCGCCTGCGGCATGTAGCCGCGCAATACCGACAGCTCGAATTGCTCGACATCGACCAGGTCCTGGCGCCCGCCCTTCTGGAACTGCTCGATTGAATCGTGCCGCTGCTTGATCATCTTCTCGATCACCGCCATCACGTCGGGATCGCTCATTTCCTTGCGCTCGTCCACCTCGCGCTGCTTGATCGCCGCAAGCAGCAAACGAATGACAGACAGGCGCCGCGCATCCTTCGCGCGCATCGCGGTCTTCATGTCTTCGGTGACCCTGGCTTTTAATGACATGTGGAGGGTAGAGGCTAAAATCCGCGAAGAGCAGAAGCGAAAAGGGTGAAGGTCTTACCCTTCACCCTTCACTTTCACCCTTCACAGGATGGCTCAATAGAGCTTGGGTGGAAGCAGTTGATTGCGGAGGCGCTTGTGATGGCGCTTGATGGCAGCAGCAAGCTTGCGTTTGCGCTCGGCGGTGGGCTTCTCGTAGAATTCGCGCGCCCGTAGTTCGGTCAGCAGACCGGTCTTTTCCACCGTGCGCTTGAAGCGGCGCATCGCCACTTCGAACGGCTCGTTTTCCTTGACTCGAATCGTCGGCATAGAGAAGTAAAGCAGTCCTGAAAGTTGTCGGCCAAAATGAAGGGGCGCATTCTAGCAATAATCCCCTGATTTGCAAATACAACCAAGCTATTAGCCGACCTTGCGCCCGGCACCGCGCGGTGACCGAACCGGCCCGTCGCAGGCAACCATTCCCCTTTAACTCAACACCTTATGCTGGTTCTCGGGATCGAAACATCGTGTGATGAAACCGGGGTCGCCCTCTATGACACCGGCGCCGGGCTGCTTGGTCATGTGCTTTTCTCGCAAGTGGCGATGCACGCCGACTATGGTGGCGTGGTGCCGGAACTCGCATCCCGGGATCACGTGCGCAGGCTACTGCCATTGATCCGGCAATTGCTGGAGCGTTGCGGACGCGGTCTTCCCGATATCGATGCAATCGCTTTCACCCAGGGGCCGGGTTTGGCAGGCGCGCTGCTTGTGGGGGCAGCCGTGGCAGCAAGCCTGGGCTATGCGCTTAACATCCCAGTGATCGGCTTGCACCATCTCGAAGGCCATCTGCTCTCGCCGCTGCTCGCCAGCCCCGCGCCAGGGTTTCCTTTCGTCGCGCTGCTCGTTTCCGGCGGCCATACACAACTGATGCGGGTGAATGCCGTGGGCGACTACCGATTGCTCGGCGAAACTGTGGACGACGCCGCCGGCGAGGCCTTCGACAAGACTGCCAAGCTGCTCGGCTTGCCCTATCCCGGCGGTCCTGCGTTGTCGCAATTAGCGCAATCGGGCAACCCAAAGCGCTTCAAGCTGCCGCGGCCGATGCTCGCCAGCGGCGACCTGAACTTCAGTTTTTCCGGATTGAAAACCGCGGTGCTGACGCTGGTGCGCGGGGCCAATCCGGACAGTCAGACCAAAGCAGACATCGCTGCGTCATTTGAGCAGGCGATCGTCGAAGTTCTGGTCGCCAAGTCGGTCAGCGCCGTCGCCCATGAAGGACTGGACCAACTCGTAGTGGCCGGTGGAGTCGGCGCCAATCGCCCGTTGCGCGAGGCGATGTCGAAGAAGGCTGAACGCGAGAGTTTCGACGTGTTTTATCCGCCGCAGGATCTGTGCACCGACAATGGGGCGATGATCGCTTTCGCCGGCGCGCTGCGTCTCGATGCCGGCGCGCCTGACGGCACAGGCTTCACGGTACGGGCGCGCTGGAACCTGGAGGAACTTACGATCGCTTCGATAGCCTGATCCTGCTTTCGTTGCCTGCAAGCAATCTCTCGATGTTGCCTCGGTGGCGCCATATGAGCAGAAGCGCAATCACCAGCACCGCGCCGGTCATCGGCACCCACCCTAGAAAGTGGAGCGCCGCGAGTGGAGACACAGTTGCCGCGACGATCGCCGCCAGCGACGAATAGCGCGAAACGACTGAGACCAGTACCCAAACCAGCACCAGCGTCACCGCAACACGCCAGTCCATCGCCAGCAGAATGCCCGCCGCCGTGGCAACACCTTTGCCGCCCCGGAAGCGAAAGTAAAGGGGAAACAAGTGCCCGAGAAACGCCGCAAGTGCCACCGCAGCGAGGGTTTTTTCACCGATACCAAACTGTGGCGCATACTGCTGCGCCAGCCACAGCGCCGCCGCACCCTTCGCCGCATCGCCGATCAGCGTCATCATCGCCGCGCCCTTCTTCCCGGTGCGCAACACGTTGGTCGCCCCCGGGTTGCCCGAGCCGTAGGTGTGCGGATCCGGCAGTCCGAAGACCCAACTCACCACGACTGCGAAGGAAATCGAGCCAATCAGATAGGCAACCAGGACGAACAGCGCGGAAGCCATCGATTTGGATTCCCTTTAGGTCAGCCGCGGGGGTGATGTTTCGCGTGCAATTGCTTCAGTCGTTCGCGCGCGACGTGAGTGTAAATCTGGGTGGTGGATATGTCGGCATGGCCGAGCAGCAATTGCACCACGCGCAGGTCGGCACCGTGATTGAGCAGGTGGGTGGCGAACGCATGGCGCAACGTGTGCGGAGAGATAAGCTTGCTCAAACACGCCTTGGCAGCGTAGCGTCGGATCAGGTGCCAGAACGCCTGGCGCGTCATCGAATCGCCGCGCGCTGTGACGAACAGCGCATCCGTGCGCCTGCCATCGAGGATCTGCGAGCGCGCTTGCGCAACATAGCGCCGGATCCACGCGAGCGCCTCCTCACCCAGCGGTACTAGCCGCTCTTTTGCTCCCTTGCCGACAATGCGCACCACGCCCATATCCTGGCTTACTTGCGCGACGGAGACGGAAACCAGTTCAGAGACACGCAACCCGCTCGCATACAGCGCCTCAAGCATCGCCTTGTCGCGCAGGCCCAGTAGAGTATCGACGTCCGGCGCGGCGAGCAGCCGTTCGATGTCTTCCTCAGTCAGGCTCCGGGGCAGGCCGCGCGGCAGTTTCGGGGCCTCCACCTGCAGCGTCGGATCGGCCGCAATCCTGCCTTCTCGCAACAGGAAATGGTAAAGACGCTTGAGACTGGAGAGTAGCCGCGCTGCGGAGCGCGGCTTGGCATGGCGCCGGAATTTGTGGGCGAGATAGCCAAGCAGGTCGACGCGTTCGGCGTTCAACAGTGTCTTGCCGCGCTCCGACGCCAGCCATACGGCAAAAAGTCTCAGGTCGCGACGGTAATTTTCCAGCGTGTTGCGCGAAAGGCCATCCTCGAGCCAGAGCGCGTCGCAGAATTCGTCCAGAAGGCCGTCGTCCGCGGCCATCAATAGGCGCCCGGATTCTCGTGATGCAGCAACCAGCGCTTGATTTCGATCGGCGAGCCGCGTCGGGCGTGCATGAAGCCGCCGATGCCGTTGCTGGCAATGACGCGGTGGCAGGGAATCAGAATCGGGATGCGGTTTGCGCCACAGGCGCTGCCTACTGGCCGCGGCGCCGAACCGATGCGCGTGGCCAACTGCAGGTAGGACAGCACTTTGCCGGGCGGGATCTTATGCACCGTCTGCCAGACCTTGCACTGATAGTCCGTGCCGCTGTATTCGAATGGCAGGTCGAATTTGAAATTGGGATCTTCGAGGTACGCGGTCAGCTGCCGGCACACTTCCTTGGCGAACGGCGTCTGCGGTTTCAGCGTCGCTGCACCGCGCGGCAGGTACTCGATACCGGTCAGACGTTCGCCAATGGTGCGGACGCCGAGTATCGCGAACGGCGCGTGCAATTTGGCCTGATGAGATTCGAGCGTCGGGTTCATCGGCTGGAAAGCACCGTGAGACAGCGATTCATGGTTGAGGCCCCAGTATTGTAGCAACGATGCCGGCTGCTGGCCGGCATGCGATTTGGCTATACTCCTCCTTGCGCCACGGAATGCGCCGACCCATTTATTACACCCCCACGTGACCACAATCGATCCGTCCAAAATCGCCACTTGCAGCCTGGAGAGCATGCAGTTGCATGTGGGAGACCGGCTCCAACTGGAGTTGCTGACCGATAGCACGCGCAGCCACTACTACACCACATTGATTGGCTACGTTTCGGGCCACAGCGTGCTGCTGCGCACGCCGCAGGTCCAGAGCCTGCCGATCCCGGTGCGCGAGGGCGAGCCGGTGCTGGTACGGACCTTCGCTGGCCGTCACGCATATACATTCGAGTCCACGGTCGGCCGAGTCTGCCGCAGTCCGTATCCCTACCTCCACCTTGCCTACCCCACACGGGTCCAGCAAACGCTGATTCGCGGAGCGCTCCGGGTGCGGGTGAACCTGACCGCGACGGCCTTGAATGCGGCAAAAAAGGAGGGCGACGCGCTACCATCCGCGCTCACGATTGCCGACCTGAGCATCTCGGGGGCCCTGCTCGAGGCGGAGAAGAGCCTGGGTGACGTGGGCGAGACCCTGGAACTCGCGTTCAAGTTCCTGGTGCAGCCAAACAATTACGAAGTGAAGCTGGCTACGCCGGTGTCGATCAAGAGCGTGCGCAAGACCAAGAGGGAACGCAGACTGGACGAAGTGTTCACCCACGGCGTGCGCTTCGCCAAATTGCGCTCGACCGAGGGCCTGCTCCTGCAAAGCTATATACAGCAGGTGCTGCTCGACGACCGTACCCGAGTGGTGTGAATGCTTCCCCCGGCCAAAGAAGAACCAGCGCGCCCAGCAATGCGATCCCAAAAACATAAAGGCGGCCAATGGCCGCCTTTATGTTCGTGACTTTGGAAATGCTTACTGCGGGTCGGTCGGACCGCCTTCCAGTTTTTCGCGGATGCGCGCGGATTTGCCGGATCGGTCGCGCAGATAATAAAGTTTGGCGCGGCGAACGTCGCCGCGGCGCTTCAGTTCGACGCTGGCAATCAGCGGTGAATATGTCTGGAAGGTGCGTTCCACTCCCTCACCTGAGGAAATCTTGCGCACGATGAAAGAAGAATTCAGCCCACGGTTGCGTTTGGCCACCACCACGCCCTCGTAGGCTTGCACGCGCTTGCGGTCGCCTTCGACCACGTTAACGTTGACCACCACGGTATCGCCCGGCGCAAAGTCGGGCACGTTCTTGCCCAGCCTGGCGATTTCTTCCTGTTCGAGTGTCTTTATGAGGTTCATTTGATCAGCTCCTGCGTTTCGTTGCGTTCCGCTATGTATTCTTCAAGCAGTGCCGCCTGATCGGCGCTCAGCTTCACTGTCGCCAGCAGATCCGGCCGCCGCTCCCAGGTGCGTCCCAGCGACTGTTTCATGCGCCACCTGTCGATCTCCATATGATGACCTGATAACAGCACCGCGGGAACCTGCTCGTCGTGGTACAGCTCCGGCCGCGTGTAATGCGGAAAATCCAGCAGACCGTCTTCGAAGGAATCCTGTTGCGCCGATTCGGCATCGTTCAGGACGCCCGGAATGCGCCGGATCAGTGCATCCATCAGCACCATTGCCGGCAGTTCCCCGCCGGAAAGCACGTAATCCCCGATGGAGATCTGGTCCTGCACCTCGGCTTCCAGCAGCCGCTCATCCACGCCTTCGTAGCGTCCCGCAAGCAACACCAGTCCTTCCAACTGGCCCATCTCTTCCACGATCCTTTGCGTCAGCGGCCTGCCCTGCGGCGATAGATAAATCGTTCGCGTGCGCCTTACCCCGCAACTGTGTTGCCGCTGCCGTGCCGCCGCCATGGCTTTCGACAACGGTTGCGCCATCATCACCATGCCCGGACCACCACCGTAAGGGCGATCGTCGACGCTGCGATAGGCATTGGTGCTGAAATCACGTGGGTTCCAAAGCACCAGTTCGTAGAACCCCTTGTCGCGCGCCCGTTGGGTGATGCCGCTGCCGGTGATGGCCTCGAACATCTCGGGGAACAGGGTGACAACGTCAAAATGAATCATTGGCGCATGCTCAGTAATCGAGTTCCCAATCCACCGACAGGCGCCCGCGAGCAACTTCCACTTTGAGGATCACGCTGTCGACAAACGGGATCAGCAGTTCCTTTTCGCCTTCCAGCACCAGAACATCATTGGCGCCTGTCTCCAGCACCTTCGCCACGCGACCAAGACGCTCGCCGCGCCGGTTCAACACTTCCATTCCGAGAAGGTCGGTCCAGTAATATTCGCCTTCTCTGTTCGCAGGCAGCAGACGGCGCGGTATCCCCACCTCGACGCCTTTCAGCGCCGCCGCCGCTTCGCGGTCGGTGCAGCCTTCTACCCTGGCGAGCACCAGCGTGCCATGCACCGCCGATTCGACAATCCGGTGCTGCCGCCACTCACCGTCCCTGGCCAACCACCACTCGGGGTAACCAAGCAGGCCGTTCATTTCTTCGGTGAAAGGTTGGACCTTGACCCAACCCTTTATTCCGTGCGGGGCGCTCACGCGCCCCATGACCACCATCGGCTCAGGACTTGGCCGACTCACTGAATTGCTTTACCAGGCGCACTGCCGTGTCCGACAGCTTGGCGCCTTGACCTTGCCAGAACGTCACACGGTCCAATTGAATGCGCAAGGACTCCTGGCCCTCGGGCGCTTTCGGGTTGTAGAAACCGACGCGCTCGATGAAACGGCCGTCGCGGGCAAAGCGCGAATCAGCCACTACCATATTGAAGAACGGGCGCTTTCTGGCACCCCCGCGCGCAAGTCGAATGACCACCATGACGTCCACCCTCAAAAAGCGAAGCGCGCGATTTTACGCCGGTTATTCCGTGGTTTGCAAGGTAAGTTTGGGGCGCCGTAAGGGCTCCGCCGGGCACTGCACAGAGTCTCAAACACCGGGGACGGAAGGTTCCAACCGCAGCGCTCGGGACTATTTCTCGGCTTCTCCGGACTTGCCCGAATGGAACACCCGATCGAGAAAACTTACGATCACCTTGACCAGTTCGTCTTCCTTGCCCTCGAAGAAATGCAAGGCATCGGGGACGATGACCTGCTGCGAACCCGCTACCTTGTCGATCTGGCGCTTGCGTTCGTAAGCGCCGACCTGCGTGATCTCCCAGTCCTTGCTGCCAAATACGTCAAGCACCGGGATTTTGATGCGGAACATCTCTTCCAGGCCGTTGATGATGCCGACGAACACCCAGGCTTTGACCGTGGTTTCGTCAGCCTTGATCAAATACTGATTGGCCATGGTTGCGCCCAGGCTGTGCGAAACGATGGCGACATTGCGGAACCCCTTCTCACGCAGGAACTTGGCCGCCAGTTCGTAGCGGTCCGCCCCGTCAAGATAGGTCGGAATGTAATCTCCGACTTTCGCGCCCGGCCCGAGTACCGGCAACTGGATCGAAAGGGAGGTATAGCCGGCCTCCGCGAGCTTGACGCGCAACGTGCCGTAGAGTTCGAAGTCCGGGTTCCAGCCGCGACCGTGACCTACGATGACAGCACCACGCGCCTTCTCTGCTTCGGTGTAAAGCGCCAGGAATTCGTGACCGTTCTTCTGTTTCAACCAGACCGGCTCGCCGATCAGGATCGCAGGCAGGATCTGGTCAGACCAGCGTTTCTCGCGCTCGTAGTCCATCGCCAGGACGGCGGAACAGCACGAGTACAGCATGACAACGGCAATCAATGCGCGCTTCATATGGTGAGGCTTTCCTTGGCGGGGACCGGCATTGTATCGGATGCGATGTGCCTGGTAAGACCGCCGGGATGTCGAGGAGGTTCCGGTGTTTGCGACCGGAATGGGGAACGCAGCCGACGCACTAACGCATCCCGGGAAATCCACCCTTCATGCCCCGGATCATTTTCTGTAGCCCGCCCTTGCCCATCATTTTCATCATTTTTTGCATCTGCTCGAACTGGCCGAGCATCCGGTTGACCTCCTGAATCGACACGCCGGCGCCCGCGGCGATGCGGCGCTTGCGGGAAGCCTTGATGATCTCGGGTTTCGCGCGTTCGTGCGGCGTCATTGATTCGATGATGCCTACAGTGCGGCCGATTAGGCGTTCATCCATCTGCGCTCCGTGCGCCGCTTGCGCAAGTTGCGCGGGCAACTTGTCGACCAACGCCGACAAACCTCCCATCTTCTTCATCTGCTGCATCTGGCTCTTGAAATCCTCGAGATTGAAACCCTTGCCGGCCTTCACTTTCCTGGCAAGTTTTTCGGCTTCCTCGACATCGACGTTCTTGCGCGCTTCCTCCACCAACGCCATCACGTCGCCCATACCGAGGATGCGCGCGGCCAGACGCTCCGGAAAGAACGGCTCCAGTCCGCCAGGCTTCTCCGATATGCCGACGAACTTGATCGGCCTGCCGGTCACCTGCCGGACCGAAAGCGCAGCGCCGCCGCGCGCGTCGCCGTCGAGCTTGGTGAGCACCACGCCGGTGAGTGGCAGGGCATCGGCAAAGGCCTTGGCCACGTTCACCGCATCCTGTCCCTGCATCGAATCCACCACGAAAAGCGTTTCCACCGGATTGAGCACGGCGTGAAGCCGGCGGATCTCCTGCATCATGGCCTCGTCGATCGCCAGACGGCCAGCCGTGTCCACGATCAACACGTCGTGATAGTGTTTGCGCGCGTAATCAAGCGCTCCAGCGGCGATCTCCTCGGGTCTTTGCGTAGCGTCAGACGCAAACATTTCGACGTCGAGCTGGCGCGCGAGTGTCGCAAGCTGTTCGATCGCGGCGGGCCTATAGACGTCGCAACTGGCCAGGAGTGCTTTCTTTTTTTGCTCGCCTAGCAGCTTCGCCAGTTTGCCAGCGGTCGTGGTCTTGCCCGATCCCTGCAGGCCAGCTAGAAGTATCACCGCAGGTGGAACAACGGCCAGATTCAGAGAATCGTTGCGGCTGCCCATCAGTTCGGTCAACTCGCGCTGGACCACACCCACCAGCGCCTGCCCTGGCGTAAGGCTGCCGATCACTTCCGCGCCGACCGCCTTGTCCTTCACACGCGCGATGAATTCCCTGACTACAGGGAGCGCCACGTCGGCCTCGAGGAGCGCAACGCGCACTTCGCGCAACGCCTCCTGAACATTGGCTTCGGTCATGCGTGCCTGACCACGCAACGTCTTGACGACGCCGGCGAGCCGGCTGGTGAGGCTGTCGAGCATCCGCTATGTTCCTGGAATGTGGAGCAGATTGGGATAATGTAGACTGCGAAGCCAAGTCCACATGTCTGCTAGTGCCCTATTCCGCTGATTCGTGGGGTAACTCGCGAACCTTGGAAACCTGTCCCATAATCTATCTGCCACCACTCCATCACCGGTCGGAAAACCCGCGAAATCGGTGGCAGGCAGGACGCGAGTCCTCGACAGTGGGCACCACCACGGCGAGGACTCGTAACACAGCATGGCGCCGATTCTCGTCGGGTCTTCGACGCGAATTGGCGGAACAGGACACTAGATGAGCGACATCTTACTTCATCTTCTGGTGAGTCTCGGCTACGCCGCGTTGGCCTTCTTCCTTTGGCGCGATGCGCTGCTGCCTACGCCGCCGAAAGTCGGCCCATCGCGGGCACGCTGGGCACACGCGGCTCTGGTCGTGCCCTTGTCGCTGCACGCGTGGTTGTTGGCGCGAGCCGCGTTTGGACCGGAGGGTCTCTATCTCGGTGTCGGCAACGCGGTTTCGGTGATCATCTGGCTGACCGTGCTGATCTACTGGGCAGGCAGTTTCTTCTACCGGCTCGAGGGCCTGCAGGTGCTGGTCGTTCCTGCGGCGGCCGCCCTGTCACTTCTGCCGCTGGCGATGCCCCCGGCGCATCCGCTAGCAAACACCCAGTTCGCCGCGTTCAAGGTGCACCTGATCATTGCGCTGCTTGCGTACAGTCTGTTCACCATCGCGTCGCTGCACGTGTTGATGATGGCGATGATGGAGCGCCGTCTGCACCGCGGAAACCTGCCACGATTCCTGCAGGGGCTTCCGCCGCTGCTTACAATGGAGCACTTGTTGTTTCGGATAATCGCCGCCGGCTTCGTGCTGCTCACGCTCACGTTGGGCAGCGGCATCCTGTTTTCGGAAGCATTGTTTGGTAAGCCGATGTCGTTCACACACAAGACAGTGTTCGGCATCGTCTCCTGGATAATTTTCGCAGCGCTGCTCGCCGGGCGCGCGGTCTACGGCTGGCGCGGGCGCGTGGCAATGCGCTGGACGCTCGCAGGATTCCTGTCGCTGGTGCTCGCCTACATCGGCAGCAAATTCGTGCTCGAAGTGCTGTTGCAACGCTGAGCGGCGTGCACGGTAACCGGGGGTAATCGCGGCGGCGACTGCCTTGACACTGTTTGTCCCGCTGCCGATACTGATTTCGACCTTACGACCCGGTGGTGACCGCACTTGGACGAAATTCCACTCCATACGCTTCTGATCGCGTTTGTAGTCCTGCTCTTCGTTTCCGCATTTTTTTCCATTTCCGAAACCAGCATGATGGCGCTCAACCGCTACCGGTTGAAGCATCTCGCCAAGACCGGCCACCGCGGCGCCCGCCTCACCGCCCAATTGCTTTCCCGAACCGACCGCCTGCTCGGTGTGGTGTTGCTCGGTAATAACCTGGTCAATGCCGCGGCCGCAGCACTGGTTACGGTCATCACTTTCAGATTGTTCGGCGAGAGCGAACTGGCGCTGACGCTGGGTACACTTGCAGTCACTCTCGCAATCCTCATCTTCAGTGAGATTACGCCTAAAGTTATCGGGGCAACCCACCCGGAACACATCGCCTTTCCTGCGGCCTATGTGCTCTCACCGCTGCTCAAGCTGGTTTATCCAATCGTCTGGTTCGTCAACCTTTTCGTTCGAGGACTGCTGTGGCTCCTGCGCTTGCAGCCGCAGGGCAGCCAGACTCATACGCTGAGCATGGAGGAATTGCGCACCCTGGTGCTGGAAGGCGCCAATTTCCTGCCGCAGAAACATCAGAACATCCTCCTCAACCTGTTCGATCTCGAGTCGATCACCGTCGAGGACGCGATGACCCCGCGCAACCAGATCGAGGCCGTTGACATTGAATCGACTTCCGACGAGATCCGCCGGCAGATTGCCACCAGCAACCACACGCGGCTGCCGGCCTACCGCGGGCGGCTGGACGATATCGTCGGCTTCGTGCACGTGCGCAAGGTGTTGAATCTTTCCGATGGTGAACAGATCACCGCCGACACGCTCAAGGAGATCATGCGCGAACCCTATTTCATTCCGCTGGATACGCCGCTGCTCACCCAACTGCAGAATTTCCAGGAACAGAACGACCGCATGGCCCTGGTGGTGGACGAATATGGGGAGTTGAAAGGACTGCTCACTCTCGAAGACATCCTGGAGGAACTCATCGGCGAATTCACCACGCATTCTCCGATGCAAACTGCGCGTTTCCGGCGCATGGAAGACGGCAGCATCATCGTCGAAGGCGGTAGCCTTCTGCGGGCGCTGAACCGCAAGCTCGGCTACCGCTTTCCCCTCGACGGCCCCAAGACCCTCAATGGCCTGATTCTGGAACACCTCCAGGACATCCCGGAGCCGGGAACCAGTCTCAGACTGGCGGGATACCCGCTGGAGGTCCTCCAGACCCAGGACCGGGTGATCCGCTCCGTGCGCTTGCTACCGCCAGAAAATGGCAATTAATCAGCGCTATTAATCAAAGACTTCGGTCTTTACTTTAAGGATTACGTGGTGCATTATTTGCCTGTTCCCACCCTTGGCTACATAGATGGTTGCAGCAACGCTAGAAGGCATGGTGTCCGGCCTCGGCCGCGCGATGGTGCAGCGTGGCCTCCTGTCCGAGCGCGACGCGGAGGCGATCCAGTCCCAGGCGAAAACCGCCAGGGTCGGATTCGTCGAACAGCTTATCCTTGGCAAGAAATTCAAGGAGCCCGAGATCGCCGAATTTGCGGCGACCACGTTCGGCCTGCCTCTGCTCGACCTTACGGCCATGGACGCCGCGCAGATGCCGCTCAAGGCGGTAGACGGAAAGTTCTTGCAAAACCGCCGCGCGGTACCGCTGTTTCAGCGCGGCAACAAGCTGTACGTCGGCATTTCGGATCCGACCAACCGCGCCGTACTCGATGAACTGAAATTCCAGACCGGGCTGCAGATCGAGCCGATCGTCGTCGAGGACGCCAAGCTCGGCACGTTCATCCAGAAGCTCCTCAAGGGCAGCGACACCTCGCTGCAGGACCTGGTGGGCGAGGATGTCGGTGCCGACTTGCTCGCCGATATTGCACCCGAGGAGGCGCCGCCGGCCGATGCCGCAAACGATGTCGATGACGCACCAATCGTTCGATATATCCAGAAAGTTCTGCTGGATGCTATCGGCAGCGGCGCCTCCGACATCCACTTCGAGCCGTACGAAAAGTACTACCGCATCCGATACCGGATGGACGGCGTGCTCTACGAAATCGCCCAACCGCCGCTGGCGCTCAAGGACAAGATCGCCTCCCGCATCAAGGTGGTTTCGCGTCTGGACATCGCCGAGAAGCGGATTCCACAGGACGGCCGGATGAAGTTGCCCCTGTCCAAGAACCGTGCGATCGATTTTCGCGTCAGCACACTGCCGACGCTTCACGGGGAAAAGATCGTAATGCGTATCCTCGATCCGTCGAGCGCGACGCTGGGCATCGAGGCTCTGGGCTACGAGACGGACCAGAAGGAAGCGTTGCTGTGGGCGATAAACCGCCCTTACGGAATGATCCTGGTGACCGGCCCGACCGGTTCAGGCAAGACGGTGTCGCTGTACACCTGCCTGAACATGCTCAATGAGCCTGGCATAAACATCGCCACCGCGGAGGATCCGGCGGAAATCAACATGGCGGGAATCAACCAGGTAAACGTAAACGATAAGGCAGGGCTGACGTTCGCTGCGGCACTGAAGTCCTTTCTGCGCCAGGATCCCGACATCATCATGGTCGGCGAAATCCGTGATTTGGAGACGGCCGAAATCGCAGTGAAAGCGGCGCAGACCGGTCACCTGGTGTTGTCGACCCTGCACACCAACGACGCACCGACCACGCTGACGCGGCTGTTGAACATGGGGGTGGCCCCTTTCAACATCGCCAGTTCGGTCATCCTGATTACGGCGCAGCGCCTTGCGCGGCGTTTGTGCATGGAATGCAAACAGCCCGTCGAAATTCCCAGCGAGGCGCTGCTGCGTGCGGGGTTCCAGGAAACCGATCTGGACGGCAGCTGGACACCGTACAAGTCAGTCGGCTGCGACGTTTGCAAAGGCACCGGCTACAAGGGCCGGCTCGGCATCTACCAGGTAATGAAGATCAGCGACGAATTGAACCGCATCATCATGACTAACGGCAACGCCATTGACATTTCCGAACAGGCGCAACGCGAGGGAATTCGCGACCTGCGGCAGTCCGGGTTGCTGAAAGTGCGGCAGGGCATGACTTCGCTCGAGGAAGTCGAAGCCGTCACCAACGAATAAAACGTGAAGAGGTAAAACTTATGGCTACGGCAGCGGGGGCAGTACGCGACAGGATCAAGGAATACACCTACCTCTGGGAAGGTAAAGACAAATCCGGCCGGGTGATAAAAGGCGAGATGCGGGCCGGCGGCGATGCAGTGGTCAACTCGGTGCTTCGCCGCCAGGGCGTCACTGTCATCAAGATCAAACGTCAGAAGATGGGGATGGGCGGCAAGGTCAGCGAAAAGGACATCACGTTTTTCACCCGCCAGCTGGCGACAATGATGAAATCGGGCGTGCCTTTGCTGCAGGCCTTCGATATCGTTGGAAAGGGGCACTCCAACCCTGCGGTGGCCAGGCTTCTGATGGACATCAAGAACGAAGTGGAAACCGGTAACAGCCTGAACGCGGCTTTTCGCAAGTACCCGCTGCATTTCGACGCGTTGTTCTGCAACCTGGTGGGGGCCGGCGAGCAGGCCGGTATTCTCGACAGCCTGCTCGACCGTCTGGCGACTTACAAGGAAAAGATCCTCGCGATCAAGAGCAAGATCAAGGCGGCGCTGTTCTATCCCGTGTCGATCATCGTGGTCGCTTTCATCATCACCGCGATCATCATGATTTTCGTGATTCCCGCATTTAAGGATCTGTTTACGAACTTCGGCGCCGACCTGCCCGCGCCCACACTATTCGTAATGGCGATTTCGGATATCTTCGTCCAGTGGTGGTGGGCAATATTCGGCGGCGTGGGGTTCGGCGTCTGGTTCTTCTTTTACACCTGGAAGCGTTCGGTGAAGATGCAGATGGTAATGGACCGCCTGATCCTCAAGCTTCCGGTTTTCGGCCCGCTGGTCCGCAAAGCCACAATCGCACGCTGGACCCGTACGTTATCCACCATGTTCGCGGCCGGCGTGCCGTTGGTGGAAGCGCTCGATTCGGTGGCCGGCGCCGCAGGCAACTACGTGTATTACGAGGCCACCAAGAAAATCCAGAAGGACGTCAGCACCGGCGTGAGCCTCACCAACGCCATGACCAACGTCAACGTCTTTCCGAACATGGTTCTGCAGATGGTATCGATCGGTGAGGAGTCGGGTGCGCTGGACGGTATGCTTAGCAAGGTCGCCGACTTTTTCGAACAGGAAGTGGACGATGCGGTCGAAGCCCTGTCCAGCCTGATGGAACCGATGATCATGGTGGTTCTGGGCGTACTCATCGGCGGCATGGTGATCGCGATGTACCTGCCGATATTCAAGATGGGCCAAGCCGTATAAGCATCGCCCGCTTCGCTCATATGCGCGCCCGACGAGATCGGGCGCTTTTTTTATCGGCACGGAGGCATCCAGCTGAAGTACAGCACGCCTGCGATGGCGGAAACCGCAATGCAGAACAGTGCGACTCCAATGGCGGCGTTCCGGTTCCGACAATAAGTTGCGCGAACCCGACTCCAACTGAGAATTGATTTTCATGGTCATCATGAATGAACCGGTAATTGTGACGCTGGCCTGCACCCTGGTCGGATTGGTGGTAGGGAGTTTTTTGAACGTGGTCGTTCACCGTCTGCCAAAAATGCTCGAGCGTGAGTGGGACGCCCAAGCGGTTGAACTTCTGGAGCAGAAAGGTTTTGCCGATGCAGCGGCGAAATTGAGCAGCCCGGGTCCCGCCATGCGCTACAACTTGGTCACGCCATCGTCGACCTGTCCGCACTGCGGCCACCGCATCCGCGCCTGGGAAAACATTCCGATCCTGAGTTATTTGTTCCTCCGGGCACGCTGCTCGGCGTGCAGAGCGCCCATCAGCATCCGTTACCCGATCGTCGAAGCGCTTAGCGGCATTCTCTCGGGCTATATCGGCTGGCGTTACGGACTGACGTTGGCGACGGTGGGCGCGCTGTTTCTGACGTGGTCGCTGATCGCACTGACGGTAATCGACATCGATACGCAGTTGCTGCCGGATGACATCACATTGCCGCTGATCTGGCTCGGCCTGCTGATAAACCTTGACGGCACCTTCGTGCCGCTTCGGGCTGCGATCATAGGGGCCGTCGCGGGCTACCTGTCGCTATGGACGGTGTACTGGCTGTTCAAGCTCGCCACCGGAAAAGAGGGAATGGGTTACGGTGACTTCAAGTTGCTCGCAGTGATCGGTGCGTGGCTGGGCTGGAAAATGTTGCCGGCGGTGATCCTGCTCTCCTCCCTGGTGGGGGCCGTGGTAGGCATCAGCCTGATCGCATTTGCCCGCCATGGACGCAATACACCGATTCCGTTCGGTCCGTACATTGCCGCGGCGGGATTGATCGCGCTATTCTGGGGCGACACGATCAACCGGACTTATCTACAATTGTTCTGACAATGCCATTTGCGGTCGGTCTCACCGGAGGGATCGGCTCGGGAAAGACCACGGTTTCCGAACTGTTCGCAGAACTCGGTGCCGGCGTGGTGGACGCCGATGAGATTGCGCACGCTCTGACCGGACCGGGCCAAGCGGCAGTGGGTGAGATT
>DATENC010000022.1:0-21089 GCA_035275265.1 Burkholderiales bacterium | reverse complement strand
CTTCGAGCACAGATCGTGTCCCGGGAAGTGCAACTCGCCGCCATGCGTTCCTACGCCACCGAAAACAACCCGGAACTCGTCAAGATCCAGCAGGAAATGGCGAGTCTGCGTGGCGAGCTTCGCAAACTTGAAAGAGGAGCAGGGGCGGGAGCGGATTTGGCGATGCCGACCAAAGAAATTCCCGCTGCGGGACTGGCTTATGCACGGAAGTATCGTGATGTGAAGTATGCGGAGACCATCTTCGAGTTGATGGCAAAACAGTTCGAGATGGCGAAAATTGACGAGGCGCGGGATGCGGCGGTGATTCAGCTTGTGGATAAAGCCGTCCCGCCAGATTACAAGACGAAACCGCGCCGGGCAGTGATTGTAATAGGCATCACAGTGCTCACACTATTCGTTGTTACCAGCTCGATTCTTGTCCTGGTTGGCTGGCGCGCTCGCTACAACGCGAGTCGTTAGCTGCCGCAGTTGTATCCCCAAACAATTGTGATGGCGAGAGCAATTTCTGATCGCAATCATTTCCCGCGTCCTTCCCGATTTGTAGGCCGTTAAGTAGCCTCTCTCCCACTATCTTGTGCACCTGGTGAACCCGCTCAAGTCACCTGCTGTGCTGCAGTCAATTGCGCACACGGTTTACGCTTTATGCCAGCTTTACGCGTTGACGGTGTTGGCGAGACTGGGAGGGGTATCTGCGGTTGGATCCTACGCACTGGCGCTCGCGGTTGTGACTCCGACATGGATGTTTGTTGGTCTTGGAATGCGTCAGCTCGTAGCAGTCGATGTCTCAGAACGATTTGGATTGTGGGAGTATTTTCTTGTCCGGCTCATGACCGGAGTCGGCGGAGTTGTCATATGCGGTATATTCGGATGGCTTATGTCCGATGCATCTGGAGCTCTTCTGGCCGTTGCTATGGGTGTCGCAAGATTCATCGAAGCACTCGGGGACTTGGTATCGGGCGTATATATACGAGCAGGGGGGTTCACTCGTGGATCTCTATCCCAAATAGCGCGAAATATTCTGGGTGTCGCGGGACTGTCCCTCGGGTACGGGCTATCGGAATCTTTGGTGGTTGCTGTCCTGGTCCAGGCATGTTGTCTTCTTGCGGTCTTTGTCACTATTGATCTGACTTGGTTAAGAAAGAAGGGGGATTGTCAGGCTGCGGTGCAACCGCGGGGGATTTTCTGGAAGCGAAGCAAAGAACTATTTTGGATCAGTCTGCCGCTGGGATTTTCGGCAATGCTTGGTTCAATAAATTCTTATGTACCTCAATATTTGACTGAATTTAGGTTTGGCACAGATTATTTGGCCATCCTGGTGAGTGCGTTCTATTTCCTGCGCACGGGAACTATCGTTGTCATTTCAGTATGGCAAGTGTCCGCTCCTGCAATTGCCCGCAACTACAAACGGGAACAGTGGGCCAACGTACTACGACAACTCTGGTTCGCGATTCTCATAGCCGTGTTACTAGGGAATACGGTGGCGCTTATTGGCTGGTTCGCCGGGGGCGAAATCCTGTCCTTTCTTCTTGGAGACGCATTCGGTCAGAACATCGAATTCATTCGGGCTATCGCATTGGTAGCCATTCCTTTGTACATCGCCGCTATCCTGAATGGGGCGTTGGTTCCGTTGGAACGGACGAAACAACAGTTGGCGATTTGGATCATCGCGGTCGGCGTCAACTTGTTGATAGGGTTTGTGGCTATGCTGGCGATAGGAATTGTAGGCATAGCGGTGGGGTGGGCGGCAAGCTTGCTGGCACAAATATTGTGGTCCAGCTTGGTCATCCGACGAGTGCTAAGGCGTGGCTAGTTCCTTGGATTCGCGACGCGCTTTACCTCACGCCAGCCTTGCTCATGGCATAGAGCATGGCCTCTCGGCTTCCGAGGGGTTCGCGCTCTTGTGGCTTGTGGCACTAAGCGGAACAGTATTGCTCGCGGCAAAAGGGCAAGCGGATTCGTACATATTCATAACTCTGTGGTCACTTTTCTGTTGTGTAGTCGGCTTTGCGATAGGAAAAGGGAGCCCGGAGCATCCGCTGGTATGGTGGCCATTTTTCATTTGGTTCTATCACGCATCGGCTCTAGTAATTCATTACTTTGGAATACTGCCAACCTTCTATCCCGACGAGATAGCACGCCTGACTTTGATAGCCTTGATAGGTGCTTGGTCAGGGGCGCTTTTTGGAGTTGGTCGGGGGGTGAAGGAGACCTTTCTCAGTAAGATCTCAGCAACAACGGACAGAGCCGCTTGGGGTGTTTATTGGGTTTCCGTGGCCCTTATAGTTGCCGAGAACGTCGCATTCTATCGATCGGGAGTGACCTCAAAGGCGGACTGGAATCTTCAATCGTCCTTTAGTCTTCTGTTTGCGCACAATTGGCTGTTGGCTGCCTACTTGGTGCTCTTGATAAGAAGGCTCGGTAGTCGTCGGGCAATTCCAAAAGCCATAGTGTTTTGCACCGGATTCATCGCCACGATCTCAGGAATTGGATTAGGGGAACGAGACGTTATTTACAGTTACATCGTAGTGACGATGCTGGCTTTCATCATGGAAGGCCAAGTCAACAAATGGAAAGTGCTATTCGTAGGCTTGATCCTCATTGCGACTGAACCCCTGCTTCAGAGAGGTAAGAATCTGTTCGTGCGCGATCCAATGGACCTGCAATCTGAAATACCCGCTTGGTTGGCGATATTCAGAGGAGAGTTTTTTAGCGCGGGCAGGAATTTGGAGCGGCTGCTTTCAGCCAAGGGAGAATGGAGCTATTCGTATGGAACTTCTCTCGTGCAGGACGTATTGCGGGGAGTGTTGCCGGGTGGATGGGGGTTTGGCGAGAGTACTCAGAAGTGGTTTAACAGCACATTCTTCCCGGAGATAATAGATGAAGGGCGAGGCTACGGATTCACGATGATAGGAACTTGGTATGTCAATTTTGGTGCGGTGGGGGTTCTGGTTGGATTCGCACTTCTTACAATAGTGATATTCATTCTATTTTGCCGACGCAGGTCGAGTTGGATCGCTATCAGTTTCTATATCTTGTTCGTGCCGGCAATGATCTACTCGATAAGGGGCGACCTCTCTGTGGTCTTGTCCTACGGCTTGAAGCAGTGTCTGTTACCGCTGCTGTTGATTGTTGTTATTGGGCGTGTCCTTTATTGGATCAATGGCAGCAAGCGTCGTGAGAACACCGGCCGTAGGTTGGTAGCAGAGGATGCATGAGAGGCCGATCGCTTTTTCGGACAATGCGACCGCTCATAGTAGCGTGCGGATTTGCGTTGCAGATTGTTCCGAGACCGGTATGCGTCTTTTTATGGCCCCTCATTCAATCCGTGCCTTGGTTGGTCGGCATAGGGTTGCGCTACGTATGGCTAAAACGCTTGGCGGCAAGAGTGGGAGAGAATGTCTTCATAGGCAGGGATGTGGAGATATACGGATGGAATAGCCTATCGATCGCTGATCATGTGAGCATACACCGCGGTTCTTATTTGGACGCGAGTGGCGGTATTCAGATAGGAAACAATGTGTCCATTGCGCATTCCTGCTCGATCTTATCTGCCGAACACACGTGGGATGACGACAGTATCCCTATTCGGGATAGTCCTTTGCGATATGCCGCAGTGCAAATCGATGATGATGTGTGGATTGGATGTGGCGTGCGAATACTCAAAGGAGTGACTCTCGGCAGAAGGGTGGTCGTGGCTGCCGGAGCGGTTGTCACGCGATCCGTTTCCGGAGGCAGGGTAGTTGCGGGGATTCCGGCACGACCAATCAGACTTGTGCAGTGAGTGTAGTCATGCGACGTCTTCTTTTTGCGCACGATCACTATTTTCTTAGATTGCCCGATGGAAGAATATTTTCGCCTGGACGTTTGCCGTATCGTGCTTGGGGCCGATACTTGGAGGTGTTCGATGAGGTAGTTGTGTGCGCCAGGGTCAAGGACGTGGAGACTGTTGAGGGATTGGTGGAGTCCGGCGGCCCGAAAGTGACTTTCATGTTTCTGCCTAACTTGTCGAATCTGTCTTCGCTCATTGATGGGAAACGAGCAACGGCCAAGAAAATAGTACTTAGGGAGCTCGTGAATGTAACGGCGGTGGCGGTGCGATTGCCGAGCGAGATTGGACTTATGGTGGCTAATGCGGCAGCTAGGGACGGCAAGCCGATTGCAGCGGAAATGGTCGGTAGTGCATGGGCAATGCTGTCTCACGGAATCAAGGGGAAACTTTATGCGCTATTGCTCCATTGGAGACTCAAGAAAGCTGTCTTGCTCGCGCGTAGTGTTATCTACGTAACGAATGAAGCACTTCAAAAGGAGTATCCAGCTGGCGGGAAGGATTGGGCAGCTGCATCAAATGTGGAGATTCCGGAATCGGAGCCACAGACGTTGGCAAGGAGAATGGAAAGAATTAGTAGAGGACAAGGAACATTTGTGATTGGAACCATCGGGGCTCTTGGATCTTCTCTCAAAGGTCTCGGTGTACTGCTAAAGGCAGTAGCGCGCGTCCATGGTGACTTGGGTGACTTTGTGATTCAGGTTGTTGGCGATGGAAAGCCCGAGCATTGGAAAAAGAAAGCTAGAAATTTGGGGATAGAGAAGTTCGTTCATTTCGTCGGTGTGCTGCCACCGGGTCAGGCGATCCTCGGATGGCTCGACAGTGTCGACCTGTACGTTCATCCCAGTTTCCGGGAAGGATTGCCGCGGGCGTTAATTGAGGCCATGAGCCGGGCTTGCCCAGCCTTGGCAAGCAATGCCGGAGGCACATCGGAACTGCTTTCATTTCACTGCCTGCATCGTCCCGGTCAGTACATGGAGCTCGCGGAACAGCTCTTGAATCGACGATACGATCTTATGTGGCAACGGCAAGTGGGAACTCGGAACTTTGAGTTTTCCAAAAGATTCAGTCCTACGATAGTTCAAGAGGCGAGAAGGGTCTTCTGGAGACGCTTTGCGGAGACCTGTTAGGGAAGCAATATCAGAACCTGCGGTGAGACGATGTGCGCTGTGTGTCTGTATACGACGTCATGGGCCACGTTGAAGACGACGTACGCTAAATCGCGGGCGATTGGCGATTCAGAATGTTTTCTTCCGGAGTTGCGGGTACGACTGCCCGCTAAGAGGCTGGATGGCAAAGATTCTTTTCTTCGTCACAGAAGACTGGTATTTCTGTACACATCGTCTACCGCTGGCGATCGCTGCGAAGCAAGCTGGGTATGAGGTTGTCGTGCTCAGTCGCGTCAAGTTGCATGGGGATCTGATCCGCTCGCATGGCCTGACGCTGGAACACCTTGAATTTTCCAGAAGAGACCGAAATCCATTCAAGGAATTCTTCCTTCTTCTTCGTCTGGCGGCCATTTATCGACGCTTGAAACCGGATCTGACGCATCATGTCGCGCTGAAGCCGGTGCTGTATGGGTCGGCCGCTGCATGGTTGTGCGGCTTGCCAAGGGTAGTGAATGCCATAACCGGCCTCGGCTACGTTTTCGCTTCGCGACATCTGCGAGCCAGATTGCTGCGTCCGTGGATACGATTGGCTTGTCGCCTGCTTCTAAATCGGGACGCCAGTCGGGTCATCGTACAGAATCCAGATGACCGCGCCTTGCTGCTTTCGCAGGGGGTTGTGACGCCGGAGAGAATAAGGCTGATTCGCGGAGCCGGCGTCGAGACGGATGTTTTCTCCCCACAACCCGAGTCGGACAAAGTGCCGCTCGTCATTCTTCCAGCCAGGCTTTTGTGGGATAAGGGCGTTGGTGAGTTTGTTGCCGCGGCGAGAATGCTTCTTGGATCCGGAGTAAGCGTGAGATTTGCTTTGATAGGTGACCCAGATCCGGAGAACCCCAGTGCAGTGTCGGATGGACAAGTGCAGGCTTGGGTACGTGAGGGCGTGGTGGAATGGTGGGGGCGGAGGGATGACATGCCGGCGGTTTATGCGCAAAGCCATATCGTTTGTCTGCCGTCCTACCGAGAGGGACTACCAAAAAGTCTACTCGAGGCCGCTGCCTGCGGGCGGCCAATCGTCACGACAGACGTGCCTGGTTGTCGCGAGATAGTGCGTCACGAGCAAAACGGCCTTCTGGTCCCGGTTCGCGATGCCAGGGCATTGGCCACAGCGCTCGCTCGATTGATCGGCGACGCCCCGTTGCGAACGCGCATGGGTCAGCGCGGCCGAGAGTTCGCGCTAGCGGAATTTTCTAGCGACAAAGTCATTGAGCAGACATTGTCCCTTTATCGGGAAGTGCTAGCTTGAGAAGAGTGCTGGTCACCGGCGCCAGCGGTTTTGTCGGGCGAGCAGTTTGCATGCAACTCGCCAAGGACCATGAAGTACGTCGCGTCATAAGGTCTGATGATGGCGACCGTATGCACGCCACCGAGACGTGTGTGGTCGGCGAAATCGGGCCCCACACCCGGTGGGAGAGCGCTCTTGCAGGCATGGAGGGTGTAGTTCACCTCGCGGCCAAAGTACACGTCATCCAGCAGCCTACGCAGGCCGTGCGGGATGAGTATCAGCGAGTAAACGTGGATGGCACGGAAATGCTGGCGCGTGCGGCTGCGGATGCCGGGGTGAAGCGGTTCGTCTACCTGAGCACCGTGAAGGTTCAAGGTGAAGCGACTCCCTGTTATCGTCCGTTTGTGGAGTCCGACAAGCCTGAACCGCGGGATCTGTATGGAGAGTCCAAGTGGACCGCTGAGCAGTCCCTTGCTTCCGTGTCCAAAGATACCGGAATGGAAGTGGTGATCCTTAGGCCGCCGATGATCTACGGTGCCGGCGTGAAAGCAAATTTTCTGTTATTGCTGCGCGCGGTCGAGCGTGGATGGCCTTTGCCCCTCGGCAGGGTCAGCAATCGCCGCAGTTTGATCTATGTGGAAAATCTCGCGGACGCGGTGACGAATTGTCTACATCATCCAGATGCTGCCGGACGCACCTTTCTGGTGGCTGATGCGGCGATTTCGATCGCGGATCTCGTCCGCAAACTGTCTGTCGGTCTTGGCAGACGTTCCCGCTTGTTTCCGGTGCCTGTCACCATATTGCGGGGGGTCGGAGCACTGCTCGGCAAGTCTTCGGCCGTCGATAGGGTGACTTCATCGCTTGTTGTGGATGACGGGGAGATTCGACGGGTAGTCGGCTGGAGGCCGCCAATTTCCATGGAGGACGGGTTGAGGGCTACCTGCAATTGGTACAAGTCGGCATACCGACAGAAGGCTTCGCGCGGGCAATGACTACGCTCGAGTACGCTGCTCCGGCTCTGGCTTTCCTGGCATCTTTTGCAATGCTCGTCTGGATGCTCCGCTCCCGCCCAGCCTGGCTACCGCTGGATAGACCGAACACCCGTTCCCTGCATCGGGATCCGGTGCCTCGCGCTGGTGGCCTCGCAATCCTGCTCGGCGCAGTTGTCGGTTGCATTCTGGCCGGAACATGGGGAGTTGCATGGGCTGTGATCGTCCTATTCCTTGCAGCAGTATCCTGGGTTGACGATCGGCGCGGCCTTCCAGCAACGGCGAGGTTAGGCGTGCAGACCATTGTCGCAATCCTGTTCCTCTGGATCTCCGGCCAGGACACGCCATGGGTGACGTTCTTGTTTGCCGCCCTTGCCATCGTCTGGATGACCAATATCTACAACTTTATGGACGGTTCCGACGGCCTTGCAGGAGGCATGGCGGTGATCGGCTTCGGTTGTTACGCCATTGCAGCGTGGATGGCCGGACATCATCAGCTTTCGCTTGTCTGCTGGTGTTTGGTTGCCGGGACTCTTGCTTTTCTGGTGTTCAATGTTCCGCCGGCGAAGATCTTCATGGGCGACATCGGATCCGTGCCTTTCGGTTTTCTTGCTGCCGCAATTGGATTTTTTGGATGGCAGGAAGAATTCTGGCCGATCTGGTTTCCGTTTCTTGTATTTTCATTCTTCATCGTCGATGCGACAGTGACGCTGTTGCGACGAGCCGTTAGCGGCGCACGTTTTTGGGAGCCCCATCGCGATCATGCGTATCAACGGTTGATACGTTCAGGTTGGTCCCATCGACACCTGATGTTGACCGCATGGAGCATTATGTTTCTGACGGGAACGACCGCACTGGTGTTGCTTGGCCAACCTGCTATTGTTGTGACGGCAAGCCTTGCGGGATGGGTGATGATTGATGTCGGCTTGTTGATCGCCGTCGATGCGCATTGGCGGCTCTCCGCCGTAGGTCACAGCGGGGGCCAGTAGATTAGAGTCCGAAACCTCTGTGATAGACGATTTTCCAATCACAAACACTTGTAATGTGGGTAACCGTGGCCGCAAAATGGAGCTTGGCGCTGGAACTGACATTGGCTTGGAGACAAAAAAAGCCTAATTGACCGTTTGATGCGGGATCAACAAAGAGCCACGCCTGGTCGGAACCAGGATCTAAGGAGGGTTCTTGGTGGGAAGCATGTTCCAGGGACTGCTGCGTGGGCCGCGGTGGGTCCGAGTCGGGCTGTATATGTTCATCGACGCAGCGCTCGCGGCGTCGGCCGTTTTCATCGCATTCGTCCTGCGTGCGGAAGACCGTTGGGGCGGATTTCTTTCCGAAGTGCCGAGGCTCTACGTAGTTGCAATTGTCGCGACTGTTTCGGTATTTTGGAGCTTCGGGCTGTATCGCTCTCCAGTTCGCTTTGCCACCAGCGCTATCGTCTACCGCGTTATCCAAGCAGTTACTGTCGCGTCTGCCTTGATCGTGGTGAGTGCCTTCCTCATGCATGACGGAGCACTGCCTCGTGGCACCATGATCATTTTGTGGGGTTTGCTGATTGCGCTTGCCGCCGCTGTTCGGATGATCATCCGCGATCTTGTGCGATGGTATGGAGTGTCCGGGAGCCGAACCCCCGTTGCAATTTATGGTGCTGGATCGGCGGGCCATCAACTCGCAACGCTGTTGCGGCATGGAACGGAGTTCCGGGCGGTCGCGTTTATCGATGATGCCCCAAAAAAGCAAGGTCAGACTATTGGCGGATTATTGGTTTACGGACCGGGAAAACTCGACCGGCTGATAGAGGAAAAGGGAATAAAGGAAGTACTGCTTGCGGTTCCTGCCGCCACTCGGGCGCGGCAACGCGAGATCGTCGGGATGCTTTCGCGATATCCAGTTGTGGTGCGGCTAGTGCCTTCAGTGGAGGACATAGCGTCGGGGCGAAGGAAGGTGGACGAATTGCGGCGTATCGAGATCGGAGACATTCTCGGTCGTGAGTCCGTCGCGGCAAAGCCGGAACTCCTGTCGCGCGCGGTTCGAAATCGAAATGTCATGGTCACCGGTGCGGGAGGATCGATTGGATCGGAATTGTGCAGGCAGATCTTCCGGCAGGCACCGAACAGGTTGGTGATGGTCGAGAACTCGGAGTTCGCGCTGTATTCGATCTCCAAAGAGCTCGAAGAGCTCAAGGCAGCCGCGAAATCAGATGTCGAACTGATTACGATTCTGGCCAATGTTTGCAACCGGGGTCATCTACGCCGCACCATGCGATCCTGGAATGTTGAGGACGTTTTCCACGCCGCGGCGTACAAACATGTCCCGATCGTCGAACAGAATGCGGTAGAAGGGGTCCGGAACAATGTGTTCGGAACCTTGCGATGCGCGTTGGCAGCGAAAGACGCAGGAGTCGACACTTTTGTTTTGATATCAACCGACAAAGCCGTGCGGCCAACCAATGTGATGGGCGCGACCAAACGACTTGCGGAAATGATTCTTCAGGCACTGGCGGACCAAACCACCAAGCCGAGATATAGCATGGTGCGGTTCGGCAACGTACTGGCTTCGAGCGGGTCTGTCGTGCCCCGATTCAGCGAGCAGATTGCCCGGGGCGGGCCGATAACCGTAACGCATCCGGAAATTACCCGCTACTTCATGACGATTCCGGAGGCGGCCAGTCTGGTCGTGCAGGCTAGCGCCATGTCCAGTCGCGGTGACGTGTTCGTTCTCGACATGGGAGAGCCACTGCGCATCGCTGATTTGGCTCAGCGTATGGTGCATTTGACGGGACTCCGGGTGAGGAACCCAAAGAATCCGAAGGGTGACATAGAAATTATTTTCACGGGCATGCGGCCGGGGGAGAAGTTACACGAAGAACTTCTGATCGGTGCAAATGCAATCGGGACCGAACACCCGATGATCATGCGTGCGCGGGAAGAGAAGCTCGATTGGGTGCCGGTGCGGGAATCGCTCATCCGCCTGGAAGCTGCCTGCGACAATTACGATATCGGCGGCATACTCCGTATTTTGGGTGAGACGGTGTCGGGATATTCGCCGAACGCAAGGTTGGCCGACGAAACGGGTGCGGCTGCGGAACGGCTGCGGGTTATTCAGGGCGGACGTACCGACTTGAAAGATGGCGACTCCGCATTGGGGACCGCGTAGCAACGGAATAAATAGAAGCAAATCGCGGAACTGTCTTGCGACAACGAGCAATTGACAACGGATAGATCACGAGCGACTGTGCGGCAGCCGCTTTTCTTGTGCCTTAACCCCATCGGTCGCCGTGGCTATCCTCGAACGTGCGCAAGAGCGGTGAGAAGAGATGATCGACAGGGGACGCCTTATCAACAGCAAATGGGTAAGGGGAGGCTGCGTTTTGGCCGCACTTTTCATGGCCGTAACTTTGTTCGTCGGAGCGGAAAAGGCGGCGCAACTGCCGTATTTTCCGGCGCCGTTCGACAAGGTGGTTCATTTCACCTATTACGGAATCATGGCCGGGTTAATGTCGCACGGCGTGGGCCCGCGCTGGCTGATCTTGCCGCTAGTTCTGGTGCCGGTCATTGGTGCCGCGGACGAATGGCACCAGTCGTTCGTCGCCGGGCGGGATGCATCCGGCTGGGACTGGCTGGCAGATGAAGTCGGGACGGTGGTTGCGGTCTACGTATACTGGAAATGGCTGAAAAGCCGGGCCGGGGTTCGAGCGCCGACCGCCGAGTGAGAACCATTCATTTTTCAGCATGCTGGAAAACCGCACCTGTGGCCACGAGCAAATCGCTCAACCCACGTTCCGTAACGCCCATTGCCAGTCACGAACACGCAATGTCACTCAAAACCCTCCTTGTGTTTGTCGTCGCGATTCCACTGTGTGCCAATGCTGCCGACTGCAAGGTTGTCGATCCCGAGCTGCAGGATTTCTACCTGGGCGGGTGCCGGAACGGCCTCGCACATGGCAAGGGCTACGCTCGCGGCACGGCGGAGTACGAGGGCGGATTCCGGAAAGGACTCAAGGACGGCAAAGGGGTGAAGACCTGGCCTTGGGGCGACCGCTACGAGGGCGGATTTCTCGCCGACCGCAAACATGGCAAGGGCATGTACGTCTGGGGCCCCGATTCGCCCTGGGCTGGCGAGCGTTACGTCGGCGACTACCGGAACGACCGACGCCACGGGTTGGGGACGTACTACTGGCCCACCGGGGACCGCTTCGAAGGAATGTGGAAAGAGGACGGCCGTTACGGCTACACCGCCATGGAAGTGCGGCGAGAGCAGGTGGACAAGGTCCGCAGGCAAGCACTGATGCCCGGAACGCAAGTATGTTCCTACGCGAACATCGGTGTCGCTTTCGGGAGACAGATCGGGTTGATCGAATCCGTCCGGGAAAATACCGTGCAGGTACGCCTGTTGCGACTCGAAGGAACCGTCGATACCGCAGCGGTTGGCGCGCCGCAGCCAGGTGCGTTGCTAAGCACTGCGTTCGAAGACTGGACTCCGTGTCTGTAGGGAGGCTGCCAAGATGCTTGCCATTCAACGTTTTCAAGCAGCATAATTCGGCGGACGGGTGAATTCCCTTTCCGTGGACGAAAGGCGACAATGAAGCAAGTGACTCTGGGGTTGTTGCTCGCGGCACTTTCGGGGGGCGTATTTGCACAAGGACCTGAGGCCACCACTGGGACTAGTAAAGAGGTGGCCGGTGGTTCTGCGCAAGGCGCGGCCGCCCCGGCCACGACGATGATCGGACCCATTCCTGCGTGGGCGGTCGGACTCGGCATCGGCGCCGCAGCGTTCGGAATAATGATTGCCGACGAACGTGACGACGACAAGACGACGACAAACCACTAGACCAAAGCGGCAGGCAGCGACAAATCGGAAAACGCGATCTCTCACTGGTGCGAACGCCAGACAAAAGTTGTCTGGGCTCTTATTTTCAGATGGCCGGTAAGTTCGCCCAAAGGCGGGCTTCCCGGCTTCTTAACTTTCCGGGGGTGAATTGCTACTGATGAATACACCGACGTTGCGCCTGAAATCCGTCCATAGTCTCGCATGGCTTTTCTTGATGCTGTTACCGGGATCCATCGCGCTGGCGGCACCCGTCGCGAATATCTCACGCACAACAGGGGACGTCACCGTCGCGAACGCGCAAGCACCCGCCAAATCCGCATCAAATGGCATGGGCATCGACAACGGGGCAACCGTAACCACAGGAACCAATGGTCAGGCAGTGATCAAGTTCCGTGACGGCCAAATTGTCGCGCTGCAGTCCAGGAGCGTTTTTCGGGTAACCGACTACCAGTTCAACCAAGCCGCTCCGGAGAGTGGGCAGAGCTTTCTCGCATTGCTGCAAGGCGGCGCACGGATACTGACCGGGTTGATCGGCAATCGTCACAGCGAGGGATGGAAGCTCGCACTGCCGACGGCCACCGTCGGGATCCGCGGGACCGACTTCTTGGCGCTGATCCGGGAAGGCGCCGCGTATTTCAAGGTCAACACCGGTTCGATTGCGGTCACAAACGGCGTGGGTACGGGTGTCTTCGCGACGGGCCAGAAAGCGCTGGCGCAGAACGCTACCACCGCGGCGAAGGTTATCTCCGATGCGGAACTGCCGTCGGGCCTGTTCAGCGAGCTGGAAGGAATGAGCCTTACCGGAGGCTTGAGCGGACCGGCGAGTGGCGCGGCCGGCCCGGCCGGGCCTATGATCGGGCCCGTCCCTGCGTGGGCGGTCGGACTCGGCGTCGGCGCCGCCGCTTTCGGAATAATGATTGCCGACGAAAATGACGACGACAAGACGACGACAAACCACTGAGACAAGCGCGGCCAGGGACGAGGAACAGCGAAGACGAAAATACTTTGGCACGTAAAACGTAAAGTTCGCTAGCCACGAAGTTTCAGTGTTTGTAGTCAGCACGAAAGGGCGCTTTGCAGCGCCCTTGTCATTTCCGGGCAGTTACCGGGTATTCGCTTGCGGCGCTGCGTAGAATCCGGGCTGTACAGGGGCACGATCGGGTAAAAAATTTCAATGAAGCGACGCTGCCTTGCTTTCATCCGAGCCCTTGTTATCTCCGTCGCCGCCGGAGCGGCGCTGCCGGCGGCGGCCGAACCGAACCTGACTGGTCAGACCGGACTGATCTACATGCCCGATGCGCGGCTCGACCCGGACGGGACGTGGCGCACGGGCTACAGCCGCGCGGAACCCTACGGCGCGGTGTGGACCAGTCTCACCGCGCTGCCGCGTTTCGAAGGTTCGCTGCGTTATACAGAAATCAACGGTGTGCCGGCATTCGATGACCAGCCGGGCACGGATTACGGCGACTACAAGGACAAGTCGTTCGACGCCAAATTTCTGTTGATCGAAGAGGATGGTTTCTGGCCGGCGGTGGTGCTCGGAGGTCAGGATCTGTTCGGTACCGAAGTATTTCGCGCCGGCTACGTCTCGCTCGGAAAACGGATTGGCGACTTCGATTTCACGCTCGGTTACGGTACCGAGCGCATCGACGGAGGTTTTGGCGGACTGCGCTACCGTCCGCAGTGGCTGAAGGGCTGGGCGCTCGTGGCCGAATACGATGCCAACGACTACGCACGTGACCTCGGTGCCGCGATCACCGGCGTGGACCAGCGCAAGAAGGAAGTCGTTGGCGGAATCGAATATCGCTACGGCTGGCTGGGCTTGCAGGCGAGCTACGGGCACGACGAGGCTGGAGTCAACGCCTATATCGCTATTCCCCTCCAGCAGAAGGATTTCGTGCCCGACATCGATGAGCCCGAACCTTACGTGAAAATCACGCCGCGGCCGCGCCTCGATCAGTGGAATAGCGACCCGATCCACCGTCGCCGCATGATCCAGGCGCTGTTGCGGCAGGACTTCAAGAACGTGAGCATTGCTACCGAAGGCGAACGCATCGAAGCGGTGCTGACCAATATCCGCATTTCCGACATGAGCCGGGCGGTGGGACGTGCCGCGCGCACCGTCGTGCTGCTCGCGCCGATAGAGACGCGCGAGATCCGCATCACCTACACGGTGAGCGACATTCCCTTCGCCACTTACACTTTCAGCGACGTGCCCCGAATGCAGCGTTACTTCAACGGGCAGATCGGGCGTGAGGAGTTGACCGAAACCGTGGAGGTGAAATACGCCAAGCCGGGTAGCGACGAAGTGGCGCTCGACAAGCGCGATTTATTGGCCGCGATGGACGCGGAGCGCAAGTCTACATTCTTCGACCAAACCGAGGGCGACATCTACACCTTCCGCGTCGAGTCGAGCACGCTGTCGCGGTTCAAGATCAGCCCAAAAATCGCCCTTTATCTGAACGATCCGAGCGGGGCGTTCCGTTACGACGCCTACCTGAACCTGAGCTACGACCAGTACCTGGGCAAGCGTTTCTTCTTCAACTCCGCGGTGCGGGCGACGCTGCTGGAGGATGTGAGCGACGTGACCCAGCCCTCCAACAGCACGCTCCCGCACGTGCGTTCGGACATCGCGGAATACTACGACGAGAATGGATTGAAGATCACCAGACTCATGGTGAACAAGTATTTTCATCCCGGCGAAAGGGTGTACGCGCGCGCGACCGCGGGAATCTACGAACTCATGTTTGGCGGCGCCGGCGGGCAGGTGCTTTACCACCCGGCGGCAGAGCGCTGGGCGACGGACATTTCGGTCGACTGGTTGCGCCAGCGCGATTTCCGTGGCTTCTTTGGCTTCCAGGACTACGAAACAGTGACGGCCCTGGCCGCATTCCACTACCGCATGCCGTTCTACGGGCTGACTGGGACGATGCGTGCCGGACGTTTCCTGGCCAAGGACAGCGGCGTGCGCTTCGAGGTGAAACGGCGCTTCCGCTCGGGTTTCGAGATCGGCGCGTGGTACACCTTCACAGACGGCAACGACATAACCAGCCCGGGTTCGCCTTCGAACCCGTACTACGACAAGGGCATCTATGGTTCGATACCTCTCAACACCATGCTCACCCGCGACACCCAGGCGAATGCCAGCTTCTCGATCGCGCCCTGGACCCGCGACGTGGGCCAGATGGTGAGTTCGCCAGGCGACCTGTACGACATCATCGAGCGGCCCCTTGCGAATCTGAACGACCAGGACGGGCTCGTGAACCTGGGCGACCTCAACGACGATCCGTACCGGCCCGATCCACCGAATGCAATCCAGGAAGGTGTCAACTGGGAAGCGTTCCGGTACTACCTGGGCAACATGGGCGGCACGATCTTTACCGACGAGGCGTTGATTGGTACGGCGATCGGAGTTGGCGCGATCGGGCTCGCGTATGCAGTGGACGATGACGTGGACAAGTGGGCGGCGGAGCACAAGGACGACCGCGCCAATCGCAACGCCGACGACCTCGGGAAATTCGCCACGCTGGGCGTGCTCGGCGCGTCGGTGTTCGCAGCGATGGATCGCGACGACCCGCGGTTGTCGCGCACGGCAGTGAGTTCGCTGCAGGCTGCCGCGCTGGGTCTGGGCGTCTCGATGGCGACAAACTACTTGGTGGGCCGCGCCGAGCCGGAAGCAGGGCTCGGCAAGAGCGACTTCGACCCCGGCCGATCGCGCGATCTCACGTCGTTCCCGTCGGACCTGACCACGGTGGCATGGGCAGCGGTGACGCCGTACGCCAAGGAGTACCGTGTGCCGTGGCTTTACGGCGTGGCGGCGCTGGCCAACATCGGGCGCATAGCGGAGCGCCAGCACTGGCTATCGGACACGGTGGCCGGCTCGGTGCTCGGTTACGGCATCGGCTCGCTGATGTGGAAGCTGAACCGGGAGAAGGCAAAGAGCGACCCACGAATCGCTTTCAACGGCAAAAGCGTCGAAGTGTCCTGGGATTTCGAATAGAAAGACCCGATCAGATCGAAATCCAGCCCGAGGCGGAATTCTTGTCCCCAATGTGAATTCCGCTAAAATCCTCACCTTTTTACTACGGCACTGTTGAAATGGCCTTGATCGTCCAGAAGTACGGCGGCACATCGGTGGGCTCAGTCGAGCGCATCAAGAACGTCGCGCGGCGCGTTGCCAAGTGGAAGGCGAAAGGGCACGACCTTGTGGTCGTGGTTTCTGCCATGTCCGGCGAGACCAACCGGCTCATAGCGCTTGCCAAAGAAATCCAGCCGCATCCGGATCCACGCGAACTCGACGTGGTTGCCGCGACCGGCGAACAGGTCACCATCGGCCTGCTGGCAATGGCATTGATGCAAATGGGACTGAAGGCGCGCTCATACACAGGCGGCCAAGTGCGCATGCTGACCGACAACGCCTTCAACAAGGCACGCATCCTGAAGATCGACGAGGAGAGCATCCGCCGCGACCTCGGGGACGGCTATGTCGTCGTGGTAGCCGGTTTTCAGGGAGTGGATGCGAAGGGCAACATTACCACGCTGGGCCGCGGTGGTTCGGATACGTCGGGTGTGGCCCTTGCCGCTGCACTCAAAGCCGAGGAATGCCAGATCTTCACCGATGTGGACGGCGTATACACGACCGACCCGCGAGTCGTGCCGGAGGCAAAGCGGCTCAAGAAAATCACCTTCGAGGAAATGCTGGAGATGGCGAGCCTCGGCTCGAAAGTGCTGCAGATCCGGTCGGTGGAGTTTGCAGGAAAATACGCGGTGCGGCTGCGCGTGTTGTCGAGCCTGACTCCGCCGGAACTCCCGATCGAGGAAGAGTCCGTATCGGGGACAGTTATTACTATTGAGGAAGGCGATGAAATGGAACAGGCGCTGGTAGCCGGTATTGCATTCAATCGGGACGAAGCGAAAGTGACAATCCTGGGTGTGCCCGACAGACCGGGTATCGCATATCAGATCCTCGATCCGATCGCCGATGCCAACATCGAGGTGGACGTCATCGTGCAAAACGTCGGCAATGAAGGTCAGACCGACTTTTCGTTCACGGTCCATCGCAATGACCTGAAGAAGACGCTCGATATCCTGACGAAGGTTCGCAGCCACATCGGCGCGCGCGAGGTGATCGGTGACGACAAGATTTGCAAGGTCGGGCTGGTCGGCGTGGGGATGCGCTCGCATGTTGGCGTGGCGAGCAAGATGTTCCGCGCGTTGGCGGAGGCGGGCATCAACATCCAGATGATCTCCACTTCCGAAATCAAGATTACCGTCGTGATCGACGAGAAGTACATGGAGCTGGCGGTGCGGGAGCTACACAAAGTATTCGATCTGGATCAACCGCAATAAAGCGCCTCTGCCCGGCCCTCTCCTGCGAGAGGAGAGGGGGCTTAAAGGGCCTCACACGCCCAAGGGTCGTCACAACGAAGGAAAGTGGGACGATGTGGTATCCTTCAGAAGGCTTGGCACACCGTGCGGCCACGGGTGATGCAGTCAGCAGACCGAGCTAAGAATTTGAGTACGATAGATCAATGCGGAGAGGTGACCGAGTGCCACATGCGCCTCGGGCGCATTAGAATCGGGCTGGCTTGGCGCCACCGTGCGGTCACGAGTGCGGCAGTCAGCAGACCGAGCTAAGAATTTGAGTACGATAGATCAATGCGGAGAGGTGACCGAGTGGCCGAAGGTGGCGCCCTGCTAAGGCGTTATACGGGCTTAAACCTGTATCGAGGGTTCGAATCCCTCCCTCTCCGCCAAACAAAAACGCCCCTCGAACGGGGCGTTCTTGTTTGTGTCAAATGATTCGGGGCACTCAGGTTTGCGCTGTGTCCCGCAGTTGCTTTACGAACGGCTGAAAGCGCTCCAGGTTCTCCGCATCAATACCTCGTGGAGTCAGATGGACAAACTGCCATACCCCGTCAACCCACTGCACCTCCTCCGCAAACGCCTTTCCGCTTTCATCGAGGTAGACCACTTCGTATGCGCCCTCGAGAGCGCCCGAGGCGACAATGGCCGGGATCGGATGACTTCCGGTGATTTCGATCAGGTCGCTTGGCTTCAATTCTGGTTGCGAAGGCATGTCTTGTACATTAGTTGAAAATCTCGGAATCCGCACGCCCCTCAACGGCCTAGCTGAGCGGGTTTCGCAAAGCGTATCGAGAACATGCTGGTGATCTGCCGAACCGAGCGCGCCAGAAATAGAGCCGGACTATTTTTTCCTATAACGGCTCGCGCAGTACACCGGAGAATGACGCACCAACGTCTCCTCGCTCTTGCCATTGGCCCAGTGCAACAGGGAATACTTCTCCCCGGTGGCTTTGTCGGTCAGGTCGACTTTGTACGTCGCAACAATATCACCTTGGACGATGTCGCCGACCTTGGGTAGTGCCTTGGTGTTGGATTTGAACAAACCGAACGTTTCGTCCGGATTCCCCTCTGGCAACTGCACGATGAAATAGCCGCAAGTCGTATCCGCCCAGACCACCGGACCTTCCGCGGAAACCGCAGCACCAGAGGCCAGCATCGCAATGGCAACTGTCAGAGATGCCGTTCTTGCATTCATTTCCTCTCCCTCAGGATTCTTGTTGAACGCTGGAGCGCCCCGTAATCATGCCCGATACGGAGAACTATTGGCGCTGCCCACGCGGAGCAGGCCACGGACAAACGACACGAATCGCGTGCTTTCTCCGTGATTGCCGGTCTCGGCTTTGTTTCATCCATCCTTGTCGCGTTGCCCGTCACTGTGCTTTTGCTATAATCCGGGCCTCATCAAGAGCGCCCGTAGCTCAGTTGGATAGAGTACCTGGCTACGAACCAGGGGGTCGTGGGTTCAAATCCTGCCGGGCGCGCCAGAAAATCAAAGGGTTAGCGAAAGCTAGCCTTTTTTGTTTATGCCCGGCTAGCACCGGGCTAGCGTCTGACTTGGGGCCGACCGTGACAGAACGCCTCGACTTCGCTCGCATATCCGCGGTACATTTCCTTGGCATTTCCACCGTAAACCACCGAAACAGCGCCACATGGTCTCCAAAAAAACTGCGTTGCCTGATGGCACGGTCGCGAAGAGTACTGCGGCGATCAAACCCGACAAAGCTCCCGACCCGAAGAAACCCGTAATGGCTCACATCGAGGTGGGGGCGGGCGATGTTACCAGTGGCTACTACTCAAATTATGCCGAGGTGACGCATAGCGGTTGGGATTTCGTATTGAGCTTTGCCAGGATCGCGACAAAGTATCCGCCTGAGCAAATACAAGCGATTCAAAGTTCGGGAAAGATTGTGGTGGATCCTTTGGTCCAAGTTACCTTACCGCCGAAGGTCGCAAAAGGGCTGATCGTCGCATTGCAAAAGCAATGTGACTCGTATGAGAAAATGTTTGGAACGATTAAATTGGACGAGGGAGATAAGAAATGAGCAGTTCCGGGGTCAGGAAAGAAGTTTTCTACATGCCCCTTGAGGCGAACTCAACGGAGGTTGACGTGCACACCTTCACGGCCTCATCGACGAGCGCGACTGGCTCGGTCACGTTCACTCAAGTTCCGAAAAACCCTATCGCGCCGGCAGTAAGCGAGCAACAAGTTGAGTCCGCGGTCTATGCCCACATCCGGGCCATGCGGTCACTCGGCCATACGCAAGTCAATACACATACCATTGCCAACGCCCTCTCACTGCCCGTAACTGTCGTCAATGACATTGTGGGCAGGCTGCATACCCGGGGCGTGCGCGTGCAAAAATGAGCAGCATGCGAATATTCGTCACCGTTAAAAAGGTAGACGGACGTTTTTGGGGTGAACTAAAAAACTTCGGGGATAAACACGAAGTTGTCGCAGAGTACGCAAAAATTGACAATGAGATGTTCACTTTCGCCGGTCAGCATCGTCTTCGCCATGTAACTCTGAAAAAGAACGTGAACTGGAACGTTGATTCCTTTCAATCACTCATGGTGGACATTTCACGGGTCGCGCCGTCCGGACCACCGCCTCGCCGCCAGGGCGGTCGCTAAAAGACGCCCATAGTTCGACCAATAGCGCCGCATAAAAAAGCCCCGCCGAAAACAGCGGGGCTTCTCCTGGTAACCATGACGGACTCTAGATCCGGAAGTAATGCTGCGCCGCTGTCGGCATGGTGTCAATCTCACAAATTGCACGCCGCTCGAATCAGCATCGCTCCGGGCGCCATTTCGCACACGATCAAACGCCCCCCAGCCGAATGGCCCGGTGCCTTTTCGTGTATCAGCTGCACCTGCAGGCGCGCAAGTCGCTCCATTTCGAATACGTTGAAGGGGCGGATACTATCCAGCGACTCATCCCAGGGCGCGATGTACGGATCGGTTACGTCCTTGGTGACCAAGCCCTCAGCTACCGCGTCTTGGGAGAACTCGCGCCCGAAGAGACACCCGCGTTTTTGTGACCATCCGATAACGACTAACTCACTCGAAACGATGAGGGATGGGTCCATCCCGATCTGCTTTGCCACGCCGTCAGCCATGCTGAACGTTACCGGCCAGTTGTCGGGGATCACATCCAGAAAATCATCGAACGAATCGATTCTCATCAGAGAATACGAGTTGAACACGCAATTCATCAGCAACGTATGGCCGCGGAAGCCCATCGCCGCATGAATGTGAGGTAGCGTGAACATCTTGCTGACAGATACCTTGCTGCCATCGTGGGACACGCCCTCGGTATCGACAGCGAGCAACGCCTTTTCCGGGCCGACGTACAGGTTAAGGATACTCATCGCCGAGGCTTCTTCAGGACTGGCGATACCAGCATCAGCGCAGCGAACTTGAGCACCGCACCTATTACGGCCTTGAACGCCAACTGGCCGGCAACGAAAGCTCCTATTGCGGGCATTTCTGTTTCCTTTCTTCGTTAAATTGCCGTGATCGAAAAATTGTCATAGCGAATGTCGTTTCGGTTGTGCGACCGCAGCCCGTGCTTTGTGTTGGTCGCGCCGAAAGCTTCCGTGATCGAACAACGCAACACGTCGTTCTGGTACATCGCAATCAGGTTCGCGCCATCGGCGCGCATCTTGATCACATCTCCGGGACTGATCGTT
>DATENC010000021.1:0-92510 GCA_035275265.1 Burkholderiales bacterium | reverse complement strand
TAGAGCACCTCGCCAAAGGTCAACGAGACCGGTTCGAGCGCGGCCGCCAGGCGCCGATACTCCTTGCGTGGCATGGCGGCGAGCAGACTATTTTCAATGGCCTCCCGGTGCGCCCCGGCACTTTGCCCGTTCGAGGGCGGCTGCCTGACCGGCGCGGCAGGCGTGTGCCCGAGGTCGTTCACGAAACCTCGACCATTGCGCTGTTGCGCAACAACAGCCGGTCGGATTCGCGTTTGACCACGCTGTAGCACTCGCACACCCGGGCTTCCAGTTGCCCCCGGTCGACAACTGTAATCTTGCCGCGGCTGCAATGGATGACACCCTCCGCCTGCAGCTTGGCGGCGGCCTCGGTCATGCCTTCGCGGCGCACGCCCAGCATGTTGGCAATCAACTCTTCGGTCATGGTGAGTTCATTCGAGGGGAGGCGATCCAGGCTCAAGAGCAGCCAGCGGCACAACTGCTGCTCGGGCGCGTGGTGGCGGTTGCACTCTGCGGTCTGTGCCATCTGCGTGATCAGCGCCTGGGTGAAGCGCAGCAACAAGTATTGCAGCGGCCCGGCGCGCTCGAATTCCCTCTTCAGCAGGCTGGCCGTGAGCCGGAATGCGTAGCCGTCGCTCTGCACCACCGCGCGGCTAGGGGTAGTCTCGCCCCCCATAAAGAAAGCAATGCCCACCACGCCCTCGTTGCCGACCACAGCCATCTCCGCCGAGGAGCCGTCGCGCATGAGGTAGAGCAGCGACACGATGCCGGTGGTGGGCAGATACACGTATTCCTGAGGCATGCCGGATTCGTAGAGGGCCAAACCCACAGGCAAGGCTACCCGTTCAAGTTGGGCGTGGAGGCGATGGTAGTCGGCTGCCGGCAGCGCGCCAAGAAGATGGTTCTGCGTTGGATCGTGCGCCGCGAGCATTGTGGACATTTCGAGCCCCGAAGATGACGTCATCGCGACCAAGTGCAATCTCGCGATGCAGCCAGTCTCGGACAAACGTCGATGGACCGTATGTACGCGAGCGCACAGAATCGGCAAGAAATTCGGGCATCGTACTAACCGTCAACTGGTGGGCCGCGCATTGCGGTTCTCGCGCCAGTCGAGTCCGAATACTTCGGACGCGGGCGCGCCTCGGAAGCGGCGCGCAGTTCCGGGAATATATTCCTCAGGAACAGCGGTGCTTTGGCGGCAGCGTAAAGCGGAACGTCGAACGCCAAGGCGGACTGATAGACGCGTCGCAACCCGTTTCGACAAGACAACGGAAAACGCTGCGGTCGCACATGACTACATCCGCGGCAATCTTGAACTGCCGTCGATGTTGCGCTTACACCGGGAGTATTGATCAGCTTCCTGGCCGGAAACGTTAACTTCGCGTCGCCGGATCGGTTTCGCGCCACGGCGAGGCACAATGTTCAGGCCACAGCGGTTCGCGGAAGCAAGCGTCCGTATTCGCGTTTAACGACGGGATAGCATTCGCATACCCGTGCTTCCAGCTTCGGACGGTCGAGCACGGTGATTTTGCCGCGGCCGTAATGAATCAATCCCGCCGCCTGCAGCTTGCCAGCGGCTTCGGTCACACCCTCGCGGCGCACTCCAAGATTATGGGCAATCAATTCCTGGGTCATGGTGAGCTCGTTCGAAGGAAGACGGTCCAGGCTCAAGAGCAGCCAGCGGCACAACTGCTGCTCGACCGCATGGTGGCGGTTGCACACCGCGGTCTGCGCCATCTGCGTGATCAACGCCTGCGTATAGCGCAGCAGCAAGCACTGCAGATCTCCGCCTTGACCGAATTCGGTTTTCATTAGTCCTGCTCTTAGCCGGTAACCCAGGCCCGCGCTCTGTACTACAGCGCGGCTGAGAGTGGTTTCGCCGCCCATGAACAGGGCGAAGCCGACCACGCCCTCGTTGCCAACGACTGCAATCTCGGCCGAGGATCCGTCCTCCAGGACGTAGAGCAGGGACACGATGCTGTTGGTGGGAAAATACACATAACCTTGCGGACTGCCCGATTCGCAGAGAGCGGAGCCGAGTTCCAAAGGAGTCAGTTCAAGATGAGGCAGGAGACGCTCGTAGTCCGATGACGGCAGCGCAGCGATAAGATGATTTTGCCGAGGTGATGGGTGTGCGATCTGACGGAGCGACGGTCGTGCGGACGACACCGGGCGCTGAAGCATCGGCATGGACCACGCTGGAGAGCGCAACGGAGAGTGCTCCAGATTCATACCCACAGTTCTTACTCCTTCCGTTCTTGTCGGACACGTACAGGCAGCATTCGGATGGGACCAAGGTGCGTTCAGGGACTTGGCGGCCATCGTATTCCGCGACCGATGACAGGTTGATGCCCTGCGGGAAGAGGAGCATGTCCCGATCGGACTAGGCCTCGTGCCAGGGACGAAAATTGGTCTCGAAATCGCAAGCCATTGATTTTCTTCCAAGACATGGACGGCGGGACCTGACCAATGGCGGGCAGCCTGCAAGCGTCTTCACGGGACGCACGAACGCCTTCCTCTTATGCAGGAATTGATTCTTGCAACCTGGGAGTCCAGAGATTCGGCAGTCCAGGGCTGCCGGACAGTTACAGAATGGCAATCGCTGACCGACGTGACCTCTGGTGAGAATCTGCTCGGCACGGGGCGAAAGACTCTAAAAAAAAAGAGGACCCGAACCGGGTCCTCTTTTTTTGTTGCAGCGAATTTTTTCCTTGTCGCTATCTAATATGTATCGATTTATGTAGGAATTCCGTATGCACTACTGAGCGGTCGTACAATCGTATTCTGATCGAGAGCAACCGATGTTCCCGCATATGACCTGCCGGTAACCGATGCGCCAGTCATCAGGGCGATATCCCGTCCATCCCTTCGTTCGGCGTCGATCGAGGTTTGGACCAGAGAGACCACAGTAGCAACTGTCCCCTTCCATCTCTGCGGTTGTTCTGTGCCGTTGCGGTGTATATCTGTGCGGTTGTGCACTCAACGCGCAAAGAAAAAAGGTCGTCATCGCGGCGCCGCGCCCGTCCACTGATGTGCGGAAAAGAGGACCGATTCGGGACTTTCATTTGCTCCGGGAAGCGTTGCTACCTATCTGACTTGTTCTTACACCTGGAAAGAAAATCGAAAGAACGTTTCTGTGCGATTGTCCACGTCATAAAAGAAGAAGGCCGTCTCGCGACGGCCTTCTTGTAGTGCTTTTACGACAAATTACGGATTACTGGGACCCGCGCTCGACTTCATCTCGCTTCAGATCAAGCCCCGCATCCGCTTCCATCGCCCGTGCCAGTGAACGTGGTGGTACCCGAGCAGCTCAAGGACGGGTTGGTGTGGGTCCAGTTGAAACTGCCGGAGATGTCATCGCAGCTTGCGCCGACGGTAGCGGTCGCTCCAGTGACGGTCGTTACACCGTTTGCGATGCCTGGCTCGTCATAACTATTGCCGGACCAGGTCACCTGGTCTCCGCTGATGGAGCCCGCAACGGCGGGGTCTACCCCTCTCGCTACGGTGAGGTCATTTCCGGTTTGCGTTACAGTTATCGTGTAATTGTCCAGCGCGTTGTTGCCGGACGACGCGCACACCGGGTTATCGGCCGTCGTAACTGATTCCGTGATCGCCCAATCCCCGAAAACAAGGCCAATCGGTGCTGCTTTCGGCGGTGGCCCGCTGCTATCATCTCCGCCGCCGCACCCGCCCACAAAGGCGGCCAATAGTAATGCCATAAACCACGTGAGTGGCTTGAAAAGACTTCCGAATCTGTTCATGTCTATCTCCTGATCATGGGATGCCGAAAGGCATCAGTACGTGCGGCTGATGTACTACGGCCGCGGATGCCTGCGTTACGGCACCGAGGTTTTGGACCTCGAGCGTCGTGAGGCAAATATCCACGTCCGTCTCAGGACGTTCTGTACGGTCGCGCACATAACTCCGAAAGAAGTGCACGTTGTGTTCGGTCGCGCACATAACAGGAATGGCAAAATATTTGTGCGGTTGCGCACGCAAGCTTGCGATCTGGGAGCGCTGTGGCCTCAAGAAGAGATCAGTTATCCGCCTTGTGATGACAATGTTATGTGCGCTGCCGTACGCAAGACGGCAAACTCTTCGGTGCTGCCCGGGCTTCTTCAAAGCGCTTTCCGGGGTTGACCGGCAGAAAACGTGAAGGACCAAAAGAAAAGGACCCTCGCGGATCCTTCTTCCTTGCTTTCGACTTCTTTAGTCGATCGACCGAACCTCGTTAGGTTCGCCTCGCGAGACCGATGATGAGACTGGCAACGAACAGCACCAGAAAGATGAAGAAAACGATCTTCGCTATCGCAAAAGCGCCGGCGGCGATGCCGCCGAATCCGAAAATGCCGGCGATGATGGCGATCACAAGAAATACCACAGCGTAATAGAGCATCATGACCTCCTTGACTTGCCAATGGCCAACGACCGGTTCGGTTGAAGCCATCTCCTCGATCTCGACGAGGTGGATTGGGGACGCTGGGGCTTCACTGCTTATCCCGCTGTCGCAGGAGTTTCTCGGTGCGTTAGCATACATAGCGCGGCCAATATTTCTTGTCTTGGCTCGCTACTCTGTTGAGGAAACCAAGACGAACGCGGGCCAGGCAGCGCTGCCCGCAAGTCGAGCGGTTGAAAAATGCACGGAGGCGGCGGAACGCACCCACGCGCCCGCTGGGCCTCGAATTGTCCTTTGGTTTATAGTGAGCTTGGCGCGGGGCTTGTTCTCCCGCAGCAGCCGCAACGGCGAGGGGCTCGTAAAGCGGAGGATCCATGCTGCGCACCGGCGATGTCCTGTTCGACCAACTGCTCATCCCGTTCGTCCTAGGGATTTTCATCGTCGCGGCGATCGTGGGCATCGCCTTGGGGGCGGGCTTGATCATCCACAGTGCCCGGACTTTGCGCTTTCTGGGCACGATGAACCGCTGGGTGTCGTTGCGAAGCAACTTCAAGCCGATGGAGATACCGCGCGATATCGACAAGGCCGTATACGGGCATGGGCGCTGGTTCGGCGGGGCCTTCGCGCTCGGAGGCGCTTTTGCGGTGTTCATGCTGCTCGCAAGGATCGAAGTGGCCGCGCTGGTGCCCGAGCTGGGCAGGGGCGCCCCGCCGGTAATTGTCGACTGGATCGTCAAAAGCCTCCGATGGACCTTGGTTGCAGGCGGCGCACTGGCCGTTGTCATTGGCGCCATGCTCTTTTTTTCCCCCGACACCGTGCGCGCGCTGGAGGCGCACCTGAACAGGTGGACCTCGACCAGGCAACTGGGCAAAGGGGCGGACACGATGCACTTGACGCTCGACCGCTGGGTCGGGAGCTTTCCCCGGGCCGCAGGCTGGACGCTCGCGCTGGGCTCCGCAATCGTATTGATCGCCACGCTGATCGTGTGGCTTGGGCGTCACTAGAAGATACAATATGTCGAGGCCGGATTTCTCCGGCACTTCCTGAGAATGCTATTCTGCCCGCTCTTCTGTTGTTGAACTCGAACGCGGCATGCGTACGTCTCCTGCCTAGGTCCGGCAGGAAAGAATAGCTTGATGAGCGTATGGTTCCAGAAAATGCACTGACGAAGGAGAATCAGATTGTGAACACGGAAATGGCAAGCGATGAAATCACTGACAGCATCGCGCATATCGAAATGCACCGCCAGGAAATGGCGAAGGAAACCAATCTGGCATCGGCATGCGGCGAGGCGCTGCGCAAACTGCACGAGCTGCTCAAGCACGAGCAAGAGGAATCGCAGAAGAACGGCCCGCATGCGTTGCATACGGCCAACTTGGCGGCGCTGACCGGCGCAATCGACCGGGTGAAAAGTATGGCCGGCATGAAGAACCCGGGGTCGTCTTCCAAGGATCGTCGTCCGGAGGGACGCCGTCAACCACCCACGCGCGGCGCAAACTCGGGGGCCAGGAACAAGGGGCGCAGGACGATGGGACGGCGCGGCGAACGTTAACCGGTTGCGAGCGTCAGTTCCGTTTCGACCAATTCAGTACGACTTCGGCAAACCCAGAACTTTTTCCGCGATGAAGCAAAGGATGAGCTGGGGGCTGACCGGCGCAAGACGCGGAATCATCGCTTCGCGCAGGTAGCGCTCGATGTGGTATTCCTTGGCGTAGCCCATGCCACCATGCGTTAGCAGCGCCTGTTCGCAGCTTCGGAAGCACGCCTCGGCTGCGAGATACTTGGCGGCATTCGACTCCGCACCGCAAGATTGACCCTTGTCGTAGAGCGTCGCCGCATTGAACACCATCAGATTCGCCGCCTCGAGTTCCATCCAGCACCGGGCCAGTGGATGCTGGATCGCCTGGTTCTGTCCGATCGGCCGGTCAAAAACAACGCGCTCGTTGGCATAGGCAACCGCGCGCGCGAGTGCTGCTCGCCCGAGTCCTATTGCTTCAGCAGCGATCAGGATGCGTTCCGGGTTGAGCCCGTGCAGGATGCAATCGAAGCCCTTGCCGTCTTCGCCGATGCGGTCCCGCGCCGGCACCGGCAATTCCTCGATGAATAACATGTTCGAGTCGACGGCGCTTCGGCCCATTTTTTCTATTTCCCGCACTTCGACGTACTGCCGGTCGAGATCGGTGTAGAACAGCGACAGGCCCTCGGTAGGCTTGCCGCCGGCTTGCGCGGCGGCGGTACGCGCGAGGATCAGCATCTTGTCTGCCACCTGCGCAGTCGAGATCCAGATTTTCTGGCCGCGCAGGATGTAACGCCCGCCTTCGCGCCGCGCCGAGGTTGCAAGTTTCGCGGTGTTGAGGCCGGCATCCGGCTCTGTCACTGCGAAGCAGGCTTTTTCTTCGCCGCGGATAAGCGCCGGCAGCCAACTTTTCTTCTGCTCGTCTGTTCCGAACACAACGACAGGATTCAGTCCGAATATGTTCATGTGCAACGCGGATGCGCCGGAGAACCCTGCGCCGGATTCAGCCACAGCCTGCATCATCAGCGCCGCCTCTGTGATCCCCAGCCCCGCGCCGCCGTACTGTTGCGGCATGGCGATGCCCAGCCAGCCGGATTCGGCCACGGTGCGGTAGAAATCCTCCGGGAAACCGCCGTGCCGATCCCGCTCCAGCCAGTACTGCGCATCGAAGCGCGCGCACAACTTCGTGATCGCGTCTTTGATGGCCAGTTGGTCCGGGGAGAAAGAAAAATCCATGAAGGTCAGTGAAGGGTGAATGCGTGAAGGATGAAGGGAAATACCGTCAACCCAGGAGCGTTACCCCCTTCTGAGCGAGACCGGCGATCTCGTTGTCGCTGTAACCTGCTTCGCGAAGCACCTCGGCCGAATGCTCGCCCAGTCGCGGCGCGGGCCGTTGTGCGGCGGGCGGAGATTCGGACCAGCCGGTGGGGGTGCGCATCATGTGCATGTTTCCTTCGCTGGGGTGCGCTTCCATAGCGAAGAATCCGGTTGCCGCCAGATGCGGATCGGCGACGAGGTCCTCGACCGAGTTCATGCGTGCCACCGGGATATCGGCCCTCTCCAGCAATTCGATCCACTCGGAAGTGGTGCGCGTCCGGAACAGCTCCGCAAGAAAGGCGTAGATCGCGGAAATGTGCGTGGCGCGGCTCGCCTGGGTGGCGTAGCGCGCGTCCTGCATGATTTCCGGCCGACCTATGGCCTCGGCGAAGCTCTTCCACTGCTTGTCGTTGTATACCAGCACGCAAAGATGCCCGTCGCTCGTGGGGTATGGACGGCGGGCAAGCAATCGGGAGTAGCCGGCGTCGCCCACGGGCGGATCGAAAGTCAGTCCGGCCGAGTGATCGCCGAGCACGAAATGCGCAAGGCTCTCGAACATCGGCACTTCCACAGACTGTCCGAGGCCGCTGCGCTCTCTATGGAACAGCGCCGCAGTCACTGCATAAACCGCGTGCAATCCGGTGACCCGGTCGGCCAGGTTGACAGGCGCGTAGTTCGGAGCCTTCGCCCCGCTCTTCGACATCAGCCACGGAATGGCAGTGCCACCCTGGATCAGATCGTCGTAAGCGGCCTTCGCCGCATACGGCCCGCGCTGCGAGTAACCGTAAGTGCCGACGTAAATGATCCTTGGGTTGGCCGCGTGGACTTCTTCGTAGGAAAGCCGGAGCCGGGCCATCGCCTGCGGTCGCACGTTGTAGATCAACACGTCGGAGGCGGGGATCAGGCGCATCAGTGCCTCGCGCCCTTCGGGTTTCTTCAGGTCGAGGACGATGCCGCGCTTGCCGCGGTTCAGATTCAGGAACATGTATCCCATGCCGGGGTTCCTCATCGGCGCGGGGTGGCGCATGTTGTCGCCTTCGTGCGCCTCGACCTTGATGACGTTGGCACCCAGCTCTGCGAGGAGCTGGGTTGCGTACGGACCCATGACGACGGTGGTGAGATCGAGAACCTTCACCCCTTCCAGCGGACCTGGCATTTTTTACTTGTGCTTACTCGGGCGGGATTCCCGCATCGCGCACGAGTTTACCCCAGTACGCGATCTGCTCGCCTACGTAGCGGCTGAACTCGCTGGTGTTCATCGGGTCGATCTCGAACCCGATCGCCGCAAATTTTTTCCTGATCTCCGTCCGGGACAGAATGTCCAGGATGTCGCGTTCCAGTCGTGCGATGATTTCCTGCGACGTGCCGGCCGGCGCGAAAACCCCGTTCCACGAAGTGATGTCGAAGCCGGCGAGTGTTTCCGCGAGCGGCGGCACGTTGGGGAGCAGCCTCGTACGTTTCGCCGTGGTCACCCCCAGTACTCTAAGTTTGCCGGCTTTCACGTGCGGCATCGCGGTGGCGAAGTCGGCGACCATGACCTGCAAGCGCCCGGCGACCAGGTCAAGAATCGCCTGCGGGCTGGAACTGTATCCAACCCGGACCAGGTCGAGACCGGCGACATGGTTGATGGTTTCAGCTCCGACAAGCGATGCGGTACTAGCCGTCCCGTAAGACAGCGCACCAGGATGAGCTTTCGCATATGCAATAAATTGCGCAGTGTTGATCACCGGCAAATCAGGGTTGACTACCAGCATGAACGGCAGCGTGCCGACGCGCGCGATCGGCTCGAAGTCCTTTATCGGATCGTAGGCAAGCTTCCTGTAAAGATGCGGGTTTGCTCCATGGCTCGAGTTTGTAGTCATGAATAGCGTATAGCCGTCTGCCGCGCTCCTGGCCACGAACACTGCCGCGATCTGACCGTTGGCGCCGGCGCGGTTCTCGACGATCACGTTCTGGCCGAGTCGCTGCGATAGTTGCTGCGCGAGAATGCGGCCGGCGGAATCGGTCGCGCTACCTGCTGCGAACGCAATTACCAGCTTGATCGGTTTCGACGGATATGTCTCGGCCCAGGAGTGCGCCGGCAACCACAAGAGCAGAAATATCAGCGTTCGGTTCATCTGATTGTGACTGTTGTGACTGTCGTGACTGTCGTGAATGTCGTGAATGTCGTAAATGCCGTGAATCGAAGGAGCAAGCGGGTACAGGCACTAGCGCAGAGCTTTGGTACTACGACATTCACGGTAGTCACGGCAGTCACGATATTCACGCCCCTTCCGGCCGTTCCCCATACGGTGGTGCGTAGATCACCAGCACCTTCACAGGCTCGTCGCTCACGACAGTGAACACGTGCTTCATGTCAGGAGGGAAAAAGCAGCAGTCCCCGGGACCGAGATCGCACACCTCGCCGCCGACTTCCGCACGGGCGCGGCCTTCCAGCAGGTAGCACACCTGTTCTATACCCGTATGCGAATGCGGCAATGCGCCTTTGCCTTTCTCGATGACGCCGAGCACTACTTCGATCTTGGCCGCGCCGACGTTGCCCGTGCCGATCAGGCGGCGATTGACCGTGCCGGTGTGATTGGCGGGGTGGTATGGCTGCACGTCTTGCGCACGGACGAAGAATCGCGACCGCGATGGTCTATCCATGAGACTTCCTTTCGATGAAATCAAGCCTGGCGTTTCCGTGCCTGTTGCACTCACAGGCAGCTTCGCACGAAGCCGGCCTGATCCCTGGCCGCGCCGAGAAGCAGCCCGAGGTCATTGCCCGCGAGGATCATGCGCATCCCGCGCCCGATGTAGCGCTTGAGCAAATCCTTGGTGTAGACCCCGCCCAGTCCGGGCCACTTGCCGTGTTTCCGGCAAGCGCCGCTGACTGTATCTATAGCGGCTGCCACGCGTTCATGGTCCAACTGACCCGGAATTCCGATCTCGAGGCAAAGGTCGTTGGTGCCAATCAGCAGGACGTCGATACCGGGCACCGCCGCAATCGGCTCGGCGTTTTCTATTGCGCGCGGTGTTTCCAGCATCGCCACCACCAGAGTCGCCTCGTTCATTCCCACGACCACTTCGTTGACCGGCGCCGCGGCGAAACCGAATTGCGGATAGCCACCCGCTATGGACCGGTGTCCGAGCGGCGAGAACCTGAATGCATCCACCATGGCACGCGCTTGCTCCGGCGTATCCACGTGCGGCATCACGATGCCGAGCGCACCGCCGTCCAGGCAACGGGTGGCGAGCGCGAGTTCGCCGGCCGGTACGCGCACCAGTGGCGCGATACCGGCGTCGAGCGCCGCCACCGAGATCGAATACGCGGTCTCCACCGACGTCGGCCCGTGCTCCAGATCGATGAACAGCCAGTCGAAGCCTGCGGTTTTCATGACTCTCGCGATCTCGACGCCGCGCACGGCGCGCACGCCGATCCCGATAGCGATCCCGCCTTTCGAAAGCAGTTCTTTTGCCGGATTCGCAATGCGTTGCATTCTCTCCCCCTTTTTTAAGGTTCTCTTCCCTTCACTGCTTACCCTTCCCCCTTCACTGAATTGTCTCCCACCTTCCGCTTTTCTCCGAGCGGAACAATGCGTCGATCACGCGCATGCTCTGCACCGCGTCCCCCACGTCGTATGGCAGCGATACTTCGCCGCGAATCGCGCGTGAAAAGGCGTCACCCTGAAGCGCATACTGATCGCTCTCCGGCAACGTTTCGGTGCGGATCCCGGCGCCGGCAAGCGACGATCCGTCGTCTATGAAAATGCTGGTCTTCTCGCCCTGTGGTGCGTTGACCGGGATCTGAACTTCGATGCGGCCCCCGGACCCGCATAGTTGGATGCGCTGGTAGGGTGCGCACTGGGTGGAAACGGTGAAATCTAGATGGCGACCGGCGCCGAAGTCCAGCAGGGCGCTGGTCATGCGGTCGGTGCCGAAGCCCGGGTCCCGATCAATCAGCGCAATCGCGCGCTGCGGTTCCGATTCGAAGAAAAACCGGCCGGCGGTGATCGGATAGCAGCCGATGTCGTAGAGCGCGCCGCCGCCGATGGCAGCCATGTTGCGGATGTTCTTGGCATCGACGTTGAAGTAGGAAAAAAGCATCTGCAGCACGCGCAATGTTCCGATCCGGCCCGCGCGAAGGTGTTCACGAACCCGCAGCCACTGCGGATGAAAGCGCACCATGAACGCTTCCATGATGAGCACCTTGCCGGCTACGGCGCGCAGTTGCGCGGCTTCCTCGGCGTTAAGCGCAATGGGCTTCTCGCACAGCACGTGCTTGCCGGCCGCCGCGGCCTGCAACGTCAGCGGCACGTGGAGATGGTTGGGAAGCGGGTTGTAAATGGCCTCGATTTCCGGGTCGGCGAGCAATTCCTCGTAGGAACCATAAGCTTTTGGGATGCCAAGCACGCCCGCGGCTTCGCGCGCCGATTCCGGGGATCGGGAGGCAATCGCGCGGATTTCGCACCATTTGCTCTTCTGCATGCCGGGAATGACCCTCTGCCGCCCGATCTTCGCGGTGCTGAGTATGCCCCAGACGACTTGCTTCATTTTTTCCTCCCGGAAGGATTTTTCCGGGCGAGTGTACCTCACGGTCGCGGAAATCGCCGCCGGTGCCCCGGCCGCGAGAGGATGCAAAGTCCGGCAAATCGCCTCACAATGACTCGCACCAGGGAGGCATTCGGGTTGGCATGAAGCCAGGGATTCCGTTGCTCGTCTTCACACTCTGGGCGTCGCCCGTCCTCTGCGCGAGCCCGGAAGAGTTGCTGTCGGGGTATGCGGTGCTGGCGGGTCAGGCCAATCCCGACTTTGCCGGGTTCTCGGCCGATCGCGGCAAGACGTTCTACTTCTCCGGTCATCGGGTCGAGGACGGTTCCGAGCTCTCCTGCGCATCCTGCCATCACGAGGATCCGCGTCGCGAGCAGTTTGCTCATCACGACAAGATTCCGTGCCGCGCATGTCACGGCATGCCCGACACCTCCAGTTTCGAAGACATCCCCAAGATCAGGCGCCAGTTCCTGCCGCTGGCGCCCTCCGCGAACACGCGACGTTTTACCGATGAATGGTTCGTCGAGAAATGGTTCCGCAAGAATTGCGGTCTGTTGCTGAAGCGGGACTGCACCCCGCTGGAGAAGGGCGACCTGATAACTTGGCTGCTCACCTTCCAATAGGGGAGTGGCTACTTCCGCGTTTTCGCATCAGGATCCGGCGGCACGAAAAGCCCGAGGCGATGCCAACCCTCGTGGCCGATGCGGCGCAGCGTCTCGATGTTGCGGTCGGGGATCCGCCCGGTATCGGCGAATTGCGCCACCGCGCGCTCGACGCTTGCCTCGCGCAACAGATGCAGCATGGGGTAGGGGGAGCGGTTGCTGTAGTTTTCGATCGCATCCGGCTCGGTGTCCGCGAACCGGTAATGCGGGTGAAAGCTTGCCACTTGAATGATGCCCGTGAGGCCGAGTTCCTCGATGGCGGCGTCTGCGATGTCGAGAAAATCGTTGTAGTCCAAAAAATCGGCCAGCGCCTGCGGGTGAATCAAGAGCGTAGTCTCGACTTCCGCGGGATCGGCCGCAGAAAGCGTCCGCAAGGCTCGGGTGAGGTCGGTGAGAAGCGACTCCGGCGTCTGAGCGTTGCTGACTTCGTAGCGGATCTGATTGCCAACGTGGACGGCCTTGGCGAAAGGGCACAGATTCAGGCCGATCACAGCCTTCTCCAGCCACGTGAGCGTGGCCGCAATGACTTCGTTCGCGGACGGCGCGGTGTACCCGTTTCCCATCAGTCTCGCAGCAACCGTACAACCGTCCAGAGCAATTGCATCCTCGAATGAACACGCACGATGCCGCACGGGCAGAGCATCAACGTTTCTTTCTCCCGAGGGAGACTTTCATGAAAGCGTCCGCTTCCAGGTAAGCGTTTGTGGCGGCAGCGCTGATTTCGTTGTCCCTGATCCGGTCCTGGCGTCCGGTGACTACCCAGGCTCCAAGCCGCTGGACGAAAAGTTGTGCGGCCAGTTTATCGACTTCGTCCATCTGGAATTCATCCGGCATTTGTCTCTCCTCTTGAATACGTGCGTCCGTGTCTGGGCCAGTGTAACGTAGTCGATCTAGCCCCGGACGGGGAAGGACGGCCGGGCCGAGTTCTCTCAGTGTGTGAGGCGAAACGCATGCGGCGTTTGAGAAAACCGAAACCTCTGGGTGTCTGCAACGTTTGCGGCCAATTGACCGATATGGTCGAGATGGTGAACCACCGCTGTAACCGCACGGTCTACGGCCGGCGCTGCGCCGGCCAGTTCAAGAGCGAACTTACGCAAATCTGGATCATATGCGAATCCTGCGACGGTGCCGGCAAGGTCGGAACCCAGGGTTGCCGCGAATGTTCCGGGTTTGGGTGGCGCACGCTGGGGTGATAACCAGAGTGCCGTAGGCTCTGCGTACCGGATTTTCCCTTGCAAGAGCATTACCCAAAAAAGTGTTCAATTTGATGAAAACATATCGCGGGGATGGCAAAATCACCTGTTCCTTGTGCTTTGTCGTGCGATGTGCCACTAAATGATTGGCTCGAAATAGGATGCTCAAAACCATGGGTAAGGCGTATGCGGCTCGATAGGTTCGTTCACAGCAAGCCGGCTATGTATGCAAAGAAGTTGGACGTGATCAACGTCGTTAAAAGGAGCATCTACAAAGCATTATTCATAGACAAGCACATACAGGAACAGCGTGCGAGCATCATGAGGCGTAACACGGAGGCCATACGCCGCCACCTCGCGGGGAAGAAAGTTCTCGAAATTGGCTGTGGGCAGGGAAATTTGCTCGGCACCCTGCATGTTGACTACAGCTGTGATTGCTACGGGGTAGACATCTCACCCGAGATGGTTGCTTATGCTGAAGAACAAAACCCCGGCCCACGGTATGCCGTCATGGATTCGAGCAAACTTGAATTTGACGATGGGGCGTTCGATTTCGTGATTTTCAACTACGTCTTACACCACGTTGACAATCTGGACGGCACCATCCGCGAAGCCAAGCGCGTGGGTAGGCACATACTTATCTACGAGTCATGTGCGTTCGGCACCGAGCCTTTCCGATGGTTGTCCAAGTTGTATTGGAAGACTGTGGACGGGGGAAATGACTACAAGAGCCTGGGCGAGTGGAAACGCCAGTTCGACATGGAGGTGATCGAAGAAATTGAGGGAACGGGCATGGTGCGATATGGCATGTGTATTTTCAAACAATCGTGATCCATCGCTCAAGTTCGATCACAAAACCTATGGCAAGCTCCTGGTGATCCAAGGCCCGACGGCATTGGCCAGGGGCACGGGCAGACGCTTCCAGCACTCCACCAGCGCCGAGAATTTCGGATTTTTTGGGTTGACATCCGGAACGTTGGCTTCTCCGCCGGCGTAGTACCAATAGAGAGGCGCGGGTTCGCTGCCCCACTGCCGTTTGAATTCATACGTTCCTGCGTCAGGGGACGATCGACCGAAATCGAAGGCCGCATAGCCATCCTCGCAAGCCCTCTTGATCGCGTGCCAGAAAAGCAGAGTATTTGGCCTGAATTGATTGTATTTCATCAACGACGATGCCCAGGGAATCTCCACCTGGTTGTTGTAGCCTATCGTCATTCCACAAGATGTGGGTTTTCCTTCGTACCAGACTAGAAGTACCCGGCAGCGCTCACGAAATGCACGAGCAACCGATACAAACAAGCTCTTCGGATACACAGGGGTACCCAGATCGCGCATATGATGGGAAAATACCTCGTAGAACGTTTCAATGCGTGAAAGATCCTCTGAGGCGCCGGAAACTTCCTCAACATGGAAACCACTTTTCTCCGGCCGCCGAATCTTGTTTCGGAGTTTGGACGGGAATGACATAAACATCTGTTGCGAGTCGTTTATCAACGGCAGGAGCAATATCACTTTATGGCTGCGCTCAAATAGATTGGTGACGCCGCCGAGCAAGCGGTCGCGCTGGCGGAGCTCCACGTATTTGACCCCGAGTTTGAGACCCAGGCTACTGGCAGCTTCCACGAGCGCTTGTCTTACTTCTCCATCGTCCGCCAGCACGCCGCCGCCATTCAAATATGGAACGGCAATCAGCGCACTGCCGAAGAGAAAACTCTTGACGTGAAATAATGGTAGAACACCGACAACGGCTTGCGGCTCGGATTCAATATTCTTGCGGGCAATCAAGAAATGCGAACCATGGCCGAACGCATTTTCGAGAATATCCTTCCAGGCCCAGCAATGTGCCAAATGAGCACCCGCGTGGCGGGCGACGTAAGCCGTCCATTCTTGTTCGTCCCTGCTGTCTGCACTTTCAATGGTGATTGTCATCTACTTTCCGCTCCACTACCCGGTTGCAGAGGTATCCGTGAACAATAGGAAATTCAATCCGTCCGCATGCCAGGGGAGGACACGGCACGTGTTTGATGGTTTGAGAAGTGCGACCACAGGAGATGCCCGCCAAGCCCTAATACACAGCTTACCCGGCGCGTGATGGCGGTGTAGTCCCCGTTCAAGGTCGTTCCAATTTTTCGCCGGCAACAACCATCCTACAATGCCACCGGTGAAAGGCGAAATTCGAGGGGAACCTCAGATTTCGATCGCTTCGCCTTGTTCTCGACGTTCCGCGCCTGACTGTTTCGCTCATCGTTTCATGACGCCTTTCGTGCTTTCCGTGTGTTTCCGTGGCTAAATGGCGCCTTGATTTTTGAAATCTGCCTGTATCCGCGTTTATCTGTGGCTCCAAGATATCCATGATTCCCCAATCGATCCGGAACGCAATGACCATAGACGTGGAAGATTACTTTCATGTCTCCGCCTTTGCCTCTCAAATCGCACCAGAGGATTGGGACCGGCTGCCGTGCCGGGTCGAGCGCAACGTCGACGCTACATTGGCGATACTGGACGAGCACAAAGCCCACGCGACCTACTTCATGTTGGGATGGGTCGCGGAGCGATACCCGGCCCTTGTGCGCCGGATTGTCGCGCAGGGCCACGAGCTGGCTTGCCACGGCTATGCGCATCAACGGGCAACCGAGCAGGACCGGGAAGAGTTCCTGCAGGACATTACCCGTTCGAAGGTGCTTCTCGAGAATGTTGGCGGTGTCGCGGTACAGGGCTACCGGGCTCCGAGCTTCTCCATCGGCCATAGCAATCAGTGGGCGCTCGAGTGCCTGGGCGAGGCGGGATACCGGTACAGCTCGAGCATCTATCCAATACGCCATGATCACTACGGGATGCCCGGGGCGCCACGCTTCGCGTTCTATCCCGAAGGCGGGGGCGGGCTGTTGGAACTGCCGGTGACTACGGTGAGACTCTTTAGTCGCAACCTGCCGGCGGGCGGCGGCGGCTATTTTCGCCTTCTGCCTTATAGCGTGTCCCGCTGGTGTCTCAAGCGCGTCAACACGGTTGACCGGCAGCCGTGCATATTCTATTTGCATCCATGGGAGATAGATCCGGAGCAGCCGCGAATCCAGGGCATAAGCGCAAAAACAAGGTTTCGCCATTATCTGAACCTCGATCGGACCGAGGCGCGCCTGCGCCGGTTGCTCACCGACTTCGCGTGGGCTCCGATGGACCAGGTTTTTGGGTTACGTACGTGAAGCCTCGCCATTCCGACCGCAGAACTGGACTTGCCCCGGGCGCAGAACTCGGTGTGAGGAAGCTTGCGAACGGCGACGCCGTGCGCTGGGACGCATTGCCTGGCGCACGCGAGTGCATTGGTTGAACCCTTGATCTACCCCGAGTACCGCTTGTATGGACGACACGCCCGGCCTTGATTCTGGGCCCGCCGCCACTGGGGTCGGAACCCGGGGCGTGCCTTTGGTTGCCCACGTAATCTATCGCCTCGATACGGGCGGACTTGAGAACGGACTGGTAAACTTGATCAATCGCATCCCCGCGGAACGCTTTCGGCACGCGATTATCTGCTTGACGGACTACACCGAGTTTCGTCGGCGTATCAAGCGTGACGTTTCCGTATTCGCACTCAATAAACCTCTTGGTAACAGTCCGATCCTCCACGTCAAGCTGTGGCGATTGTTCATGCAACTGCGCCCAGCCATTGTCCACACGCGCAACTTGGGCACTCTCGAGGGAATGTTGCCGGCCGCATTGGCCCGAGTGCCGGTGCGCGTCCACGGCGAGCATGGCCACAACTTGGGGGATCTCGATGGCAGCAACCGCAAATACCAGTGGGTGCGACGGGCGATGAAGCCGTTCGTGCACCAGTACATTGCACTCTCGAAGGACCTGGAGCGCTACCTCCACGAGAAAATCCGTGTGCCCACCGCTAAGATCGCGCAACTTTATAACGGCGTTGACACGGAACTATTTCACCCCGCACGCGGTGGTCGCGAACCACTGCCTTGTGAGGGTTTTGCCGGACCCGACCAGTTTGTCATCGGCACAGTCGGGCGCATGCAGGCAGTCAAGGACCCCGTCGCCCTGGCGCGGGCGTTTGTGCGGCTATTGCAGCTGGTTCCGGACGGTGCCCGCCGCCTGCGCCTGGTGATGGTCGGGAATGGGCCGCTGAAAGAACAGGTGCGATCCGTCCTGGAGCAGGGCGGAGCAGCCGGGCTCGCCTGGCTTGCCGGCGAGCGTGACGACGTGCCGCGCATCATGCGCGGACTGGACTTGTTCGTGCTGCCTTCTATCTCCGAAGGCGTCTCGAACACCGTCCTGGAGGCAATGGCCAGCGGCCTGCCGATGGTGGCAACGCGCGTCGGCGGCAATCCCGAATTGATCGAGGCGGACGTGTCCGGAACTCTTGTGCCTGCGGAAAATGTGGAAAGCATGGCGCGCGCGATTCGCGTCTATGCAGACAGTACCGAGCTATGCAAACATCGCGGCTCGCAAGCACGGCGCGCGGCTGAGCAGCGGTTCGGGATGGATGTGATGGTAAACGCATATATGTCGGTCTATGACCGGCTGCTCGCGTCCAAGACACGCGGCGCTCGGAATCTATCCAGATTTGGCCCCGGATAGAACCAGACAACTTCCATGTTTCTATCGGCGCCATCGGCGGCTCAATCTCCTGTTTGATCTAGGGCGAACTATCTTGTGCGGCATCTCAGGCATATTCGATAGCAGGGACCGGCGGGAAATCGACCGCCGCTTGCTCGAGCGCATGAACGCTTCGTTGTTCCATCGCGGCCCCGACGCCGGCGGCTTGCACCTGGAGCCCGGACTCGGGCTCGCGCACCGGCGCCTGTCCATTATTGACCTCTCGACCGGCCAACAGCCGCTCTACAACGAGGACGGCAGCGTGGTGGTTGTGTTCAACGGCGAGATCTATAACTTCCAGGAGCTGGCGAAGGAACTTGCGGCCTGCGGACACACCTTCCGCACCCACTCCGACACCGAGGTCATCGTGCATGGCTGGGAGCAGTGGGGCGCATCCTGCGTGACGCGCTTCCGCGGCATGTTTGCCTTTGCTTTGTGGGACCGTAATCGGGAAACGCTGTTCCTCGCCCGCGACCGTTTGGGGGTGAAACCCCTGTATTACGCCCAGCTGCCCGGCGGCCCTTGGATCTTTGGGTCCGAACTCAAGGCGTTGCTGGTCCATCCGGGGCTGAGTCGGAAGATCGACCCGATGGCGGTCGAGGACTACTTTGCCTATGGCTACGTGCCCGAGCCGCGTACCATCTTCAAGGATGTTTTCAAGCTCTCGCCCGGCTGCACACTTGCCTTAAGACGAGGACAACCGGCGTCACAGCCAATTGAGTACTGGGATGTGCCGTTCAAGACGGGTGCGGCGACCACGGAGCAGGAGGCGAGCGACGAGCTGATTTTCCGGCTGCGCGAATCGGTGAAGCTGCGCCTGATCTCTGACGTTCCGTTAGGCGCATTTCTCTCAGGTGGCGTGGACTCCAGTGCGGTGGTGGCAACCATGGCGGGCCTCGTTACGGAGCCGGTCGTCACCTGCTCGATTTCCTTCGGCGACCCGGCGTTCAACGAGTCGGCCTACGCCCAAGCGGTGGCGGACCGCTACCGCACGCAACACCATGTAGAGCAGGTGGATCCGGACGACTTCAGCCTGGTGGACCGCCTGGCGAGGCTGTACGACGAGCCCTACGCTGATAGCTCGGCGATCCCCACCTATCGGGTGTGCGAGCTGGCCAGAAAAACCGTGACGGTGGCATTGTCGGGTGATGGGGGTGACGAAAGTTTCGGCGGTTACACCCGCTACCGCTGGCATGTGAACGAGGAACGGGTGCGCTCGTTACTGCCGCCGCGCATGCGCCGGCCGCTATTCGGGCTGCTGGGCGAGCTCTATCCCCGAGCGGCCTGGGCGCCGCGCGTGTTTCGGGTCAAGGCCACTCTCGAGACGCTGGCGCGGGATCCACTGGAGGCATATTTTTCCAGCGTGTCCTTTCTCCACGACGGGATGCGCCGTGACTTATTCAGCGAGCGCTTTCGTAGCGAGCTGCAAGGCTACGGCGCTGTCGAGGTGCTCAAGCGCCATGCCGCGCGAGCGCCCTCGGACCATCCCCTGTCGCTGGTCCAGTACCTGGACTTCAAGACCTACCTGGCTGGGGACATCAACACCAAGGTGGACCGTGCCAGCATGGCCCATTCGCTCGAGGTGCGCGAGCCGCTCATGGACCATCCTCTGGTGGAATGGCTGTCCAGTTTGCCCCCGGACTTCAAGCTGCGAAACAGACAGGGCAAGTTCCTCCTGAAGAGGGCGCTCGAACCCTACCTGCCGCCAGAGATACTGTATCGGCCGAAGATGGGCTTTGCGGTCCCGCTCGCCAAATGGTTCCGAGGTCCGCTACGGGAGCCCGTCAAGAAGGCCGTCCTCGGTCCAGTGCTCGCCGAGACCGGCTGGTTCAACGCGAGCAACCTGCGCCGGCTGGTGGAAGACCACCAATCGGGGCGGCGTGACCACAGTACGCCGCTATGGACGCTGCTGATGTTCGAGTCATTCCTGCGCAACGTTGTAGGCACACGCGCCACCGACGAGGTGCCTGCGGCAGCAGTTCATTGATGTGCTGACCTGATGCGCTCGCATCGACACAAATGAAGATTCTTTACCACCATAGAATCCGTTCCAAGGACGGGCAGTACGTACACATCGCGGAACTGATCCAGGCGTTACGCAAATTGGGTCATGTAGTGATATTGGTAGAGCCGCCGGCTTTGAAGCAGTCGAAATTCGGCGACGACGCAGGGGTAATAGCTGTTCTTAAGCGCTATTGCCCTGGATTTGTGTATGAGTTGATGGAGCTTGCATACTCGTTCGTGGTGTACTGGCGCTTGCGCAAAGCCGTGCGCGCGCACCAGCCGGACTGTCTCTACGAACGCTACAACCTGTTCCAGCCCGCTGGGGTTTGGTTGAAGCGCCGCTTCAATCTGCCCATGTTGCTGGAAGTGAACGCTCCAGTGTTCGAGGAGCGCGCCAAGTACGACGGCATTGCCCTACCCTGGCTTGCACGCTGGTCGGAGCGTTACACGTGGCGCGGCGCCGACTATGTACTACCGGTGACAGGGGTACTGGCCAAACGGGTGGAGACGGCGGGGGTGGATCGGGAGAAGATCGTGGTAATTCACAACGGAATCAATCCCGACGATTTCGGCGGCGAATTTGACAGCGGGCAGGCGAAGCGGCGCCTGGGCCTGGAGGGAAAGCTGGTTTTGGGCTTTACCGGGTTCGTGCGTGATTGGCACGGCTTGGACAAGGTCATCGACCTGATCGCAAGCGCAGACTCAGGGTGGCACTTGTTGATCGTGGGCGACGGTCCTGCCAGGGACGCCCTGGAAAAACAGGCCATGACGCTCAACGTGACCAACCGGTTGACCATCACGGGCATTGTCGGGCGCGAACATGTCGCGGCCCATGTGGCAGCCTTTGACGTTGCCTTGCAGCCGGCCGTGGTGGACTACGCCTCGCCGCTCAAGCTGTTTGAGTACATGGCCCTTGGACGGCCCGTGGTGGCACCCGCTCAGCCCAACATCATGGAAATTCTGACGGACGGAGAGGATGCCCTCCTGTTCGATCCGCATGATCCTCTCGCTCTCGGCAGGGCCGTCGAGCGGATGTGCCGGGATGCCGGACTACGCCAGCGCATCGGCGACGCGGCTCGGCGGACCATCCAGTCGCGTCGTCTGACTTGGGCCGACAACGCCGTGCGCGTTGCCGAGCTGTTCGCTGGCTTGACCGGGAAACGAGAGTTTCCGCGTTGAAGGTCAAACCACAGAAATGAAGATACTGACGTTCAGCACGCTCTATCCCAATGCGGCGCGGCCGCGCCATGGAATTTTCGTCGAGACCCAGCTGCGACAGCAGCTTGCGAGCGGGCAGGTCGAGTCGATGGTCGTGGCACCTGTGCCGTGGTTTCCATCTCGCAATCCGCGGTTCGGCGAGTACGCTGTTCAGGCCAGCGCGCCGCGCGAGGAACGGCGCCATGGTATCCAGATACTGCACCCGCGCTACCTGGTGTTGCCGAAAATCGGCATGACGCTTGCACCGTTCTTGCTGGCGCAATCGCTCAAGCCGGTCATCAAGCGAGTCCTTGCCGAGTACCGCTTCGACCTGATCGATGCGCACTATTTCTATCCCGACGGCGTCGCTGCCGTTCTGCTGGGCAGGCACTTCGGAAAGCCGGTGGTGATTACCGCGCTGGGCACCGACGTGAACCTGATATCGAGCTACCGGTTACCGCGCCGGATGATCCTGTGGGCGGCGCGCCACGCGGCCGGGATCATCACCGTGGCCCGCGCGCTGAAGGACAAGCTGGTCGCGCTGGGAGTGCCCGCCGGGCGAATAGAGGTGCTGCGCAACGGAGTGGACTTGGAACTATTTCGGCCGGTTGACCGCGAAACCTGGCGAAGCCGGTTCGGGTTCAGGCGCACGACGCTGCTGTCGGTCGGTAATCTGGTGCCGCTCAAGGGCCACGATCTTGCGATCCGCGCGCTGCGGCTGCTGCCGGAAATGGATCTCGTCATCATCGGTGACGGGCCTGAGCGCACGGCCTTGGGCGTCCTTGCGCACGAGTTGGGGGTCGCCGACCGCGTGACATTCCACGGCGTGATGGGGCAGGAGGACCTTCGGCATTATTTCGGCGCTGCCGACGCGCTGGTCCTGGCGTCGAGCCGCGAGGGCTGGGCCAACGTCCTGCTGGAATCGATGGCGTGCGGAACTCCGGTGATCGCCAGCAGGGTCGGGGGCACCCCGGAAGTAGTGACCGCGCCGGAAGCCGGATTGATGATGGCGGAGCGCACCCCGGAGGCGTTGGCGGACGCGGTGCGCAGGCTATTCGAAAACTATCCGGACCGCGGCGCGACGCGGCGCTTCGCGGAGGGATTCAGCTGGGCCGAAACCACCGCGGGTCAACTGCGGCTCTTCGGCCGCATCCTTCAAGCCGCGGACAAACAGGGATCCGATCAAACCCAAACAAGCCACGGATGAACACGGATGAAACCAGGATCAAGAATGCATTGGCCACGGAATTACACGGAAACCACGGAACCAGAGGCAAACCAAAACAAGCCACAGATGAACACGGATGTCATTTTCCGTGTATTTCCTTGTTTCCGTTGCTGATCTGCGTCCGCATGCGTTTATCCGCGACTAGTGGTCTCTGACCATGTGCGGCATATACGGCATCCTGCAGCTTGACGGCGCCCGTGCCGATCCGGCGCTCATGCCCGCCATGGGCCGCGTCACCGTTCACCGCGGCCCCGACGACGAGGGCCATCACGTGGACGGCCCGTGCGCCATTGGCATGCGCCGTCTCTCGATTATCGATCTGAGCGGCGGGCACCAGCCGCTGTCCAACGGCGACGGCACGCTGTGGCTCGTGTGTAACGGCGAGATCTACAACTTTCGTGAGTTGCGCCGCGAGCTGGAGGCGTTTGGCCATCGGTTCAAGACTGCGTCGGACAGTGAGGTCATCCTCCATAGCTACGCGCAGTACGGTGACGAGTTCATCCACCGGCTGAACGGCATGTTCGGCTTCGCGCTTTGGGACGCGCGTCGCCAGCGGCTGATCGTCGGTCGCGATCGCCTGGGCATCAAGCCGATCTACGTCTATCGCGACGCGCGCCGGCTCGCGTTCGCTTCCGAGGCGAAGGCTTTACTCACTCTGCCAGGCCTATCCGCGGAGATTGATCCTGCGGCGCTTCATTCCTATCTCAATCTTGGCTACGTCGCCGCGCCGCAATCAATCTTCCGCGGCATCGTCAAGCTGCCACCGGCGAGCATGCTCATCGTCGAAAGCGGGGGCGTGGAGGAGCTCCGCTACTGGCGCGTTCCGGCGGAGATGGATCGGGGAGTGGCCGAGGGCGAATGGGTGGAGCGGATACGCGCCCGGCTCGACGAATCGGTGCGCATGCAGATGGTGAGTGATGTGCCGATCGGTGCATTTCTGTCCGGCGGCATTGATTCCAGCACGGTGGTCGGGCTCATGGCGGCGCACAGCGACCAGCCGATACGGACTTACGCTATCGGATTCAAGGGAACGGCCGCGGACGACTATTACAACGAGTTGCCCTATGCACGCCGGGTGGCCGATCTGTTCCATACACAGCACCAGGAAATCGTGGTGCGGCCGGACGTCGTCGCGCTGCTGCCGCGCCTGCTCTGGCACATGGACGAGCCGATCTCCGACACGGCCTTCATCACGACCTACCTCGTCTCGCAGTTCGCCCGCCGCGACGTGACGGTAATTCTGTCGGGTGTAGGCGGCGACGAATTGTTCGGCGGCTATAGGCGTTATCTCGGGAATCATTACCAGGCGTACTTCGACCGGCTCCCGGCATGGACGCGGCGGGCTGCCGCTGCCGTAGGCGAGCGGCTGCCGAGCGACCGGCATTCACCGCTGCTTAACCTCTCGCGGCTGGCGAAAGGGTTCCTTGAGAGCGCGGGCTTGCCGTTCGAAGAGCGTTATCGGGCATACGTGCAGGTGTTCCCCCTGCAGGAGGTTCAGGGACTCCTTCTCCTGAATGGCGTGACGCGGCCGGACATGATCGAGGCCGCATTCCGTCACGCCGGTGGCGGGGATTCACTCAATCGCATGTTGGTCGTGGATGCGGAGACGCAGTTACCGGACGACCTGCTGATGCTCACCGACAAAATGAGCATGGCGACGTCACTCGAATGCCGCGTTCCGCTGCTCGATCACGAGCTTGTCGAACTGGCTGCATGCATGCCGGAGGAGGTGAAGATTCGTGGCGGGAGGCTAAAGCACGCCATGAAGGAAGCAGTCTCGGGCCTGTTGCCGCGCGACATCCTGGAGCGCAAGAAACGCGGCTTCGGCACGCCGATGGGCGCGTGGCTGAAGGACGACCTCGCGCCGCTGGTGCGGGGGCTGCTGTCCGAATCCGTGGTCAAGGGCCGCGAACTGTTCCACTATCCGGCGGTGCAGAAGCTGGTCGCCTCGCACGAGGCCAATCGCATCGATGGTACCGACCGGCTGCTGGGATTGATGAATCTCGAAATCTGGTCGCGGCTTTACCTGGACGGCCGCACGCCGGACGACGTGACGAACGAGTTGAAGAGCATGCTGATGGCCACATCGAAACCGCCGATGACCGCTGGCGAACGGTCATGAATTCAACGGCAAATGGTTTGGCCTTTGTCCATGTTCTGTCGGCGCGCATCGGCGGCCAAATGGGTTTGAGTTCGACTTTGTCTTTTGAATTGCTCGTGTCGGCGGCGACCAACTGACGTGAAGATTCTCTACCTCTGCCACCGGTTTCCGTTTCCACCCAAGCGCGGCGGGAAGATCCGCCCATTCAACATGATCCGGCATCTATCGGCCGCCGGCCACGAGGTGACGGTCGCTTCGCTCGCGCGCTCGCCGCGGGAGGCGGAGGAGGGGAAGGGCATCGCGCCGTATTGCGCGCACTACGAGATGTCGATGGTCAACAAACCCGTCCAGGTGGCGCGCATGGTTCTGCGCGCTCCGAGCCGCGTACCTTCGTCCATGGGTTTCTTCTATTCGGCGACACTGGCGCGCAAAGTGCGCGAGCTGCTCGCGCGCGAACGTTTCGACCTCATTTTCGTGCACTGCTCGTCGGTGGCGCAGTACGTCTCCGGGGTGCGTGGCATTCCGAAAATACTCGATTTCGGCGACATGGACTCGCAGAAGTGGCTCGGGTTCGTGCGCTACAAGCCGTTCCCGATGTCCCTGGGCTACTGGCTCGAAGGAAGAAAGCTCGAGCGCGAGGAAAGGCGGCTGGCGCGATCATTCGACCTGTGCACTGCGACCACCCGTGCGGAGTGGGAGACGCTGGAGGGCTACCGCACCGGCGTCGCAACGGACTGGTTCCCGAATGGCGTAGATAGCACGTACTTCACGCCGACCGGGGAGCCCTACGACGCGGACACGATCTCCTTCATCGGCCGCATGGACTACTACCCTAACCAGGAGTGCATGTTCGACTTCTGCGCAAACGTTCTGCCGCGCATACAGGTGCGGCGCCCGAAGGCGAAGCTCCTCATCGTCGGCGCCGATCCTTCGCGGGCGGTGACGAAGCTCGCGGACCTGCCGGGCGTTGCCGTCACGGGCTCTGTCCCCGATGTACGGCCCTATCTTCAACGCTCGGCGCTCATGGTGGCGCCGCTCAATATCGCCCGGGGGACCCAGAACAAGATCCTGGAAGCCATGGCGGCGGGCGTGCCGGTGGTGACGAGCAACGTTGCGGCGGGCGGCGTGGACGCCCGTGCGGATGATGATTTCCTGGTGGCCAGCACTTCGGACGAACAAGTCACGGCCGTACTTCGCATCCTTGACAATCGGAACGAGCGGCAGCGACTTGCCGTTGCCGGGCGAACCCGCATGCTGTCGCACCATGACTGGGGTCGCTCGATGCAGCGGCTTGACCAGGTGATCGAGCGGTGTCTCGATAGTTTCGTCCAGGTGAGGGCAACGGAAGCACAACGCGGAGCGGCACAGAACACCACCGCCTGACTGGCAGTGGTGTTTATCTGTGTGTATCCGTGGTTAAATCCACGGTCTTGTATTTCGAGATAAGTACATGAACATCAGCATTTTCGGCTTAGGTTACGTCGGCGCGGTTTCGCTCGCCTGTCTCGCGCGCGATGGACACTCGGTCATTGGCGTCGACATCGACCCAGCCAAACTCGAGCTGATCCGTAGCGGCAAGACGCCGGTGGTCGAGGAGGGGATGGTTGAACTTATGGCCCAGGTGGCGGCGAGCGGTCGCTTGTCTGTGACCACCAACGTAGTGCATGCGGTGCTCCGCTCCGAGGTTTCGTTGATCTGCGTCGGCACGCCTTCGGCGCCGAACGGCAGCCAGGACCAGTCGGCCATCCTCAAGCTTACGCACGAACTGGGGCGCGCCATGCGCGCCAAGCCGGGCGGTCATGTGTTCGTATTCCGTTCAACCCTCGTTCCGGGCACGGTCGAAGAAGTGTTGAATCCGATTCTCGAGCGCGAATCCGGCAAGCGCGAGGGCGAGGGCTTCCACGTCTGTTTTCAGCCCGAGTTCCTGCGAGAAGGTACCTCCATCAGGGACTACGACAAGCCGCCATATACCGTGGTTGGGGCCAACGCCGAGGCGGGCGCTTCGCGGCTGCGTGAGTTGTTTGGCCATCTGCCGTGCGAATTCCTGACCACCTCGATACGTGCCGCAGAGACCGTCAAATACTGCTGCAACAATTTTCACGCGCTGAAAATCACGTTCGCCAACGAGACGGCGCGGCTATGCGAAGCGCTGGGCGTGGACCCGTTCCAGGTAATGGCGCTTGTGTGCAAGGACCGCCAGCTAAATATCTCGCCGGCCTACCTCAAGCCCGGCTTCGCGTTTGGCGGCTCGTGCCTGCCAAAGGACCTCCGCGCCACCCTGTACTTCGCGAAGACGCACGACGTGGAAGTGCCGATGCTTGGCGGTATTTTGCAGTCCAACCGTCTGCACGTCGAGCACGCAATCGCGAAAGTGCTTGCTTCGGGCCGCCGCCGCGTGGGCATGATCGGACTGTCGTTCAAGACCGGGACCGATGATTTGCGCGAAAGCCCGTTGGTACTGATGGCCGAACAGTTCATCGGCAAGGGTCTCAACCTGCTGGTCTATGATCCGGAGGTTCATCTTTCTCGGCTGCTTGGAGCAAACCGCCGGTTCATCGAGCAGCACGTACCGCACATCGGCTCACTGATGCGTGAGGACATCGAGAGCGTAATTGGCGAGTCGGACGTTCTCGTTGTGGGTCTGAGCGATGCGAGCAGCTTCGAGGCACTTGCGCACCACGTGCGCGAGGACCAACTCGTGCTCGACCTGGTCAACATTCCGCGGCGCGAAGCGCTGCGCGGCACGGTGATGGGGCTTTGCTGGTAAGCGCGGTTGAACCACAGAGAGCCAAGGAGCCACAGATAGACGCAGATAATCACCGATCAATTTCAAAGAAGAGCCGCGCTCTCCTGGCTCCGTTACCATGTTTCCGGAGTCGCCAATAACTCACAAGAGCTTCTGGAATCGAGAACAAATTCTCGGCTGCGTGGTTACGGCAAGTACCTGTATGGTTGCCGTGAAATCCGAACCCGGCTTCGGCTCTTGACGCGGCGCCCTAAGGTGTCCGGGTAATCCGGCGAAACATTCGCGCGCTCATGGAAGAAATCTCACGCAAGATGGCGCGGGGCGCCGCATGGATGGTGCTCGTGAGGCTCGGCGAGCGCGTGCTCGGTTTGGTGAGCACCATGGTCCTCGCGCGTTTGTTGGTCCCCGAGGATTTTGGCCTCGTGGCATTGGCCGCGTCGTTGTTGGGCCTGCTGGAAATCATGGGCGCGTTCAACTTTGACCTCGCATTGATCCAGAACCAGCAGGCCGAGCGCCACCACTACGACACAGCATGGACACTCGACTTGCTCTATGGTGCTCTCACCGCCGTTGTCCTGGCGGCGTTGGCTGTGCCCGCAGCCCATTTTTTCGGCGACCCAAGGCTCGAAGCTGTGTTGTACGTCTTCGCTGCGTGCGCGCTGATCCAGAGCTGCAAGAACATAGGGATCGTTGTTTTTCAGAAAGAGCTGGATTTTCGGCGCGAATTCCAGTTCATATTGTTGAAGAAGCTCGTTGGCGTTGCTGTGACGCTCGTGCTGGCATTCACGTTGCGAACTTACTGGGCGCTGGCTTTGGGCACGCTGAGTTCCACGCTGGCCGGTGTCGCGATCAGCTACGGCATGCATCCTTTTCGCCCCAGGCTGTCCCTTTCCGGCTGGCGCCCTTTGATGCGTTTCTCGGGCTGGATGCTCTTCAGCAACGTGATGATTTTCGTGGGAAACCGGGGCTATGACCTCATTATCGGCCGTCTCGGCGGGGCTGGTTCGCTGGGACTCTATACGGTCGCGTACGAGATCTCCAATCTGCCGACGACCGAGATTGTCTGGCCGATTTCAAAAGCGATATTCCCGGGCTTTTCCAGAATGGCGGGCGATCGGGAGAGGCTCCGGGAAACGTTACTCCAGACGGCCGCACTCGTGGCCCTGATCACGATCCCGGCCGGCGCCGGCGTCGCCGTGCTGGCCGAGCCCGTAGTACGGATTTTCCTCGGAACAAAATGGCTTGCGGCGGTTCCGCTCATCCAGATCCTCGCGGTCTTCGGCACCGTACGTGCGATGCAGGCGGGGACAGGGGCGGCGTTCCTCGCGCTCGGCATGACGCGCCTCACAGCGTGGATCGCGGTGCCGCATGTTATAGTCGGTTTGCCGTTGGCCGCGTTTCTGCTCATGCAGTACGGCCTGCAGGCCGCGACACTCGGCATCCTTGCAGCAGGCGCGGTCGCGCTTGCCCTGAGCTTTACGATCGCAACGCGGGTCCTGTTTCTGCGGCTCGCGGATCTGGGAGCGTGCTTCTGGCGGCCCCTGCTGGCAACGACGGCGATGGTGCTCGTAGAGCTTGAATTGCTTGCTGGGTTGGGACCGGTAGCGAGCCTACTCCAACTGACGGCGTGGACGCTGCTACTGGTCGCAGTCGGCGCGACTGTCTATGCCGCGGCCACGCTGCTCCTATGGCAGTCGGCAGGGCGGCCTGCCGGAGCCGAGCGTATCCTTCTTGACCGCCTGCGCGCGCTGCGCGGTTGAGAAAAGAACTGCGACTGACTCTTTTTTGCAACGGTGGATCTCGACTCACTGTACGGACGGGATGGAAAAGATCAAACAATTGGCCGACTATTGCGACCGGATGTTCGGTGGGTGAGCCGTGAACTTCGGTGGACGACGCCCCGTGGGAAATTAGTTGTGCGATCGCAGTCGGATCGTAGCCGAGGCTAACATCGCAAGCGATAAAAAAATGAACCGCGGGCAAGTCTCCATGCGGATACTCGCTTTGGCTCCAAATTCCTGGCACGGACAGTGGGTAAATCGCCAGCAATTGTTTTCCCGTGTCAGTCAACGGTATACCGTGCTTTATTCTTCCGGCGGATGGTTCGCGTGGGATCGCGGCACCGCCGACTGGAGGCGCGGCAGTTGGATGGGTAGCATTGCGCGATACGACAACGTCTGGGTTGACGAATCGCCCCGGTTTCTGATGCGTATCCCGAAACTGCGTGTATGGGATGAACTAGTACTGCGGTTTCAGGTCAGTCGGTGGAAGCGGTTTTTGCGCGCTTGCGGGACCGGACCGCTCGTCGCGTATGTTTTCCACCCGATGTTTTCTCCCTATGTCAAATTGATCGGCGCGGACTATCTCGTCTATCACGCGTATGACATGTACGACCACACGCCTGGCTGGAATGATGACTTGGAGCGCCATGAACGGGAACTGGTCGGGGCTTCGGATATGGTTATCGCGGCATCCGAACAAATGGCGGAGGGTCTGCGCGGGAAGGTGGCGCGTGAAGTACGCGTGCTGCCGAATGGGGCTGATGTCGCGGCATTCGAGCATGCGCGCGATACCGTCGCACCGTTGCCTCAGGACTTGGGCGCAATCCCAAGTCCCCGGCTCGGTTACGTCGGAAGCCTGCATCCGCAGGTTGACTACGGTTTGATCGCAGACCTGGCGAGGCGTCGTCCGGACTGGAATTTTGTTTTCGTCGGCCAAGTGATCTCCAGTCCGGATGCACAGGCCGAGGCAGAACGCGCGGACTACAAGGATTTGCCCAACGTGCACTTTCTGGGCAGCAAGCGAATCGATGAGGTTCCGCTGTACGTGGCAAACATGGATGTCAACCTGATGTGCTATCGGCTGTCGGACCATATGTGGATCAAGGCGATTTATCCACTCAAGTTACACGAGTACCTCGCTGTCGGGCGCCCCGTGGTCAGCGCCGACTTGCCGAGCGTACGGCCATTTGGCGAGGTCGTACGCATTGCAACGGACGCGGATGATTGGGAGGCGGCGATCGAGCAAGCGTTACTGAAGGGCGGACGCGGGACCCCGGAACAGCGTAGGGCGGTAGCTGAGAACAACAGTTGGGACAAACGCGTTCAGACATTAGACCTGTGGTTGAACGAGATGACAAACCGCAGCGGCCGCGTCTTGACTGTCGGTACATGAGAATGAGATCACGCCGGGGTATTGTGGCGTTTGAGAGCGCTAACGACGCAAGCGAGGAAACCTGATGTGCGGTTTTGTCGCCATGGCCGCTCTGAATGGTTCTTCGGCTGATCCGGCCATCATCGCGCGAATGATCGGGGTGATCCGTCACCGGGGGCCCGATGATGAGGGAACTTTTTTTTCCGGACCGGTTGCAATGGGCTTTCGCCGGCTGTCGATTCTCGACCTGTCGCCCCTTGGGCATCAGCCGATGCTGAGTGAAGACGGGAAGGTCGTGCTTGTCTTCAACGGCGAAATCTACAACTACCTGGAACTGCGCAGCGAATTGCAGGCTCTGGGACACCGCTTCAAATCCACCGGTGATACCGAAGTGCTGCTCCATGCGTATCTGCAATGGGGAACCGATTGTGTAACCAAGTTAAACGGTATGTGGGCTTTCATCATTTACGATGGACGCGAGGGCAAGCTGTTCGGCTCGCGGGACCGCTTCGGTATCAAACCGCTTTTCAGATACCGGGCCGCGGACTGTTGGTTGTTCGGGTCCGAGATCAAGGCCATTCGCGCCTCGGGGTTGTGTGACGCCGGGATCAACTGGCGAGTGGCCGCCGATTACCTCATGAACGGCAGATTGGATACGACCGAACAGACGTTTTACGCGGGGATAGAGCAAGTTCGCCCGGCGGCGTCTTTCGAGGTAAATCGCGAGGGAGCGTACCGGGAATGGACCTACTGGAGCCTCGAAGATGCGCCCGCAGTGGACTCGCGGCATCCTGCCGAAGAGTTTGCGGAGTTGTTCGAGGACGCAATGCGCTTGCACATGCGCAGCGACGTGCCGGTCGGAGTGCATCTTTCCGGCGGCCTGGACTCGACCGCGATCATCTGCGCAACCGCGCGCTGGCGCTCGTCTCAGAAAGCGCCGGGGAGCCTATTGGCGTTCTGCTACCAGGCACAGGAATTCGACGAGAGCGGCCTGATCGCGGATACGGTGCGGCAGACGAAAGCGGCGGTGTTCGATCTCGAGACATCAGCGCAGGCGGTCTGGGACGATCTCTCCAGCATGGTGCGGGCTCAGGACGAGCCGGCGCATTCCATGACCGCGATTATCGGCTATCAGTTGATGCGCCTTACCGCGAGACACGGTTTGAAGGTGGTCCTTAACGGGCAGGGTGCGGATGAGACACTCGCGGGTTATCCCAGCTATTTCCGGGACTACTGGAACACGTTGCTACGCGAAGGCCGCATAGGCGAAACGTGGCACGAGATCGGCAGCTACGTGGCCGTGCATGGAGGACAACGGAGCGGGGTTTTTCTTCGACAGCTTCGCCACTTTCTACAAGGAAAGTTGCACATGTTCGACGGCTATCGCAGGTTGGCTTCCTGGAATGACCGTCGCCGCGCGCGAAGTGATGATTGGTTTACCCCCGGGTTGTCCAGATACCTTCCGGTGTCGCGCTCCTCTGGCGGCCATGGAGACCTCAACGAAGCACTATCCCGGTCCATAGGGAGCGATCCGTTATCGCTGTACTTGCGTGTTGAGGATCGCAACTCCATGGCGCATTCCGTGGAAGCGCGCGTCCCTTTCCTTGACTATCGCCTGGTATCGTTTGCATACCGCCTCCCCGCAAATTGGAGGATGCGCGGCCCGTGGAACAAGTTCCTCTTGCGTGAAGCCATGCGGGGCCGCATCCCGGAAACAGTGCGCACACGATCCGGCAAACTCGGTTTTCCCGTGCCGGTATCGAAATGGATCGCCGGGCCGCTCTACGAAGTTATCAAAGAACGGGTTACAAGCCGTCAAGCGCGAGAGCGAGGGATCTATGACATGGATGCTATCCTGCGCGACCTCGAGCGCTGCCGCCGCGGTGAGGTGGATGCGAGTGCAAATCTGTTCCGGGTGGCGCAGTTCGAGATCTGGTCGACGCTGTAAGGTTTCGGCGCGCGCGTTCAACGCGTGCTCGCGCCTGCTCAACATTCCACTGCGCGGGAAGGTGGTGGGATCGCGCTTGAGAGAACCAATGAGCAGCGGATGAACGCAGACAAGACACCGGAGCGGAACTGCAGATTAGTCACGAAACCACACTGAAATACGGCGGAGAACACCGAAAAAACGAGACACCTGAGTGATATCATTTGCTTTCTGCTGCCATAAGCGCTCTGTGACTTCCGCGTGGTGCTCTGAATTCGGGTTTGTCAGTGTGTATCTATGCTGAACATTTCTTCCATGGATTGAGACGAGGACACTCTTGCACGCATTAACGGAAACTGCACCGGCTCGCTCCGGCGCAGCCGCTTGGCCGGTCATGGTGCTGGCCCACAACGAAGAGCGACACATCGGCGCATGTCTGGACAGCATCTTTGCCGCCGACCCAGAACACAATTTCGAGGTGTTCGTGATGGCAAACGGCTGCACCGACCGAACCGAGGATATCGTAAGGCAGTATGGCCACCAGCGCCCTGGGGTGAAACTGGTTTCGATCGCTCTGGGCGACAAATGCAACGCCTGGAACGTGTTTATCAACGAAACGGTGGGCGCGCACTGTCCAGACCGGGAAATCTATTTTTTCATGGACGGTGATGCGCGTGCCGTGCGCGGCTCGTTCAGCGTGATGGCGCGTGCCTTGCAGAGCAACGGCCATGCGCACGCCGCCGCGGCGGTGCCCGCCTCGGGACGCAACCTCGCGCATGATCGCCAGAAAATCCTCGACAATCGCGAGCTGGTGGCGAACCTGTACGCGCTGCGCGGCAGCTTCGTCGAGCGTCTGCGCGCTCTGTCGGTGCGCATCCCGCTCAAGCTCGAGGGCGACGACGGGCTGATCGGCGCGCTTGTCAAATGGGACTTGGCCCCCGAGCGAAATGGCTACGATCATCAGCGCATCGAGCCGTGTGCCGACGCAGCCTTCGAGTTCGAGTCGATGTCGCTGCTGCGCCCTGCTGACTGGAAATCTTATTGGAAGCGCGCTGTCCGGTACGGACGCCGGGAATACGAGTTTCAGCTATTGGGACCAGTGTTGAAGGCGCAAGGGATCACCGCGCTTCCGCGCGACATTGCCGAACTCTATCCAGAGGCCGATTCGCTTCGATTGCGGTGGGGAGGGGTCGATACACTGACGAATCTGATCGCACTGCGACAGATTCGAAAACTGGGCAGACTCAGAAAGGGCTGAGGGCAAAAGTGAACGAACCAAGCTTGAGGTGCGGTCGGGCTGCAAACTAAGAAGGATGACACGGAATCCGAAGACCGACAGCAGGCTACTCCCGATGAACCCCGACAAGACAACGAGAAGATATGGATTGGAACGACTTCGGAGGATCGGGAATGATAAGTAGCGTATGGGCACGGGAGATGTGGCCATGCTGCACCCAAGTCCGGCGGAACTTGCAGACATCTTGACTGCGCTCCGCAATACTGAAGAAGCATGAGAGATATCATTCTTGCCGGATTTATACTCGGCGCGCTTCCGTTTGTTCTCTGGCGGCCGAGTATCGGCGTGTTCCTGTGGGTTTGGGTGAGCGTGATGACCCCGCATCGGCTGACCTGGGGTTTCGCCTGGGACATGCGTTGGGGGTACTACATCGCCGTCGCAACACTGGCGGGGCTGCTCTTTGCCAGGGTGCCGAAACGTCTGCCGGTAACGCCAGTCACGATAGTATTTTCACTGTTCGTCCTGTGGATAACTGTCACCACCTTCTTTGCTTTCGACTTCTACACATCGATGGGGATGTGGAAGGAGGTGATAAAGATCATGTTGATGGTGTTCGTTGCGCTTGCCCTCCTGCACAGCAAGCAGCATGTACAGGTGTTGATCTGGATCCTGGCCGGTTCAGTGGCGTTCTATGGCGTCAAGGGCGGCTTGTTCACCCTCCGCGAAAGCGGAGAACTACGGGTGTATGGTCCTATAGGATCGTTTATCGAGGAGAATAACGCACTGGCGCTTGCGACCATCATGACGATCCCTTTGTTGTACTACCTGTTCCTGCAGGACATCAAACAATGGGTGCGTTGGGGTCTGGTCGCTACCGTGGTGCGTTGGAGCCTCGTCCCTGCCATGGCCATCTGCGGAGTTTCTGCTCTAGGTTCACATTCGCGAGGGGCGTTCCTCGCTATTGCAGCAATGCTTGGGTTTCTCTGGTTGAAGAGCCGCTCCAAGGCCGCCACGGGTCTCGTGCTTATCCTGCTGATCCCCGTCGTAATTGGATTCATGCCGGATAAATGGACAGAGCGGATGTGGACGATTCAGAACTATAAGCAGGACGGCTCCGCCATGGGCCGCATCAATGCGTGGGATACGGCGTTCAATGTCGCAGCAGACCGACCGTTCGGCGTCGGGTTCGTCATGGCCAATGCGAGCGTGTTCGCCCGTTACTCGCCGATACCTGCCGACGTCATGGCGCCCCATAGCATTTATTTCCAGGTACTGGGCGAACACGGTTTCGTGGGTCTTGCGCTGTTTCTGCTGTTCTGGATCCTGGTGTGGCGTGATGCGTCTTGGATCATCAGACAGTGTCGAAATCAGAAGGAATTGCTGTGGGCGTCCGATCTCGCCCGCATGATCCAGGTGAGCCTGGTCGGCTACTTCGTCGGCGGCGCGTTTTTGAGCCTTGCCTACTATGACGTCCCCTACAACCTCATGGTCGCATTAGTCCTGACCCGTTTAATGGTGGGGAAGGCGATCAAGAGTGTGGATATGACACAGGAAGCACCTATGAGATCGCCGCTGAATGCAGGCGAGGCCCGTATGCAACAAAGTCTCGAGAGCCCGAATCAACTCGCGGGTCGACGCAGATAAGTACGCATGAAACCAAGACCGAAATCTCATGGGTCAAGGAGTCGCACGGAAAGCACGCACAAGACGCGAAGTGCTTCCATGGTTGATTCGTGCATAACTGCACCTGTTTGTTCTGTGGGTAGTAACTTTCCGTAATGGGCCCGTTTTCGCGCCGGCTTTCAATACTGATTTACCATCGGGTGGTCGCAGATCCGGACCCCCTGCTTCCGAGTGAGGTTTGCGCGAGCGAGTTCGACTGGCAAATGACAGTACTCGGCCGCTGGTTCAGGGTGCTTCCGCTGCCGGAAGCGGTGGCGAGGCTGCGCGACGGCACGCTGCCGCTGCGCGCAGCGTGTGTGACGTTCGATGATGGCTATGCCGACAATGTGTCGTCGGCTTTGCCAATCCTGCGCAGGCACGGGGTACCCGCGACATTCTTTCTGGCCACTGCTTTTATCGATGGTGGCCGCATGTGGAACGACACAGTGATCGAGACCGTCCGCCGTGCGTCAGGCAATACTCTTGACGCCCGTCCGGTCGGGCTCGATACGCTGCAGATCGCAACGCCCGATCTGCGACGTCGGGTCATTGACAAGCTGTTGGCAGCCCTCAAATATCTGCCGATGGAGGAACGACAGCAGCGTGTCGATGAACTGAGCGCGGCAACAGCCAGCGAACTGCCGTCCGGCCTCATGATGACAACGGAGGGGGTAAGGCATCTTCACAGAAGCGGAATGGAGATAGGCGCCCATACGGTTAACCATCCCATCCTCGCGAAGCTCGATTCGGAGCGTGCCGGGAATGAAATCCGGGACAGCAAAGTCCGGCTCGAAGCGATCACTGGTGCATCCGTCCGAATGTTTGCCTACCCGAATGGGATGCCCGCTCTCGACTATTGCCGGGAGCACGTCGATATGGTGAAAGAACTGGGTTTCGAGGCGGCGGTATGTACTGCGCGTGGCGTCGCGCATGCGGCGAGCGATCCGTTTCAACTGCCACGATTTACGCCTTGGGACCGCACGCCAGGGAAGTTCTTGTTACGGCTGGTACAAAACACGTTTCATACCAGGGCGGCGCGTGTCTAAGAACCCTTCAGTCGTAGATTTTGAGTTTTGCCAGTCTTGATCGCGGCCGATCTTTCTCGATTAGTTCTTCAGCGCTTCGGGAGTTGGTTTTGGTTCCGCCCCGTTTCGCGGCGCTCTTGTCGACCGACTATTGCGGCGCAGAAGGTTTCTCCGGCCGCGGGGCGGTTGCGCGATTGTCCTTGGTCCCATCGATTGCCGCGAGGCGCCGCTTCAGAGGCTTCGCGTCCGGGGAAGCTGACAAGCCTTCTTCCAGCCGCGCCCGCGCTTTTGTAAGGTCACCGATCTTCGTGTAATAGTCGCTCATGGCCGCGTAGGGTGGCCAATAGTCCGGCTTGAGCGCGATCGCGCTCTCAAGCTGTGAAATTCCCTCCGGACCTCTGTCCAGGTGAATCAGGTTCTCGCCTTTCTTGGTCAGGATTTCCGGTAGCAGTTTGAAACCCGGTGCCGATCTTCTGATTACATAGTCAAACTCTCCGATCGCGCTACCAAGGTAGAACGTGCGCATCCGCTGATCGCGCACGAGAAGGAGAGCACGATTGGTTTTCATTATCCCCCAGCAGTAATGGTGAATATCCAAAAAGCTGGGGCCCATTATCGAAGTCCAACGCTTGATTTCGGCAGGATTGTTGCCTCCCGGAATATTCTCGCGGAAAAGCTGCGCATGAATACAATAACGAGGCAACAGAGCAACCTCTCTGGGGTCAAATCCATAACGAGGATCGTCGGGGTATCCCGGGACCCCTCCCTGGCCGTGCGCAGGTATGCAGGCAGCCAACGTTGAACTCAGGGCGAACGCGAGCTGGCAGAGATATCGGACTGGTTTGGAAGCTTTCATGACTACGAAATCAACTAAGCGTTAAGCAGGTAATTTTATACCATGGCATTGCACGCGCTGGGGCAGATCGACACGGGCGGCTTTCGAGAGATGGCTAGCTGACACCACTGCCACACCGTTGTCGCAGTCCCTCGACATTTGCGATTCATGCAGTCACCCGATGTTGCTTGAGCCACTGCTCGAGCATCATCAGCACCCAGACCATCGTCCCGTAGTATTTCGCGTCGCTTTGGACCTGTACCGAAGTCAGTTCGTCGATAAACTCGGGACGGACAATGCGCCGCTGCTTCAGGTCGGCCAGGCTGTCCAGTGCAATCTGCCGTAGCCCCTGGTGGGACTGGACCCAGGGACCGAAAGGCAGCCCGAATCCGTGCTTGGTCTTGGTGATGATTTCATCGGGCAGGAAACCGCGCAGCGCCTCCTTGAAAAAATGGCGCAGCTGGGTCCGCTTCAACTTCAGTTCCGGGCTCAATGGAGCCGAAAAGGCCACCAGCGAGTCGCTCAGCAACGGAAACCTGGCCTCGACGCACGCCAGCTCGCAAGAGCGCATTACCTTGGGCAGATCGTTGTCCGCCAAGGTGTACTTCAAGTCGAGCGCGAGCATGCGGTTGATTAGCGATTTTGCTTGCGTGCTGTTGTAGGCCAGCGCCACCTGGGTTGAGGGCAACGCACGATCGATGGTATCGAGGAAGTCGCGTGTAAAGACCGCCGTCGGGCCGAGGCGTTCCAGCAGGTTGTAGTTGTCGTAACGGGCGGGCATCGGGACGGAGGCATTCGCAACATAGCGCTGCGCCTTGCCCATGAGGCTTACCGAAGGTAACAGGTTCAGGACCGGCTCGATCAAGCCTTTGCGAAAGACGCGGGGCAGGTCGCTGTAAAGCGAGTAAAGGTACTGCTTGGCGTAGCGCGCGTTGCCCCCGAACAGCTCGTCTCCGCCGTCGCCGCCGAGCAGCGTGTCCACTCCGTCGTCCCGCGCGAGTTTCGCGCAGTAGTAGGTTGGGACCGCCGAGGAGTTGCCAAAGGGCTGGTCATGGACTGCGGCAATCAGCGGAATAGCGCTCACCACGTCGTCTGGCGTAACGTAATACTCCTGGTGCCGAGTGCCAAATTGGCGTGCGGCGATACGAGCGTAGTGCATCTCGTCGTAGCCTTGGGCCTCGAAGCCGATCGAATACGTACGCGCGGGTTTCCCCGTGACTTCACCGAACAGGCCCGCAATGGTGGAGCTGTCGGTGCCACCGCTCAGAAACGTCCCGACGGCGCCGTCCTGGGTGGCATCCCGGACGCCTTCGCGCAATACGGCCAGGAAGTCACCCTTGAGTTCAGGCAAGGGCCGTCGCTCGTTCTCCACGAAACGCATTTCCCAATAAGACCGGATTTCTGCCTTGCCGTTGCGCCAGAGCAGAAAGTTTCCAGGGAGCAGCCGATGCCTGCCGGCGTAAATGGTCTGCGGGCCGGGCACCATGTGAAAGTACACGTAATCGTAAATGGCCTGACGATTGATCTCAGGCGTAACTGCCGGGAAGGCGCTGATCGCGTCGAGCGTGGACCCGAACACGAGTGTGCCGGCGACCTCGCAATAACAGAGCGGGCACGTGCCCATGCGATCGATTGCAAGCATCGCCTCTCCGCTGCGGCCGTCCAGGATGGCGAGTGCAAAAGCGCCAGTCAGCGCCGTAAGCACGTCCGTTCCCTTGCGGGCATAGCCATGCGCAAGCGCATGCGCGATGCCGTGGTGCTGCGCGAGCCCGGTAAGCTCCGTGTCTGTGAACCGCATCCGGCCCCAGACGGCGACGAGCCGGCCCTCGTCCTCAAAGACGTCGGCGCCGCTGCCTGCAGCGGCGGTCGCGACGGATCCGAAGTTGGCGGAACCACTGCGCACCGAGCTGCCGTCGAAGCGGCTGAGCGGCGCACCCATCGTCGCAATGAGTTGCGGGTTTCCCGGACCGGAGCGCTTCGGGTCGAACCATCCGCACAGTCCGCTCATGACGTAAAAGGTATCTCGAAAATCAAAAGAAGGTCAGCCGACGAAAACATGCGGAAGACACGCAACGTTCAAACAACACCGGGCAAACATTTCAGGGCTTTTGTTCTGTGGTGGCTCGTAGAAGTCTACCAGTAGACAAACCCTGGCCCCTGTAGCGCTCGAAGCGTTCATTGCGTTGCTCATCGAATCGCGTGCGCGGTAAGAGATAGCGGCAAGTCAGATCGAAGCGGGACTTGACGTTCTGGTTGATGGTATTCGGATTGTGCCAGACCTCGAAGTCCGGCTCACACTGCCAATAGGGGACTGCGTGCGATTCAGTCGAGCTCGAACGCGTGCTTGTAGTCAAGCTTGAGGGCGGGGTTCTGCTGCTCCTTCTGCAGCACACAATTGCCGATCACCAGGGTTTCGATCTCGCTACCCATGAAGCAGCGGAACGCATCCTCCGGCGTGCAGACGATGGGCTCTCCGCGAACGTTGAAGCTGGTGTTGACCAGCACGGGACAGCCCGTGCGCTGCTTGAATGCGCCGAGCAGGGCATGAAATCGCGGATTGGTCTCGCGGTGCACGGTCTGAACGCGCGCGGAGTAGTCGATGTGAGTCACCGCGGGAATTTGCGAGCGCGGCACATTGAGCTGGTCGATCCCGAACAACTTCTGCTCTTCCTCTGTCATTGCGCGCCGGAGCTTCGGTTGCACTCCGGCGACCAGCAGCATGTAAGGCGAATCGCAGTCGAGCTCGAACCACTCAGCTACGTCCTCGCGCAGCACGGCAGGCGCGAACGGCCGAAATGATTCGCGGTACTTCACCTTCAGGTTGAGCAGTTTCTGCATGTCCGGCGAGCGAGGGTCGCCGAGGATGGACCGGCCGCCGAGGGCGCGCGGCCCGAACTCCATGCGTCCCTGAAACCAGCCCACCGCCTTCTGTGCAACGAGCGCGTCTGCCGTTTGCGCGATTACGGCGTCATCATCAACCACACTGAACTTGGCGCCTGCCGCCCGCAACCGCCGCTCCACCTCGCTCCCTTCGAACTGTGGACCGAGGTAGGAACCGCGCATTCCGTCGAGTCCTCCGTGGGGGCGGCGCGGCTGATCCTTGTGCAAGTGGTACGCGCAAAGTGCAGCGCCAATGGAGCCCCCGGCATCGCCGGCCGCCGGTTGAATCCAGATACTGTCGAACTTGCCGTCACGCAGGATCTTCCCGTTGGCGACGCAGTTAAGCGCGACGCCTCCCGCCAGGCACAGGTTGCGTTCGCCGCTCTCGCGCGCAATGGAGCGCGTCATACGCAGCATGATTTCCTCGGTGACCATCTGGACAGACGCTGCAATATCCATATGAAACGGGGTCAACATTTGCTCCGGGGTGCGCGGAGGCTGGCCGAACAGCGCGTCGAACCGGCTGTTGGTCATGGTCAGCCCGACGCAGTAATTGAAGTAGTCGAGATCCAGCTTGAACGAGCCGTCGTCCTTCAGATCCATCAGCTTGTCCAGTATCACGCCGGCGTAGCGTGGTTTTCCGTAGGGCGCAAGTCCCATCAGCTTGTATTCGCCCGAGTTGACCTTGAATCCGGTGTAGTAAGTAAACGCGGAGTAGAGCAGGCCCAGCGAGTGGGGAAAGTGGATCTCCTTCATGACCTGCAGCCGGTTGTCCCGCCCGAGAGCAAAGGAACTGGTCGCCCACTCCCCGACGCCGTCCAGCGTCAGAACCGCAGCCGAGGAAAACGGCGATGGAAAAAAAGCACTGGCCGCGTGACTGAGGTGATGTTCGTTGAATAACAAGCGCCGATCCCAGTCGAAATCGGGCCGGTGCTGCTTCAATTCTCCAAGCAGGTAGTCCTTGAGAAACAGTTTCTCGCGCAACCAGATCGGGATTGCCATCCTGAACGATGTGAAGCCCCGCGGCGCAAAAGCGAGATAAGTTTCCAGCAGACGCTCGAACTTGAGAAACGGCTTGTCGTAGAACGCAACCAGGTCGACTTGATCGAGACTGATTCCTGCTTCGGCCAGGCAATACTCGAGGGCATGGCGCGGGAAACGCGAATCATGCTTCTTGCGTGTAAACCGCTCCTCCTGTGCTGCCGCCACGATTTCGCCATCGCATACAAGTGCCGCCGCGGCGTCGTGGTAAAACGCCGAAATGCCTACAACCCGCATCGCATAGCCTCTTTCAGAACAACGTGTATATGAATGGTGCCACGGCAGAACCTTGCGCGAGCACGATCAGGCCGCCCAGGACCACCATCGCCAGCAGAAGTGGAATGAGCCAGTACTTCTTTCGCGTGCGCATGTAGGCCCACAATTCCTTCAGAAACGACATGACTCTCTCCTAGAATTGGTGGTTCAGGCTATCCGGCTTCGGGCCGGGCGGGTCGCGCTTGATCCAATAACTCGTGTCCGAGGCGTGCCGCAAGCGCAGATTGTCCTTGCCAAACACACGCATGAGCGCACCCATGGGCGTCACGACAAAGTAAAACAAGAGCCCAAGCGCGACGGGACTGATGATCCGGTTAAGGAGTAATCCAAAGCGCATCCACAACCGGTTCGGAATGGTGAGCAGTTTGGGCGCCAGCAGGGTGATCACCAGGATCGCAATGCTAATGATCATCGACCACCAGCGCACAGCCCCACCGAACAATAGCGGCCATACGCCGATGATCGCAAAAAGGCCGACGAACACCCCGCCGAAGGCGCGGTTACTCGATCCCTTGATCTCGTGCGTCCTGGATAAATCCTCGTGGCCTTGCGCAGTCATGCGTGCCTTGATCGTCCAACTATCATGTATCGGTCCCTCAGTCCCGCCAGTGAGTAGCAGTTCACGCTCTCTGGCGAAGTAATCGATGTCGCTGCGGGGTGCGCTGCGAACAGCCGGCTATCCTCAGCGGAATTCTGGTTTGCGGCCCGAGGGGATGCACGTCAAATTCAGGATCAGGAATACTAGCATGCCCGCTGCGGCGTGCGCCCGCGGCTGGACCGGCAACCCTAAGGTTTGCTCATTGCTTCCCCAGGCCAGGCGGCCGGTTGGCGGCCAGGAACGCCTGCACCGCCCCGGCCACGACTTGGTTGCCCTCTTCGTTGTAGTGGCCCGAGCAGGCGGACACACTGGTCAACAACTCGCAGAAGCTGCGCTCACCCAAATACGCGGAAAAATCCGCGGTCAGATCGCGCGCCGGGATGCCGTGCGCCTCGAGTTCAGACGCGAGTGCCCGCAACGCGAACTCGCCGGTCTTGCGCGCCAGTTTGTACGATGCCCCAGAAGGGTAAAGGATTGCGACCACAGTCTTGCCGGGCGCGGCGCGCAGGCGGAACTGCTCGACGATAGCCACGGTGGTGGGCAGGGCACGTGAATCGTGGTCGAGCCGGTAGAAATTGATCCAGCTCGGGCGGCCGCGCACAAAATTGGTCACGTGATCGGTGCGCACCAGATTGAGCAGACTCAGCGTGTAGGGAAAGGACCAGATTACCGGACCGTGACGCGATCCCGGCAGGAATACCTCATGCGGAAAGATGGCGCGCGGGTTGCGCAGGCCGTCGACGAACTGCTCGTAACTGAAACCGGGGATCGGAACCGGGTTCAGCACCCCGTTCTCCAGGACGAAACGCGGCTTCAGTGCCAGCGTCTCCCCGCCGGTCAGGAAATACCGGTACTGGTTGACGTTGCGCAACAGGTTGTCGGCGAATATTCCGACGATCGCAACTGGTGCCCGGTCGGCGGGGTTAGCGATGAATGTCAGCAGCGCCTGATCGGTCCCGTGACCGCCGACGCCGAAGTTGCCGACGCGGCAGCCCAGCCGTTGCGCAAGCACGTTGCCCCACGCCTCTGCATCGGATACTTCGTCGCCGTAGGTAAAAGATTCGCCGTATAACGTGACACACCATTCGGCACCATCGGGAAAGGCCGGGCTTGGGCGCGGCACTGGGGGGCCAGGATCGCGCCCGTCGCGCCGAGGCCAACCAACGATCGGATCGCGAACTGCGAGATAGCGCTCGTACTGCTCGCGCGTGATCTCCGGCGGGAAATAGAGGATCCCACGCAGGCTATTGCCCGCGATCCCGGGCAGCAGTGCGAGGCTCGCCTCGGCGAGCACGAGCAGCATGACCACCGTCACCACGCCGGCAGCCACCTTCACCCGAACACTTGGCGCGCCGTTCACACCAACACTTCCGCCGGCGCCGGATGGCTGAGGAATCCAAGAGGGCTTGCGCTGAGTCCATAGGCGCCCGACTGAAACACTGCGATCAGATCGCCAGCGTCCGCCTTTGCCATTTCCATGCCATCGGCTAGTAAGTCGAGCGGCGTGCACAGGGGGCCGACCACCGAGACCGTCTCACGCTCGCCGCCGATCACTCGGTTACCCACCAGCACCGGATAGTTCTTGCGGATGACCTGGCCGAAGTTTCCCGACGCTGCAAGATGGTGATGCAAGCCGCCGTCGGTCACCAGGAATACGTGGCCGCGCGAGATCTTGCGGTCGATGACGCGGCAGACGTAGAGGCCCGCCTCGCCCACCATGTAGCGGCCCAGTTCGATCACAACCCTGGCCTGCGGCAGCCGCTCTTTCATCGCGCCCAGGAGTTGGGCGAGATTGGTGCCGACCGCGGCGACATCGAGCGGCCGTTCGCCGGGAAAGTACGGGATGCCGAAACCGCCACCGATATTGAGAAGGCGCACCGGGGACGGTGCGTGCGAGGCGAGCTTGAGGGCCAGCTCGATCGTTTTCTGCTGCGCCTCCTTGATTGCGTCGGCGCGCAGGTTCTGAGAGCCGCTGAAGATGTGAAAGCCCTGGAAATCGAGTGCGAGTTGCCCAATCCGCGCGAGCATCGCGGGCACGCGCTCAGCATCCACGCCGAATTGCTTGGAACCCCCGCCCATTTTCATCCCCGAGCTTTTCAGTTCGAAATCAGGATTGACTCGCACCGCCACGCGGGGGCGCTTGCCGTTGCTCTTGCCGAGTGCGGCAATACGCTCCATCTCGCGCTCCGACTCCAGGTTGACAATGATGCCCGCGGCCGTCGCCTCGGCCAGCTCTGTGTCCGTCTTGCCGGGACCCGCAAAGCTGATTTCCGCCACATCCATGCCGGTGGCCAGGGCCACCTTCAGCTCTCCAGCGGAAGCTACGTCCAACCCGTCCACCAGCTGCGAAAGATGCCGCACGATCTCCGGCATGGGGTTGGCTTTGATTGCGTAGTGCAGGTGCACTTCCGGCGGCAGGTGCTCGCGCAGCAGTGCGACGCGCTGCGTGATCAGGCTACGGTCATAGGCGTAGAAGGGCGTACGGCCGACGCGTCGTGCGAGTTCCGTGAGCGGGATGCCTCCTATCTGGAGGCAGTCGTCCACGACCGGGAACTGCGCCATCGGCGCATGCGTGAGCTTTGTGTTACTCATGAGATCAAGATCAAGATATGGCAACGGGAAAACACGGAAGACACGGAATTTTCACAAAACAAACCAGTGGATTTCCGGAAGATGGCTCCCATGTGAATCGATACCTGCATCCTTGCTCCAATTTCCGTGTGTTTCCGTGGCTAGGATTTGCTTTCAAAAAGGTCTTGCTGTTCCTGAGCCAACAGTTTCCGGTCGATCTTGCCGTTCGGGTTCCGCGGCAGGTTCCCCTCCCGCGTGACAATGCGGGCGGGCACCATGAAAGCGGGCAGCCGCTGCCGGCACTCCACGAGAAGCTCGTCGGCATCGAGCCGCGCGCCATCGCGCGCCGTCGCGACCACGACGATTGCCTGTCCCAGCACCGGGTGAGGTACGCCGAGCGCCGCAACCTCGCCCACCAGTTTGGTCGCGTAAATCACTTCCTCGACTTCACTGGGGCTCACGCGATAGCCCGAGGTCTTGATCATCTCGTCGCGGCGGCTGATGAAATAGAGGAATCCGTCTTCGTCCATGCGCACGGTATCGCCCGACCAGACCGCGATCTCCGGCATGACGAGACCTTCAGGCTGACCCGGGGCCGGCTTGAAGCGTTCCGCGGTCTTCTCCGCATCATTCCAGTAACCGAGAGAAACCAGCGCGCCGCGATGCACCAACTCACCCGGCTCACCTGGCGCGCATGGCGTGCCGTCCTCGCGCACCACAAGCACTTCGGCATTCGGGATCGCTTTGCCGATCGAATCGGGGCGGCGGTCCAATTCCTCGGGCGGCAGGTAGGTGGAGCGGAATGACTCGGTCAGTCCGTACATCAGGAACGCCAGCGTTTTCGGCAGCGCCGCGCGCAGTGCATCGAGTGTCGCTTTCGGCATCCGGCCGCCGGTGTTGGCGATATAGCGCAAACTGTTCCGCGCGGCTGCCGGCCACTTGAGCTGCGCTAGCTGTATCCACAGCGGCGGCACGGCGGTGAGCCCGGTGATTCGCTCCTGCTCGACGGCGGTGATGATATCGCGTGGCACGAGATAATTGATCAGCGTGACGCTGGCGCCGACATGAAACGCTGTGGTGAGCTGGCTGAAACCGGCGTCGAAGCTGAGCGGCAACGCGGAAAGGATCCGGTCGCCCGGGCGATTTTGGAGATATTGCGCCACGCTCCGTGCTCCGGCCACCATGTTGCGATGGGACAGCACCACCCCTTTGGGCTTACCGGTGCTGCCCGAGGTGTAAAGGATCGCAGTCATGTCGGTGTCTATTACCCGATGCGCCTTCAACTGACCGGCGTGAGATAGTGCGTCTTCCCAGGCGAGGGCGTTGGGGCCGTTGATCGCACCAATCCTCCCGGTCGTGCCCACGACGATGACTGCGCGCAGATCGGGGCATTCCGGCAGGGCCGGCGTGAGGAGCCCGAGCCGTTCCGGAGAGGTCACCAGGATGCGGACGTTGCAATCCTTGAGGATGTAGGCGACCTGGTCAGGTTTCAGCAACGGGTTGACCGGGACAAATACGCCGCCGGCAGCGGCGGCGCCAAACACCGCGATCACCGTTTCCGGGCGCTTTTCGAGATAGACCGCAACGCGTTCCGAGCGACCCAATCCCAAGCGCAGAAGTCCGGCCGCACAATCGCGCACCTGCGCCGAGAGCGCATCGAAATCATGACGCTTGCCCTGATAGGACAGCGCGTCCTGATGGGGAGTAGTTTCCGCGTTTTGAAGCAACAGATCGTGAATCAGATCAGGCATGACATACTCAATCTTGGTGTTTGTTCGAGGCCAGCGGCGGTTCGCGGCGGGGCTGGATCCATGTCGAGTTGGGCGTCAATTCTCCAGATACACGAAGACGACCCATGCGCCCATTATCAACCAGGCAAAACCCAGACCCACCCTCAAAGCAAGCTCGTATTTTCGCATCGCGTTCCGCAGGAGAAAGCAGATGATTTCCTGGATCGCAAGTATTGCCAGAAGGAGATAGCTGATCTTAAGCCGATAGTCATACAAATCCCGGTATTTCTTGGACGGCTTCTCGGCCGCTTCAAACGCAGACCTGATGACAGCCCTCTCTGCGGAAATGTCAGGCGCCCCGGCCAATGTCACGCGGACCGTGTCCTTTCCCGTGCTCTCCTGCAAAAGGACCTCACCATCCATGCGCTGGAGGACGACATTCCCGCGATGCAATGGAATACTCAGCTTCCAGCGCTCAGCACGTGTCCAATCCAGCATTTTCGGTGGCGCGGAAATTGTACCGGCGCCGGCTCGGTTCTCCGGCATCCAAAGCGCCAACGCCCAGGAATTCCCCGATGGCTGCTCGATCCTGAATGCAGTCGCGGGCGTAGGTGTCTTATCGATCACCACCCATCCCGCAAAAGGCTGTCGGCTCCCTTTGAGTGCCTTGATTTCGGTTCCCTCCGATATGAGGAAGTGCGCCAACATCGTTGCGCCATTGCCTCGGGATTTCAGACGAAACGCATTCTCAAACGGCTCCTCGACGACCTCGAGCGCGGGGTCGGTCGTCCACAGGGTAGTACTTCTTCTTGGTGTTTGGTCCCGTATCTCGTCGAGCACCAGCCATAGCTCGGCGCCGAGTTGAAAGAGTTGACGGCGAGCTGCGTAGCCATCCGGACCCCTTCGGCGAAGATCAAGGACAGTCACCCGCCCGTTGTCTGCGTAACCGAGGAGCTCGGCCGTCCTCGCGCTGTTGCTGGATTCTCCTGACAAGTGCGGCGCATTCGCACCTTCCCACCCTGCGGCGTGTTCTCTGCCCCAAAGCCCGTAGGGCCAGTAGCCCGAGTTCGTTACCCACGTTTGACCACCACTCCACAACACGACGCTCATCTCGTCGGCTAGCTTGTGTCCGTGGCCCGGAAAGTTAGACCACGTGGCAACGGTCTGCGCAAGATCGTGCGAGTCCGGCCAATTCCCGAGACCTTTCCACCAGATCGCGTGCCCGGCTATGGGGAACAGAGTGAACCACTTGAGCGGACGCCAATCCCGAGCGCGCTGCAAGGCGGCGGTACGGCCGATTTCATCTGGCGCCGTCACGAGGGGAACGCTGGCATCGCTCCCGGTATCCCCATAAATTGGGAGGGTACCGTCAGGACGGCGCAGCTGGCCGTAGTATCCGCGGGCCTTCCAGTACTTGTCAGCCCAGTCGGAGGGTATGGGGCGATCCAGCAGCGTCAAGCATCGTGAGATCATGGCGAGCAATTCCATTCCGTGCGCATGGTAGCCGGCTGAGTGCTCCAGAACGATGCCTTCCATGTTTACGAAATACCTCATTTGCTCGGGAAGACGATCAAGCGCCGTCTTACACCATCCCTGTGCACCGGGAATTGCGGGGAACCCGATGCACAAGTGCAGTAAGCCCACATTCTGCATAACGCCGTGGTTGGTCCGGAACGTGTAATGGGAAGGCTTGGCCAACAATTGGCCACTCCGCGCCAACAGCTGCAGCACGATACCGGCAACGGCAGGATCGAAATCGGGCCGCGTCCGATACAGGCGCCAAAACTTGACCAAGACGGGCACTCTTGCCGCAATTGCGTGGTCATTCCAGAGAAAACCCTCCGGCAGCCACGCTGCCCTCTCGTGCTCGGCGAATCCAGAAATGATCTCTATTGCCTTGATGAGGAATTCCTCCCTGCCGGTGAGCTCGTACGCGTCCAGCAGGATTTCGGGGACAATCAGGCTGGCAAACTGCAACGGCGAGGGCGCCGCGTTCAGGTCGGTGGCGCTGAATGGAACGGTGAACTTCCAATGAATGCTGTTCGGAAGTCTCAACTCGCCCTTGAGGAGGTGTTCGGCTGCCGTGATTAATTCCAGATTGCTCTTGAATCCACCCGAAAGTCCCAGCCGCATATCCTCCAACTCCCGGAGAACCGATTCAGCCGGTGAGGTGCGGGATTTCATGACCACATCATTGTCGATCTGGGCGCCTGATACGTAATAGTGGGAGAATTCTGGGCCCCAGATCGAGGACAGAACGAACAGTGGTATGAGGTACCAAAGCGCACGCGAATATCGTGAAAGCATCGTCACCACTTCATGTGGCCGGCTTGTCTTTGCCGGATTGACGGCAAGCGAAACTGCAACGCGTTCCGATCAGATCTTGTAACAACTCGGGCATGCTGAGTTCCGGCGATAGAAGCGCCGGCAATGATATTCGAACTGCACGGTTCCCGCATCGGCCAACGCTCGGGACTGAGCAAGGATCGGGGGCGTCGGATGTGTCCAGAAATGGAAATAGGGGGAAGTTACCGCGGAGGATTAACGCAAGGCATGGGTTTCACCTTGGGTACCGCACGGCGACACGTGCTTGTCGGTGATCGATTTCTGCAAGTTGATACAATACCGGGTCGACATAGCAATCCCAATCTCTCAAGGCCGTGTTGCGCAAAATCAGTGGACCGTTCCGCGAATTCGGCTATGCGGCCGGGCTTTTCTATGCGATCGATCGTGTCCTGTCGAGCCTCTCGCCGAGGTTGCGCCTTTATGTCTATGAATTGATGGTGCAGCCGATCACGGACAAGCCCTTGCTGTCGAGAGGATTGGACAAGCAACTCGAGGTCCGCGAGATCAAGGCAGGAGACCCGGAAATTGCCCTCATGCCGGTGCGCCCGGAAGTGATGCAGGCTCGCTTTGCCCAGAACGCTGTTTGCCTGGGAGCATTCAGGAAAAATGGCTTTATCGGATACATGTGGTTCTGCAACCAAACCTACGACGAGGACGAGGTAAGGTGCACATATGTACTGAGTCGTGCGCGGGAGTCCGTATTCGATTTCGACTTCTATCTGTTTCCGGAGCATCGCATGGGCCTCGGGTTCGTCGGGCTTTGGAACGGTGCCAACGAGTTCCTGCATCGCCGGGGAATTCGCTATACGTTCAGCCGGCTGACGCGTTTCAATGTCGCGTCACGGCGGGCACACCAACATCTCGGCTGGAAGACGGTTGGGCGCGTCCTGTTTCTTCAAGCTTGGCGGCTCGAGGTTATGGCGGCGACGTTATTTCCTTTTATTCATGTTTCGGTGACCAAGGCCGGGCGTGTTCGTCTGATACTTCAGCCCAATGTTCTGGACAAGTGAAACGTTCGACACCGACCAAGCCTGCTGCATGCAGGAATCAGCGCTAGAAGAGGTTTCGAAATGCGGGATGAAATAGACGTGCTCAGTGATTATGTCCGCAGCGAAAGCGGGCACAAGGGAAACCTCGATCCGGAGGCCGACCTCCTGGAAGCGAAGATTCTCGATTCCTTCAGCGTTGTGCAACTGGTCATGTTCATCCAGGAACGCTTTGACGTCGAATTCGAAGCAGAAGACTTGACAAGGGCCAATCTGGCCACGCTTTCCAACATCGTAGCGCTTATCGACAAGAGAAAAGCTGCTGCCGGGAAGTGACGCCGCAGGGCAAACGGACAATATTGGCCCTCACGGGCCAGCGTGAGATCCCATCTGAGGAATAGATCTTGCATGCGCGTGTACGTGGCTCCGGGTGATGCCGTGAAACACGAGAGCGCGGATTCCAATAACACAACAGAAGGTAAATATGCTCAGGTCAATTCCCCGATTCCTTAGTGACATCGTCCAGCGGCTTCCTGACAAGACAGCGATAGTCTCGAGGGAACGGTCGGTCACATTTTCCCAATTGCATGACGAAGCACTCGCGACCGCCGAGTGCCTTCGTGAGATGGGCATTCAGTCGGGAGACCGCATCGGCATATGCATGGAAAAGACGGTGGACCAGGTATCGGTCATTCTGGGCGTCATGTTCGCAAACGCCGTGTTTGTCCCGATTCTGCCCCGACTCAAAGGACCGAATATCCGGCATATCATCGACAACTCCGGGATGGTGGCGATGATTACCGATTCCGAGCGTCTCAGCGAGGTGGCAGAGTTCGCGGAAATCACGAAACTCGTCATCGGCCACGGGGAAGTCGACAAGAACTGGCCCAATATCCCGTATATGCGCCGATTCTTGAAGCCGCGAATGTTCCTCGATCGGATCGGCAACGACAATGCTGCAATCATCTATTCGTCGGGCTCCACTGGACGGCCCAAGGGGATTCTCATCTCCCACCGGAACCTCGCCGATGGCACTGATATCGTGGCCGAGTACCTGGGTACCACGCAGGAGGAGCGTATCGGCTGCGTGCTGTCGTTCAACTTCGACTACGGACTGAATCAAATCTGGCAGACGATCCGCAAAGGCGCGACGCTGTACTTGCATGAACTGGCTTTTCCGAACGACCTGTTTGCGCTACTGGCCAAGGAAGCTATCACGGCGTTGCCGGTGATGCCCGTGATCATCACGAAGATGTTCGACCGACGCCTCAAGCTGGCCACGGGAACCTACGATTTTTCCGCGTTGCGCTACGTCTGTTCTACCGGCGGCCGCGTATCTGAGGAAATGATCAAAGATCTCAAAACGACATTTACAAAGGCGAAGATCTTTTCGATGTTTGGTCTGACGGAAGCTTTCCGATCGACCTATCTGGATCCGGAGAAGCTCGATATCCACCCGACCTCGATCGGCAAGGCGATTCCCGATTGCGAAGTCATGGTACTGGACGAACATGGCGAGGAGTGCGCGCCGAATGCCGTCGGCGAACTGGTGCATCGCGGGGCTACGGTGACGAAGGGATACTGGCGCGACCCTGAAAACACTGCCAGGGTATTTCGCGCGCATCCGAGATTTCCGGGCGAAATTCTGGTTTTCAGCGGCGACCGGGCTTATCGCGACGAGGAGGGGTACCTCTACTTCGTCGCGCGCGCTGACGAAATGATCAAGACCAAAGGTTTCCGGGTAAGCCCCACGGAAGTCGAAACGGAAGTCGCGCGCCATCCCGAGGTGGTCGACGCCGTCGCGTTTGCCGTCCCCAACATCGCCGTGGGAGAGGATATCGCGTGTGCCTACACCACCAGCAGCGGCAAGGCGCTGCCGGAACACAGTCTGACCCAGTACCTCAAAACGCAGTTGCCGACCCACATGGTTCCGGCGTATCTCGTGCATTTCGATAGCTTTCCCATTACCGGCAACGCCGGCAAACTGGACCGCAAAACGATCAAGCAGGCGGCATTCGAACGACTGGGCATCGCTCCTCTCGTCAAGGATGCGCACCCAGGGCGGGGCTGATCCGAGGCTCATGCAAAGCGAGCACAACGGCCGGGTCGTGATCGGTGTGATCGGCGACGATATTCACGTCGTTGGCAATCGCATCATGCAGTTGGCGCTGGAGGAGTCCGGGTTTCAGGTGTTTAACCTCCGGACGCGCAATCGCCCTGAGCAATTCTGCCAGGCCGCGCTCGAAACCAACGCGCACGCCGTGTTCGTGTCCTCGCTCAATGGCGAGGGCGAATACTGGTGCGCGGATTTCCGCAAGCAGTTCAGCGATGCGGGTTTGGGGGCTGTCCTCTTGTACGTCGGCGGCAACATCATTGTCGGCAAGCGCCCAATGGACGAAGTCGTGGCACTCTTCAAGAGCTACGGTTTCGATCGGGTGTACCACCAGCAACCTGACATCGGCGTCGCGATCGCCGATCTGCTAGAGGACCTGAATCATGGCCAGACCAAGACTTGACGCAAGACTTCCGGGTATCGAGCGCACGCGTCAGCAAGTTCTCTCGCACCCGCTTGCACGCGGCATCTCGCCGGACGAGGTGCGGGATTTCCTCGCCAAAGTGCCGCGCAACCGGTTTCCGCGAGTCGCGTACGGCAAACGCGGCACGGTGCCATGCATTCAGCCGAGAGGCGGCTTTCCCACGTTCGAGAAGCAGCAGCGGCTGACCCGGCAGTTGAGCGACGCCGGTGCGGACTTCATCCCCCTCACGGTCGACAGCTATACGCGCCACAATCAGTACGACACGGCAACGCAACTCCTCCGGCGCAGTGAGGAAGAGGGCAAGGACTATCTGAACGGGTATCCTCTGGTCAGCCACGGTCATGAGTTGAGCCGGGAGCTCTACACCGACATCGACAAACCGATCAGCCTGCGGCATGGCACCCCGGATGCGCGGCTGCTCGCCGAGGTTGCCATGGCCTCCGGCATCGCCGAAATCGAGGGCGGCGGGATCTGCTATTGCTTGCCTTACTCCGAAGGCTTCCCCTTGGACCGGTGCTTGCTCTACTGGCAGTACGTTGACCGGGTTTGCGCCGTGAATTCCACGGAGGAATTCCCGATTCATCGGGAGAGCTTCGGCCCGCTCTCGGCGACTCTGGTGCCGCCGGCGATTGCGGTGACAATCCAAATCATCGAGGCGCTATTGGCAGCGGAGCAGGGCGTGAAGTCCTTTGCAGTGAGCTTTGGGCAGACCGGATCCTTGATCCAGGATATGGCCACGGCGAAGGTTTTGAGGGAACTGACCGGCCGCTACCTCGCCGAGTTTGGCTTTCAGGATGTTCGCAGCTATCTCGTGTATCACCAGTGGATGGGGCAGTTTCCGCACCAGATTGAAAAGGCTGCCGCGCTCATCGCGGGATCGGGGCTCGTTTCCAGCATGATTTCGGCCGACAAAGTGGTCGTCAAAACCGTCGATGAGGCCCTGGGAGTGCCTCGCGCGGAGATCAACGCTGAGGCAGTCGATACGGTGCGCTACATGCTGCGCATCTTTGCCTGCGCTGCGCCCGTTACATCGCCGCTGATCGAGCAGGAGGCCGCGCTCATCGAATCCGAGTCGAGGAGCATCCTTGGCGCGATCTTCGACATGTCGGGAGACGTGTTCTGGGAGAGCGTGTTTCGCGCGTTTCAGGTCGGTTACCTGGATGTCCCATTCTCGCCGCACGCAGACAACGCGAACAAGCTCATCTCCATGCGCGATTCCAATCGCTCCATCCGTATTGCGGAACGCGGCAACGTGCCAATTTCCGAACAGGACGCACGGCACGAGAAGCAGTTGCTGGCATCGTCCGGCAGTCAGGCGGACAAGAACTACCGGCAGTTGCTGGGCGATATCAACATGATGATGGTATGAGTCTTACCAAGACGAAGGAGGTTTCCCAGAACCCTGCAAGATTGGCGCGCGCGCGCATCGCCGTGGATATCGGGTCGACGGTGGTGAAGATCGCGCGGATCGGCGAGAACGGCGAAATCGAATCGCAACAACAGTTTCCACGCGACTTCGAGGCGGGAATTGCGCGGCAGGTGGAGTCGCTCCTGGAACGCTCTGGGGTACCGCCGGAGTCCGACGACGTTGTGGTGTGCTCTTCGGCCAATGGCGGTCTGCGCATCGGCATCGTGTGTCTTTCGAAGCACTACAGCGGCGCTGCCTTGCGCAACCAGGTACTGCTTGCCGGTGCCAACCCCGCCTTTGTTCATGATCTTGACGAGGAGGGCGACAGCCTGACTCGCGTCGACATGCTGCTGGTGGGCGGTGGCATCGACAGCGCCGATGCCGCCCCTCTTGAACAGAGATTGCGACGGTTCAAGCCGGCGCGCTACCGATTCGGTACTCTTGCGTATGCGGGAAACAGCCACCTCGCCGGACTTTTCGTCGAGCTTTTCTCTGGGGCGGCGGTCATCCCCAATCCGCTGGCCGAAACCTTGGCGGGTCGCAGGTTGACTGTTTTCGAGGCGGTGCGGCGTGCCTATCTCGACGACCTCGTTTACAAGGAGGGCGTGAGCGAGCTGAGGAGCAATTTGTCGAAAGGGATCCGACCGACGCCCGAGATCGTCAGCCAGGGCTTCCAGCGAGCGCTCGCAAAATCTTCCGGCATAGAGATTTTCGGAGCATGTGTTGTGCTGGATATCGGAGGAGCCACGACCGATCTTCACTACACCGTCGAGATCGTGCGCGACGACAGCGAGCAGAGACCGCCGGCTGGCGCCTCCGTAGCCCGGTTTGTCTTTACCGATCTGGGGATCGTGGCTTCTCGCGATAGCCTCATGCTAGAGTTGCGCAGCCATCCGCGGCTCTATGAATTCCTCAAGAGCGTGCTGGACGACGGTGTGCGGGAGATCTACCAGTCGATGCGCGAAGGAGATTACGACGCGTCGCCGCTATTGCTGTCGTATGGCTGTCTGTTCATAGCGCTCGAGCGCTTTGCACACGGTCGCGGACCGGGACTTCCGACTGCGGATCTGACCCGGATTGCGCAGATCATTCTCACCGGCGGGGCGTCGCAAACAATGGCTGAGGAGATTGTCGGGCGGGTGTTCGAGCTGTTTCGTGCAGAGAACAGCGGTGTTCCCGTGATCCTCATAGACAGGCGCTATCAGATCTGGGTCGACGGCATCACCTGGTCCGGCCACGCGTCGATTTGATTTTGGAAGAACAGGTTGGGTGAAGCCGTGGAGAGAGCAATTTCCCCGCTGAAGCAGGATCCCTGGGATGGAATGGATGCTGCGGTGTTCGAAGAACTCGCACGGGCCCACGGAACGCCGTTTTTCCTGTACGACGCGGACGAAATAAACGCGCGGATCCGCGCGGTCCAGCAAGCTTTCCCGGGAATGGTCAAGGTTTTTTACGCAGTAAAGGCCAACCCGAATCTCGCTCTGCTGCGCGCCGTAAGTGATGTCGCGGACGGGCTCGATATTTCCTCGGGGGGCGAACTCGAGCAGGCGTGTCTGGCGGGGTTCGATACCGCAAGACTGAGCTTCGCGGGGCCCGCAAAGACAACCGCGGAACTCACCGAATCCATCCGGCGGTCGATCGGCTACATCAGCATAGAATCACTTCGCGAACTGCTCGAATGCATCCGCATCGCACGGCAGGTTGGTACACGGGCAAATGTGGCGATTCGTGTGAATCCGGTCCTGCTCAATCGGGCGTTTGGGTTGAAGATGGGCGGGAAAGCAGTGCAGTTCGGTATCGACGAAGAAGACTTGAGCGAGATAGTCCAGACGATTGTCTCTCACCCAGCGGAGCTGGCATTTCAGGGCATTCACATCTACGCCGGTAGCCAGTGCTTCGACGCTGCTGGTGTGGTGGAGGGTGTGGCGGATACGCTTCGAATCGTTCGCGAGATCGAGAGCAATACGCCTCTAACATGCCGGGCAATCAATCTCGGTGGAGGATTCGGCGTATCGCACGTCGATCGCAATCGGGAGCTGGACCTGGTGGCATTGGCGTCTGAGCTTCGTCCTGTCTTGCATGCGTTCATTGAATCGTCGCCGGTGCAACGAAAAATCGTCTTCGAACTCGGCCGTTACCTTACGGCCAATGCGGGAATTTATGTTTCTCGCGTGATTAGCAGCAAGTCGTCCCGCGGCAAGGAGTTCTTCGTGGTCGATGGCGGTCTGCACCATCATCTGGCGGCCGCTGGTACATTCGGAACGGCGCTTCGGTCCAACTTCATCTTGCGCAATCTGACGCGGCCGGGGGCCGAAACCGTTCGGTGTCAGGTGGCCGGGCCCTCTTGTAATCCCACGGACTTGCTGGGCATCGACGTGGAGCTTCCACGTCCCGAGCATGGGGACCTTATCGGTGTTTTGAAATCGGGGAGCTACGGCATGAGCGCCAGTCCGTTGCTCTTTCTGGGTAGACAGACCCCGGCGGAACTGGTCCGGCACAACAATTCAGTGATCCTCGGACGGCGCCCACACCTCATGACGGATTTCAACTAGCCCGCATGTTTCATGGACGGTCGATGTTCCTGAGCCGTTTTGCGGTCAAGAAGGCCGGCGAGTTCGCGTGTCCGATTCAAACGCGACGCCCCCTTCACAAATACATCGTCCAGAAGCAATGCATCGCCGCGCTTCACCTGGTCCAGGAAGCGCCGCAACTCCAATTCAATTTCCTGCGCAGAATCCAACCGGGCAATGTTACGAATTCCTGCCTTGCGCAGGAGACTTGCCGTATCGCCGGCGGGGTCGGTGAGTGCCATGATCGGACGCCGGCAGCGCAGGTACTCATAGACTTTGGCCGGAATCTGGTCGTTGCAGTTGCTAGCCTGCAGCACAAGCAATCCGTCCGCACGCATCATCTCTTGCAGCGCGCGATGATAGGGTATGGGAGGACATAGTTCGACGACCTCCGCCAGGCGGAACTTGTCGATTAGCTTCGCCAACAGGGCTTCATGAGCAGGAGCGCGCAGGCGTAATCGCAATTCACCCGGCTTCAGGCGGCCTGCATCGAGCATCGATCGCAATGCTTGGAACAACTGCGTGGGATCGCGTTCGCTCGGATAAACGATGCCGCTGTGGACTAGTGTGAATGTTCCCGGCAGCAACGGGCCGGCATTCGAACCCTCAACCTGGGCGAAACTTTCGTCGTCATACCCGTTTTCGATCACGGCCAGGTGAGCGTCCGGCACGTCGGGATATCGTTCCCGGTACGTACGCGCGGCCCCTGCGGTTGCGAATACGCTGAAAGACGCACTGCGCAGCGCGCGCTCCTCGATCGCCCGGTAACTCCGCCAGGTTTTTGGATCCGCCGGATAGCCGTCCTGGGCCATGGGGTCTCGAAAATCCGCAATCCAGGGCAGCCCGGAAAGACGATGGAGGGTATACCCGATCTTGTGTGCGGTGGCTATCGGGTATGTGCTCCAGAGGGTGTCGGGACGGTATTTCCGGATCATCGCGAGACCCTCTGGAACGGCGCCAAGCCACCATGTAATCCAGCGGTCCGGCCGGGCAGCAAACGCGGGGTAGCGACCCAAGATGGCGAGATGCCGGGCCGAATCAAGAGCGAAGGCGCGCTCAACCACGACACTGGAAGGCAGATCCCCCAACTGATCGTCGCTAACGCGCGGGTACGCCCGCGGATGCACGGTCAGAACGAGGGGCTCCCAGCCGAACCGGGGAAGATGGCGCGCGAAGCTGATCGTCCGCTGAATACCGCTGCTTCCCGCAATAGGCGGGAAGTGATAAGCGATCATCAGTAGTCGTTTCATGATCTACCGGGCGCCCGAAAAACATTCAGCCACAGATGAGCACAGATAAACACGGATTTCACTACTCCTGGATCGGCCATTCGTTGCCGGAGAAAGACCAACGGAAGTCCGTGACAAGAATCAAAAGATGGATACACCGGTCACTCATGTTCTCTATGTTCATCTGTGTGTATCTGTGGCTCAATCGATTCCTGGGACTTGCAGGTGACTCACGGCACGCCTTTGAGACTGCTTTCAGTTGCCGCCAGGAGCGCCGTGCACTCAGTAACCTCGATCGTTGACCAGAAAGGCTCGCCTGTGACGGCTGCCGCGCGCACATCCAGTCCCTTCGATCGCCACGCGTCCAGCGCCCGCTGGGACGCTGGCGTAACCTTCGGTTCCGCCGCCGCCGTGACTTCCAGGCAATGCACATGCTTGACCGCCGGTACCAGATCGGCAAGACGGAGTCCGTCGATCTCCGCTGCCAATCCCGGGACCAGATCGTAGCCGGCGATTTCGAGCGTCACCCCGCGCCGAAGCGTCTCCCGCAGCTCGTGCACGCCGGTCTGCGCAGCTCCATCGGCAAGCATCTCGGCCGCCAGCCGCAGCCTCAGGAATTGCGTCAAGAATTGTTCGCCGTTGCTCACCGGCTGCCATAAGAGAAGCTGCTCGATTCCAACGGCCGGGTCGCGGGCGACGTCTGCGGCCAGCGTTGCTCCGAGCCGTAACCCCCAGAGGCCCAAGGGCCCGTCCACGCGGGATTTCAGCCAGCCGAGGGCGATTTGCAGATCTTGTTTCCAAATGTCCCATCTGGCGTCGGTAAAATCGCCGGTGCTGTCGCCACAACCAAAGAGATCGATCTGCAGCACCGCGTATCCTGCCGCAGCGAGCCTGCGGGACTGCAGCCCCGCCATCCTGCGGGCCTTGTTCATCTCTTCGCAGAACGGATGCGCGTATACGAAACTGCAGCCCGTGCCGCCGTCCGCGGAGGGGTGATAGATGCAGAATCGATTGCCCGGCTCCGCCGGAAGGAAAAATGCGCTGGACACGTCCGCCCGCAGGCCGGCGCCTATACGGATAGCTTGCGTTCTATGAATTGCGTCAGGCTGGCGAGCGTTTCGAACGTCGAGGCCCCAATCTCGTCATCCGCGACCGCAATACCGAAGTGCTCTTCCAGCGCCGTGATCAGACTTACAACCGCGATCGAGTCGAGTTCCGGAACGGCACCGAGCAGCGGCGCGGCGGCATCCATCTGCTGCACGCGGCCGCCGATCTGCAATGCGCTGCCTACAATTGTCTTCACTTCATCGAGCAACATGAAAATTTTCTCAAGTGTTGCGACATTTTATCGGTCGGGGTCATCGCGCCCGCGACAATATGCATCAGGGTACCGGGAGTGTCAAACCAGTGCGGCTGCGTGCCCCGCTGCCGGTGATTTTTTTCACCAAACACTCGTGCGCCCGATTGCGATTGACTACTCCTGGGCTCCGCGATAGATTGACAAAAGGAGCGGTTAAATTTCCGATTCGGCAACGAACGGGTTGTTTCGCTCCCCCACGCACCGAATCCACGAATGTCGCACCTCCTCGCTGTAGTCGGCAAAGATGCCTGTCAATCGGGCATGTTCGCCCGATTGCTGGGGAGATTCGAACGCCTTTCCCGCTGTACGGTTGCATTTCAGACCCAGAGTGACTGGTGCACTTTGGCGGTGGCCTCACCTGAATTTGGTGCGCGCCAAGCTCTTGTCATTGACCCTGAATCCGGCGTCTTCCTGGCAATCGTAGGCGCCTGGGTGGAAGTTACCGGCACCGGCCCCGCGTCACCGGAGCGGCTCTTGCAGCGATGTTTGCGTGAACCGCTGAAATCAGTTGTGCGCGATATCGAAGGTGCTTTTTTTCTGGTACTCGGAGACCCGCGCACGCACGGCGTCGCGATGGCGACAGACATTGTCGGCAGCCTGCACGTGTTTGTTCGCGATGTGCCGGGCGGATTGGCAATATGCACTTCGGCACGCGCTCTCGCGGCGCTGGGCGCCGGAGCCCTTGACCCTGTAGCGGCGCAGGAATTTTGGGCCTCCGGCATCATCTACGAGGACCGCAGCCTTTGGCAGGGCGTGCGAAAGATCGGCCCCGGGCGCATCGTGACAATTGATGCGCAATTGAAACGAAGCGAGAAACCCTATTGGAGCTTCGAGGAAGTAAACGGGGATACGCTTTCGCTCAAGGAGTCGAGCGCCAGGCTCGGAGACGCGTTGGTCAACTCGGCCACGCGAATCGCCCGCTCGTATCCGAAAATACTGGCAGACGTTACGGGTGGATATGACTCGCGCGCGGCAATAAGCGGCTTTGTGGGTGCCGGTATCCCGTTTTGCGCTACCGTGTCCGGCCCAAGCACATCACCCGATGTGATCGTTTCAAAGCATATTGGCCAAAGTCTCGACATACCTCACTACCCTGTGGAAACCAAAGTGGAACGGCGTGCAGCGGTGGCCGAGGATGCGCTGGCGCTAACCGACGGTGAGTATGAGTTGTTCGAGTATGCGCGAATTGCGGCGACTCATCGGGGCCACGCGCGACGCGGATTTTCCGCCAGCGTCAACGGTTCTTTCGGCGAGCTTGCGCGTGGTTACTGGTGGGAGCTGCTATTTCCGTGGTTGGGTGCGATCAGACCGCTGGATGCGAAGCAGGTTTCGCGCAAGCGATTCGCAGCGATCCCGTACGACGCCGGCGCCATAGAGGAAAAAGCGCGCCTGGATTTTCGCGATCATATGAGTGACGTAGTCGCCCGATCAGCGGCACCGCTCGCGGGCAAGCCGAATACCACGCTGATGGATCATGCTTATGTCGACTTGCGCATGCAGCGCTGGCATGGCCGCATCGGCTCGAGTACGTTGCATATTTGGCCCTGTTTGTCGCCATTCATGTTTCGCAGCGTGTTGATGCCGATCCTGGATGCCGTGCCGCTCGCTCGCTGGCGCAGCCTGCTGGTGCGCCGGTTGCTGGCCGATAGGGTACCGGTGTTGGCCAATCTGCCGTTGGAGCATGGCTATCCGGCCACGACGGCACGCCTGACGAACATTCACCGGTTCATGCCGGTGGCGGCACACTACTTCAACCGCATCCAGAGCAAAATCGCCGGCGGTCGCTCGCCATCCGTCCCGACCGGTAGCGACTCGCCGCTACTGGAGGAATTGTCGCTACGCGATCCAACGAGCTGGCGGCTCGCGGGGCACACGATATTTGCCACCGAGCGCTTGCCCCACTACGTCGAGCAAGCGGCACGACAGGGCCTGTCTCTAGCCGGACGGCGCTTGCTGACAATTGAACTGGCGGTGCGTTCGGTATCACAGGCCGCACAAATGCCGGACAATCCAGCTGCCGGCAAGTAATCCAATAGACATGCCTGGTTCGAATCACTGAGATGCTGCTTTCACGCCGCATGATGATCAAATCGGCGCTTGCTGCCGCGGCCGGTTGGATAGCGCCGCGATCGATGGCCGACGATCAGCGCCCTGCAATCGACACGCCGTTGTCGCCGGAACGGCGCATCTTGCTCGTAGGACCGGGGCGGCCGTTGGCGAGCCCTTCGGAGGCGGCCAAGATAGCGCGCGACGGTGACGAAATTCAGATCGAGAATGCGCAGTATCTGAGAGACGTGGCCGTCTGGCCGCAGTCCGGACTGCGTTTGGTGGGGATCGGCGGAAAACCATCCCTGCTGGCGGACGGAGCCAGCGCGCAAGGCAAGGCGATCTGGGTGATCCAGGGTGACAATGTGGAAGTAGTCAACCTGCTTTTCGAGGGCTGCAAAGTCGAGGACGACAATGGCGCCGGAATTCGTGCCGAGGGAAAAAGACTCACAGTTCGGCAATGCGTTTTTCGTGACAACGAAACTGCCATCCTGACAGCGAACCGTCCGGACGCCGAACTGACGATTGAATTTTGCGAACTGGACCGTAACTACACGCGGACCGGACGCTGGATGCACAATATCTACGTAGGTCTGATCGACCATTTCTCAATGCGCTATTGCTATGTCCACCATGGCGTAACCGGACATAACGTCAAGACCCGGGCGCGCCGTTCGGTTCTCGAATACAACCTGATTGCCGACCACGATTCCGGCAGGGCAAGCTACGCGGTGGAGTTTCCGTCGGGCGGAATATCACTGCTCCGCGGCAACATTATCCAGCATGGCAGACAAAGTGAAAATCCGCGTGTCGTCTCGATCGGAGCCGAAGACCTTCATTGGCCCGACAATCACCTGGAGATGGTTCACAACACGCTGATCGATGAACTCCCGAATCACGGGATTTTCGTCGATCTTCGAAAAGCCGGAATTACGCTCAGGGCGATGAACAATCTATTCATCGGACCAGGCAAGCTCGAGCCCATCAAATCAGGAACTGAAGGCAACTTGCGGCTTCGGCACGAAGCAGTATTGCCGATGAGCGCGATGGACTTTGCGCTACATCCAAGTCGCAGACGGATTGCGCTGCCGAAAATTCGCCTCGCGCCGCTGGACGGCGAGGCCAAACCGCGGTGCGTGTATGTCCACCCGTTAGCCCAGCGGTGCGCTGGACTCGATTTCAATTTCCCCGGTGCAATGCCGCTGGAGCGCTCTTGAATGCGTTCCTCAACGCGTCACAGCTTGTGCCGAAAGCAATGCATTGCTGATCATGCCCGTCAGTGAACAGGTTGTGGCTTTTGATTGTGCAGGCGACTCGCTGATCGGCGTGCTCAGTGGCATGGCGCTGTCGGCACAACGCGGCGTGCTTATCGTCGTGGGCGGGCCGCAATACCGGGTGGGGAGCCATCGGCAGTTTACGTTGTTGGCTCGCCATCTCGCGGAACACGGTGTCCCCACATTGCGATTCGACTACCGGGGTATGGGAGATAGCGATGGGGAGGTAAGGACGTTCGAGAGCGTGGGCGCAGACATCCGCTGCGCAATCGACCGGTTTTTCGCATGCGTGCCCGGACTGAAAGATGTCGTGTTATGGGGTCTTTGCGACGCGGCCTCGGCGGCACTGTTCTATGCCCACCAGGATTCGCGAGTGAGCGGGCTGGTAGTGCTGAATCCTTGGGTGCGCACTGAACAGGGGGTTGCCCGCGTGCATCTTCGTCACTATTACCTGCGGAGACTATTCCATGCCAGTCTGTGGCAGAAGGTGGCACGCGGCGAATTCAAGTTTCGCAAGGCTGCGGCAGCGCTCGGCCAGTCCGTCGTTGGCGCTATGGGGCGCGGTGTCCCGTCGCGCGACGTGGAGAAGTTGTCCATCGACGAGGCGCCGCTCCCGGACCGGATGGAAGATGCGCTAGGCAGGTTCCAGGGCAGGGTGCTTCTCATCCTGAGCGAAAACGATCTCGTCGCGCAGGAGTTCAGGAATGTTGTTGCAGGATCCCGCCGCTGGCAGCGATCGCTCGCGGGCGACCGCATTACGCGGTTCGATCTGCCCGAATCGAACCATACGTTTGCACGGCGCGATTGGCGCGATCAGGTGGCACGTTGGACCGAAGCGTGGGTCAAAGGCCTGTAGCAAAATCAGAAATATTGGCCACGGATAACCACGGAAACACCCGGGTACACGCCTCTAACGAAAGTGTCCCGCCCGCCTCATCTTGTGTTGCCTACTCGTTCCAAAATACCCTGTACGCGGGCACCCAGAATGGCCCACGTGTGCTTCTTCTCGACGCGTTCACGGCCCCGCTGGCCGAGGCGAGCCCCCAATTCCTTGTTGGTTAGAAGGTGTACCAACGCTTGACCGATGTCTCGCGCATCGGCGGGATCTACAACCAGGCCTGTGACTCCGTCATCTACCGCATCCTCGATCCCGCCTGAGCGCCCCGCGACAACCGGCTTGACGCACGCGCCCGCTTCCAGGAAGACCAGACCAAATCCCTCCACGTCGTACGAACCCAAGCGTGCTCTGCTGGGCATGGCAAAAACATCGCACATGGCGTAGATGTCGGGGAGCTCGTCGTCCGATACTCTACCCGCAAAGATGACACGGTTTCGAACGCCGAGTTCGACTGCAAGCTTATCAAGCCTTTCCTTGAATGGGCCATCTCCCACGATCAAATACGAGGCATCGGGTACCCGTTGACATACCGCGGGAAGCGACCTGATAACCATGTCGTGGCCCTTTCGTTCGACGAGATTGCCTACGGTCAAGATCACCGGTCCCTGTGCCCGGTCGCCCAGCATCCTTTGCCGAAGTTGTGGACTCGGTGACCGCGGTCGAAATTTGTCGATATCGCATCCCAGCGGAATAATTTCGATCGCTTTCGGCGCAACCCCTGCCTTTTCCAGGAGGCCAGCAGTGAAACTGCTGTTGGCCAGAACACAGGCGGCGTTCTTCAAGGCCACGCGCGGCCTATCCCAGACCGAATCGATCGCCGCCAGTATCTCATTACCGTGGGCGTAGATAACGTACGGCAGATTGAACCAGCGTTGCAGCTGCAATCCCAGGTATCCTTCCTCGCACGTGGCAAGCTGGAGCACCCGGGGTCGGTCACGAACGGCGATTTCGCAAAGTAACCAGGCCAAATTCAGACTGGATGTGAACCGGTTTCCGGTAAAGGCGCCGGGCCTGCGATATACGCGAATTGACGCAAGTCGCTGCGAATTTGCGTGCGTTTCAGGCACCCCCGTCAGGCACGAGACCCTCCTTGGTCCCAGCGCAACGGAGATTTCTTCCATCATGCGGGAGATCCCACCGGTTTGCGGTGGGAAATAGGTGCTGCTGATAAGGAGAGATTTCATGGGGCGTTCAGTTTGTCTGTTCGTCTCGCACTCCGTCAGGGAAAGGGTTATACCAAGAATGGTACGAAAGGGTACCTGATGTGCCCGGAAAGTTGTCGGATACATCGTTGCGAAACCACGCGTGCTGCTACACGCCAGGCAGGAGGAACGCGAACATCGCGTGTCCGGCTGTAACCGCAATATATTGCCTGCCGTCAAGCGAGAAAGATATCGGGGAGCCGCGAACGCGGCCTCCGAGGTTGACCTTCCAGAGAACCTTTCCGGTATCGGCATCAAAGGCGCGCAGGATATCCCGATAGCCCGCGAAAACAAGTCCGCCTCTCGTGGATAGGACTCCGCCGACCGTCCAAACGAAGTCATCCGATCCCGATTCGAGCACCGTCTGCCAACGCACCTCTCCCGTTTGGGCATCGATGGCCTTGACGTACGCCGTTGACGGCAGATTCTTCGCGTAGTAGGCGGCCGCGCTTCCGTCGAAGCGTTCGCCTTTCCTGAACTTAACTTGCTCGGACTGGAAGTAGGTCCCGGCGGCGTCGGAACAAGGCACGAATACCAGTTGCCTTGAATGGTCGTATGAAGGCGGCCACCAGTTGGTCGCCGCCATGATGGCCGGCCATACCAGAGCACCCGAAGCGCTCGGCCGCGCGCTACCCGCTACGCGCGGACGGCCTTTGACGTCGAATCCCAGATTCCAGGTCTGTTTCACAAAGGGTTTTGCAAACAGGAACTCCCCCGTTTTCCGGTCCAAAGCATAGAAGAAGGCGTTCCGGTTTGCCCAGAGCACGACCGATCGTTTCCGGCCCAGCCAGCCAATGTCCGCGAGGATGGGTTGCTGGTTCGAATCCCAGTCATGTTCGTCGGCAGGGGTGAACTGGTAGAACCACTTCAATCGACCGGTCTTTCCTTCGATCGCGACAACGCTGTTGGTGAAAAGATTGTCCCCGGGCCGCGCGCTGGCCTGAAACACAGGTGAAGGATTGCCGGTGCCCCAGAAGATAGTGTCCTCCTGTTCGTCGTAGGCTCCGACCGTCCAGGTGGGGGCGCCGCCGGTTTTCCAGACGTCGCCTGTCCAGGTGTCGTGGCCCGCCTCGCCCGGACCGGGAACGGTGTGAAATTTCCAGAGCGGCCGTCCTTCGGCAGCGTCGAATGCGACCACAAACCCCCGGATGCCGAATTCGCCACCGGCGACGCCTACCACGACACGATCTCCCAACGCGAGCGGTGCGCCGGTCATGGTGTACCCATCGCGGTAGTCGGCGACCTTGGCAATCCAGCGCTGCTTGCCGGTGTTGGCGTCGAGTGCGACCAGGAAAGAATCGATTGTGGCCACGAAAATGGTCTGCCCAAGCACTGCCACCCCACGGTTCGGCATGCCGCAGCAAAGGGGCAGCCCATCGGGAACCGGGCGTCGATACGTCCAGATCACCTCGCCAGTTCTTGCGTCGAGCGCGACCACGCCGTCGCGCGATTCCGAGACAAACATGACGCCGTCGGCGACGATGGGCGAACCCTCCAGCTCTCGATCGATCTGCCGCAGCTGCGCGACCCATGCAAGCCGAAGGCTCTTGACATTGTTCTTGGTGAGCTGCGTGAGCGGGCTATGTCTGTGGCCCGCGTAGTTTCCGGCGTAGGTGAACCACTGCCCCGGGGTCTTATCGGTCTCGACGATCCGCCGCAGATCGACCTCGACGACAGGTCGGGCGGCGGCTTTCTCTCCGCCGGCGTTCGGCTGGCCGAAGGCGGTGAGAGCTTCCTTGCGCAGGTACGCGTGGACTTGCCAGATCTGAGATTCGCTCAGCGGTTGCGCTTGCATCGACGTGCCCGGCATGCCCCATTTTGCGGTCGAGAAGAACGACCAGTCCGCCTTGTTTGACACCGAACTGAGAAGGTTCGGGCCGGAGTTGCCGTGGCCGCCTTCGCCGTGACATTGACCACAGTGCCGGAGGTACAGGAGCTTTCCACGCGCGATGTCGTCGGACTTGGTCAGTCCATTCTTGATGGAAACTAGAAGATTCGGTTGCTCCGCGACTGACGCCAGATAGACAGGGCTACCAGGCGCCAGCCAGGCGATCAGATTGCGAAGCGGGATCTCCCCCAAATCGCCACGAACTTTGGCTTCCACGACTCGCAAACGCCACTGCAGCTCGGACGGTGCGATAAATCGCGCCGCCACGAACGCGACTACGGCAAGGGCAATCAGCCCGAGGCTCGAAGTAAGCGCGAGTCGTCGAAGCCTCATGACCTGCACGCAAAGCGTGCGGGCAGGACGAGCGGCATGCCAATGTGGAGACAGCGGTAGACTTGGACGGGACGGGCAGAATCCATCGCGTCACATTCTGCCAAACGATAAGGCGTTCTGCTACCATCCGCTTTGAGAAGACCCAACGGAGTCGAGAATACAGCGGTCGTACGCTTGATCGGCTTGCGCGTTCGCAATTGTGCTTTTCCCTTTGGTCGGATTCCTACACCTGTTCCGTTCGAAGCGCGCAAATGCCCACCACCACCGACGTTATCGAGGCGATTCGACTCGGCTGGTATCGAAGGGCCACCCCCACGTTGTTTGTGTTGCTGCTTGCTTGCGGCTTCGTGGGGGCATTCGTCTACAAGCTTCGCATCGACGGAATCTTCGCCTGCCCAGCGAGCGGCTATGGTTCGAACGCCTACCTGTCTGACTGCACGGCCAGGACCTACGGGGACTACGACCACGGTGCGTTCTGGTTCGGCCTCGAGCCGCAGGCACACCGCGCAGCGGCCGACGCGGACGTCTTGCTTGTCGGGAACAGTCGTCTGCAGTTTGCATTTTCCGGCACCGCGACCGCCAGTTGGTTTTCCGTGCCGGGCATTCGCCACTACCTGCTCGGATTCAGTCACAGCGAGACCGTCGCTTTCTACGGGCCATTGCTTGCGAAGGTCCGCCCACGCGCGAGGGCCTACGTGATCAACGTCGATCGTCTCTTCGATGATCGCGTGTCGCCGCCCACGGAACAGATTTTTCAGCGGCGCGACATCCTGGAACGATACAAGGAAAAACGGACCTGGCAGTTGTTGCACAAGCAATTTTGCGCGGCGCTTCCCGTCGCATGCGGAAACTCCTTTGCCGTGTACCGGACGCGTGAAACGGGAGTATGGCAGAGAAGGGGGGGCGGGCGCCTCGAGACCAAGCAGGTGTCTGACGGCAAGCCGAGCAATGTCGATCGCTGGGACAAATATGCGAGCCTCGGCGAGAAATTCCTTGCGCAATTGCCCGCCGATCGCAGCTGTGTGATTCTTACGATCGTTCCGACGGTCGATACGAAGCGTGCCGAAGCCAGGGCAATCGCCGAAAAACTCGGACACGATCTGCTGGCGCCAGAGATCGATGATCTGCGCACGTTCGATGGTTCTCACCTCGACGAGGAAAGTGCGGCACGCTGGTCGGCGGCTTTTCTTCGGGAGGCTGGACCGCGGATTCGAAGATGCGTGGATGCAGCGCGGGCTTCAACAGGCTGACCAGACTCCTCCCCGCTTCGTTCGCAACATCGCCTCGATACTTCATTTATGGACCAGCCCGCCGGCCAAAGCGATTTTCGCCTTCGACTGCAGGCCGCGCTCGCGGAACCGGATACGCGAGCGCGCCTCGACGGCCTCGCAAGGCTGGCCCATTCCCGGCCTGGGTTGATCGAAACGATCCAGCTTGACAGGGCGCTCGTGGGCAGCGCTGCCGAGTCGATCGACGGCTACGCGTCCGTGCGTCTCGCGGTGCTCTCCAATAACACGATAGACCACCTGTTGCCCGCCATTCGTGTCGCCGGTCTTCGCTACGGACTGCGGCTCGAAGTTTTTTCAGGCTCCTACGGCCAGTACCGTCAGGAGTTGCTCGATCCGGCTTCGCCGCTTGTTCAATTTCGGCCGGACCTGATACTGCTTTCGCTCAGCGCGAGGCGGGAAACGTCAGGCGTACCGATCGCGGCCACGGCGGAGGAAGTCGAACAAACGCTGGCGGAGGCCATCGGAGAACTCCGCGAGCTCTGGCGTCACGCGCGCAGCGTCTTCAACGCCACCGTTATTCAGCAGTCCTACCTCGACGTGTCCGAGCCGCTGTTCGGCAGTTATGACCGGCTGGTTCCGGCGGCGCCATCGCGGCTGATCACTCGTCTGAACGATTTACTTGCCTGCGCCGTGGCGCAGGAGAACGTCATGCTGCTGGACGTGGCGCAAGCGAGCGCACGCGATGGCATCGATGCCTGGTTCGACGTCGCGCGTTGGCTGCAGGGCAAGATGGAGATTGCGCCGCAGGCTGCACCGCGCTATGGCGAATTGATTGCCCGGCTCATCGGGGCGCAGCGTGGGAAATCCAGGAAGTGTCTTGTGCTGGATCTGGACGACACGCTCTGGGGCGGCGTCGTCGGTGAGGTCGGGATAGCCGGCATCATCCTTGGCGAGGGCAGCCCGCAAGGCGAAGCGCACCTCGCCTTGCAGCGATATGCCAAGCTGCTGAAAGACCGCGGCGTGATCCTGGCGGTCTGCTCGAAGAACGAACAGGCATTGACCGAACAGGCCTTTCGGGAACATCCGGAGATGGTGCTGCGACGGTCCGATCTTGCGGCTTTCGTCGCGAACTGGAACGATAAAGTCGAGAACCTCAAGGACATTGCGGAGCGCCTCAACATCGGCTTGGACAGTCTGGTCTTCGTAGACGACAACCCGGTCGAACGCGCGCGCGTGCGCGAGGCACTGCCGATGGTGGCCGTTCCTGAATTGCCGAATGACCCTGCGCTTTATGTCCACAGCATCGCCAACGCCGGATACTTCGAGGCAGTGAACTTCACTGCCGACGACCTTCGGCGCGGCGAACAATACGCCACCAACGCCGAGCGCGAGGCACTGCGCGGCGTCTCCCAGAGCGTCGACGATTTCCTGCGCGGACTGGGGATGTCGGTCACCTACGGAGGCATCGAACCGGTAGACTTTGCGCGCGCCACGCAACTCATCAACAAGACAAATCAATTCAACACCACGACCCGGCGCTATTCCTCCGAGGAGGTCGCCCGCTTGGTGGCTGCCCCGCAAAATCTCACGCTCCAATTCCGCCTGGCCGATCGCTTCGGCGATAACGGGCTCGTCAGTGTGATGATCCTACGCCCTGCCGGCGAACCCGGAGTTCTCGACGTCGACACATGGGTGATGAGCTGCCGGGTCTTCGGGCGCCAGCTTGAAAACGAGATCATGAGCATCGCCGTGGAGGCCGCGCAAGGCCGCGGGGTCCGGGTTCTGCGCGCCGATTATGTTCCGACCGAGCGCAACGGCGTGGTGAGCGGGCTGTTCAGGGATCTCGGCTTTGCCGCGGTGCCGGGAACCGAACCAAACGGCGCGAGCGGGTGGATTCTGAATACCGCCGAGTACGTCGCGCGGCCAACATTCATTGCGCGAAGGGCGGCTCATCCGTGACCGACCAGGACCTCTTGATCGTCTTTACCCGGACCCTCCGCGACCTTCTCGGCGACGATTCGATCGTGCTGGCCATGAACACCCGGCGCAGCGACGTGGACGGCTGGAATTCCCTGATGTATGTGACCTTCATCGTCGCCATCGAACTGGAGCTGAAGATCAAGTTCCGGGTCGCCGACGTGGATTCCTTCGAAACCGTCGGGGACATCGTGGCGAAAGCGCGCTCTTTGCTCGCCTAGACAAATACAAGAAACTGAGCCGATGCTCTTCAACTCCTACGAGTTCATTTTTGTTTTCCTGCCGGTGACACTCGCCGGTTTCTTCCTGCTGGGGCTGCGCTCCCGCAACCTGGCGCTGGGCTGGATCGTCGTGGCGTCCCTGGCCTTTTACGCGTGGTGGCGTCCGGTCAACGTGCTGATCATTGCGCCCTCGATCCTCGTCAACTTTGTTCTTGCGCGCTGGCTTCTGCGATTGACGGCACACAAGGACCGCGCCGGCCTGGCACGGCTGGTTCTGCTGCTCGGGATCGTCTTCAACATCGTGTTCCTCGGCTATTTCAAGTATGTCAATTTCCTCGCGACGGCAGCCAATGACCTGGTGGGGACCAATTTCGTCCTGACGCAGGTCATTCTTCCCTTGGGCATATCGTTCATCACGTTTCAGAAGATCGCGTTCCTGATAGACGTCCACGGTGGGCGCATTTCCTCGTTCACGTTGCGTGACTACGGATTGTTCGTGCTGTTTTTTCCGCAGCTTATCGCCGGACCCATTGTTCACTATCGGGAAATGATGCCGCAGTTCCAGCAGGCGCGATGCCGATGGGACAGCGAGAACATTGCGGTTGGACTTGCATTGTTCGTGTTCGGTCTATTCAAGAAAGTGGTTCTCGCGGACGGCATCTCGGAGCATGTAACGCCCATTTACGAAATGGCTACTGCGGGCTCCGAGATTACGTTGTTTCCAGCGTGGATTGCCGCAATTGGATTCACCCTGCAGATCTACTTCGACTTTTCCGGTTACAGCGACATGGCGCTGGGACTGGCTCGTTTCTTCGGCGTGCGCCTTCCTGCCAATTTCGATTCGCCTTTGAAGGCCACGAATATCATCGATTTCTGGCTGCGCTGGCACATCACGTTGACGCGTTTCCTGACGGCATATCTCTACAACCCGCTGGTGCTCTGCCTGACGCGACGGCGCATGGCCAAGAAACTCCCCGGCCTCGGAGGACGCGCGCCCAGCGTCGGGGCTTTCTTTCAGCTTCTGGTAGGACCTACCTTGCTTACCATGTTCGTCTCGGGACTGTGGCACGGGGCGGGTTATCTCTTCATCATGTGGGGACTGCTGCATGGCGTCTATCTGTCGGTCAATCACGCATGGCGCCTTTTCGGGCCGAAGAACTGGGCAAACAAGGAAACCTATGACCGGTTCATGCGGCCGACGGGGTTGGTGCTCACCTTCCTGTCGGTTGCTGTCGCAATGGTCCTGTTCCGATCCACGAATGTGGGCGCTGCCAAAGAGCTGTTGCAGGGATTGGTGGGTCTGAACGGCATCAGTCTGCCGCAGCAGCTCTATGCACAGCTCGGGCCGTTGACGGGCTTGCTGCAGTCCTTTGTTTCCGCCTCCACCGATATGTCCGCGCAGGAACTCGTGCTTGCAATGGCCTGGATCGGAGTGCTGCTGTTGATAGCGCTCTTGCTTCCCAATACCCTTCAACTGACGGCGCGCTACGAACCCGCGCTTGGCGTTTACTCAAAGCCGGCCGCATCGCGTTACCTGTTGCGCGCTCTCAATTGGACTCCCACGGCTCCATGGGCCGTTGCGATGTCCGTGGGGGTAGTTGCGGTGGTCATGAGGCTCGGGGGGAAGAGCGAGTTTCTCTACTGGCAGTTCTAGGACCGCAATGACTCCATTTGCGCCATCTGCGATATTTTCGCTAATACCATCCCGCGTGTGTCCCGCACGCCCAGTCGGGATGCTTGCCCAATGGTTCAGGGCAGCTTCCATTCTGGTTGCACCAAAGCTGGAATGAATTCAATGCGGCGATACTTGCGCCGGCCGCCTCTTCCTGAGATCGAGTGCGAAAGTTGGTTGCCCAATGTCGCTTAGAAGAACCGCGATTTCCGGGGTCAAATGGTCATCGATCTCGCATTTTGGGCGCCGCGGTCTTTCGCTGCTCAGCACCATCATCCTGGCACGCCTGCTGGCGCCGGCGGACTTCGGCCTGGTCGCCATGGCCGCCGTTGCGATCGGTTTCATCGAATTGTTCAAGGATCTGGGCACGGCAACCGCAGTGATCCAGCGCAAGGACCCTTCGCAGGGGCTGCTTGCCAGCGTATTCTGGCTCAACGTGGGCTTTGGCCTCGCGGCGGCGATGGTGCTCTACCTTCTGGCACCACTGCTCGGAGCGTTCTACCGCGAACCGCAGGTGATTCCCATCATGCGGATGCTGTCGCTGTCGTTTCTGCTATCTGGCCTCAGCATCTTGCAGAGTTCGCTGCTGGAGCGCGACCTCGAGTTCGACAAGCTGGCGCGCATCGAAATAGGCGCGGCGCTATTCGCCACGCTGGTCGGCATCGCGGCAGCGTTGCTCGGTTACGGGGCTTGGAGCATCGTTTGTCAGATGCTGGCCGGGAATTTCGCCGCGACGCTGCTGTTCTGGATCGCAAGCCGCTGGCACCCGTCGTGGGAATTCGACTGGGCGGAAGTCCGGTCGGTGATGGGCTTCAGCCTCAATCTGACCGGCGCAAGTATTTTCATCTATTTCGCGCGCAATGCCGACAAGTTTCTGATCGGGCGCTTTCTCGGATCGCAGGATCTCGGCTACTACGATCTCGCGTACCGTCTGATGCAGTTGCCGCTGCAAGGAATTTCCGCGGTGATCAGCCGCGTGATGTTTCCGCTCTATTCACGCATGCAGGATGACACCGGCCAGTTTGGCCGAACGTATCTCAAAGTGGCCTCCGCGATTGCGCTGGTCTCGTTTCCGCTGATGCTGGGGTTGACGGCGCTCGCCGAACCGTTTGTGCTGACGATGTTCGGCGCGGCGTGGACGCCGGTGATTCCACTGCTGCTCATCCTCGCGCCGCTCGGCGCGCTGCAGTCGGTCACAACTACGGTCGGTACTATCTATACGGCCAAGGGGCGCACGGACCTGGCATTGTGGTGGACCATCGGCGCGGGGCTGCTCTTCGTGCTGTCGTTCGTGCTCGGACTTCCGTGGGGAATACTCGGTGTGACCGTCTCGTACGCGAGCATGTTCCTGCTCCTGACGTATCCGACGTTTGCCATTCCGTTCCGCCTGATCGGCCTGGAGGTGCGCGATCTGGTTGGCGTGCTGTGGCGGCCTGCTGCCTGCAGCCTTGTCATGTACGCAGTGGTGGCGGGCACGGCCCTGGTGTCGCCGCCCGGCGTGCCCCACTGGCTTACCCTCGCGCTGCTCGTGCCGCTCGGTGCGGTGGTCTACTGCGCGGGTTCCTGGGCAATCAATCGCGCGCTTCTGCTGGAAGTGACCTCGATATTGAAGGGCAAAGGGTGAACACGGCCGCTTCCGGAACTCTCTGTTCGACAGCTCCCGTACTTGGGGTTCCAAGTATGCCTCGCGTCCGAGGTACGCTGCTTGCGAGAACTGCATGGCCGTATTGCCAGCCGCGCCTTCCCGAGTGGGTTGCCGCTGTTTCCGCGTATGCCGCGATTGTCTGACTCGCGAGTATTTGGGAGCGATCGACAGGAGCACAGATCGTGAACAAGACTGACCGGAAACAGGGCTTTAACGATTCGCTGGTCGAAGTAAAGTTTGCGTACGAAGGGCAACCTATAGCGTTCCGGACATTCGGCGAAAAAGATCACATATCGGGAAACATGCTTCGGCGCAAGACGTTCTATGAAGTGGATGTGCTGGAGAGAATCAGGGACAGAGTCAAGGCCCGGGCAAGTGCCACGGCGATTGACGCGGGCGCATTTATCGGGACGCACTCTACTTATTTTGCCAAATTCTGCGGCTTGACCCCTGTTGTTGCATTTGAACCAAACCCAAATACCTTTCCTTTGCTGAAACATAATATCGCCGCGAATCAACTGAACGAAACGGTGATTGCAATCGGGAAGGCACTTGGCGCGAGCCCGGGATATGCGCTTGTGGAGTGCGCTCAAAGTGACAATCAAGGGGGATCCACCGTTTCGTTCGTCACTGAGGAGTGCCCAGGCAGCGTCGAAGTATCGACAGTGGACGTTGAAGTCCAGGCATTGTCTGAGCGCGTTAGCAGCGTCGCTTTGATAAAAATTGACGTTGAAGGCCTGGAGCTGCCCGTACTGGAAGGGGCGATGAAGACGATCAGTGCTCACAGGCCGGTTCTTTGCATCGAAGTGCATACGCTGGCCAGTTTGCGGAAGGTGATATCTGTTCTGCGATGCGAGGATTACTGGATCATCGACTGTCTGGGCTACTCCCCGACCTATATACTGGAGCCGACTACCGCGTCGTATTGGCAAAAGGTGTTTGTGCATTCGCTGTGGTACGTCCGCACGGTGTTCCCCGGTGGACAGTCATCAAGACCGTCGTATTTGATCAGGTGGTATCTCAGGAGACTTGCCCAATTGGCCACCACCGGAATTTGGGATCCCGTAACGTGCCAATAGCGCCTGGTGAATGAACCTCCTGTTGCTATTACAGAAGAGAACGGAATGATACTTGTCGATCGACAACTGTTCGTCCAAGTCAGAAGTGGGCGGACGAGTTGCATGAAATGAAATTCTGCGAATGCGGTGTCGTTGGCGCGTGGGTCATCGAGCCCACCCCTCATGTAGACGCACGAGGCCGGTTCATGCGTGCGTGGTGCCGCCAAGAGTTCGCTGAACATGCAATCGACTTCACCCCCCTGCAAGCCAATATGGGCTTCAGCGCCAGCAAAGGCACCATCCGCGGTTTGCACTACCAGGTCGCCCCGGCGCTGGAGGCAAAGCTCGTTCGCTGCACGCGGGGGGCGATTTTCGATGTTGTCGTGGATCTCCGCCCAGCATCGCCCACCTATCGGTCCTGGTACGGAACCTGCTTAAGCGCTGACAATGGCCGGATGCTCTATGTACCGGAAGGCTGTGCGCATGGATGCCAGTCTACGGAAGACAATACGGAGATCTACTACATGACGTCGGCTTTCTATTCTGCCAGTGAGGTACGGGGCGTCCGGTATGACGATCCAGCATTCGGAATCCAATGGCCATTGCTGGTATCATCGATCTCTGATCAGGATCGTAGCTGGCCTCTTGTAAGCAAAGTTTGAGAACGGACAAATTCTATGAAACCCAATGCGTTTGATGTCTCTGCGCGCAATACCTCCGTCTACAGCATGCTCCAGCGGCGAGAGTCCGAAGGGCGCCCCATCCGAGTCGGGGTGGTGGGTGCGGGTGCTACGGGTCGTGCCATCGCGCTGCAGTTGGGAACGCCGGTGCCGGGAATTCGTCTTGCCGGTATGGCAAATCGGACTCCAAAGCACGCCGAGCGTGCATTTAAGGAGGCGGGAATTCGGGAATGGGAAGTAGCAAGGACTGCGAGCGACGCGGAATCGAGGATCTCCAGAGGGGTTCCGGTCATTACCGACGATTCCAGTGTGCTGACGCGATGCAATGCAATCGACATCATCGTCGAAGTTACGGGCAGCGTCGATTTCGGTGCGAGCGTGGTGCTCGATGCAATCGGACATGCCAAGCCCGTCGTTCTGGTGAACGCAGAGCTTGACTCTCTTATCGGCCCCATATTGAAGGCCAAAGCGGACGAGGCGGGTGTGGTCATAACACACACCGATGGCGATGAACCAGGCGTAGCCATGACACTCTTCCGCTATGTCCAATCTGTTGGCCTCCGGCCCGTAGCGGCGGGCAACATCAAAGGCATGGTCGATTACTATCGGACACCCGATACCCAACGCGAGTTTGCCGCGAAGCACGACCAGGATGTCAGGAAAGTGACATCCTTCGCCGACGCTACTAAGTTGTCCATGGAGACGACCGTTCTCGCGAATGCAACGGGGTTCCATGTTGCCCGCCGCGGCATGTGCGGCCCTGCATGCGGCTACGTTCGTGACCTCGCGAAGTTACTTCCCGCCGATGCGATGCTGAACGGAGGAATTGTCGACTATTCCGTTGGCGCAGCGCCCCATACGGGGGGATTTGTCGTGGTACATGAGGAGAACCCGTACAAGAGAACTCAGCTTGCCTACTACAAATTGGGTGATGGACCTTTCTACGTGTTTTATACGCCATTTCACCTGCCGCACATTCAGTTGCCGTCCACCATCGCCCGCGCGGTCATTCACGCTGATCCCACGGTCGCTCCGATTGCCGGTCCGTCGTGCGAGGTCGTCACAGTCGCCAAGCGGCAATTGAAGGCTGGCGAGCGCCTCGATGGCGTGGGAGGTTTCTGCGCCTACGGATTGATCGAGAATCACGCTACCGCGCGCGCAAGCAATGCCCTTCCGATTGCAATGTCGGACGACTGCGTCCTCCTTCGGAATATGAGCAAGGACGAGGTCGTTACATTTGACGATGTGAAGCTGCCACCCTCGAGGCTCAGAGATGAGCTCTGGTCCGAGCAGCACAGGCGCTGGCCTGTGACCGGGCGGGCTGACATCCACGCGGAACGCCTGACGCCCGAGTTCGCAGCCACCGTAGAGTAATTTGTAGTTGACGCGGTGCCGCCATCATCTACCGTGGTGGCGATCTTGAATCGATAACCATCGATCTCACTGAAGGGTTTGTCTGGTGAAAAATATCGTTGTTCTTGGCACTGGCATGGCTGGATTCGGGGCCGCCAGTTTTCTGCACGGTAAAGATGTTCGGCCCGTTGTGTACGACAAGAACGCGTACTACGGGGGGCATACGGCTTCATTTCGGGACAAGAACGGTTTCCTGTTTGATCTAGGCCCGCATATCTCGTTCACAAAGGATGTCCGAATCCAGAACTTGTTCGCCCAATACGTCGATGGGAAATATGAGGCGGTCCAGGTCAAGCTCAACAATTACTGGCGCGGCCATTGGCTCACGCACCCGGTTCAGCTTCACTTGAACGGGCTGCCCAAAGATCTTATCGTGGAAATCGTTGCAGACTTCGTGAAGGAACACTCGGTCGAGCGAAAAGTCGAAAACTACGAAGATTGGCTGATCGCCAGTTACGGAAAGAAATTTGCCGAGCTCTTTCCGATGCAATATACGCGCAAGTACCACTTGACTACCGCCGACAACATGAGCACGGAATGGCTCGGCCCCCGCATGTATCGCCCGAGTCTCGAAGAAATGCTGAAAGGCGCGCTCGCCCCCTGGGCGCCTGAGGTCCACTACATAACCAATTTTCGCTATCCGACCAACGGCGGCTTTGTTTCATATCTGCGAGGTCTCCCGACAATCGCCGACCTTCGGCTCAATCATGAACTGGTCGGCATCAATTCCCGGCAAAGGGAGCTTCGCTTCTCGAACGGCTCCAAGACCCGCTACGACGCGCTCGTTTCGTCAATTGCCCTGCCGGACCTTGTCGCGATGATCGCGGAAGCACCCCAAGATGTCATCGACGCCTCCCGGCGGCTCGCGTGCTCGACCTGCGTTCTGGTCAACGTCGGTGTGAACCGACCGGACCTGTCGGACGCGCAGGTCACGTACTTTTACGACCCGGACATTTGCTTCGCGCGCTTGAGCTTTCCGCACCTGTTGTCCGCGACCAACGTTCCTCCGGGCTGCGGGAGCATCCAGGCGGAAGTCTATTTTTCGAGCAAGTATCGTCCCCTTACCCAGTCTCCCGAGGATCTGATTGAGCAAGTCATTGCTGATCTGCGCCGCGCTGGCATCCTGCGGGATGATGATGCGATTTTGTCTCGTCATGCGACGATGGTACGTTTCGCCAACGTCATTTTCGATCTCGAACGCGCGGCAGCCCTGCAGACTGTTCACGGGTATCTCAAGGATATTGGCATCAACTATTGCGGGCGATACGGGGACTGGGATTACATGTGGACCGACGAGAGCTACGTCAGCGGAGAACGCGCCGCTGAGTCGGCGCTCTCACGATGCTCCGCGTGAGATTCCGGGCTGCGTTATTTTTCTTTCGAAAGTTTCACAAGGACTTGGGAACGCGGAGACGTGACACACGACGAGAAGCGCTGTTGCACGGTTGGCGCTGAACGGGCCAGGTTCAGGTTTATGCACGGTCACCGGGGCTTCTTTTCGGCGGTGAGCAGATCCCCCATGCCACTAATACCCGGGCACGACTCTACCAATGCAATTTCCAGCGCATGGGATCACCGCGGGCTGAGTGAAGCTCTGCAGTGCCTCGGTTGCGCTCTCCGGGTTGTCGGGCGTCGATCGGGATGTGAGCCTGCGCGACCGATTTTCGGGGTATGGGGTTAGTCGGTATGAGCGTTTCGTTCGCAGATCGGAATGTGAGGTAGCGGATGAAGGTAGTGTTATTTTGCGGCGGCCTGGGAACAAGGCTGCGCGAGCACTCGGATACCATCCCGAAGCCCCTGGTGAGCATCGGTTATAGACCCATCATCTGGTACCTCATGAGGTATTACGCGCATTTCGGACACAAGGATTTCATTCTGTGCCTCGGTTACCGTGGCGACCTGATCAAGGAATACTTTGTAAACTATGCCGAATGGATGTCGAACGATTTCATTCTTTCAAACGGATGTAGAACCATCGAGCCAATCGAGAGCGACGTTCAGGATTGGCGGATCACTTTCGTTGAAACCGGCCTGCACTCGAATATTGGCGAGCGATTGCTCTCGGTCCGAAAACATCTCAAGGGTGAGGAATTTTTTTTCGCGAACTACAGCGACGCCTTGACGGACTTGTCGCTTCCGGAATACACCAAGGCATGCGAAGAGAAAAATGTCGTTGCCGGTTTCGTGGCGGTTAGGACGTGGCAGTCTTTCCACGCTGTGACTGCACGCGACGATGGTATTGTGAGTCGCATTGGTTCCATGCGGGATTCGGGGTTTTGGCTCAACGGTGGATTCTTCCGGTTCAGGCGCGACATATTCGATTACATCAAGACTGGCGAGGAATTGGTGGAAGAGCCCTTCCAGCGCCTCATCGAAAAAGAACAGTTGTATTCATATAAACACCACGGGTTCTGGGCCGCCATGGATACCCTGAAGGACAAGATCACGTTCGATCGCATGAACGGAAAAGGTAACACTCCCTGGAAGGTGTGGGAACAATCCCGTGGCACTATCGTGGGCGGATAAGAAGTTGCCGGCGTCAAGTAACCAGGGACGCCTTCCATGAATTCGCAATTCTGGAACGGCCGCAAGGTATTTATTACGGGTCACACGGGCTTCAAGGGAAGCTGGCTTTCTTTGTGGCTGCAGCGGCTATCGGCACAGGTGGTCGGTTACTCGTTACCTGCGCCTACGACCCCAAGCTTGTACGAGGCTGCCGACGTGACATCGGGTATGGTGTCCATTGTCGGTGACGTTCGGGATTACCCTCGACTACGGGAAAGTCTCGAGAAGCATCGGCCGGAAATCGTTTTCCACATGGCGGCGCAGTCGGTAGTAAGGTTGTCGTATCAGGATCCGATCGACACTTACTCGACGAACGTGATGGGTACCGTGAACCTGCTCGAGGCCATGCGGCACCTTCCGGGGCGGGTCGCGATTGTCAATATCACCAGCGACAAGAGCTATGAGAACAAGGAGTGGATTTGGGGATACCGGGAGACGGATCGTCTCGGAGGGTACGACCCTTACTCCAACAGCAAAGCCTGCTCGGAACTGGTCACCCAAGCGTTCGTGGACTCGTTTTTCTCAGCCGCGGCGGGCAAGACTCCGGACAAATCGATTGCCACGGCGCGTGCGGGCAACGTCATTGGAGGCGGAGACTGGACCCAGGATCAACTCGTTCCTGACACCATGAATGCTTTTCACGAAGCTCGGCCTGTCGTGCTGCGCAACCCGCAGGCGGTACGCCCCTGGCAATTCGTCCTGGATTGCCTGGGAGGCTATATGACCCTTGCGGAGCGACTGTTTCTCGATGGTCGGAAGTACAGCGGTCCCTGGAATTTCGGGCCGCGCCAGGAAGACACGCTGGCAGTACAGGAACTGGTCGAATGGCTTGTGAATAAATGGCCCGGCAAGGCGAGTTGGGTACAGGATCCCGGCTCCCATCCCCACGAAGCCGCGACCCTGCGCCTGGATACCAGTAAAACTATCCAGCAGTTGGGCTGGAAGCCACGCTTGGTCGTGACCGAGGCTCTGGATTGGATCGTCGACTGGTACGGACGGTACTTCCAGGGCGCTGCAGCCAAGGCGCTTTGCTTCGAACAGATCGAAAATTTTGAAGAGAAGACCCCGGGTCGGTGATTCCAATGCGATTTCCGTCGAAATCCCTTGCGCCTTGACGATGTATGAAACCTCGACGCACTTAATGCATGAATTCGACGCATGCTCCGCTTAATACCTGAAGTGCGCAGGGGCAAAGCGCTGCGGCTGCTTTGCATCGGCGCGCATAGCGACGATCTCGAGATTGGTTGCGGAGGAACCGTCTTGACCTGGCTGGCGAGTATGCCAGCGGTCGATGTGACGTGGGTTGTCCTCAGCGCCGAGGGGATGAGAGCCGCAGAGGCGCGTCGCAGTGCGCGTGCATTGCTTGCGCGCGCGGCTGCATCCAAGGTCTTCATCGCAAACTTTCGCGACTGTTTCATGCAATCCCAGTACGTCGATGTGAAGAACTTTTTTGAAAATTTGAAGAAAGAGGTCGATCCGGATATTGTTGTCACGCACTGGCTGCAAGATCGACATCAGGATCATCGCTTGGCCGCCGAACTCACCTGGAATACCTGGCGCAATCATCTTGTGCTTGAGTACGAGATTCCCAAGTATGAGGGTGACCTGGTGACCCCGAATGTATACGTGCCGATCTCGAGTTCCGTAGCACGTCGCAAGGTCGGCCATCTAAACCGCTGCTTTTCGTCACAACGCAGCAAGGATTGGTTCGCCGCCGATACGTTCCTGGGGCTGATGCGGCTTCGTGGACTCGAGTCTCGTTCGCAGAGCGGCTTCGCAGAAGCGTTCCACGCACGAAAACTGGTTTTCTAGGGATGGATTCGATGATCGACCCAAGTGAGATCAACAAGCGCCGGCCGACTATCTGCAGTCAGCCGGAGTCACGTCATTGACCGGCAAAACAGTGTGCGAAAGAGCGCGCGGTGGGTCCGCGCCTTCTGCGCCTTCAGTGTTGGGGAGAACGGCTGAATGAGTGAACCCAAAGTCATCATTGGCCTTCCAGTGTATAACGGCCAGAAGTATCTCGGCGCCGCGATCGAAAGTCATCTGTCACAATCGTTCGGCGATTTCCATCTGGTGATTTCGGATAATGGTTCGACGGATGCGACGCCCGAGATCTGCGCCGATTACGCGAGCAAGGACAAGCGGTTAAAATACCTGCGATCGCCCGAGAATCGAGGAATACTTTGGAACCATCGACGGGTATTGGATGCGATCGATAGTCCGAACCAGTATTTTCGTTGGGCAGGGGCCGATGACCTCATGGAGTCCGGGCTGCTGCAGGTAATGGTAGAGGTCTTGAACAGTCGACCCGAAGTCGAAGCTGTCGTGCCTGGCACAAAGAACATCGACGACAACGGCAAGATCATCGGGTCAATGGCCACGACGCTTGATCTGCAATCCCCCAACGTGTTTGAGCGCGCGCGTCAGGTCTTGGTGGCCAACTATCAGCATGTTATTGCCTACGGCTTGCTTCGCGCGTCGACACTGCGGCTCATGCGGACGGGTCCTGACTATATCGGTTGGGATCCGGTCTTTGTTTGGGAACTGGCGCTCCGGGGCCAGCTGATTCAGCCGTCAGGGCCGGGCCTTCTCAGGCGATTTCACCCGGGTTCGATATCGCGTGTAAAGACCGTGAAAGAAATGAGGAAGTGGGTAGAACCAAATTCCAAGGCAGGCATGAATTTCCCGCATTGGACTTGGGCGTATGAGCGCGCGAGAGCCTTAATTGCCAGCCCGATGTCCACGCGGGATCGGTTGCGAATAGGCATGTTTCTCGCGCGCTACACGTCGTGGCAACGAGCCGCGTTGGTGCGTGATGTCACTCAGGCAGCGCGACGTACGCTCGGCCTATCCGACGAGTACACGTTTTAGCGACTTTGGAGGTGTCCTCCACATTGAGCAGCGCCGGACCGGTGTTTACCGTGGTCATTGCGTCAGTCTGCGATGACGCCAGAAGCGAGTTGTTGAAGCGCGCCTGTGAGTCTGTACGCAGGATGGCGGGGGACTACGACTATTCAATCATCGTCGTTGCAAACGGAGCTCGCGTCAGTTCGAGCGTGCTTGCTTGGCTCGCGACCAGGTCGGATATTCGTGTGATCCGATTGCGATCCGGCTCGCATCCGCTGGCTCGGCGCGTCGGTGCGGAAATGGCCGAGAGCGAGTTTCTCGCGTTCCTCGACGACGATGACGAGCTGATGCCGGACACACTCGGGCGGAAGATCGCTCAGTTCCGCGAGCATCCCGAAATCGATGTACTTGTCACCGACGGACTGCGTGTGAATGGTTCGACGGTGACAAAGATATTTCCTCCGCCCGAGGCACGCTGGACGGATTTTGTAGAGACGATGATGCACGTGGGTTGGGGCGCATGCTCGCTTACGCTGCGCAGGAAAAACATCGATCTTTCGGCATTCGACGCGGAGCTTCGACATATGGAGTGGACCTTGACGGCGCTCGAACTGGCCAGGCACCATCAAGTCGCGTTCCTCGATGAACCGACGTATCGCTACTACGAAGATACGCCAAATTCATTGTCGAAGCTTGCTGAGCACAATCTCGCCGCTCCGGAAGTGTGGCGCAGATTATCGAAGAGCTACTCTGGAACGCGCTACGACGCCGCTGTGCGGCGTCGTTACGGGATCATGTGCCACAACGGTTCATGGGAATGTGCACGCCAAGGCACAATGCGCGATGCGTGGCACCTTCACGCCGAGTCATTGCGGTCTCCGGGCGGCGCGGCATTCGTGCTGTACTCGGCGAGACTTTTGTTCGCCTCTTTTCGACGTTTTCTTGCCTGAAGCGGGTCATGCAAGCGGGTTGATGGGAGCGCGAACGATCTTGACGACTCGCCATTGTTTGCTCGCCCGATTTGCCTACGCGCTGACATCGTGAGCTTTTCTTCCGGACTCGTACACAAGAGTTACGTAAAGACAACGGTCGCGTGCCTGGTGCTCGTTCTGCTGGCGCTGCTGCTTGCGTTCTTCGGCCTGTACTGGCTTCCGAACGCTCTGGGTCCTCTCCTGGCCGCACTGACTGTACTTATTGCGCTGGGCGCTGCCACTCTGGCGTGTGCAAGCGCGGTGGTGCTCGCCCGGTACAAGCGTGGTGCGCTTGGCGAGCGAGATCTCTTTCTCGAGCTCAACCAGTCCCGTGAGGCCGCCGCAATCAAAGCAGGCGGGGTCGCGCGCACATCTCGCGTGCGTCGCTGGTTGGCGCAACGCCTGCTGGGGCATGACTTTGTCGTCGGGGACCTGGTTGAGGTCAAAGCATGGACCGAAATACGCGCCACGCTCGATGAACGGGGATGCCTTGACCAATTGCCTTTCATGCCGGAGATGCTCACGATGTGCGGCCAGCGCGCGTATGTATTCCGGTGCGTGCATCGACTGTTCGACTACAGGAAGACTCGCCGCATGCGGCACATGGATGACGGCGTATTGTTGGTCGAGGCGGTGTGCGATGGTTCGAAACACGGAGGTTGTGAGGCCGCGTGTCATACGATTTGGAAGTCCGCCTGGCTGCGAAGAGTCGAGCGAGCGGACGATACCGCAGGCGCGCCGGCATCGTCCGATCCTTCCGATACGATGAAGGACACCGCCGTGCTGCGGTTCGGCACCCAGGCGCCTCGCTATGCCTGTCAGTTGACGCAGCTAAACGCGGCGTCGCGGCCAATAGGGAATTGGAGCGTGATAAATTTTCTGCGCCCGCTGATCGCCGGCAATGTGGCGCCCGCCGCGTTCGCCGTCGGGTGGTTGACGCATCTTTTCAATGAGCTTCAGCGTCTGCGTCATGGAGTCGGCTTCCCCGAGTTTGAAGCGACGACACCAGATGGTGGAAGACGTGAAGAGATTCGGTTGGAGCCGGGCGACCAGGTCGTCGTCAGGCCATCCGGCGAAATTCGGGCGACGCTGAACGATCAGTTCGTGCACAGAGGGATGGGATTCGAGCTCGACATGTTGAAACACTGTGGTCGTCGATATTGCATCCAGACAGAAATCAGGAAGCTCATCGATATCGTCACCGGAGAAATGCGAACAATGAAGACGCCCGCCTATATTCTGCGCGACGTACACTTCTCAGGTGAGCGACAACAGTTCAATGCACAACACGAGCCGTTGTTCTGGCGTGGCGTGTGGCTACGGCGAGAGGGTGGGGTGCCGCCCGCTTCATCACACCAAGACATCACATGCGATCGGGAGATGGTCCTATGAAGGACGACCATGCAATTCAGGTAAGGGCCGGAATCGCTCCTCCGAAGGGTTGGCTACGGAGGCTTGTGGAGCCGTCGTTGAGAGCAATGGGTGTCGAGCCCATACCCGTGTGGGACGTTTCGAATCACGCTCACAATTACGTCCACGCTCAGCTCTTGCGCGAACTCTTTGAAGCAAAGGCCATCGATTGCGTCTTCGATGTGGGTGCATTCAATGGGCACTTCGGTAATTTTCTTCGCAAGAAAGTGGGCTTCAGCGGTACCATCCTGTCCTTCGAACCGCAGCCGGAACCGTTTCGGGCGCTCGAGGAAGTGAGCAGCCGGGATGAGCGGTGGCATGCGTTTCCCGTTGCGCTGGGCGCGGAGCCCGGCGAATTCGAGATGAACGTGATGAACAAACTTTGGTTCAGTTCTTTCCTCGCCCCAAGCGCGGCCACGCCTCAGAACATGGCGAGCAGAAATACCGTAGAGTCCAAGATACGTGCTCGAATCGAGAGACTTGCCGATCGTTTCGACGCGCTAGCAGCTACGCATGGATTCACGCGGCCGTTCCTCAAAATGGATACGCAGGGCTTCGACCTTCAGGTGCTTCAAGGTGCGCTCCCGAGGATCGAGCGCTTCCTGGGTCTGCAAAGCGAGGTGGCGGTGATTCAAATCTACGTCGGCATGCCGGATTGGAAGGAAGCGCTTGCCGAGTACCAGAAGGCTGGATTCGCCCTATGCGCCTTCTTTCCCGTGAGCCGGGACGGTCAGATGCGAGCCGTTGAACTCGATGTCGTGATGGTGCGAAACGACTGATTGCCGCTGGCGTCAGAATCCGTCCTGCTTCTGAGAAACTGCGATGTCGATTGAAAGTAGAGCGATCGCCGCTCTGAAGTGGGCGACGGCTGCCAAGCTGGTGGTTCAGATCGCGAGTTGGGCCGGAACCCTCATCGTTGTCAGATTGCTGACGCCCGAGGACTATGGTTTGATGGCCAAGGTGGCGGTGGTCAGTACCATCGCCGGCGCCATTGCCGAACTCGGCCTCGGGGCCGCGATCGTTCGTTCCGTCGACATCGCACGCGACGACCTTCGGAAGATCTATGGCGTATCGCTGCTCTTCAGCGTGGCCATGACATTAGCCATCGTTGCTGCGGCCCCGCTTCTCGCTCATATGTTGCAGGAGCCGCGAGTTACGTACCCCATCGCGGTTGCATCGCTGCAGGTCATCATCGGCTCGGCTGCGATTATTCCTGGTGCCCTATGGCATCGCGAACTGTCGTTCCAGCGTCTCTCAAAGATAGAAATGACTTCCGGCGTCACCAGCATTGCCGTGACACTGCTGCTTGCTTTCCTCGGCGCGGGTGTATGGGCCCTCGTGCTGGGCACTTTGTTCGGTGCGATCGTACGCAGCGCGGCCCTACTCATATTCGGCGATCGCGTGTGGCCGCGTTTCTCACTACGCGGTATCGGCGATTACCTGAAGTTCGGCCTCGCGCTGGTTGGCAGCAGGGTGAGCTACTTCATCGTCGTTCAATCAGATGTGCTAATCGGTAGCGCCTTCCTGTCGACCACCGAAATCGGCGAGTACTCGGTAGCGCTGCAGCTCGCGACACTGCCGATGACGAAGGTGATGGGTATGATCAATGAAATCCTCATGCCGGCGGTGGCACGGCAGCAGGGCGACCGGGCAAGCGTGCGTCAGGCCGTGCTGAAGTACATTGGATTGATGTCGCTGATCGCCTTTCCAACGCTTTGGGGGATTTCGGCGGTTGCACCCGAACTCGTAGATGTGCTGTTTGGACCAATCTGGCTGCCGTCAGTGCCGGCGATAACGATCCTGCCGCTAGTCGTGCCCATACGCATGGTTTGCGGGGTCATGTTTACGACCTCACTCGCATTGGGAAATAGTAAGCTTGATTTGCGCAACACGATCATCACTTTTGTATTGCTACCCAGCGGGTTTTTTGTCGGAGCTCACTGGGGACTCGTGGGTCTGTGCTCCGCGTGGCTGGTTTCCGTACCCCTTGCGTACTCCTTCAGCGTCCCGGCCCTACTTCGATTCATCGGTATTCGAGCGGTCGATCTCATCGCGGAATGCGGTCCACCTGCGGTTGCCGCGGGCGTCATGTATGCGGCGATCGCGACTCTTCGCTTGGCGAACGATGGACAGCCCGCGATAACTGCGCTCTTCACGGTGATTGCCGCAGGTGTCGTGGTCTATTTCGTCGTCATTGCGATCATTTCCCCGCGCCATCTGCGCACCGCCCGCAGCTTCGCTCGCTCCTTAGTCGCCAGGGACGCACCAAAAACCATCGAATGAAGTCTCGCGAGCGCCGGCTACATGCGAGCCGACGATGGGACGACCCTCCATGAGGGCCGCCCGCGAGGCGTTCTTGCCACGCCTGTAACGCTCGCCTCGGAAGAGGCAGCGGCGTCTACGGCAGGTTGCCCGCCTGGAAGTTTTTCCAGCCAAGGTTTTCCGGCGTCGCGCCATCAACAGGCCAAAAGCCTATGCCTGGTTGACCTTCAGTCCAAGTCGCGTTTGAAGTGCTCGCTATGAAGACACCATTCTTGTAAACCGATATGGTGCTGCCAACGATCTCCGCACGCAGTACATCGCCGTCTCGAGGAACAGCAATGCTGCCAAATCCCGGATCGTACAGTGGCGTGTAATCACCTACCGGGCCGTTCCATCGCACGATAGCGATGTATCCGTTGATGCCCCACAACACTTCATAGCCGCGTGCTCTGTTCGCGGCGATTTCAAACCGCAGCAACAATTCAACCTCGTGTTTCCCACCGTTGCCGGTGTAGCCGGGCGCCAGATAGACCGTGCCTTGCGCATACTGGTTATTGGCGAAGTCAATAAAGGACTTCTTCAGATGTGCGAGGTCATCGCTGTAGCGCGTGGGAAAAGCTTGTTGAGTTGCGACTGCTTTCCCACCTGTTGTTTTTACATCGGTCCAGTTTTGCCCAGTAGTCAATCCGTTCGTCCAGATGCCGCCTTCTGAGATGGGATTTTCCGTACCGGGGAAGTTGGTCGTGTAACTGGCTCCCGTCGACGTCACCGTAACCGCCGCCGATGCGCTTGCGCTACCTCCTGAACCGGTGCAGGTAAGAGAATAGTTGGCATTTGCGGTAAGTGCGGCGGTAGCCTCGCTGCCGGAAGTTACCTTGGTGCCTGACCAGCCACCCGAGGCGGTGCAGGAGGTTGCGTCGGTCGAGGTCCACGTGAGCGTTGACGATCCGCCGCTCGTGACTGACGTCGGGTTCGCCGCCAGCGACACGGTGGGCACTGACACTGGGGGTGTGCCCGACACAGTGACCGTTACCGATCTGTTCGCTGTACCGCCAGCGCCACTGCAACTCAGCGTGAAAGTGCTGGTGGCGCTGAGCGAACCACGTGTTTCACTGCCGGAGGTGGCTTTGTTCCCCGACCAGGCGCCGGAGGCCGTGCAGGAAGTCGCGTTCGTTGACGACCACGTGAGCGTCGATGACCCACCGCTTGTGACAGACACCGGGTTCGCTGTTAGCGACATCGTGGGGCCTGAGGTCGTGACCGTTACCGTCGCGGATGCGCTCGCGGTCCCACCAGGCCCGCTGCACGCAAGTGTGAACGTACTGGTACTTGTTAACGCGCCGTTGGACTGGCTGCCGGAGGTGGCTTTACTGCCCGACCAGGCGCCGGAAGCGGAGCAGGAGGTCGCGTTCGTTGACGACCATGTGAGCGTTGACGATCCGCCGCTTGCGACCGACGTCGGGTTCGCCTGCAGCGACACGGTAGGTATCGGTTGTTGACCAGTGGGCGCAGCCACTTGGCTCCAGCTGCTTCCCGACCAGAGATACCACTTGGATTCCCTGGTGAAGGTATAGAGTTTCCCTTGATTCAGTACGTGCAGTTGTGTTCCGTACCCTCGTGCGGCGTGCTGGCCGTTGAGCAGGATAGCGTTGCCCCCCAAGCTTGTGGCGGAGCCGAATGTCCACGTGCCTGCGGCTGTGATCAACGAGCCTCCGGACGACGCGGTGATTGACGCTCCATCCGGGGACATGCCCGTTGGTGGCGGCGGCGTACTCGACACAGTGACCGTCACCGAACTGTTCGCGGTACCGCCAGCACCGCTGCAACTCAGAGTGAAAGTGCTGGTGGCGGTAAGTGAACCGCGTGTTTCGCTGCCGGACGTGGCTTTACTACCTGACCAGGCGCCCGAAGCGGAGCACGAGGTCGCGTTCGTTGACGACCATGTGAGCGTTGACGATCCGCCGCTTGTGACGGACGTCGGGTTCGCCTGCAGCGACACGGTGGGTGCCGACGGCGGCGGCGCTTGACCAGTGGGCGCAGCCACCAGATTCCAGGTGTTTGCCGACCACAGATACCACTTGGATTCCCCGGTAAAAGTGTAGAGCTTCCCTTGATTCAGGACGTGCAGCTGTGTTCCGAACCCGCCTGCGGCTGACTGGCCGTTAAGCAGGATAGCGTGGCCCCCCGTGTTTGTAGCGGACCCGAATGTCCAAGTGCCTGCGGTGGTGACCAACGACCCGCTCGGCGCAGTGATTGTCGCTCCATCCGGGGACAGACCCGTTGGCGGCGGCGGGGGCGGCGATTGACCAGTCGGTGCAGCCACGTGACTCCAGCTGCTTCCCGACCACAGATACCAACTCGACTCTCTGGTGAAGGTATAGAGCTTTCCTTGATTCAGTACGTGCAGCTGTGTTCCGTACCCTCGTGCGGCGTGCTGGCCGTTCAGCAGGATAGCGTTGCCCCCCAAGCTTGTGGCGGGACCGAATGTCCACGTGCCTTCGGCGGTGACCAACGAGCCTCCGGACGACGCGCTGATTGTCGCTCCATCCGGGGACAGGTCCGTGGCCGCCGCAGCAAGCATCGACGCCTGCTGGTCGACGCCGGTGGATGAATCTCCACCGCTGTTCCCGCAGCCTGGTAGGCCAAGCATGGCGAGCAGTGCCACAGGGAAGAGTCCCCAGGCAACAATTCTTGATCCGACTAGCTGGCGGTTGGGCATTATTGGATGACCTCAAAAATTAGTTGAGCGATTCGCGGTGGCAGACGAAGTACATTCGCCACTACGGAAATTCGTGCGAGATGCGTCAGCGCACAAGTAATGACCGCGGCCGCGCAAGCGGCCTTGGTTCGAGGATGTACTGACGCATCCGAAAACAAAATTCAGATCGGTGGTGCAGCACGTTTGTTGAGAAATGCGGTTCATATGCTGTTCTTCATTACGGACACGCAATCACGGCTCGCGTCACGATGTTTTCAGACAAGGCGTCCATCCAATTTGTTGTCTTTACGAAATACCATTTGTCATATAAGAGGTCTGTCTGTTGCCACACATACACATGTGGTGATGGTCACAAGGTGTAACAGCGGAAAAACAAATGGACAAAACTCAAATCGCAAATGTAATTTCTTCTCGTTGTTTGTAATTCTTTCCTTTGTGTAATGGACGCAGCGTGCTTCTCATCAGCTCCATCAGGGGCGTAGACGGGTCCATCATCGTGGGCCACCTCGTAAATTCATTCTTGGCGAAGCACATAGGCAATGCGTGTGCCAACTGCAATTTCCGCCGATGTCACCACTTAGTAGAGTGAATGCGGCCGGGTGACTGCATGATGGAAACGCACGGTTTTTCGGCGGCCGTCGTTTCCCTTGCTGATGATCTGTCGCCGTAAGACGACATTTGCGCTGGCGTCCACAAGAAAATGCCGTCTGCACAATCCCATCTTCACAGCGCGAGACAGTGAGGCGGCTTACGCGAACGCGATGTCAGGCAGTGGGATTCGTGTGCTGATCTTGTTGCCGGTTGGTGGGAGCTTTTGAAGGAGTAACTTGCGCGACTATTAAGCACAAAGTACAAAATGCAATTTACATACCATCGAACATGAAGAGAGAATAAACAGGGGATTGCGCAGACAGGCATGCGCAAGGCAGTCGTCGGTCAGCGACACAATCCCGCTATGCAGGCTTGCCGCGATTTAGGGATCAGGGGATGAAAAGCTCGGCATTTCCGGGTCGATGGTCGGTTGGCTACACCCGCCAACGAAAACCAGATCAACTCGTGCCCAAGGAAATTTCGATACCCCAAACAACAATTCGAACCTCAGTCCGGACTTCGGGTTCAAGATTTCCCACGAGGATTAGGAAGAATGTTACGAACCCATTACGACTGCCTTGAAGCGCAACAGCATCTACAGGTTGCCCGCCTGGAAGTTCTTCCAGCCATAGCTTTGCAAGGTCGCCCCGCGTATTGGCCAGAAGCCTATGCCCGGCTGACCGTCGGTCCATGTCGTATCCGTGGGGCCTGTGGCTACGAGTGCGCCATTCTTGTATACCGTGATCACGTTGCCGACGATCTCGGCACGCAACACATCGCCGTCGACTGCCCGACCAATCTTCAAGCCGTCAACTAGTGGCGTGTAATCAGCGAGCGGACCATTCCAACGCACGATGGCTATGTTGCCGTCGTGCGCCCACAGTATTTCGTAGCCGCGCGCGTTGTGCGCGGTGATCTGGAAGTGCAGCAGTAGTTCGACCTCGTGCTTCGATGGAGTGGGATCGTAGCGGGCCGTGCGGGACACGGTACCTTGTGCGTATTGATTCGCGGTGAATGCGGTATTGAGATGCGCGATGGGGTCGCTATAGCGACTGGGACTCCCGGTGAAGTTTGCCGCAAACGCCTTGCCAGGCACCGTCTGCACGTTGTTCCAGTCGAGTCCAATTGCCTTGCCGTTGATCCATTTGCCGTCTTCGCTGACCGGGTTCTCGGTCAAGTTGAAGTTCGTCGAATAGCTGACAGCAGAGGATACAGGTGCGGGCAAAAGCGCTGGTGCGGTTCCAGTATTTGCCTTGGTGGAGTTGTCTCCTTCGCTGCATGCCAACAAAGAAACGAAAATAGCGGCACACAGCCGCGTGCCCCTAACGTTCACTCGTCGTTTTCTCCAGTTCATTCGTCGGCCATGAGCGATAAGCCGCACAGCGAAGATTTTCACGAGCCCGTCACGAAGGTAGCGCGGAGCATCTACGGCAGGTTGCCTGCCTCGAAGTTCTTCCAGCCAAGGTTTTCCGGTGTCGCGCCGTCAACAGGCCAAAAGCCTATACCCGGTTGACCTTCAGTCCACACATTTCCGCCAAAGATATCGGCAGTAGCAACAAGGGAGCCGTTCTTGTAGACGGTTATGATGTTGCCCACTATCTCGGCACGCAGTACATCGCCGTCCCGCGGAACAGCAATGCTGCCAAATCCCGGATCGTACAGTGGCGTGAAATCGCCGACCGGGCCATTCCATCGCACGATGGCGATGTATCCGTCGATTCCCCACAACACTTCATAACCGCGTGCTTTGTTCGCCGTGATTTCAAACCGCAGCAACAATTCAACTTCGTGTTTCCCTCCGTTTCCGGTGTAGCCTGGCGCCAGGTACACCGTGGCTTGCGCATATTGGTTATCGGCGAAATCAACAAAGGACTTGTTCAGATGCGCGAGGTCATCGCTATATCGCGTAGGAAAGGCTTCTTGAGTTGCGACCGCCTTCCCACCTGTTGTTTTTACATCGGTCCAGTTTTGCCCAGTAGTCAATCCGTTGGTCCATATGCCGCCTTCGGAGATAGGGCTTTCGGTATCGGGGAAGTTGGTGGTGTACCCGGTCGGATTGTTGGAGCAGGCGACGCTGATGCTGGTGACGTTCGCACCGCTCACCGTGCCCGCGCCGTTGGCGACCGTGCAGGTCTGACCCGCCGGTTGGGTTAGCATCGTCACGCTATAGGGGCTGCTGTCGGCAAGGTGTCCATTAAATTCAAACGAACCGTTCGTTGTTAAAGTGAGGTCGTTGCCCCCGTTGACTTGCAGCACCAACGTGCCCGTCAGCCCTGACACCGTGCCGCCCAGGCTGAAAGTATTCGTCGCGCAGGTTACGGCGACGTTGGTAACGTTTGCCCCGGCGATCGTGTCGCTGCCGTTGGCCACCGTGCAGGTCTGGCCAATCGGCTGCAGGGTGACTGCGACGCTGTAGATCGAGCCGTCGGCGATGGCATCGAACGCAAAAGCCCCGTTGCCGGACATGGTGAGTGGGGTGGTCCCGTTCAGCTTGAGGTCGAGGCCGGTGCCATTGTGTCCGCTTACCGCTCCCCCGATGGTGAAGGTATTCGTGGTGCAGAGAATGCCGACGTGGGTGATGTTCGCTCCGAACACACTGCCCGAGGCGTTGGTGATCGTGCAGGTCTGGCGGGGATTGCTCGGTTGCGTGAGGACCGTCACGGCGTAAGGCGAGCCGCTCGCAACGGGCGCGGTGAAAGTGAATGCGCCGTTGGCCGCGGCCGCAAGATTATTGCCGCCGTTGTTCTGCAACACCAGGCCGCTG
>DATENC010000020.1:0-251256 GCA_035275265.1 Burkholderiales bacterium | reverse complement strand
AGCGACGGCGATGGCAATCTCGTCCGGTTCCAGCCCGCGCAGAAAATCCGCCAGCTCCCGGCCTTTCTCCAGGCGGCCGGCCGTCGCGGCGATTCGCGTGGAAGCCGCCGTGGCATCAGCCAGCAAGGTCATGGAAATCGCCTGCCCTCATGACTCATGGACCACTGCCAGGTTAGTGTGCAGGCGCTGTAGGTCAGCATTGTCGAATCGTAGCTACTTACGGTCCGGCCTACCTTACTGGCGTTCGACCTGGCAGATACGAATAATCCAATGCGAGTACCAGAGTTCGCGCCCTTTGATCTTTGCAGCTTGATGCATTGGATCCTTTGCCATGCCGCTACGCCGCGAGGTCGCATAGCACAGTGCCGGAGAGGGGCGCGTCGTTGAGGACGCCGTTCGAGTCGGCGACGAGCTTGCCGTTCACCCATACCCCGTGCACGCCGATGCCCGCCTATGAATCCGCGACCCGCCTGCGGGCAGGTCACGAAGCTCTTCTACTGTTTGGGAATGAAATCGTCCTTCACGTGTTGATGAATAAACAGGATGCAATCCTCGGGTCCCACACACGCATCACCGTGGTACCCCATGCCCGGCTGAAACACGTAAGATCCCGGCGGCAGGTCCGATGGAAGTCGCCTCGTGTCAGTCGGATTAGAACGTGATGCGCACGGAGGACGCGCTGCGGTTTGCTTTTCCATGATAGACGACTTCGATGTTATTACCGTCGGGATCCAGGATAAAAGCAGCGTAATAGCCCGGATGGTACACGCGCTCTCCGGGCGCGCCGTTGTCCTTTCCCCCGTTAGCCAAGGCAGCTTTGTAAAACGCGTCGACCGTCACCCGGTTCTGCGCCTGGAATGCCAAATGATGGCGTCCGGTTAGCATCCCTTGCGCAGCGTTACTATCGGGAGTCGAGACGAACAACTCGTCCGCCCAGAAGAATCCATCTCCGCTGCCACCCATAGGGATATTCAGGACATTGAAGATGGCCGCGTAAAACGTCTGGGCGCTCGAAAGGTCTCGCACTACCAACTGGATGTGATCGATCAGTCGCCCACGATGCAGTTCCTGCGTTTCCATGATGTTCTCGTTTTTTATTGCGCCCAGCGCTGAAGGTGTCGATTCCGCTACGCGGAATAGTCGCGCAGTACCTTCCCTGCCTTGGGCGCATTCTTGAGGATGCCGTTCGAGTCGGCGACGAGCTTGCCGTTCACCCACACCCCGTGCACGCCGATGCCGGGCGTATGAATCCGAGAGCCGCCCGCAGGCAAATCGTAAACACGCCGGGACGGCGCCCGGCCCACGGTGCGAGGATCGAACAGCAGCAGATCCGCCCAGTTGCCCGCCGCGATCGCGGCGCGGCCGCGAATGCCGAACAACTGCGCAGGTTCCGTCGTGAGCTTTTTCACCGCCTTTTCCAACGGCATGAGCTTGCGTTCCCGGACCCAATGACCGAGCAAATGCAACCCGAAGCCTGCATCGCACAGGAAAGTGAGATGCGCGCCGGCGTCGGACAACGACACGATCGCATTCGGGTCGTTGAGCATCCTGCCCACGGCGTCCTCGTCCGAATTGAGCAGAGTGGCGGTGAACAGGGTGTCGAGGTCTTCGGAAAGCGCGAGATCGAGCATGAAATCGATCGGATGCGCACCCTGCTTTTTCGCCAAAGCCCTTATCGATTGCCCTTCGCAGGCTGCGTGCGCGGGGTCCGTGACCTGGGCCACAAAGGCATGTTCCCATTCCCCGGTGAACATGCGCCGCACTCGCTTCGCCAGTTCGTCCTTCATGCGCCGGCGGAACGCCGGATCCGCCAACGTTTTCTTGATCTCCGGCTCCTCCATCTTCATGAGCGGTTGCCATGCGGCGAGCCCCTCGAACACATAAGGCTCGTGCAGCGTGAACTCGAAGTTGAGGGGGCACGCCGAGACCGCTCCAAACATGCGCCGACCGCGGCCGCGCGCCTTGCCGATGTGTTCCAGGTCTTCGAACGTCGCTTCGGGCGTGAGGTTGGAGTGCAGCAGTGCGGCGACAAGATAGGGCCTGTCCGCCGCAGCAGCCAGCGACTCGATCCAGGGGACCTGTGTATCGGACGCCTTGGTCATCATCAGGACGCCTTTTCCGCCTTCGCGAAGCGCGCCGGACAGGGCCAGAAACTCCTGCTCGTCCGCAAGCCGCGAAGGCATCGGGATACCGTCCTCGCCGTTGTGCTGGTACGAGCGCGTCGTGGAAAAGCCGCAGGCGCCCGCCTCCATCGCCTCGATCACGATGCGGCGCATCTGCGCAATTTCGTCCGGCGTCGCGGTTCGCTTGGCGGCATCGCCGCGCAGGACGAAAGTGCGTACGCCCGAATGGCCCACGAAACAGGCGACATTGGGCCCGACGCCGTTTTTCTCGAGCATCCCGACATATTCCGGAAAAGATTCGAACCCCCAGTCGATGCCGGCGCGCAGTGCCTCCAGCGACATCCCTTCGACGTGTGTAAGGTTGCGCATCGTGAGGTCCCTATCCGGTGGCCGGCAGGGCGCGAGGGTGAAGCCGCAGTTGCCCATTACCACCGTGGTGACGCCAAGCGCGGGGGAAGGATTGGCAAACGGATCCCATGTGATCTGCGCGTCATAGTGAGTGTGGGTGTCGATGATCCCGGGCATCAGTGCCAGCCCGTCGGCGTTGACGCGCTCGCGCGCGTCGCCTTCGACCTTGCCGACTTCGGTAATTCGGCCGTTCGCCACAGCGACACTGCCCCGCCGTGCCGCACTGCCCGTGCCGTCGTAAATGGTCGCGTTCTCGATGATCAGATCGTGCATTTTTCTCTGCCTCTCCCCTTAGTCCACAACTGTGTTGACCAGTTTAGCGGTAGTAGCGCCTGGCGCGGCTTTCCGCCTGTTCCATTGCGGATTTTATGCTGGAAGCGCCGGATGCCGCCTGCGCAAACATGTTGACCACGATGTAATCGGCCATTGCACCCGCCGACGCAGAACCGAGCTTTCCAGCATAACCGTTGTCGCGGGTCAGTCCCGGCACGTTTCGGAACGGCAACAATTTTGGATCGGTCTTCCACACCGGCGTATCGGCGTAGGCCTTGAGCGACTGCTGGACATACCCCAGCGAGGCCGATTGCCAGGCCTCGTACTGGGGGCGTTCCATCATGAAACGCAGGTACTCCTTTGCCGCGTTGGGATACTTCGTATATTTGAATACGAACATCGGGCTGAAAGGATTGAGCTCGGCGGCATGGCCGACCGGTCCAATCGGCATATTCACGTGCTGGATGTCCGACAACAGCTTCTGCACTCCCGGCTCATTCGAAGTCTTCACCGCGTAATATACCGACACGCCGTTGAGCGTCAGGCTGATGTCCCCGGACAGGAACGCCTTGTTGTTGTTCGGATCCAGCCAAGACAGCGTACCTGGAATGAAAGTCTGGTACAGCGCGGCCGCATATTCCAGTGCGGCCGCGGTTTCCTTCGAATTGATGACGACCCGATTGTTCTCGTCCACCATCCTGCCACCATGGCCCCACAGTGCCCAGTGCGTCCAGGCGTTGGCGTCGCCCACAGCGTTGCCGAGGGCAAATCCACATGGCGTTCCCTTTTTCTTCAGCGCCTGGCACAGTCTGAGGAATCCCTGGGTGTCGTTCGGCACCTTGTCGAAGCCCGCCGCCTTGACCATGCTTTCGCGGTAAACCAGGCAGCCGCCGAGAAATCCCGGCCCGATGGCAATCCACTTGCCGTCACGCATGCAGAAGCGTTTGACCACGTCGTACCAGCCGCCGTACTTCGCGTCGAGATAGTTGGCCAGTTCGGTTAGATCGAGCAGCTTGTCCGCATATTGGTGCGGATCGTCGTACCAGCCGAGTACGATATCGGGCCCACTGCCGACGTTGGCTGCCACAGCAGCCTTCGGCCGGATATCCTCGAAGTTCTCGGAATCCACCCTGACCTTGACTCCAGTAGCCTTGAAGAACTTTTCGCTATTGGCGAGCCATTGGTCTTCGTCGCCTTTGACGAACCGTTTCCAGCGCAACACCCGCAATTCCGCGCCTTTTTCGGGCTGGTAGCTTAGATCTGCCGCGCGCGTGCGATTCGGCCCGATCAATGCGGCGGCGGCGGTCGCGACCGCCGTGGCGCCCATAGTCCTGAGTGCTTTGCGACGCGAGAATTGACTCATTTTCCCCTCCTCGTCAAAGCCATGTCTTTTCGTACGACCGCCGGCAGTCGAGAGCCCGGGGATAAAATGCGTGGGTTCTCGACCGCGGTCTATGTGGGCGTAGAACAACGCCGATCGGGTCGGTTGCGCCGACTTGGGGCGCGCCGATTTGCGTCCGGGATCAGCTACGCGGGTAGTGAATTTCCAGAATGTCCAGCGTGGTTGAGCCGGCCGGCCGGTTCCAGGTAACGGTATCGCCGACTTTTGCCCCCATCAGCGCCTTCGCCAGCGGCGACTGCCAGCTCACACGGCCATGGGCGGCGTCCGCCTCGTCCTCGCCGACAATCACTATGGAATGCACGGCACCGCCCTCGTCTTCCGTCTTGACGCGAGCGCCAAAGTGCACTTCCTCCATGGGCCGCGTGGAGACGTCAACGACGATGGCTGATTCCAGCCGCGCCTGGTAATAGCGCAGGTCGCGCTCGACCTCCGCGAGTCGGGGCCGGTCAAAATCTTCCTTTGCCCCCTTCAAGCGCACATGTTCGTCGTGCAGCTCTTCCACCTTGCTGCGCAGTTTCGCCAGGCCCGCCGGTGTGATGTAGTTCGGCTCGGAGCTGATCGGACGCTCCGGCAACTCTTCGCCGGCAAGATCTTCGTTGTCGTCCTTTACGAAGGCGCGGCTCATCTTTTGCCTCTCGTGGATTCGTATGACCAAAATGCGCCGGGGTCTTGCCCGGCGCGCGGGAACTTTGTCAGAACTTCGTTAAAGCAGATGGTACCAAGAATTGCACAGCCGTCGTTCCCCGCATGCGGTTGACCGCGGGTTTATTGCTGTGGGAGCCGGAAACGCCGCTCGATCAGATCGGCGTCATCGAAATGGCGGCGCCCGACGAATGCCGTGGCATGGTGTCCCCATTGACGCATCGCCCCGGCACTGGGCACGCCCATCGGCCAGAAAAAGGCGCGTTCGCCGCGTTCGGTGCCCGGCACCATTCCATCCGGACGGAAAGCGCTGCGCGTGCCGCCGGCAAGTGGCAGCATGCGCAGGGCATCATAGTCGGCGAAGGTATAAGTGCTCCCATCGCCGCCCGACGCCGCGCCGATGCCAACCATATAGTGCGTGCGGGTTGCCAGCCGAATCACCATGCGCTCGCCCGCCGCAAGTTGTGGCGCCGGCGCGGGCGTAAACGCCCATTCAATCATCGTTTCCGGCACCGGAACCGGCTCTACGCGCGGCGTCGGGAAAAACATGTGGAAACACCCGCACGGATGCATAGTGTCATACAGCAGCGGCTCGCCGGCGCGGTCCAGGGTAACACGCCAGACGATGCCGTCGAGCCGGCCCGCCAGCAGGTCGATGCCGCCGCTATGCGGACGCTCGCTGAACCAGGCCAGGTACACCAGTTGCGGCAGGGTCGTCTCGCCGAGCCGTGTAAAGGCGAGTTTGCGGTAAACCACGGGCGTGGAAGAATCCACCTCCGGCCCCGGCGCCGCGCCCCAGCCGAGCGCACCAATGCGGTCGAACGCACCGGTGGTTTGCACTTCAATCACCGGCGCGTAAGCCAGGAACAATGTGTCCAGCTGCGCCGCCGTGAATTGCGGGATGCCGAGAATGTCTTTGGGAGCGTCCATCACAGCAGCAGCAGCGGCCGCTCGATCCGCTGCACCGGCGGGCATGTAACGCGATACCGTGCCTGTTGCCAACCCCACCTCCGGGGACTTGCGGAAGTCTTCAACTGCATCCTCGTGCCAGTTCTCGATCCCGGAGAAGAATGGGATTCTTGTCACCGGATACAGACCGAGCGCGCGTTGCCAGGTGAGGTAGTCATCCGGCACCTGCACGCGGGCAGCCAGTTGTGCGCGCTGCGCTGTATCGGCGAGGTCGTGGCGAGCAAGGACCTCGGCGCAAGTACTGCTGCGCTCGCCGGCCTGTTCGCGGGTTACGCCGAGCGCGCCCAGGGATGCCTCCGGGAGGTTGCGCAATTCGACTGCGCGCGCCTCGGTGTCAAGCGCACGCAAACGCAGCGTCCAGGCCTGGAACTTCGCGTCGTCCACCGTCACCTGGTTGCGGAACGAAGCTGTGTAGCGGTCCGCACGCAGGTACGGATACCCCGGAATGCGCCAGGGGCCGGCATCGCGAACCTTTGCCTGATCGATGCGCGTATCGAGCGTGCGGTACCAGGCGGCGCATTGCGCCACCTCCACCGACGGCGCCGCAAGATTGGAACGCACCGGATCCTGCAACGTCGCGCAGCCCGTTACCAAGAACAGCAGGATTGCTGCCGCATGCAGCTTCAATTTCGTTGCGACCATTGCCATCCTTTCCATCATCGTACGGCCGACTTGCCGTCGGTCGGGGCTGTACCGCTGTGAGCGTGACGGCGCTCGATTTCGCGCACCATGCCGCGAAATTGATCCGCGACATTGGCGCGCAATACCATTTCTCCGATGAGCGGCGGCAGCCGCGTCGCCGGTTCGATCACTCCGCTCCAACTCAGCGCGATGCCGTCCTCGGGTCGCGCTCCCAATTCGATATGGTAGCGCCCATCGAGTTGCTTCAGATTGCCCTTCAGCACACGGACCTCGATGGTATAGGGCGCTAGTTCCAGGGATTCCACCACCACATCGATCGGGAACTTGAAAAACAGGATGCCGGCCTCGCCGTTCTGTTCGACAATTGCAGCGGTGCCGCGGTATTCCAGCAGGCGACTGTAATTGATGCCCGGAATAAAGTCGGCGAGGTGATCGTAGTCAGTAAGTGTCTGCCAGATCAACTCCAGCGGCGCGTGCAGCGTGGCCCGAACGTCCACCTCCACCGCATCGCCGCGCTTGTGTGTTTTCACCGTGATCTCGGCAGCCACCAGTGCTGTGGAAATGCCCGCACAAAGCAACGCGATCCCGGCCAGAGCAGCGCCGGCGATCCGACCGCCGTTACTTGTCCCAGGCATCGACGGTTCACCGCTTAACGGCGAATCACCAGTTGCTGATAAAGTCCACCGAAGAATGTGCGCTTGAGCACTTGCTCCGGTTTGACGGTGGCCGGCAGCCACTCGGCAATGTCGTGGCGCCACAGGTCTAGCGCGTAGGGTTCCAGTTTTGCAAGCAACAGGCGCATGAAGCCGTGCAACGGGTGCAGAAGGCTGGGTCGATGGTAGTCGACCACGACCACCCGGCCGCCCGGTTTCACCACACGCAGGATCTCGCTCAGCGTTTCGCGGCGCACCGTTGCCGGCTGTTCGTGCAACAGGAAAAAAACCAGTGCCTGATCGTAGCGTCCGTCCTCGAAGCCAAGCGCGGAGGAGTCGCGCTGATACAGGGCGACCGGCGCCTGCGTCGCCAGTTTGCGACGCAGGTTGTCGAGCTGGATCGGCAGAACGTCGACCACGTCAAGCGATCCCCCGGATGCAATGCGCGTGGCCACGCTGTTCGTGAAATCGCCGTATACGCAGGCAACTTGAAGTGTGCGTCCCGGAAGTTGTTCGCCCAGCGCCGCGAGGGCGCGGTCCCGCAAGCGGCGGTAATTGCCGAACAGGATGAGGTTGACCAGGAAATGGCGGTCGAAGAATCTGACTGCCCGCGGATGAACGTAGGCCCACCAGTAGATTTCCTCGAGGTACCCAGGAATATCCAGAGAAACGGGCCATGTTGGGGCCACTTCTTCGATCGGTAGCGCGCGGGTCTTGGTATCACGGAACATTGTTTTGGTCACCGCAGTGAAAAAACCGATTCATTGAGATGTGGGGAGCTGCTAGCAGGAATCGGTCCCGTTCACCAGGCACAAACCGCAAAAACGCCGCCAGTCGCCGGGAAGATTTGATTCCCGGAGGCTGGCGGCGGTACAAAACAGCATAACGTCAGAGCATTCGCCGCGTTTACACGAATCCCGACAAATCGCTTGTACAATCCGGCGCAGCAGCCGCGCCGCCGCAAACCCGCCGCATCCATTTCTTCGCGTGTCGCGCATATCGGTGATGCGCCTTCGAAACCGTCGGGAAAAGGCGACATCGGGATGGACCCGACAGGAAGAACGAAGCGCCAATGCGTGCCACATTGGCCGAGAACACCAGTTCGCGTTCCCGATATGCCTTTCCGATGGCGAGACAGGAGCGTGAATGGGAAACGGCAGCGGACGACCTTGTGCACGATTCGCGGCCTTGTCAGAGAATACCGGTTGCGCCCCATCTGTCCCGCGGTGCCCCGCGCGTACGGGAGCGAATAGCCGGCGGACGCGGGATCGGACTGCCGCAATAGCGGCGCTTGACAGGAGCATTTGCGGTGATCCGGAACAGACTGATACTTGTTGGCGTGATAGCCGCACTGATTGCCGCTTTTGTCCTGTTCGACCTGGGCCAGTACTTCAGTCTCGCCTACCTCAAGTCGCAACAGGTACGCATAGACGCCTGGTACCACGCCCATCCGGCGCTTACTATCGCGGCATTTTTCCTGGTTTATGTTGCGGTCACGGCACTGTCTCTGCCGTGGGCGACCGTAATGACGCTGGCGGCCGGCGCGGTGTTTGGCGTTTTGTGGGGAACGGTCATCGTTTCCTTCGCCTCCAGCATCGGCGCAACGCTGGCGTTTGTCGCCTCGCGTTTTGTCTTGCGCGAGTCGATACAGGCGAAGTTCGGCGACAAGCTCAAGACCATCAATGCCGGGATCGAGCGGGACGGCGCGTTTTACCTGTTCACGCTGCGTCTGGTTCCTGCCGTCCCGTTCTTCGTCATCAACTTGGCGATGGGGCTCACCTCCATCAAGACCCGGACCTTCTACTGGGTAAGCCAGGTCGGAATGCTCGCGGGCACCATCGTGTACGTGAATGCCGGCACCCAGATCGCGCAGATCGAATCGGCGGCCGGGATTCTTTCACCGGCGTTGATCGCCTCGTTCACACTGCTCGGAATCTTCCCGCTGATCGCGAAGAAAATTATTGCCATGATCAAGGCGCGCAAGGTGTACTCGCGCTTCACGCGTCCGCGCAGGTTCGATCGCAACGTCATAGTCATCGGCGCCGGCTCCGCCGGCCTGGTCTCGGCTTACATCGCCGCCGCGGTGAAGGCCAAGGTGACATTGATTGAGAAGGACCGCATGGGCGGCGATTGTCTCAATACCGGCTGCGTGCCGTCCAAGGCGCTGATTCGTTCTGCCAAGTTGCTGTCGCATATCAAGCGCGCGCAGGAGTTCGGCGTGCGCGAGGCCAGGGCGACTTTCGAGTTCGCCGACTCAATGCAGCGAGTGCAGCGGGTTATCAAGACCATCGAGCCGCACGATTCCGTAGAGCGTTACACCAGCCTGGGCGTCGACTGCATCAAAGGTGATGCGAAAATAGTCTCGCCGTGGCAGGTACAGGTCAACGGAAAGACGCTCACCACACGCTCGATCGTAATCGCCGCCGGCGCCCGGCCTTTCGTGCCGCCGATTCCCGGAGTCGAAAACGTCGGCCATCTCACCTCGAATACGGTCTGGAACCTGCGCAAACTCCCTGAGCGGCTGGTGGTGCTCGGAGGCGGCCCGATTGGATGCGAGTTGGCCCAATGTTTCGCCCGCCTGGGCTCGAAGGTCACTCAGGTCGAAATGCTGCCGCGGATTATGAGCCGCGAAGACCCCGAGATATCTGAAATGGTGCTGGCCCGTTTCCGCGCGGAAAGCATCGACGTTCTGCTCGAACACAAGGCCAAGCAGTTCCTGGTCGAGAACGGAGAAAAGGTGCTGATTTGCGAGCACAAAGGCCGGAATGTGCGCATTCCATTCGACGAGGTGCTGGTGGCGGTGGGGCGAATCGCCAACACTGCGGGCTACGGGCTGGAGGAACTGGGAATACCCGTCACTCCAAGCCGCACCGTCGAAACCAACGAATTCCTGCAGACGCTCTACCCGAACATCTATGCCTGTGGCGATGTCGCGGGCCCATTTCAGTTCACCCACACCGCGTCTCACCAGGCTTGGTACGCGGCGGTCAACGCCCTGTTCGGCGGTGTGAAGAAGTTCCGCGCCGATTACTCGGTAATCCCGTGGGCCACGTTCACCGAACCGGAGGTGGCGCGCGTAGGATTGAACGAGCTCGACGCAAAAGAAAAAGGCGTTCCATACGAAGTGACGCGGTATGGTATCGATGATTTGGACCGTGCAATCGCGGATAGCGAGGCGCACGGCGTGGTCAAGGTATTGACCGTGCCCGGCAAGGACAAGATCCTCGGTGTGACCATCGCTGGCGAGCACGCCGGCGACCTGATCGCCGAGTACATCCTGGCCATGCGCCACGGCATCGGACTGAACAAGATTCTCGGCACCATTCACATTTACCCGACGCTGTCCGAGGCCAACAAGTATGTCGCAGGCAACTGGAAGCGCGAGCACGCACCACAGAATGTCCTGAAGTGGGTGGAACGCTATCACGCCTGGATGAGGGGATAGAGTGAGGTGAGGAGCGAATCAAACCATGAATAAATTCCTGTTTTCAATTCTTCTGTTCCTACTGCCCGGCTTTTCATTCGCGGCGTTCGATCACTCGCACGCGCAGTGGGAAGCCCTGACGAAGAAACATGTGGTCTGGCTTGCCGGCGGACATGCATCTCAGGTCAACTACGGCGGGTTCAAGACTGATCGCCAAGACTTGAAAAGCTATCTTGACGGGCTTTCGGTAGTGACCCAGGCCGATTACGACACCTGGAAAAAGCCCCAGAAGCTCGCCTTCCTGATCAACGCCTACAACGCCTACACGATCGAGCTGATCCTGACCGAGTATCCAAAGGTCAAGTCGATCAAGGATCTGGGTTCGCTCATCACCAGTCCTTGGAAGAAACGCTTCTTTTCGCTGTTGGGCAAGCAGCGCAGTCTCGACGATGTCGAGCACGGCATGATCCGCGCGCCGGGGGCTTTCAACGAGCCGCGCATCCACATGGCGGCGAACTGTGCCTCGATCGGTTGTCCGGCGCTACGCAGCGAGGCCTACGTTGCCGGCAAGCTTGATGCTCAACTCGAAGACAGTGTCGTGCGCTTTTTATCTGACGAGTCGCGCAATCGTTTCAACCCGAAGACCGGCAGGCTCGAAGTGTCCAAGATTTTCGACTGGTATGGCAAGGACTTCGCCGCGCGGTCGGGATCTGTCGAGGCGTGGCTGGCTCAGTACGGCGATAAGCTCGCCGGCGAACCAAAGTATCAGCAGATGATCCGCGACAAGAAAGCCAAACTCGATTTCCTGGACTACGACTGGGCACTGAATGACCGGAAATAAAAGGGACGAGGGACGAGGGGCGAGGGAAGAGGGGGAAAAGCAAGGCGCTCTGCCGCATTCTGATTCGGCACTTCCCTCGTCCCTCGTCCCTCGCCCCTCGTCCCTTCTCTCGTCCCTATCGATCGTCGTTCCCACATTGAACGAGGCGCAGGGCATCGTTTCGTTCCTACAGCCTCTGCAGCGGCTGCGCGAACGCAGCGTCGAGTTGATCCTCGTCGACGGCGGCAGCGGCGACGGTACCGTTGCTGCCGCCTCGCCGCTGGTAGACGGGATGCTGCAGCTCTCGACACGCGGGCGCGCAGTGCAGATGAACGCGGGCGCAGCGCACGCCAGCGGTGACGTGTTGCTGTTCCTGCATGCCGACACCCGACTCCCCGACGATGGGGTGCGGCTCATTCTCGACGGCCTGCACGAGACAGGTCGTCGTTGGGGGCGTTTCGACATTGCGCTTTCCGGTGCTTCACCCATGCTGCGCGTCGTCGAATGGACGATGAACTTGCGCTCGCGCCTCACCGGTATCGCCACCGGCGATCAGGGCCTGTTCGTCGAGCGCAGATTGTTCGATGAAATCGGCGGATTTCCCGCCATTGCACTGATGGAGGATGTCGCTTTATCCGCTGCGCTCAAGCGCCACGGCCGGCCACTGTGCCTTGCGCAACGAGTCATCGCATCGTCCCGGCGCTGGGAAAAGAACGGGATCTGGCGCACCATTGTGCTGATGTGGCGGTTGCGTCTCGCCTATTTCCTTGGCGCGGGATCGAAACGGCTAGCAGAAATCTACTATGGCCACGGGCACTGATGCCAGCGTACTGATATTTGCACGCGCCCCGGTTGCCGGCAATGTGAAAACGCGTTTGATCCCGCTATTGGGTGAAGACGGTGCGGCGGCGCTGTACCGTACCCTGGTCGAGCGTGCGCTGAGCGTGGCGCGCGGGTCGGCTGTGGGCCCGGTGGAACTATGGTGTACTCCCACTACGGACGATGATTTTTTTCTCAGTTGCAGTGATCGCTTCGACGTTGTATTGCACCCGCAAGGTGACGGCGACCTCGGCGCAAGAATGCTGAACGCTTTCGAGGATGCGCTGACCCGGTCGCGGCACGTGCTGCTGACTGGAAGCGATTGCCCTACTCTCACACCTTCTGACCTTCGCGCGGCCGCACGGGCGCTGCGCGAGGGGCACGACGCGGCGTTCGGTCCGGCGGAGGATGGTGGCTACGTTCTGGTCGGGCTTTCGCAAGCCATGCCGGCACTTTTCGATGCGATCGCGTGGGGCACTGCTACTGTGATGGAGGAAACGCGCCAGCGTTTGCGTAACCTCGGGTGGCACTGGCATGAACTTCCCAAGCATTGGGACGTAGATCGGCCCCAGGACTATCAGCGTCTGGTCCGCGAAGGCTTGTTAAGTGTGTTGGATTCGGGCGGTGGACCGTGAACCGCTGGTTCGCAGCCCTGTTGCTTGCTGCCGCAAGCAGCCCGATTCTTGCGCTGAATGCGGCGGAAGGCCCGGTTCTCACACCATTTTCCGCTGCGGTTCCCGGCGCGCCGCTTCCCGCTCCATGGAAACTGACAACGCTCCCAGGAATCGACCGACATACGCGGTATGCGCTGGTCCGGGACGGTAATGCGGTGGTGCTGCGGGCAGATGCAGAGGCGTCGATGGCGGGTGTGGCTCACCCGCTGAAACTCGACGCAATTGCCCATCCGGTAATCGAGTGGCGCTGGAAGGTGCTCAACCTGCTGACAAAGTCCGATATCGCCAAAAAACAGGGCGACGATTTCCCGGCACGTGTTTACGTTCTTTTCGATTACGATATCCGCAAGCTGTCGTTTTCGGTGCGCGCAAGAATCCGGCTGGCGCGCCTGTACGGAGCCGACATCCCGCTGGCCGCACTCTGCTACGTCTGGGATGGCAAGACACCTACGGGTACGTCAGTCTGGAGTGCCTACACCGATCGGGTCCGGATGATCGTTGCGGAGAGTGGGAGTGCGAATCTCGGCAAGTGGGTAACGACACGGCACAATTTGGCGGCGGACTTCCGCGCGGCGTTCGGCGAGGAGCCGCCGCCAATTTCCGGCGTCGTGCTCGCCACCGACACCGACAACACCGGAGAATCAGCCACGGCGTTCTACGGCGACATCCGCTTCCTCAAATCCACTGCGTCCGTGAACTGAACAATGAAACGCCTGGTGCTGCTCGGCGGCGGCCACAGCCACGTGGAAGTGCTGCGCCGATTCGGGACCGATCCGCTCTCCGACACGGAAATCGTGCTGGTGAGCCCGTACCCGGATTCACCGTATTCAGGAATGCTGCCAGGTTGGATCGCCGGACACTACACGCGCGACGAATGCCATATCGATCTGACGCGGCTGACACGTTTTGCCAATTGCGACTTCGTCCAGTCTGCCTGCAACGGCATCAATCCGGAAGCGCGCCTGGTGTTCTGTGAGAATGGTACGGCTCTGCCATACGATGTCGTCTCGGTGGATACCGGCACGCGCTCGCCGGCGTACTGTACTCCCGGTGCGCCAGAATATGCGCTGGCTGTGAAGCCGGTGGAACAATTCGTTCCCGTATGGGACGAAATCTGCAAGCGGACGGTCAGCGGCCTGGCCCCGCGGCGAATTGTTGTGGTCGGAGGCGGCGCCGCAGGCGTCGAAATGTTATTGGCGATACAGTACCGCCTGCGTACGTTGGCACCGGCTTCCAAGACAAGCTTTTCGCTGGCAAGCGACGCCGTGAGCATACTGGCCACACACAACAGCAAGGTGCGCGCGATTTTCATGCACGTGCTCGAACGGCGTGGCGTGACGCTGCACCTGGGACACGCAGTCGAGCGTGTGGACCACGACGGAGTGCGGCTGCGCGGTGGCGGAAGCCTCAAGGCCGATATCGTCGTCTGGGCTACCGGTGCATCTGCGCCTTTGTGGCCATGGTCCGTCGGCCTGGCCAACGATGAGCATGGATTCATGCTGGTAAACGAACAATTGCAATCGGTCTCGCATCCACAGGTGTTCGCCTCAGGCGACATCGCCAGCGTCCAGAATCATCCGCGCCCAAAATCCGGCGTGTATGCTGTTCGCGCCGGTCCGTCGCTGGCGGAAAACCTGCGGCGGACTTTGCGTGGCGAACGCCTCGTGGCATGGAAGCCGCAGAAGGAGGCGCTGGCCTTGATCAGTACCGGCGACCGTTACGCGATCGCCTCCCGCGGAAATCTTGCACTGGAGGGAAAATGGGTCTGGCAATGGAAGAACTGGATCGACAGGAGATTCGTGAAACGCTATGAAATTTCACGAATGTCGTGACTGTATTGAGATGTGCGAGTGATTTGAAAGCATTATCCTTGAGCGTTCACTGCATTTACGCCATTTACGAGAGCCACGATAGTCACGACAGTTACGATCCACGATCATCACCATGACCAAAGCCTTTCTCTTTCTTCTGCTGCTCGTTCCAATTGCGACCGCTGCCGCGCCCCCTGGTCCCGGAGGCATCGGCAAGGAGAGCGGCACGCAATTGCTTGCCCGGTGCGAACCGGCGCTGAGGATGATCGAAGCGGGCGTCGACGCCGACATGAGCGGCGCGGAGAGTATCGACGCGGCATCGTGTATCGGTTTCGTAGACGGATTCATCTGGGGCCATGCCTGGTCGGCGTGGGGGGTGCGCACCGATATGTTCTTCTGCCCGCCGGAGTTGTTCAGCGCCCGGGAGGGCGTTCCTGCGCTTGTGACCTACCTCAGGGCGCACCCTGATCGCCTTATCCAGCGCGCGCACCTGCTGATTTTCGCGGCCTTCAGTGGTACATATCCGTGCCCGCAGTGATCCCGCTCGTGCATTGCAGTCCGTATCACCACCTTGAATGGGAGTGCGAATGAAATTCATCGGGAGAATCTTCCTGACAGGGATCTTTACTATCCTGCCCATACTGGCAACCCTTTATCTGGTGTTCTGGCTGATCGCTGCGGTCGAGCGATTCCTCGGCAGCCAGCTGCTTCTTCTCCTGCCGGATGAGTATTACCGTGCCGGCATGGGCCTGCTCGCGGCACTCGTCGTCATTTTTCTGGTCGGCCTGCTCATGCGGGCCTGGCTGTTCCGGCAATTGATCAAAGTCGGCGAGAGACTTCTGCTGAAGATCCCGCTGATCAAGGTGGTGTTCAGGGCGCTGAAAGATCTGTTCGGCCTTTTTTCGGACGAAAAGAACAGCGAAGCGCTCCAAGTGGTTTCCGTGCAGCTTCCGGGCACGGAAATGCGCCTGCTTGGGTTCCTGACCCGAAGCGATTTCTCCGACATGCCCAAGGGCGTGGGCAACGAAAACGATGTGGCAGTCTATCTTCCGATGAGCTACCAGGTCGGCGGCTACACCGTGCTGGTCCCACGCAACCAGGTCACGTCGGTGCCAATGTCACGCGAAGAGGCCATGCGCTTCGTGCTGACCGCAGGGCTAAAGACGGAAGGCAAGCAGATTGAACTGGTAAAGCCGTGACAAGGAACGGCAAGATTCCATGTGACGCCTGTTTTGCGTCAACGCTCTTGACGCGGCACCTCGGCGACTGATCATTTTGCGCAGAACTCAGTACGCAGCACCCAACATTCGCACCTACCCGTCAAAACGGGTCTCGGGCAGTCCGCGTACACCCACATCCATCCCTAAGAGAGCGCCTGCCAGCGGCTGCTTCGCAAGTTCCTCGGGACTGAGTTTCTGCGTGGCACTGGTAACGAACAGCGTGCCCAGGTCCGCTCCGCCGAACATGCAGCTGGTCGGGCGCTGCAATGGCAATTCTATTGAGCGCATGCGCTTGCCATCGGGTGCAAAACGCGTGATTCGCCAGCCGTCATACTCGGCGCACCAAAGGCAGCCTTCGGCGTCGATGGTCGCGCCGTCCGGTATCGCCGGCGCAACGGTGACCGCGAATGGGCGCTTGTTCGTGGCCGTCCCTGTCGCCGTATCGAAATCGAAGGCACAGATCGTTCGCTGCCAGGAATCGGAGAAGTACATCGTCCTCCCGTCGGGGCTCCAGCACAGGCTGTTCGGGATGGTAATGCCGGATTCGACGGCAACGCATCCCGACCGATCGAACCGGTACAGCGACCCATCTGGCTGGCGGGCCGTGTCGTTCATGGTGCCGGCCCAAAAGCGTCCTTGGCGGTCGCACTTGCCGTCGTTGAAGCGCTGGCTCGGCCGATCGGCCTCCGGTGATGCGACACGCCGAAAGCTGCCGGATTGCGGATCGAACAACGCAAGGGCTGACTTGAGCGCGACCAGCAGTCCGCCCCCGTCCCGCACTGCGAGCGATCCGACCATTTCCGGCATCGCCCAGGAGGTTACTTTTCGGTCCCTGCCACCATACCGCCGTACCGCGGGATTACGGATGTCGACCCAGTACAACGCCTGTTCCTGCACATCCCAGACCGGCCCCTCACCCAGCACGTCGATCTGCTCTCCTACTCGCTGCATGTCGATCATGGTTGCGTCTGAGTCGGCTTGTTAGTATGGTGCCGGAAAACCATGGCACCCGATTCGTGGTGCGCGGCACGGTTTGATTCTACCGGCAATGATTCATAAATAACGAACCGGGAACTACGGAAGTCCCCATGGACCGCTTTGTCATCACCGTCGATTTCTATCTCCTGCCCGGAGCGCTCGATCCATTCCTTGCCCTCATCAAGGAGAACGCCCGCAAGTCGCTGGCCGAGGAGCCCGGCTGCCACCGCTTCGATGTGCTGGTGCAAAAGGGTATGCCAGACCATATCCTGCTCTATGAAATTTACAAGAACCGTGCAGCCTTCGACGTGCATCTGAAGTCCCGGCATTTCGCGGAGTTCAATTCGGCGTCGGCGCCATACGTAAAGGACAAGTCGGTGGTCGAGTACGAATATGTGAACGACGAAGGGGAATGAAGAAGGATTGTTTTCACATCAGGCGGTGTGGAACGCAGCGGTATTTTTCATGAGTTTCTCAATCGCGCTACAATCGCGATTGCTGATTTGCCGCAGGGAAATGCGGGTTGCCAAAGGGAGATGTCCGATGAGTTGGCTCGACGCGTGGATGGTAGGCGGCTTGATCCTGTTGGTCGTCCTGATCATGGTGCGCAAGAAAGGGCGCTGAGCAATTCATACGCCGGCGGCTGCATCCGGTGTCATGCGCCGGCCTGTGAAGCCAGACCGGCCAGGAGTCGGCGCACCGCATCCGGCCTGGGCAACGGCGCAACCGCCCCGAAACCAGTAGTCGCCAAGGCTGCTGCGCCATTGGCATAGTGCAATCCTTCCCAGAAGTCGTCACCCGCCGCCATTCGCGCGAGCAGCGCCCCGGCAAAGCAATCACCCGCCCCTGTGGCATCGACGCAGTTCACCGCGTGACCGGCAATCTTTTCGCGCCGTTCGGAATCACTCCCCACCACCCCCGCGGCACCCAGTTTCAGTGCGACCACTTTCGCACCCGCCTCATGGCACCAATCGAGGATGGCGTCCACATCTTTTCGACCGCACAGCGCCTCGGCATCCTCCATGCTAAGCAGGAAATAGTCGGCCAGAACAATGGTGGCGCGAACCACCGCACGCGCACGAGCCAGCGGCCACAACCGCAGCCGCAGGTTCGAATCGTAGGCAACGCTGACGCCTGCACCCCGCGCCGCTTCCACGGCGGCGAATACCGTATCACAGGCACTGTCGCTGATGGCCTGGCTGATTCCGGAGGTGTGAAAGAATTTCGCCTGCCTGATCAGTTCGAGCGGCAGGTTCGCGGGCTGCATGCGGCTCGCCGCCGAACCCTTGCGCAGGTAACTGAACACGTGACCGTCTACGCCGTGTGTGATGAAGTACACCGCGGTGTGCGCCTGCGGGTCGATCGTTACGCCCGAGGTGTCCAGTCCCTCGGCCCGCCATAGCTGGAGAAACTGGCGGCCGAACTCGTCGTCGCCGAGCCGCGTGACGTAACCCGCTTTCGCCCCCTGCCGCGCGGCGGCGATCACGCAATTCATGGTGTCCCCGCCGAAACCCTGCAGATACCGGCCGCTGTCTCCAGGTATCTGGCTGAACTCATACAACGGTTCACCCAAGGACACGATATCCATGCGCGCCACTTTCAGCCTCCCGCGCGATTCGCCAGTTCGAGAAAACTCCGTGCGTGACTGATCACCCGCGCCCGATCGCCATCCGCCAGCGCTTTCTGGTCGATCACGTTGTTGCCTATGCCAACCAAGGCCGCACCGGCCGTGAAGTAGTCGAGCAGGTTCGCAGCAGAAATGCCGCCGGTCGGGCACAAGGCGATATTAGGATAGACAGCATGCAGAGCGGCAAGGTGCGCAGGCCCGCCGGACGCGGCGGGAAAGACTTTCACTATCTCCGAGCCTTCGCGCCACGCCGCCAGCACTTCCGTCGGGGTGAAGCCGCCGAGCAGCGCTGCGCAGCCGGCATCGCCGACAAGGTTGCCCATGCCCTTCACTACGCAAGGGGAAACCAGATAGTCTGCTCCGGCTGACAGACAGGCCTTCGCGGTATCGAGGTCGAGTACGGTACCGGCGCCGACCAGAAAATCGTTCCCGGTACGGCGGCGCAGCCAGGCGATGAGGTCGATTGCGCCCGGTGTGGTCAGCGTCAGTTCGACGGTCTTGAATCCAGCTTCGACGAGACAGTCAATGGCGGATTCAGCGCCCGGACGCGTGGGCAGCCGCAATACCGGGATCACACGCAGCGCTTTCAGCTTTTCGGTCGTCGAATTCATTTTCTTCTGGTTGCGGAAACCGCTTCCCCAATCGCCGGAAGGGCCAGCTACTGCATCGGCGCATGCTGCAGACCGCCTGCAGCGGTACAGGCGATTGTAAGAGCAAAGCCGTCCACGGAGTAGCGCACACCCAGGCTTCGTCGCCCTATTCCGGCCTTCGCTTGAACGACGCCCGGCCGCCCGCTGCAAGCGGGACAAGTGACCCGTGAGGGGTGAAGGGTGACCGGTACAAAAAAACGAGGGCCGCAATGCGGCCCCTTTTTTGTTCAGGTTCTTACTGGTCACTTGTCACTAGTCACCTCAGCGTCTGCGGCCGCGGGTGGGAAATTCGTGCGCTTCGTTGACGCGCAGCGGCTGACCCTTGAAATCCTTGCCGTTCAGTCCGGCAATTGCAGCGAGCGAGTGATTGCGGCCGGGCATTTCGACGAAGCCAAAACCTTTTCCCACACCGGAAAACAATTCGCGCTTCACTTCCGTCGATTTCACCTCGCCGAAGGTTTTGAACAGTTCGGCCAGATCGGATTCGGTGACTTCCGGTGCAAGGTTGCCGACGAAGATGTTCATGTCATTCTCCTTTTTGGTATCAAAAACAGAAGCGCCGCGTTGGAGGCGGCGCCCCGGTCCATGTTGCTGGCGTCCTGTTCTGCTGATGCGTGGGACAACGCTCTAATCTTGGAATTCAGTCCCAGATTATATTTGATAGCAATCCATCATCGATCGGAAAACCCGCGAATTGACGGAACAGCACCCTAATCTACGCGTTCAGCGATTCCGCCGAGCGGGACCGCTCCCCTACGGCCACGGACGCCTTCGCCGCCGTGCCGCTGTGTTCCGGTACGCCGGGAAGGTGGCGCGCCGCGCGGCCTGTCGCCATTGCTTCCGTTGCCCCGGCGCGCACCGTTGGCCTGACCCTGCCCATTGCGTTGCGAACGACGCTGCTGCGACCGGGTATGCGTTCCCGCAGGCGGGGGCGTGGCGTCGAATCTCGCCATACCCAAACTGGGCTCGAATCCTTCGACGACCACGCGTTCCACCGGTCGTTGCATCAGGCGTTCGATACCGCGCAGGAAGCCGGTCTCCTCGCTGCATACCAGGGACACGGCACAGCCATCGGCGCCTGCACGGCCGGTGCGGCCGATGCGGTGCACGTAGTCTTCCGAAACGTTCGGCAGTTCGTAGTTCACCACGTGCGGCAGGAGCTCGATGTCGAGGCCGCGGGCGGCGATGTCGGTCGCGACCAGCACGCGCAACTTGCCGGCTTTGAACTGACTGAGCACGCGGGTCCGCTGACTTTGATTCTTGTTGCCGTGGATGGCATCTGCCGCAATGCCGTCGCGGTCCAGTTGCTCCGCGAGGCGGCTTGCGCCGTGCTTGGTGCGCACGAATACCAAGACCTGTCGCCAGTCGCCGCTGCGGATCAGGTGCGTGAGCAACGCGCGCTTGTGGTCCTTGTCAACCGGATGCACGACCTGCGAAATCAGGTTGGACGTGGCATCGACACGCGCCACTGCAACCTCAACCGGCGCCTGCAGAAAGGAATCGGCAAGTCCGCGAATCTCCTTTGAGAACGTGGCAGAGAAGAACAGGTTTTGCCTTTTCGCGGGCAGCGAGGCGAGGATGCGGCGGATGTCGCGGATGAAGCCCATGTCGAGCATCCGGTCGGCCTCGTCGAGCACCAGGAATTCGACGTGGGACAGATTCGCAGTTCTCTGCTGGAGATGATCCAAAAGTCGCCCCGGTGTAGCGACCAGAATATCCACGCCTTGTCGCAGCGCACGGATCTGCTGGTTCATGCTGGTGCCGCCGTAAACGGTCGCGGAACGCAGGCGCAGATGACTGCCGTAAGTGCGCACGGCTTCCTCGACCTGCGCGGCCAGTTCACGTGTCGGGGTGATGATCAGCGCACGGATCGTACGCGACGCATTGCCGCTTGGCTTTGCCGAAAGCAACTGGAGAAGCGGCAGGGTGAAGCCCGCTGTCTTGCCAGTGCCGGTCTGGGCGCCGGCAAGTATGTCGCGGCCCTGCAGGATGAACGGGATCGCTTGCGCCTGTACAGGGGTGGGTTGCGTGTAACCCTGATCGGCGACAGCGCGAATCAGCTCGGCACGCAGGCCGAGACCTTCGAATGACGTAGTAATGGATATCTCCTGAAACAGCCTGCGGAAGCCATCCTTCCGAACCGGTTCAGGCAGAATCGATTAGTGTTGAGAACTTCGGGGAAGAACGACCACCACGAAAGGGCTGAGACGCGGACCGATTGACGCGAACCAAAATCCTTGGCGCACACTATACAGGCCTGACGGCCGAATGTCTCGCACAATTTAGGGATAAGGGTTCGCCCCCGCCCTATCCGCATGCACCGATAGCACCGCAAGCAGTGCAGAACTCGCAGCCGTCCTTCCTGATCACCGCGGTATTGCCGCACTCCATGCAGCGGCGGCCGGGCAGCACCCGCAATTCCTCGCGCTCGCGCGCGGCTTCCGGAATCTCGAGCACACCCATTTCGTTCACCGGATAACCACGCTCGTCGAGCACGCCGAGCATTGCGTAACGATGGATGATAAGCCGCGCCACGTAGGCCACAGTGCTAGGCCAGTTCTGCTGGCGAGTTTCCCCGGGAACGCGCGCCATGAAATCGCCCAGCGGCTCGGCATAGTTGAGCAGTTTGCGCAGCTTCATGCCGATCCACGCCGGGTCGATCACCCGCATGTCCAGCGAAAGCAGCTTGCACAGGCCGTCAAGTGAGCGCGGATAGGCGCCCGCCATCCATACCGAGTACGGCCGGCGCTGGCCTGAGGGCAGCACCAGTTCCTTGAGGATCAGCACGAAATCGTCGCCCGAACTCGGGTTGAAGACATCGACCGACCAGGACATGGTTCCGTCTGTGCCGGTCTTGGGTTCCTTTTTCGCGAACAACGCATCGAGCACCGGCGAACGCCCATCGCGTGCAGCGAGCGCGCCCAGTTGCTCAACACGCCAAGCCACGATGCGGGCGAAAGCGGCGACCACGCTCGGCACGCGCGTGGGCTTGCCGTCCGGCGGCAACGGGCAATCGAAGGCGTCGTCGCCCGCGGTGCGCGAAAGGATGTCGAGTTTCATGCGCAACCAGCCCTTGTCCTGCGTGCGCATGTCCATCGATAACGTCTTGGCCACCGCGCCGATTCCTCGCGGCTGCTCGGCACCATTGACCCAGACTTCGAATGCATGCGGGTCGCCGCTATCGACGTGACCGACGAAAATTGCAAACTGCCCGAAGGGCGATTCCACCATGTAGGTCCACGCCGGATTGCCGGCCGCGAGCCGCGGCCGGCTCGGCCAGCGTAAACTCGATAGCGCGGGCGTCGGCGTCGCCTCAAGCCGGATGCGGCGGTCCGCGTCCGAGGTATCGAGGTCGTTCGGAGTTTCTTCGTGCGCGGTCACCGACAGCACGCTCCCAAGCACGCTGTTGGGACGATACGTGGTGATGCCTTTCAGTCCGGACTTCCAAGCCTCTAAATAGAGGTCCTTGAAGCTATCGAAGGGATAGTCCTCCGGCACGTTCACCGTCTTGCTGATCGCCGAATCCACGAACGGCGTCACCGCCGCCACCATGCGCATATGGTCGAGCGCGGAGATTTCCAGCGCGGTCACAAACGGCGGCGGCAGCTTGTCGGTGTTGCCGCCGAGGTGACGGTACAGGCGCCAGGCGTGGTCCTCGACGTCGTAAACCTTGCGGGTGCCGTCGTGCTCACGTTTCTTGCGCTGGTAGTTCCATGAGTACGGCGGTTCGATGCCGTTGGCAGCGTTGTCCGCAAAGGCCAGTGATATCGTGCCGGTCGGGGCGATCGACAGCAGGTGCGAATTGCGCACCCCGTGCCTTCGGATCGCCTGCTTAAGCGTTTGCGGCAGCCGCGAGGCGAATCGCGGCGCGGCGAGATATTTCTCCGCGTCGAACAGCGGAAAGGCACCCTTTTCCTGAGCAAGCTCCACCGACGCCATGTAGGCCCCGTCGCGCATTTGCTCCGCGATCCGTTCTGTCATCGCGCGTGCCTCACCGGTGTCGTAGCGCAGTCCGAGCATGATCAGCGCATCTCCCAGGCCGGTGAACCCGAGTCCGATGCGGCGCTTGTCGTGCGCCTCCCGCATCTGCTGGGGTAAGGGCCACACGGTCGCGTCGAGCACGTTGTCCAGCATGCGCACCGCCACCTTGGTAACTTTCGCGAACGACTCGAAATCGAAGCGCGCGTCAGGCGTGAACGGGTGTGATACGAACGGCGTCAGGTTGATGCTGCCGAGACAGCAGCAGCCGTAGGCAGGCAGCATCTGCTCACCGCAGGGATTGCTGGATTCGATCGTTTCGCAATAGGAAAGATTGTTTTCGGCGTTGGCTCGGTCGATGAAGATCACGCCAGGCTCGGCGTGGTCGTAGGTCGACTCCATGATCTGCTTCCAAAGATCGCGAGCCTTCACCTTGCGGTAGATCCAGCGGCCGTCCTCCCTTTGCCGTTCGAGGGTACTCGCTATCTCCCTGCCCGGCGGCACCTTGTGCACCAGTTCCCAGTCGCCGTCGGCCTCCACCGCGCGCATGAAGTCGTCGGTGACGGCGACACTGACGTTGAAGTTGCGCAGACTACCGTCGTCCTTGGCGTGGACAAAGCGCTCGATATCGGGATGGTCGCAACGCAGGACGCCCATCTGCGCACCACGGCGAGCACCGGCCGATTCCACGGTCTCACAGCTTTGGTCGAACACGCGCATGTAGGACACCGGACCGCTCGCGCTACTCTGCGTACCTCTCACCAGAGCGCCGTGCGGCCGGATCGCGGAAAAGTCGTACCCGACGCCCCCGCCGCGGCGCATGGTCTCCGCCGCCTCCATCAGCGCGACATAAATACCGGGCTTGCCGTCGACCGTTTCCGACACCGAGTCGCCCACGGGCTGGACAAAGCAGTTGATCAGCGTCGCCGTGAGTTGCGTGCCGGCGGCTGAGTTGATGCGTCCGCCAGCAATGAAACCGCTTCCCAGCGCTTCCAGGAACACCGGCTCCCATTTGGACGGCTCCTTTTCGACCGCGGCAAGCGCTCGCGCAACCCGGCGGAAGACCTCCTCTATGCTGCGCTCGTTGCCCTTGGCGTATTTCTCGAGCAGCACGTCGATGCTGACTTGCTGCGCAGGCAATTGAATATTGGTGTCGTTGGCTTTCATGGCCTGTAGAATCCTGTCTGCGAATGATACGCCTGCACCTTCGCACCGGTAGCGTTCATGACGCGATCGCGGTGGGTACTTTGTGGCCGCGTTCGGCGAGAAAAGCAGCGAGCACGCGGCCTGTGTGCGACGGTTTCACGCCGGCCACCTGTTGGGGCATGCCCTGTGCCACGATTCTTCCGCCGGCCTCGCCGCCTTCCGGGCCCAAATCGATGATCCAGTCGGCATCCGCCATGACGTCCAGGTTGTGCTCGATGACGACCACGGTATTGCCGGCGTCGACCAGCCGGTGCAAGACGCGAATGAGCTTCTCCACGTCCGCCATGTGCAGGCCGACAGTCGGCTCGTCCAGAACATACAAGGTCTGTTTCTGGTTATTTCTCCATCTCCGCCCTTCAGGAGCGCGAGGGCCGGGGAGAGGTGGGGTGGTCCGAACCTTGGACAACTCGGTGACGAGTTTGATCCGTTGCGCTTCGCCGCCAGACAACGTGGGACTTTGCTGGCCAAGCGTGAGATAACCCAGGCCGACATCCTGCAGCAGGCGCAGCGCATGGTGGATCCCCGGATGCGCGGAGAAGAAGTCCTCCGCTTCATCGACGCTCATCTTCAGCACGTCGCCGATGGACTTGCCTTTGTACTGCACCGCCAGGGTTTCGGGACTGAAGCGCGCGCCATTGCAAACGTCGCATGCGACCTTGACGTCGGGCAGGAAACTCATCTCGATCTTCTGCATGCCCTGTCCTTCGCAGGCATCGCAACGGCCACCGGCGGTATTGAAGGAGAAGCGGCCCGGTTCGAAGCCGCGCATGCGCGCTTCCTGCGTACCCGCGAACAGCTTGCGGATGGCGTCCCAGAATCCCACGTATGTCGCCGGACAGGAACGTGGCGTCTTGCCGATCGGCGTCTGATCGACCTCGAGGACCCGGTCGATGGTATCCCAGCCTCTTAACGACTTACAGCCCGCCGGCTCGAGAGCAGCCGCGTTGCGCTTGTTGCGCTCGCCGACCAGCGCGGTCATGTTGTCGTGCAGGATGTCTCGCGCCAGTGTGGACTTGCCGCTGCCCGAGACGCCGGTCACCACGGTCAGCCGCGCCAGCGGAAATCGCGCATCGACTCCTTTCAGATTGTGCAGCGTCGCGCCGGTCAGCTGGATCGCTGGGGCACGGTTGTCCGTGGGGCGCCATGGCTGCAGCGGGTGCAATAGCGGAAGCCGCAGGAATTTTCCGGTCAGCGAATCCGGGGTGTGCATCAACTGCTCGACGTTGCCTTGCGCAATCACCTCGCCTCCCAGACGGCCCGCGCCGGGACCGAGGTCGACGACGTGGTGCGCGCGGCGGATAGTCTCCTCATCGTGCTCGACGACCAGCAACGTGTTGCCCTTCTTCTCCAACTTCTCCAGCGTGTTGAGAAGAATCTGGTTGTCGCGCGGATGAAGCCCTATGGTGGGCTCATCCAGGATGTAGCAAACTCCACGCAGGTTGGAACCCAGCTGTGCTGCCAAACGGATACGTTGCGCTTCGCCGCCTGAAAGCGTCGGCGCGGAACGGTCCAGGGTGAGGTAACCGAGGCCGACTTCCGACAGGAAGCCGAGACGGCTTTTCAGTTCCGCCACCAGATCGCGCGCAATCTCCAGTTCGCGGCCTTCCAGTTTCAGCGTCGAAACCAGGTCCGACAGCGTCACAACCGGCAACATGCCGTAGTCGGCAATCGAGCGATCGCGCCACAATACCGCGAGCGCTTCAGGGTTTAGCCGTTTGCCGTCGCACACGGGGCAAGGCTCGTCGACCTGCAACCATTCGATCCAGGAGTCCAGGACGTTGTCCTGGGTGCCGGTTCGCGAGCGCTCCTCGTCCCAGCCCACCTCGTCGATCTGCAAGCCGGTGCCATAACAGTTGGCGCACCAGCCATGCTTGGAGTTATAGGAGAACAGCCGCGGATCGAGTTCCGGAAAACTGCGGGCACAGGACGGGCAGGCCCGCTTGGTCGAGAACACGGTCTCGGCGACATTGCCGTTGCCGCTCATCAGGCCGTCGAGCGGCGCAATCACGTGCGCCACGCCCTTACCGTGCTCCAACGCCAGTTTCAAACCGGCACGCAATGTCTTCTCGTCCGCGGCGCTGACATGCAGGTCCGCGACCGGCAGTTCGATGGTGTGCTCCTTGAACCGGTCGATGCGCGGAAACTTCTGTGTCGATAGAAATTCACCATCGACACGCAAATATGGGAATCCTTTGTTGCGGGCCCATTTGGCGAGATCGGTGTAAACACCTTTGCGATTCACCACCAGCGGCGCCATGAGGCCGATATGCCGGCCCTTGTAGTCGTGCATGATGCGCGCAGCAATCGCGTCGGGGCTCTGCGGCTCGATCGGCACCATGCAATCGGGGCAGTACTGGGTGCCGAGTTTCACGAACAACAGGCGCAGGAAATGATGGATCTCGGTCAGCGTGCCCACCGTGCTCTTTCGCCCGCCACGGCTTGTGCGCTGTTCGATCGCCACCGTCGGCGGTATGCCGTAGATCGCATCCACGTCCGGGCGCGAAGCAACCTGCACGAACTGCCTGGCATAGGCGTTGAGCGACTCGAGATAGCGGCGCTGGCCTTCGCCGAATATGATGTCGAAGGCCAACGTCGACTTGCCGCTGCCGGATACCCCGGTAATGACGGTAAATTTTCCCTGCGGCAGCGAGAGATTGACGTTCTTCAGATTGTGCTCGCGGGCGTTGTGGATCGTTATGGAGGGACGAGTGGCGCCCTGCTTCGCTGGATCCCCCAAGGGGGTACCGGTCTTCGACCATAACCGGGGATCGCCCATGAGGGACGAGGGATGACGGAGAACATCTCCCGAATCACAAGTCTGCTGCGCAAAGGCGCCTTTCGCAACGGCTTGCTCGTATTCCCTGAGGGCGACGCCGGTGTGCGATCTGGTGTCCTTCCTGATCTGTTCGGGCGTACCCATGAACACCACTTCTCCGCCGGCTTCGCCGCCTTCGGGTCCAAGGTCGATGATCCAGTCGCACGCTGCAATCACGTCGAGGTTGTGTTCTATCACCAGAACCGAATTTCCCGCACCCACAAGTCGCCGGAAAGAGCGCAGCAGTTTGGCGATGTCTTCAAAATGCAGCCCGGTAGTCGGCTCATCGAACAGGAACAGCGTTCTGCGTTCCCGCGAGGGGTGAAGAGTCAGGGGCGAGGAGCGCTTAACCGCCTCTGCCAAATGGCCCGCGAGTTTGAGCCGCTGCGCTTCGCCTCCGGATAGCGTCGGCACGGGTTGCCCAAGCCGCAGGTACTCGAGGCCGACTTCGGCCAGAGGTTTCAGACGGCGCAAGACTTCCTGCGAGTTGGCGAAATAGTCAACCGCTTCCGATACAGTCAGGTCGAGCACGTCGGCAATGCTTCTCGGCCGTTTACCATCGGGCGCAATGGTCACCTCGAGCAACTCCGCCCGGTAACGGCGGCCGTCGCAATCGGGGCAGCGCAAATAGACGTCCGACAGGAATTGCATCTCGACGTGCTCGAAACCATTGCCGCCGCAGGTCGGGCAACGGCCATCGCCGGAATTGAAGCTGAACATGCCGGGCTTATAGGCTCGCTCTTTCGCGATGGGCGATTTCGCGAACAGGTCGCGGATCGCATCGAAGGCGCCGACATAACTGGCAGGATTGGAGCGTGTCGTGCGGCCGATGGGCGTCTGGTCCACCATGACCACATCGCCGATCGAGTCCGCGCCGATTATCGCCTTATGCGTGCCCGCCGATTCAGTGGGCTTACCCTTTTGTTTCAGCAGAGCCGGATAAAGGACATCCTGCACCAGCGTCGATTTTCCCGAGCCCGACACACCGGTTACGCAGACCAGCCGGTTGAGCGGGATCGCAACGTCGATATCATCGAGGTTGTGCTCCGCCGCGCCGAGCACTTCCAGCCGAGGGTCGTCCGGCTTTACGGGTATCTGTTTCAGGCCCGCGTCCGCGCGCCGCAAACCCCGCAGGTATTCGCCCGTCAATGAATTGGCGCTCGCCACAAGCGCGGCCGGCTGACCAAAGAAAACAATCTCGCCGCCCTTCTCGCCCGGCCCCGGGCCCATGTCGAGTATGCGATCGGCGGCAAACATGATCTGCGGATCGTGCTCGACCACCACGAGCGAGTTGCCGGCGTCGCGCAGCTTTCGCATGACCGCTATTACGCGACCCATGTCGCGCGGGTGTAGCCCTATTGACGGCTCGTCGAGAACGAACAGGGTGTTGGTAAGCGAAGTGCCAAGCGCTGTGGTCAGGTTGATGCGCTGAACTTCGCCGCCCGACAGCGTCCGCGACTGACGATCGAGCGTCAGGTAGCCCAGGCCGACCTCCTGCAGGTAGGAAAGCCTCGTGCGCGTTTCGCCCATCAGCAACGCCGTTGCATCGTCGAGGAGCAGCGACGGCATATGGACGTCTGCGAAAAAGCGCGCGCAACGATCCACCGGCAATTGCATCAAGTCATGGATCGTCAGGCCGGGCACCTGCTCCAGTTGCGTATCGCTCCATGCCACGTCCTTCGGGCGATAACGCATTCCAGGCTCGAGCACGGCATCCGCGTCGTGCTTGGTGCCGACCCGCCACAACAGCGCGTCCGGCTTCAGGCGGCTGCCTTCGCAAACCGTGCAAGGCGTGTACGCGCGATAGCGCGACAGCAGTACGCGGATGTGCATCTTGTATGCCTTGCTTTCCAGCCAGTCGAAATAATGTTGCACGCCATACCAGATGCCGGGCCAGGACTTCTTCCAGCTCACCCACTCCGGCTCACCGTCGACCACCCAGTTCTTTTGTGCCGCACTCAAGTTCCGCCAGGGTTTGTCGAGAGGAATGCCGCGCTTCTTCGCATACTTTTCCAGATCGTCCTGGCATTCCTTGAAACTTTGCGTCTGCCAGGGCTTCACGGCACCGCCACCGAGCGTCTTCGATTCATCGGGGATCACCAGACCGTAGTCGACGCCTATGACACGACCGAAGCCGCGACAGGTGTCGCAGGCGCCGACCGGCGAGTTGAACGAGAACGTGCTCTGGCTGGGCTCGCGATAGTGAATATCGCAATCGGGGCAGTGGAGCGCCGTGGAATAGCGCCACGGCGCTGAGGGATGAGGGACGAGGGGTGAGGGGTGAGCGGATTCCGACCGATCGCCTTCGGGTACTGGATAAATATTTACGTGGCCGTTGCCGACCCTCAAAGCGGCTTCAATCGCCTCGATCACCCTGGCACGCTCGACATTCCCGATGCGCAGCCGGTCTTGCACGACTTCAAGCCGCCCTTTGGACTTCGAATGGACGCGGGTATAGCCCTGACTCTCCAACAGCTTGAGAATCTCTTCCTCGGAAAAATTTTTCGGAATGTCGACCGGGAAGGTAATCATCAGCCGCGGAGCGCCGGACCGCTGAGCCCTGGACAGCAGATCGTCGAAGATGGAATCGGGATTGTCGCGGCGCACCGGCCGAGCGCAACCGCGGCAATAAAGCAGCGATGCGCGAGCGAACAGCAGCTTCAGATAATCGGCCAGCTCGGTCATCGTCCCGACGGTCGAGCGCGATGTGCGCACCGGGTTGGTCTGGTCGATGGCAATGGCCGGTGGAATGCCGTCGATGCGGTCGACCTGGGGTTTGTCCATCCGGTCGAGGAACTGGCGCGCGTAGGGAGAAAACGTCTCCACATAGCGCCGCTGCCCCTCGGCATATAACGTATCGAATACCAACGAAGATTTCCCGGACCCCGATACTCCCGTCACCACCAGGAGTTCATTAAGGGGTAGGTCGACGTCGAGATTCTTCAGATTGTTCTGTCGGGCGCCATGTATATGAATGGCCTCGGAGTGCTTTTCGGACATGGACCGTATGTGGGGAAATAGTTCGGCAAAACAAGGGAAACTTCCTGCCGAGGGGGACCGGCAGGTTGCTATTCTACCGGCCGGAAACGCGACCGGGGCAATCATCCAGATTCGTTGCCGCGCTGTAACGTGCGCGCTATATCACACGGTGGTCCTGCACCGCCGAAAGTAAAACCTGATATGAGGCCCCGCACGCTTTTCGTGCCTAAAGCAACACCGACTTTGCTCGCTGCCGGCGTCGCATTACTCGGGTCGTTGTCCGCACCGGCGACAATCCGTGCGGAATCCCCATTACCTCCCGCAGCGGTGGAGGCTCGGTTTCGCGGCTGTGAGTCGGCGGGCTGGTGCCGGTTCTGGATCGAATCGCTCGATCCTTTGGCGCAATCACATTATCGGGTGCGCCCCGATTGCATTTTACAGATGCATGTCGGTGTCGCTTCCGTTGCCGTGCGCGATCGTCTCAATGCCTTGCTTGCCAGCATGATCCACCAGCACAAACAGATCATCCTGCATAATCTGCGGGAGCTGGATGACGGAACGTTCGCGGCCGCCGTGACGGTGAACGGTGCAAACCTGGCGTCGGACCCGATCCTTGTGGAATTGCGCGCGAACGTTACCGGGATGCCCCGGTAATTCCGGATTGGATTGCTGTCGGTGTCCCTGGCTCGCTGAACAGCTTGCAGGGCAACCCAAAATAAAAAACCGGCGGCCGCAGCCGCCGGTATCGAAATAACCGACCTGATTTACTGCTTGGTGATCGCCCAGACCACCGCGGACTTCGGCGTGGTGTAGAACGGCGATTCCATCTGGTAGTTCACATAGAGTTCACCGTAGTCACCGACGTACATCGTCTTGCCGTCGTTGCTGAACTCGACATCGTTGCTACGCTCCATGCCACCGCGGTTTTCCGGCTTCTGGTACGCGTTGGGGCCCGGATCGATGTTCTCGGCGAAGATCGTCCACTTCACGCCCGTCGGGTTCAGGAACTCGACACGCACGACGGCCGGCCACATCGGACGCAGGCTTTCCGGCCCGTTGTCGATGATGCCAAACACCGCGGTATAGAGCACGTCACCCGGCTTGCCCTCGAAGCCCGCGTTCGACCATGCCAGCCCGTCCATCGGGTTGTTGGTGTCCCACTCGAGCACAGGATTGATGTAGCCGTTCGGGTTCGGGTTGGCCACGATCAGCGGCGTGCCGCGCACGCCGATAGAGTGGTCGATGAACCGGTACGGCGGCAGGGTCGGCACGAACGGCTTGTCCCCGATGTTCAGCTGGGGATTCGGCCGCGTCGGGTCGTACTTGTTGCCGCGGTAGACGTCCGGACCGGAACGCTTGATATTGACGAAGTTGTCGCCGTCCTTGTCCGGGAAGCCCGCGTCCTGGCCCTTCTCGGTAAAGACGAAAAGCCGTTCCGCGGCGTTGGCGACGCGCCGGTTGCCCTTGTCGTTGTGCCCGTTGTCGCTTACCGCCAGCGCCTTCTCGAATCGCGAACCCTTGGGGCCGAATGCGACGCCGGAGGAGTTGCGCAATCCCATTGCGTACACTTCCCAGTCGTCGGTCTTGTAGCTGCTGTCGGCCTTCAGCTTGGCGCGGTGGATTGCGCCGCCGCACGGCTTCTGCGCCTTGATGACCTGGCCGGGCTTGGACGGCGTGCCCTTGGGCAGGTACGCGCCCGTGAGGTTGCCTTCCGTGTCGCGGATGTTCAGGCCCGTCAGCACGATGTCGCGGCAGGGCGGATCGCGCGGCAGCGGCGGCATGCCGTCCGTCGTGCGTTTTTCCCAGTAGGGGTCGATCGCATCCGTCCAGCCATGGATATTCGGGTCCGCATAGCCCGAATTGCTTGGAGCACCCACCGCGTAATATAACCAGCCGTCCCGGCAGGTGATGCCGCCGAGCGCGTGGTCGCCGATCGGAACCTCATTCATGATCAGCTTCGGCGTGCCGTTCACCCCGTCGATTTCCCAGATGCCGTAGCTGTAGTCGCCGACATAGGTGCGACCGTTCTCCGGGCAAAACCCGATTTCATTCAGGGCAAAAGACTTGAACACGCCCAAACCGACGTTGTCCTTGATGAGCTTGCCGGACTTGTCGAAAATTTTGACATGCGGCTTGTCGATGCCCTCCGGCGGGAAGCCGAAGGTGTTGCCAGAAATGGCGACCCAGACGTTGTCCTGCTTGTCGACCGTGATGGACGTGATGGTGTCCAGGCCGGCTGCGAACACGCTGACCTTGTAGCCCTTGGGCACCTTGATCTTGCTCGGATCGGGCTTGACGGGCGTGCGGGTGGACCATTTGCCGGCCGGACCGCCCGGATCCGCCTTTGCGCGATCTTGCGCAAAAGCGGATCCGGGAAAGATCCCCACTGCAAGCGCGACTACTGCTGCATATTTTAGAATTTTCATTTCTTCTCCTCCTCCTGGTTAGAATTCCCTGCATGTGCTTCGTCAGAATTCCACTTCAACTGCGCTACGACGTACCTGCATGTCCTGGCCGTTCGACCGGCTGGATCTTTCTTATCTCTATTTTTTTTCCTCCGTTCCCGTGAAGGTGCGGATATGGACGACGAGTTCAGCGACCTTCTCGTCGTTGAATTTTTGCTCCCAGGCGGGCATGGCCGCGATCTTGCCCATGTAGGCGCCGCCCTTCTTGATGATCATCTTGAGATAGTCGTCCGGCACCGACGCCATGTATTCCTTGTTGGCGAGCGTGCCGATACGCGGCACGAACCCGCTCTTAGTCCCTTCCTGGCCGTTGCCGTAGGTGCCGTGGCACCCGGCGCACATTTGTTCGAAAATTTCCTTGGCGGTCTGGGGAGCAGTTTGTGCCAACACCGTAACGGGCGCAACGGCCAACAGCATGGTTATGATTTTCATTGAATACTTCATGCGCGTCCTCGGCACTTCGATGACCGGGGGTTGACGGATAGGGAACGCGACCGTATCACGTGTCGCGGGAGGGCTCAAGAGGGGTGCCAGATCGGCCTGACACGAGCGGTCCACACCCCTCTTCTTCGCGCCCTTAAGTAAGGTCAACGCCTTTGAGGCTAAGGCCGGTTGATATCCACCCCGTATCGCATGGGATTTTTTCCTGCCACCTATTGATACTTTTGCAGAGCTTTGCGCACGAAATCGTTGGTATACGAATCCGCCGGGTTCAGATCCTTCGCTTCCCGGACCGCGGGCTCGAAACCGATCAGCACCTTGAGCTGTGCTTCGACCCCGGCTGGCGGGAACAGGCCATCCTGCGCATAACTTTCGCGCATTCTCTTTAGCGCAGCCAGGTACAGGGCGCGATCGCCCAGCAAATACTCAGGCGGTACGGCCTTGGCGACATCCTCGGCCGAAGCAGCGTTCAGCCACTTAAGCGCCCGCACCATCGCGTTGGTCAACGCCTGCACGGTCTTTGGATTGGCCATGACGAACTCCTCGCGGGTGTACAACGACCCCGCCGGCAAGGGACTGCCGAACACCGCTTTCGCGCCCCGCACCGTCACGGTTTCCACCATCACCTGGATCGTGCCGGAGTTTTCCAGCAGCGTGATAGTCGGCTCGATGTTGGCAATCGCGTCGAGGTGTCCCGCCTGCATCGCAGCTGCAGCGCCCGGACCCGAGCCCACGCCGATGATGGAAACGTCGTCGGAGGTCAAACCCACTGACGCCAGCAGATGGTTGACGAACGCATGGGTACTGGATCCCGGCGCGGTCACGCCGATCTTCATGCGCCTGAGGTCCTTCGGCGAGCGAAACTTTGCCGTGTGCTTCTTCGCCAGTCCAAGCGAAATCGCCGGCGTGGCGATCTGCAGCACGAATGCCTTGAGTTTCTGCCCACGCGCGCGCATTACAAGGACGTGGTCGAAACCGCCGGAGACGACGTCGGCGCTGCCCCCCATCATGGCCTGCAGAGACTTGGCACCGCCGGCGAAATCCAGGATTTCCACCTTCAAGCCTTCGTCCGCGAAGTAGCCGAGCCGTTCGGCGAGGGACAGCGGCAGGTAGTAAAGCGACGCCTTGCCGCCCACCGCGATGGTGACGGCCGGCTTCTCCGGCTGCGCAGCCGCAGGGTCCGCCACTATGCCGAGAATAACGAAAGCAACGAGGATCCACAGTTTTATCATCGACTTTCTCTGGTGATCGGAACTCCGTCAAAATTCTACCTGCGAACAGCGAGGCTCGCAGTCGCCAATGCGCGAATGGGCGCCCAAACCAATGAGTCGCGGTAAACTGCGGCCTCGACAACAACGGAGACAGCCGCATGATCGAACTTTACTTTGCGCCGACCGCCAACGGGCTTCGCGCCGCAGTAGCATTGGAGGAAACCGGCCTGCCTTATCGGACCCGCAAGGTCGACCTTGCCAAGGGCGAACAGCGCACCCCCGAATTTCTGAAGCTCAATCCTGCCGGTCTGATTCCTGTAATCGTCGACCCGGACGGCCCTAGCGGCAAGCCACTCACGCTTTCGCAGTCGGGAGCGATCATCCTTTATGCCGCGGAGAAATCCGGCAAATTCCTGCCGAAGGACGCCGCACGACGCGCGCACGCCATGCAGTGGATGATGCAGGCGGCGAGCGACATTGCCGGTACGAGCGGCACGATATTTCGCATGGAAACGAGTGTTCCGGAAAAGATTGCCGCGAACAGCGACTATTTCAAGCAACGCCTGCTGGGCTTTTTCGCAGCGTGTAATGCGCGCTTGGCAACGCGCGAATATCTCGCGGACGAGTTTTCCGTTGCCGATATCATGCTGTATCCGAACTTTGCGGCGCGGAAGGCGCTGATCGACGAAGACGGCGGACTCGCCGATTTGCGACGCTGGGGCGCGGCAATTGGCTCACGACCGGGGGTTCAAAGAGGAATGAAAGTAACGGGCTGAAAGCCGCCCGTCGCTTCGCGGAAAGATTAGGGCACCAACTGCAGGCTCCGTAACGACCCGTCTGCGTATGCTCGGCGCGCTCAAGAAACTCCTTTCCGGCGCGTCCGCGTCGGACCTGGCAAATCCGATCGAATCCGGAACCCGGCAGTTGCAAGTTGCAGTGGCGGGGTTACTGCACGAGATGATCCGCACAGACCTGAACGAAAGGCCCGAAGAATCAAGCACCGCAAACGTCGCGCTGATGGCGATGTTCGATTTGGGGGAGCGTGATGCACTGGCTTTGCTCGATGAGGTTAGGGCGCACCGCTTTACTTCTTACTTCGGCCCAGTATCCATCATCAAGCGTTTATTGCCGATGGAAAGCCGCATTGCCCTGATCGAACACCTGTGGCGAGTGGCCTTTGCCGACCGCGACCTGGATACGTACGAGGATCACTTCGTGCGCAAGATCGCTCACTTGCTCTACGTCACGAACACGGAAGCCATGCTAGCCCGGCAACGGGCGAGAAAAACAGCGAAGGGCGAAACGTAAAGTCGTGCCTGCCTCAGTGCCTGCAAGCACGCATCCATGCCCCGACTGGGACTCTGCGCAGATCATCGATGGCCGCGAGGTACTTGTTCTGGACCTTGTAGGCTTCGTGCTCTTCGGCGTTCCGGCGTTCGCAGTCCGACGGCAGCGTTTCGTACGCGCCTGCAGAATGCTGAACGTAGTGCATGAGTTCATGCAGAAGAATTGATCGATCGAAAGCGTCCCCCGCTAGGTCGAGAGATTCGTCCAAATACACACCCCAGTCCGGGTGGTAGAACGCCTTTATGCGCCTGCACTGGCTCCGGCAGATTTTTTCCTCTATCACCGCATGGGGAACGATGTGGATTTCCGGACCTCTTTCGGGCACGGGATAGCCTGCGAGCAAGTGGATCGTTGTAAAAAGTTCAACGACCAGGGAAGAAAGGGAAGATTCGCCCATTGTTGTTCCTTTGGCCCCCCGCTCTCCCCCGAATGCGCGGGACCGTTGTATTGCGTGTGTTATTTGCCTGTTGTATTGCCCGTTGTGACGCCGTTACTGCCTAATCATGCAAGATTCAAGCCATATCCGGTTAGGAAACCGTCAATGCCGCGTAGGCGTTGGCACTTCTGCGTCAACGCAGCGCGCCGCCCAGCCCGACATCGATACGCGGCTCGCGCTGTTCATTCCCATCAGGTAAGTGTTCTGGATGAAATAGGCTTCCTGTTCCGCGAGGTTGCGTCGCATGCAATCGCTCGTCCCGATATCGAAACGGCCGCTCACGGCCTGCGCGTGGTGAACCAGCTCATGGACCAGGATGGAACGATGGAAGGTGTTGTTCGCGACGTCGAGGTCTTCATCGATGAACACCCCTCGTGTGGCGTCATAGGCTGCTCGCACGGGACACGGCCGCAGGCAGAACATCTCCTGGATAACGGTTTGCGGCACCCGATGAACCACGGGCGGCACCGTCGGCGGTGCATAACCAGACAGCAACTGGATGACTACGAAGAGCTCGGCGACTAAAGACGACAAAGAGGCAGGGTCCATGGGGACTCTCCCACCCGGCGTCCCTCCGCCATCCGGGCATTCGAAGTTAAAGGGTTATTTGTGCGGCATGATACAAGTGAGGCAACAATCCGTCGAAAAAAGTTCGATTTTTCAACAGGTTTCGTAAGGGGCGGCCCGGCTTTCCCCTGCCAGAGCACCCCGAAGACAGATCCTGGCCCAATCACAGTCCAGTGTCCTCGTCTTTGCACTTTCCCGACCAGCCCATGACGAAGGCGCGACGTGTTGCCCCCTGGCTGGAAAGGTATCGGTTCTGGATCTCGTAGGCCTCCAGTTCCTGGGCGTTACGCCGTACGCAAAAGTTCGGTACCGCGTCGAATTTGCCCGTAGCCTTCTGCAGGTGATGCACCAGTTCGTGCAGGAGGACCGAGCGGTCAAAAGCATCGTTCTGGATGTCGAGCGCCTCGTCCACATAGACGCCCCACTCCGGGTGGTAAAAGGCCTTGACCTTGCACGCGCGGCCGCCGCAGATCTTCTGCTGCATTTCCACTACCGAGAGGCGCTGGATTTGCGGGACCACTTCCGGACTGGGATATCCGGATACGAGCCTGATGGCCGTGAACAACTCGAGCATCAGCGACATCAATGAAGACTGGTCTATGGGATCTCCTCAGCCTGGTTCGTTCCTATTGCAGGCATTTGATCGGAATAGCGTTTCACCGGTGTAGTTGGCGGCGGTGCCTGGCCATAAGTCGATCGGATCATCTACGATGGAGCGACGCATGCGGCAACCGATGAATTCCGGCTGGACGGGAACTGCTGGGTAGCCTGACAACAGGTGGATGGCGGTCAACAGATCGGTCACGAGCACAACAATGGAGGCATGATCCACAGTCGGGTTCCGACCCGGAGCTCCTCCCGCGACTCGGGCAACAAGTAAGGGTTTCTTCGATCTTGCCTTCACTGTCGCAAGAAACAGACCCACTGGCAGGCGTGGCAAAACCCCGTTCATGCCCCCGCAATGCCCCGTTTTGCCGCTGATTCCGTATCAATTACGCCCTATTGCGGGGCAGCCCTGCCCTGAATTGGCACTCGCCATTCCTTTAACCTTCCCCCGCCAGCCACTTCACAGCATGTCCGCCATCCCGGTCTGGCGACAGTACCGGCCAAAGCCAGTCGAGTATGGACCGCGCGATTTCCTCGAATCCGAACGGCGGGTTCACAACCAGTAGCCCGCAGCCGCGCATGTGTCCACCCCAGTCATCGGGCATCACCGCGAGTTCCAATTGCAAAATCTTGGGTATGCCGGTTGCGATCATTCCACGTTCGAATCCCCGCATCGCAGTCGGTTCCATCAGCGGATACCAAAGCCCGTACACCCCGGTCGCGAACCGCCGATGAGCCTCGACGAGGCCTTCGGTCAGGCGCCTGAATTCCTGCGCGCGATCGAAGGAGGAATCGATAAAAACCAACCCGCGGCGTTCCTTGGGCGGAAGAAAGGCCCTGAGTGCCTGGTAGCCATCCATCATGCGCAACATCACTTGCCTGTCGCCACGAAATAGCGTCTCCAGTTCCTCGCAGTCCTTCCTGTTGAGTTCGATCAGGACCATGCGGTCGTTCGGTCGAAGGAACCGGCGTACGATGCGCGGCGAGCCGGGATAGAAGCGCAGCCCACCGTTCACATTCTCCGCGCGGACCGCCTCAAGATACGGTATCAGCGTGTTGGGTACGTCCTTGCGGTCCCAAAGCAGCGCGATCCCGTCCTTGTGTTCCGCGTTCTTCTGTGCCCAGGGGTGCGTCAGGTCGTAGAGCCCAATCCCGGCGTGCGTATCGAGCACGAAGAATGGCTTGTCCTTCTTTTCCAGCACGAGCGCAAGCTGCGTCAGCAGCGAGTGCTTGAATACATCGGCAAAGTTGCCGGCATGAAAAAGATGTCGGTAGGCGAGCACGGAGTAGTGACAGGTGACGGGTGCTGCAGAAGTGTAGCGCCCTTCCCGCCTTCAACGGTCACGGTGGAGCAAAGTCATGGGATAATTTCGTCGTCGTTCAACACGCACGCACAGGAATTTCGCCATGGCCGCAGACAACCTACCCGAACTGAAAATGGACCCCGCGAATCTTTATCGCGAGGAGGTCTTCACCGATCGAAAGGTCGGCACGATTCGCGTCATGACCCCAGTTAAAAACGACGGCGCGACCGACGCCGGACGCAAGATCATTTACGTCGGCGAAACCCAGCTCATGACGCCGGTCGGCGCAATACCGCTGGCTTTCGAGATCGAGGCCGACTCGCTCGGCAATGCCGCGGCGAAATTCGCCGAAGTCGCCCAGGTCGCGGTCGAGCGTGCGGTCAGGGAGCTTCAGGAAATGCGCCGCCAAGCCAGTTCCTCGATCGTCATCCCCGAAGGCATCCCGCCAGGACTCGGCGGGCCCGGGGGAAAAATCAAATTGCCGTAGGAAACAATTTTGGGGATGAGGGACGAGGGATGAGCGGTGAGTCTATACATGGTTTCTCAAGACTTTATTTCCGGTTCTTGCCGTTCCCTCGCCCCTCTTCCCTCATCCCTCGTCTCTAGTCCCCGTACGTGAGTGAACGGGCCTTCCCCCAGAACACGCGGTAGGAAAACAGCGTGTAAGCGACAATCATCGGCAATACCACGCAGGTGCCGACGAACACGAACTTGAGCGACGACTCCGCCGCCGCGGCCTGCCAGATCGTCAGCCGGTCGAGCACCAGGTACGGGAACAGGCTGTAGGCCAGGCCCGCGAATGAAAATACGAAGATCCATACCGCCAAAACAAAGGGCAGGTACTCACGCCGGGTTTGGCCGCGTTGCAGGCGGTTCAATCCAATCAGAATGCCGGCGAATGCTGCTGCGGTAAGGATCGGCAACGGCGAGAGCCACAGGACGAGCGGCCACACGAACCATTTTTCCATGATGCTCTCGCTGGCGAACGGGGTGGCGAGGCTGATCGCCGCGACACCGGCCGCCGCGAAAAACATCGCGGTCCTGGCCCAGCGCAATGCCTTCGTCTGCAAATCACCTTCGGTCTTGATCACCAGCCAGGTCGAACCCAGGAGTGCATAGCCACCGGCCAGCCCCAGGCCGACAAGAAATTCAAAAGCGACGAACAGTCCGCCGGGCTTGAATCCGGTGACGACACCACCCAGCATCATGCCCTGCGCGAGTGCGGCTCCAACCGAACCCACGAAGAACAGCCGGTTCCATACCTGTTGGTGCCAGCCCGTGGCCTTGGCACGGAGTTCGAATGCCACACCGCGCAGAATCAAACCAATCAGCATCATGGCTACCGGCAGATACAACGACGTCAGGATTACGCCGTGGGCGAGCGGAAACGCGACCAGCAAAATGCCGACGCCGAGTACCAGCCAGGTTTCGTTGGCGTCCCAGAACGGACCGATAGAGGCCACCATCATGTCCTGCTCGCCGGGGCTGGCAAACGGCATGAGAATGCCGACGCCGAGATCGAAGCCGTCCAGAATGACGTACGCGAGGATTGCCAGGCCCATGAGCACCGCAAATATCAGAGGCAGATCCATCGAACGTCCTCAGGTGGTCCTTGATTGAAACGAAGGATTCACCAACTCCGGCGGCTTCTCTCCGGCTGCATCCTTCACTGCCAACTGGGTCACCACCACCATGTATGAAATCAACAGCAGCGAATACACAAGCAGATAGCTAAAGAGCGTCACGGCAATATACGGAGCCGGCACGTCAGAAGCAGTTTCGGCGGTCGTGATCACGCCGTACACCACGTAGGGCTGGCGCCCGATCTCGGCGGTAAGCCAGCCCGCGAGCACCGCCACCCATCCCGAGAATGTCATGGCGGCAAACCCCTGCAGAAGCCGACGCGGAATCGCGCGTCGACGCACCAGATAAAAAGCGCCCAACCACGACAGCGCCAGCATCAGCACGCCAACGCCAACCATGACGCGGAAACTCCAGAACACCGGCGCCACCGGCGGATGTCTGTCGCCGAACTCGGAAAGACCCTTTACCTCACCGTCGAACTTGTGCGTCAAAATCAGACTGGTAACACCAGGAATTGCGACTGCGTAGTCGTTACGCCGCTCCGCGTGGTTCGGGAGCGCGAAGAGCAGTAACGGCACATTGCGGTCGGATTCCCAGATGCCTTCGATGGCGGCAATCTTCGCCGGCTGGTGCTCGAGGGTGTTGAGTCCATGCAGGTCACCCACCAGGATCTGCACCGGCGTCAGGACCGCCGCAATCACGATTCCCATCCGCAGCATCCGGCGTGCCGGTTCGAACTGCGACTTGCGCAGCAACTGCAATGCCGAGATGCCCGCGATCAGGAACGCCGCCGTCAGCCCGGAGGCGATCATCATATGCGTCAGCCGGTACGGAAAGCTCGGGTTGAAGATGACCGACCACCAGTCGGCCGCATGCAGTTGCCCGTCGATGATTTCGAATCCCTGGGGTGTCTGCATCCAGGAATTGAGCGCCAGGATCCAGAACGCCGACGCCGATGTGCCGATCGCCACCAGAAATGCCGAGGCCGTGTGCATCCAACCCGGCACGCGGTCGCGGCCGAACAGCATCACGCCGAGGAAAGTCGCCTCGAGGAAAAATGCGGTCAGTACCTCGTAACCCAGCAGGGGACCGGCAATGTTCCCGGCTTTCTGCATGAAGCCCGGCCAGTTGGTGCCGAACTGAAAGCTCATCGTGATGCCCGACACCACTCCCAACGCGAACGACAGTGCGAATACCTTGACCCACAGGCGGTAGGCGTGCGCAAACCACGCTTCGCCGCCGCGACCGATACGCACGCGCAGGTATGCCAGCACCCAGGCAAGCGCGATGGTGATGCTCGGAAACAGGATGTGGAACGAGATATTGAGCCCGAACTGGGCCCTGGCGAGGAGGAGCGGATCGGCAAACATGTGAGCGGCCCGGGATATGCCCGAGTTTAACTCCTAAACTCCGGGCGCTCCCGGACCCGCGACGCGCTTTCAGGTGGCCGCACGGCAGGGCGGATTGCACATGCCCGGTTCCCCAATCGGCGGTATGATTCATTCATATTGCAACAAGATGGTACGGTGTCGGGATCATGAGTTCCGTGAATCATTTCTTTGTTGCTTCTGCGTGCACCCAGTTCCGTTTTCCCCGAGTTCCGTTCTTCGCCCGTAACTGATCTGTTGTGATTGCCACCGCCCAACTGCGAGCGCTGAGCCCGCTGATCATGCCGGCGGCGATCATCGTCGCCGCAGCGTTGGCAGTTGCGATCGGGCAAAGGTTACCGGTGTCATTCGCCGGCTTCGGCGTTTTCGGACCCTACACGGTGCTCCTGGTCGGTGCTTCGATCAGCCTCTGGTTCAACCGCGGCCGGGCGTTCATCGTACTCGTATCCCTGCTCATTGCGTTCATCGGCTACCAGTTGGCACAAGGTCCGCACTCGGTCAATTTCGCCAGCCGGGCGGTATTTGCGGCCCTCGCAGTATTCGTGCCTCTCAACATGCTAATTGCCTTGCGGATGGAGGAACGCGGCATGTCCCATTTCCACAACTACCGCTGGCTGCTGCTGCTGATCACGCAGATTCTGCTTACGGCATGGGTGGCAGGTGCGGGAAAGAGTGCCCTATCGGGAACGGCGTGGCACGCAATGCTGGAGCACTGGCTGATCCGGCCGGCACCGGCGCCGTTTCTCGGACGGGTTCTCATGGCCGCGGCGTTCGCGGTTGCGGCGTACAACGCGTGGAAGCAGAATTCGCCACTCGACATAGGCTTGGCGGGCGCAGTGGTCGCGTTTTTCGTGGCATGCCAATGGCCCACTGTGCCGGGCATGTTTGCGGCCTTTGTCTCAGCAGCGGGCGCCATCCTGTTGATGGCCGTGCTGCAGGAGTCGCACCGTATGGCGTTCCACGATGAACTTACCGGCCTGCCCGGCCGGCGTGCGCTCGAGGAGCGGTTGGTGGGTCTGGGACCGGTCTATGCCATTGCGATGGTGGACGTGGATCACTTCAAGAAATTCAACGACACGCACGGTCACGACATCGGCGACCATGTGCTGAAATTGGTGGGGGCGCGGCTTGCCAAACTCGACGGGGGCGGCAAGGCATTCCGCTACGGTGGCGAGGAATTCGTGGTCTTGTTCTTCGACCAGACCGCGAAGGAGGCGCTGCCTCATCTGGAGACTCTTCGGTACAGCATCGAGACCTACAGAATGGCAGTCCGTACCGACGATCGGCGTGGTGACTTCCGCCCTGGCAACGACCGGCGTTCCACCGCGGGGACACCCAGGAATCCGCGGCCCGGATCGAACGTGCGCGCGTTCCGCAAGCCAGACCAGAATCTGTCGATTACCGTCAGTGTCGGTGTAGCCGAACGCGATGAGTATCTAAACTCGCCGCCAAAGGTGATTAGGGCTGCCGACCAAGCGCTCTATCGCGCAAAAGAATTGGGGCGCAATCGGGTCAGCCAGTAAAAAGGAGCCGTGGCGGCCCCGCGCCAATTGAACTCTTGCTGCTTCCGGCAAACAAATCAGGAACAACTTCCGGAGAAACAACATGCAGGTCCGCCACCGAGTATTTTCTTGTGCCGCCGCATTTTTTCTGCTTGTGCTCGGCGTGCCCTCCCCGGAAGCCTTCGCGAAGGAAAGCACCTTCAGGTCGGAAAAACACGGCTTTCGTCTGGTCACGCTGGTCGAGGGTCTGGTGAATCCGTGGTCACTCGCCTTCCTTCCTGACGGACGCATGCTCGTTACGGAACGGCCCGGACGGCTGCGCATTGTTTCGAAGGACTTCAGGCTTGAGCCCGCAGCGGTCGAAGGCCTGCCTCCCATTGTCGAGACGGGACAGGGAGGCTTGTTCGACGTGGTGCTGCACCCTCGCTTCGCCGAGAACGGTTGGATCTATATCTCGTATAACGGCCCGGGCAGCGGCGGGTGGGGGACAGAAATGTTGCGCGCCCGGCTTGAAGGAAACCGCCTCATCGACACCCAAGTGCTTTTTCGCCTGCAACCGAAAACGCGGAAGGGGCAGCACTTCGGCGGACGCATCGTCTTCGACCGCAAGGGTTTCGTCTATCTCTCGCTCGGGGAACGCGGCGACAAGGAGCGCGCACAAAAGCTCGACGACCATGCAGGCTCCGTCATCCGGCTTCACGACGACGGCCGCGTTCCGGCCGACAATCCGTTCGTGAACCGTCCGGGTACACGGCCGGAAAAGTTCACGCTGGGCAACCGTAACATGCAGGGTGCGGCACTGCATCCGCAAACCGGTGAACTTTGGACTCACGAGCACGGACCGCAGGGAGGTGACGAAGTCAATGTCATGCGCGCCGGCCGCAATTACGGATGGCCGATCATCACTTATGGGGTGAACTACGGAATCGGAACCAAGATCGGCGAAGGAACTGAAAAGGCAGGAATGGAACAGCCGCTTTACTACTGGGTGCCGTCGATCGCCCCGTCCGGGATGACGTTTTACACCGGTGAACGGTTCCCTAACTGGCGCGGCAACCTGTTCGTCGGTTCATTGAAGTTCCAGTTGCTGGCTAGACTCGAACTGGACGGCGAAAAAATCCTGAAGGAAGAGCGGCTGATCCCGGGTGAACTCGGCCGCATCCGCGATGTGCGTACCGGCCCAGATGGCAACATCTATCTGCTTACCGACGCGCCCGACGGTGTGCTCGCGCGGATCGAACCAGCAAAGGCCAGTGAATGAGTGAAGGCGTGAAGGTGTGAAGGGGAAGAGGCGCGGTCGCCACTCATTCACTCACCCGTTCAGCCTTCGCTCCCCTTCGGCAGCGCGAGACCGCCGGCGTAGCGCTTTTTCCATAGCTCGTGACCGTGCGCAAAATCATTCTTGCCGGACCTGTCCACTCCGCGCATCATCCATAGTGGCTGATCGAAAATATTGAAAGGACTGTTGTCCTTTCGCTGCGCAACCAGCGAGCGGTCATAGTGCGAGGTGGCCGGCATGTAGCGCAGGATCAGTGCGGCGCGCCGTTGTCCTGAGGTGTTGGCAAGCGAACCGTGGATCATGCGCACGTCGTGCAACGACATCGCACCAGGTTCGAGTTCCACGTTCACGGCCGCGGACTCATCGAACTGATCGCGGTCGAGTTCCAGATTCAGCACCAGGTTCTCGCGATTGGACTTGTGGTGCCGGTACAACTCCTGCTGCTTGTGCGAACCCGGGATGAAACGCATGCACCCGTTCACCGTCGACACCGGGTCAATGGCGATCCACACCGAACAGGTCGCCAGCGGACGCATCGGCCAGTATTCACCATCCTGGTGCCAGGGCACCTCGCGGCCCATTCGTGGCGGCTTGCAGAGCACGCGGGTGATCCACAGCACGAGATCCTGTCCCAGCACCTGCCCGACCATGTCCAGGATCGGCGTATGGCGCGCCGTTTCCATGAAGGGATTCAAGTTCGCCCCTTCGGTCGGTGCAATCATGTGCGGATTGGCAAGGTCCTCCTGCGCGACGTCGGTGTAGGTTTCCAGCAACCGGTCGAGTCCATCCCTCAGCCGACCCAGCAGGGGCGCCGGCAAGCGATATTTCGGAAACAGGAATCCCTGTTCCCGGTATTGCTGAACTTCCTGCGCGCTCAGAACTGCGCTCATCGAGCTAGTCCTCCAGTCTGGTTTCCTGTACCACAAATGTTAGCGCAAACGGATGGCCGCCAGCTCATTTTCATCTTGCCACTTGTCACGGCGTTGCCCTGACCCGCAACTGCGCGGGCAGCAGGCAGATCTCGCTGTCGCATGCCTGCGCCGACACGACAGCGCGTATCTCGCGGTTCTTTCCCACAGTCCCCTTGGGAAACGACGCCACCAGTTTCACCTCGCCTTCATAAACGTTCAGTCCCGCCGGTGCAAACGCGGGTTTGAACAGGGTCGCCGCCGGATAGCGCACCCGCGCCGGCGCAATGCCATCGAAAGCAACGCTGGTTGCGATGAGGTAATCGTAAGTGGCAGGATTGGCATTGACGTGGTAGCCGGGTTCGATGTGCAGCGTGATGACGATCTCATCCTGGTCGCCGCCATCTTTCACGATGGCAGAGACTCGCACGACGGCAGCGGTGCCGGATACGTCTTTCGATGGGCTGAAGCCGCTCCGATTCATGGCCGTGATCAGGGCGGGCCAGGATTCCGGCTCCTGCGCGATTCGATGGCCGAGCCGGCCGACGATACGCCGGGTGGCATCGGCATGTGCTGCAACCCCGCCGGATTGCGCCAACTGCAGGATCAGATCAACGGCCGCGGAGCTTCCCGACGGATAGGCGATGTCGCTCTCCTCCGGCGGTACTGGCAGCTCTCTTTCCGCGCTCGTCGTCGCCAACGTTCCGTCGCCACGCTCAAAGCGTGCGAGCATGCCGTCCGCAAGCTCCCCTGCACGTTGAGCCCATATCGCGTCCCTGGTTGCGTCGTACAGCGCGAGGCAGCCCAGTCCTAACAGCGCGTAGTCGTCGAGGAACGCATCAGTTTGCGCCCGATGGTTGAAGATCTCACGCCTTAGGCCGTTTTTCCGGTCGTATGCAAGCCGCCAGATGCGATCGGCGCCGCGGCGGGCCACATCGATGTACGACGGCATGTCGAGCAACTGGCCCGAGCGCGCGAACGCCTGTATCGCGAGACCGTTCAGCGCCACGACCAGCTTTTCGTCGCGCGCGGGTTGTGCACGGCGGTTGCGCACATCGAGGAGCTTCTTGCGCATCGGCGCAGTGGTGGCAAGCGATTGTATTTCGTCCTTGTGGTTCGTGCGTTCGCGTGTCCCTTCAATCGGCAGCCGCCTGCGCAGCACGCCCACGGTGTCGCCATTCAGCGCCTGCTCCGCAGTCTGCAGGGCCTCCTGGTCCGGCATTGGCGTCAGCGCATAGGCATCGAAGAAGCTCGACGTTCCGGCCCCGAGCACGGATTCGATTTGCCGCCGCGTCCAGAGGTAGCTTCCGCCCTCCTTGCCTTCGACCGCGGCATCTTCAGCCGTGTAGAAGCCGCCCTCGGGCGCCATCATCCTTGTCATCAGGTAGTCCGCCGTCGCAGTCGCGATCATGCGATAGAAAGGATCGCCGGTAAGTCGATAAGCGTCCGCGTAGATCACGAGAAGCTGCGCATTGTTGTAGAGCATTTTCTCGAAGTGCGGAATCGACCAGGTAGCTTCAGTGGCATAGCGGTGAAAGCCTCCCGCCAGTTGATCGTAAATTCCCCCCGTTGCCATCGCATCGAGCGTGCGGGTGAACACGCCCATGTTCGCGGAGTTCGGGCTAAGTCCTTGCGCCGCGATCAGCAGCGCCAGCACGGGCTCCTGTGGGAATCGCTGCCCCTTGGCCGGACCGAACCCGGCGTGCTGCGCATCCACGCGCTTCACCCACGACGCGACCGCCTGGTCTAGCGACGCATGCGGATTGATGGGTCCGTTCGTGGAGTCCGGCTCCTGCTGCCGCTGCCGCAACGCGGCGGTCACCTTCTGCGCAGTCGCGCGCACGCGCACCGGGTCTTGCGTCCAAGCCTCGTGTATCGACTTGAGCAGGGTGTCAAAGCCCGGCCGGCCGAAGGCGTCATCGTGCGGCGCAAAATAACTGCCGGCGTAGAAGGGCTCGAGATCGGGCGTGAGAAAGACATTGTTCGGCCAGCCGCCGCGCCCTGTGATCACCTGGGTAGCCGCCAGATAGAGCCGGTCGATGTCGGGTCGCTGCTCGCGATCCACCTTGATGTTGACGAACCAGGCGTTCATCAGATCCGCGAATTCCTTTTTGCGGTAGATCGTCTGCTCGGCCACGTGGCACCAGTAGCAGGTGCTGTAACCGACCGAGAGGAATATCGGCTTGTTCTCTCGCTTCGCTTTCTCCAGCGCCTCCGGGCCCCAGGGATACCAGTCCACCGGGTTGTGGGCATGCAGCAGTAGGTAGGGATTGTTGGAATCGATCAGCCTGTTCGCATGCTGCCCTGTGGCGTTCTTCTCCTCAGCCCAGGCGAGACGGCCGGTTCCGAAAATGACGATCGCAACCGCGACCAGACCCATCCGGCACACGTCTCTGAGGTCGCGAATCGGCAGAAAGCCCAGGCAGCTGGCTATTGGCAGCTTGTCCACAGATTCCACCAGCCCTTTGCTTTCACTTGACCCCATATTTCGCCCGGTAATGCTGTTTGAGCACCCTGCGCGTTTGCACGTTGACTTGAGGGTTTTGAGGTTTCGGCGGGCGTGTTCCTGTCGCCGGACGTTGCGCCGGTTTCCGGCTGACCCGCTTCATGCCCGGTGTCTAGGTTCCGTTGACGTCCGTCTGAATCTGCTGGCTGAGGTTATCGGACTTCGTAAGGTCACGCGCTGTGCCCGTCGAACGTCACCAGTCGCTTCCTCATACCTTCTTTGCATCCTTTTCCGCTTCTTCCTCGCGCTTGGCGTAGTCGATCGGCGGTTCATGCAGCCGTTGCCGGCGGCTCTTCTCCAGTCCCTTTACCATCGCGACGATCGCCTCGTTGAACGGCACAGCGATCCCGAGCGCCCTCGCCTCACGCACCAGGGCTCCGTTGAGTGCGTCGATTTCTGTGCGGCGGCCCTGTTCGACGTGTTGCATCATGGAGGGCCGGTTGTAGCGCACCCGGCAGTGTTCCTTGATTTTCTTGCGCGGATCGGGCTCGGAAATTCGAACGCCTTTGCGCTCGACCACCATGAGGATCTCGTCGATGATACGGTCCTGCAGCGCGTTGACCTCAGGCGTGCGATATATCTCGCCGCTGCGCAAACCGGTGATCGCTGTAAGCGGATTGATCGCGCAATTGAGCACGAACTTGCCCCAGATGTAGGCCATCGGGTCCGGGATGACGGTGGTATCGATTTCGGCCTTGTTCAGCATCCGCGCCACTTCACCAATCCGTTTGGTGTTGCGGCCGTCCAACTCACCGATCGAAGTCATTCCGGCGTTGGTATATTGCGCGCGCCCGGGCTCCGGATTGGCGGCGCTGTTCATGCTAACGCCCGCGATGACGCGCGCCTCGCCCAGCTCTGCGAGCAGCGCCTCGACATTGCCGATGCCATTTTGCAAGGTCAGCGCAAACCCGTCTGGCTTGAGCACCTGCGCGGCTGTGCGCGCCGCATCCCTGGTGGCATTGGCATCGGTGAAAATAATGACGAAATCTGCCGGGGGCAGCCCGGCGTGGCTTGTTTGTGCAGGCAGGCGGATAAGGTGCCGTCCGCGCACTCCCTCGATGGTCAGCCCTTCGCGCACGATGACGCCGACGTGGTCGGCGCGTGGGTCGATCAGCGTGACTTCGTAGCCCGCCCGGGTGAGCAGTCCGCCGTACACCGATCCCATCGCCCCTGACCCGATCATGAAAGTACGCATGCTTCCCTCCGAACTGTTCCCCGTCTGCATCTGCACCGGCAACGCTGTCGCACGTGCCCTCGGCGCTACGATCAGCGCAGCGAATGATATGCCAAGAGCAGGTTTGCCGGTGCACGGCCGCATCCCGCCATCTCGACTTCGGATGAAGATGGTAGAGTTGCGGCAAACGCGGCATGGCGGATTTGCCGGCCAGTCGTCCGCGTGACAACGACAATCGTGGGGAGGCGGAAATGCGATTTGCCAAGGGAGTTCTGTTGACACTGCTTGCGGGCTTGCTGGCCCCGCAACTGCTGCTTGCGGCAGATGCGCCGGAGTTGAAAGTCGAGCATTCCATCGTGATCGATGCGCCTCCAGCGGAGGTGTGGGAGGTGGTGAGTGACTTCAACGGACTGCCGCGCTGGCTTCCGACCATCGAAAGCAGCCGGATCATTCTCGGAAAGAATCGCGAAGTCGGCAGTATTCGCGAGTTGACCCGGGTCAACGGCACCAAGGTCCAGGAAAAACTCATCGCCTTCGAGCCCTGGAACATGAGCCTTTCCTACACGTACATCGGCGGCCAGCCGGGGGCCAGCGACTATTTCCCCACTATGACCGTGAAGGATGCCGGCAACGGCAAGAGCCGCGTCGAATGGAAAGCGCGGTTCAGGCGCCTCGCCTACTGGACCGATGAGCCGCCTCCCGGACAGGACGACGATACGGCGCTTGCAGCTTTCAACAGGGTGTACCCACTGGGTCTCGAAACCATGAAGAAGCTGATTGAAGGGCGCTAACTCCGTGAAGGAGTGAAGGAGTGAAGGTGTGAAGGTGTGAAGAGGGAAAGGCGATCAAGGCGTTACACACTCATTCACCCATTCACCCATTCACTCATTCACCCATTCACGCTCTTATGAAATCCCTCGACCTCACGGGCAAAATCGCCATCGTCACCGGATCCACGCGCGGGATCGGCCGTTCGATTGCTGAGCACATGGCAAGGGCCGGCGCAAAGGTGGTGATCTCGAGCCGCAAGGCCGATGTCTGCGAGCAGGTCGCAGAGGCGATTCGTTCGTCGGGCGGCGATGCGATCGCGATTCCCGCCAACATCGGCGACAAGGGGCAACTCCAGAACCTGGTCAACGAAACGCGCCGGCATCGGGGCAGAATAGACGTGCTGGTGTGCAATGCCGCAAGCAATCCCTACTACGGATCGATGGCGCAGATGCCCGATGACGCCTTCAACAAGATCCTGCAGAACAACGTGGTGTCCAACCATTGGCTGGCAAATCTGGTGCTGCCGGAGATGGCGCAGAGGAGCGACGGCGTGGTGATCATCGTGTCGTCCATCGGGGGGCTCAAGGGTACTGGTGTGCTTGGCGCCTACGCAATCTCGAAGGCGGCTGACATGCAGCTCGCGCGCAATCTGGCGGTCGAGTGGGGCCGGCACAATATCCGTGTCAACTGCATCGCCCCGGGACTGGTCAAGACCGACTTCGCCCGCGCCTTGTGGGAGAACCCGGAGACGCTGCGCCACTACGAATCACTGACGCCTCTGGGCCGCATCGGCGAGCCCGATGACATTGGTGGCATCGCCGCGTTCCTGGCTTCGCCCGCCGCGGCGTTCATCACCGGACAGACGATTGTTGCCGACGGCGGTGTGACGATAGCGAGTTGAGTGCGGAGTACTCAATACCAGAAATACCGGACCTGCCGCTCGATGACCGTCTGACTAAGCCGCGTGGTTGGTGGCCCACTGCACGACCTCTGCATGCGTCGCGAACCAGATGTTCTTGCGCGATTGCGCATGGCGGATGATTTCCTCGACGATCCATATCCGCGACCGGTAGCCGATGATGTGCGGATGCAGCGTCAGTTGAAACACGCCGCCTTCCTCATATGCAGCGTCGAGCTCCCGGCGGAAAATCTCGAGCACGTCCAGCGGCGGAGTGTAGGGTCGCAAGGACTGGAAACGATTCATCATGAAATAGACGGCGTCGTCACGAACCCATTCGACCGGAAGCTCGATCACGCCGGTCGGCTCACCGTCGAGCAGCAGTTCGTAACAGTCGTCGTCGGCCATGAGCGAGGAGTCGTAAAGCAACCCCATCTCGCGCGCGATGCCGAGTGTGTGCTGGCTGAAGTCCCACGACGGCGTGCGCATCCCTAGCGGTCGCGCACCGGCAATCCTTTCCAGTTCATCCCGCGAGCGCAGCATCAGGTCGCGTTCCGATTCGTACGGCAGAATGGAGTTCAGTTCATGAATCCACCCGTGGATTCCGATTTCGTGACCCTCCGCGACGACGCGGCGCTGCTCTTCCGGATGCAGCAGAGCGGTGACCGCTGGCACGTAAAAGCTTGCCCTTACGTCGTACTTTTCGAGCAACTTCAGTATCCGCGGCATTCCCACGCGATTGCCATACTGCCCCCAGCACAGGCGCCCTATCGACTTGCCGCCGTCGCGTAGCTCGCTGGTCTCGTGATCCGAGTCGAACGAAAGCGCCACCGCGCAGCGCGCATTGTCCTTCCATGCTTTCGGTCGGTAGGTCTTTCCAGCGCGGACACGATTGACGATTGCTCGCCACTGTCCTTCCGGCCACTGCCAGGGTTCGAGCACATTCTCCTGCGTATTCATGATCGCCTCCGCGGTATCGTCCTTGGTGCAATGTACACGCTCGCCGCGGAACCTGGTTCATCGAGGCTAGTTTTGCCGTCGCGTTCAGCGCAGGGGTTTATGGGCGCTTTCTTGGAGGCGGAGAACGACAACGGTGCTTGCGGCCGCAGCCGCCATCACGTAGTAGGCCGGCGACAGCAAGCTACCGGTCTTCTCGATCAGCCAGGTTGCGACGAAAGGAGCGAAGCCACCGAACATTGCCACCGACAGGCTGTAACCGGTTGACATCCATGTAGATCGCCCCTTTGTCGGAAAGATCTCCGCGATCGCGGGTGGACCCGGACCCGAGTACAGTGCGATGCCCAGCGCCAGCGCGACCTGGATCGCGATGATCGTTCCCAGCGACGCTCCGGCCAGCATCAGATTGAAGAGCGGATAGGGCAGCACCATGAACACCACGCAGGCGGCCAGCAACAGCGGCTTGCGCCCGAATCGATCCGAAAGCAAACCTGCGAGCGGTATTGTCGTCACCAGCGCGAACAATCCGGCCGTGGTCGCCCACAACGCCTCGCTGCGACCGAGCATGAGGTGCTTTTGCATGAATGTCGGCATGTATGCAAGCACGATGTAATAGGACACCGACCACAGGATCGTAAGGCCGAACGCACGCGCCGCGAGCCATGCCAGCGCGGAGGCGTCACTGGTCGCTGTCGGCGTCGTTTCCTTCGCGACGCGCGCGAACGCGGGCGTCTCGCCGATGTTCCTGCGCATGTACAACCCCACCGGTCCGAGCAGGCCGCCGAGCAAGAAAGGAATGCGCCAAGCCCAGGCATCCACCGTCTGAGGCGTTAACACAGTAGACACTAACGCTGCAACAGCAGAGCCGAGAAGTAGTCCGCCCGCGACGCTGCACTGTTGCAGGCTGCCGTAGAAGCCGCGCTGGTTTTCGGGGGCCCACTCCACAATGAACGCGGTCGAGCCACCCCATTCACCGCCGGCGGAGAAACCCTGCAGCATGCGGGCGATAACGATCAGGATCGGCGCCGCCGGGCCGATTGTCTCGTAGCTTGGGATGAGCCCGATCAGCACCGTGGCTGCTGCCATCAGCGCAATGGTGAGAAGCAGCGCCGTCTTCCTTCCCTTGAGATCGCCGAGCCGCCCGATCAATATGCCACCCAGTGGTCGCACGACAAAGCCCACGCCAAACGCGGCGAAGGTCGAGAGCAGCGCCGTGACCTCGTCCCCCGCCGGAAAGAACTTCTTCGCGATCACCGTCGCCATGTAGGCATAGATCGCGAAGTCGTACCATTCCAGCACATTACCCACGACTGCTGCCGTCACTGCGCGTCTGGTCTCGCGACGCTCGGGCTTGTTCATCGACTGGCTATCGGCACGTCTTTCCGGTCGCAATGTTACTTCTTGTCTTGTCGACCGTAAGCCTACAGCAAGGGAACTGGTGATTGCATTGGTGTCGATTGTGCAGCTCGAGACAAGCGAGATACTATCGATCGTTTCATGCGTGTTGCACAAGCCGGCCACCGTTTCTGAGGAGTTAACTTGCCCGAAATCATCCTGCATCACTATCCGCAGTCGCCGGTATCCGAAAAGGTCCGGGTCGCGCTCGGCATCAAGCGGCTTGCGTGGCGCTCGGTGGAGATTCCGCGCCTTCCGCCCAAGCCCGACGTGACGCCCCTAACCGGCGGCTACCGGCGCACGCCTGTGATGCAGATGGGCGCTGACATCTACTGCGATAGCCAGTGCATCCTCGGGGAATTGCAACAGCGTTTCCCCGAACCGACGTTCTTTCCCGGTGGCACGGACGGTGTGCCGTGGGCGCTCAATCGTTGGTCTGATGGATTGTTCGATCTGGCAGTGCGGTTGTCACTGGGCGCAAACGCGGATCAGCTTCCCGAGGCGTTTGTTGCAGACCGGGTGCGGCTCTTCTTCGGACCCGACGGTGATCTGAAAAAACTGAAAACGGACCTGCCTCATGTCATCGCGCAACTGCGCGCGCAATTCGGCTGGCTCGATCAGCGTCTCGTGAGCGGACGAAGGTTCCTATTGGGCGAGCAACCAGGCCTTCCGGATGCGGTCGGCTACTACCTGGTGTGGTTCGTGCGCGCGCGCTGGCAGGGCGGCCCGGCGTTGTTCTCCGAGTTTCCCGCGCTCGAAGCATGGGAACAACGTGTCAAGGCCATTGGCCACGGCAATCCCACGCCGATGAAGTCCACAGACGCGATCGAGGCTGCACGGTCGCATGAACCTGCGACACCGGAACAGGCAGATCCACAGGATCCACAGAAACTGGAACCCGGCGCTCGCGTGGGCGTGGTGCCCGACGTGAACAGCGGTGAACCGCCGGTGTACGGAACGGTTCGGCTGGTGACCCGCGACCGCGTCGCGATCCTGCGCGAGGATCCGCGAGTAGGTACGGTCTGCGTGCACTTCCCGCGCGTCGGCTACCGCATCTCCTCAACTTAGGCAGTTACGGCTTCTTGATTTCGACTTCCACGAACACAAACTCGAAATCATTGGCGTTGACGACGTTGTGCTCCACACCCACGTTGCGGAAGTAGGACACCCCGGCCGTGAGTTGTGCCTCCCGGTTCCCGCCGTGTTCTTCGAGGAGCAGTTTTCCGGTCGTTTGCGGTACGACCACATAGTCATGCCCGTGCCGATGCCAGCCGGTTTCTGCACCGGGAGCGAAACGCCACTCGGTTACCACGACCCGGTCGTTTTCGATCTGCAGAGTCGGTATCGCTTTGTCGCGGCTGTTTCCCATTTCCAGGCCTTTCGTGCTGAGTAATTGGGGTTTGGGCTCGTTTTCTCATTCCTCATCCATCTTGCACCATTTACCATTCGGGGTACCGCCCTGCCGGAAACCGACGTGCCCACTAGCGAAACCTTTGAAATGATCGAAACCAATGGCGTGCGTCTGCGCTGCGTCGTCAAAGGCGAAGGACCGCTTGTCATCATGGTCCACGGCTGGCCGGAATCCTGGTACTCGTGGCGCCACCAGATCGCGCCGCTGCGCGCGGCCGGCTACCGTGTAGCAGTGCCCGACGTGCGTGGCTATGGCGGCAGTGACGCGCCCGAAGCCCTCGAAGCCTATGACATGGAGAGCCTGATCGGCGACGTTCTCGGGCTGATCGATCATTTCGGTGAAGAGCGGGCCATCCTGATCGGCCATGATTGGGGTGCGCCCATTGTCTGGAACACTGCCGCGCTCCATCCCGGACGGGTGCGTGCCGTAGCGGCATTGAGTGTGCCCTATGCGCCTCGCGGAAAGATTTCCTCGATTGCGTTGTGGCGCCAGATCTACGCAAACCGTTTTTTCTATCAAGTGTATTTTCAGGAACCCGGGCGCGCCGAAGAGGAGTTCGAGGCCGACATTCGCACGGCTCTCCGCAAGATCTACTACTCGGGGTCGGGCGATGCGCCCAGAGGCATGTTCCGCAGCGACAAGCCGGCGGATGCGAGGATGCTGGACGACCTTGCCGAACCTCCGGTGCTGCCAGGGTGGCTGACCGAGGACGATGTCGACTACTATGTATCGCAGTTCGCAGAATCCGGATTTCGCGGTCCGCTCAATCGTTACCGTAACCAGGAGCGCGACTGGGAGCGCCTGACCGCGTTGACCGGCGCGCGCATCACGCGTCCAGCGTGCTTCATCGCCGGCAGCCGCGACGGGGTGCTCAGGTTCGTTCCCAACGTGGACCTGGTGGAGCACATGAAACGCTGGGTTGATGACCTGCGCGTCTGCAGGCTCATCGACGGGGCCGGACATTGGATTCAGCAAGAACGTCCGGCCGAGGTCAACGCTGCGCTGCTGGCGTTTCTCGCAACGCTCAAGAATTCATAAACCACGCACGGACTTTGCGTCCTGTTTTTCGTCGCTCACTCCGGCCTCGGACCTCGGCCCTGCGGGTTACGTTCCCGCCTGAACCGTCGCGCTGCGGGTCATGGTCTTGTAGAGCAGGCCGACAATCTCTGCGGAAGGAACGGGCTTGCTGAAGACGTAGCCCTGGATCTGGTCACAGCCGAGTTTGCGCAGGAACTCGGACTGCTCCTGAGTTTCCACGCCCTCTGCCACAACTTTCAGGTCCAGGCTGCGGGCCATGGCGATAATGGCCTCGACGATGGCGCAATCGTCCCGGTTGGCGGGAATACCGCGGATGAAGGACTGGTCGATTTTTACGCTGTCGAAAGGGAAGCGCTTGAGATAGGCCAACGACGAGTAGCCCGTACCGAAATCGTCCATGGTCAGATGAATTCCGAGCGCCTTTAATTGGTTGAGCACTTTCTCTGCGTGGTCCTGGTTGCTCATGACCGCGCTTTCCGTGATCTCGAGCTCCAGCGAAGCCGCCGTCAAGCTGGTGCGCGCCATGGTATCGACGATGAAATTGACCAGCCCCTTGTCGGCCATCTGGCGGGCGGAAATGTTCACCGCGATGCGCAGCGGCGGCAGCCCTCCCTTCTGCCATGCGCGGTTTTGAACGCACGCGGTCTGTACCACCCATCGCCCAATCGGCACGATCAACCCGGTTTCTTCGGCTATCGCGATGAAATCCGCCGGCGACACGAATCCAAATTGCGGGCTTACCCAACGGATCAGTGCCTCCACGCCGGCAATATTCCCACTCGCCAATTCAACCTTCGGCTGGTAGTAAAGCACAAACTCCCGGTTGTTCAACGCGCCGTTCAGGTTCGATTCGAATTCCAGGCGCTGAATCGAATGCGTGTTCAACTGCTCCGAGTAAAACTGGAATGTGCCTCGTCCTTCCTCCTTTGCGCGGTACATTGCGATGTCCGCATTCTTCTGCAGCGAAAGCACGTCGCGGGCATCGGAAGGGTAAGTGCTTATGCCGATGCTCGCTCCCGGGCGATACTGGCGCCCCGCCAGGAGCAGCGGCTTGGCCAGTGCATCGATGATCTTGCGGGCGACGGCGCCGGCCTGGTCCTCCGCCGTCAACCCTTCGACGAGCACTGCGAATTCATCTCCCCCAAAACGGGCAACGAGATCCACTTGCCGCACACATCCGGATACCCGCTCCGCGACAGCGCGCAGTACCTGGTCGCCGGTCTCGTGCCCGAGGCTGTCGTTGATGTTCTTGAAGCGATCCAGATCGAGAAACAGGACCGACAGGAATTTACCGCTGCGCGCTGCGCGCTGGATCGCTTGCGCCAACGATTGCTTGAACAGGCTGCGATTGGGCAGGCCAGTCAGCTCGTCGTGGTCCGCAAGGAAACGCGTGCGCTCTTCCGACTCCTTGCGGGCAGTGACGTCCTGCAGAACCCCGAGCATCTTGAGCGCGGATCCGGCGTCATCCCGATTGACGAACCCCCGTGCGTGGACATGCGCAACCGTCTCGTCGTGTCGCACGAGGCGGAACTCGTCGTTCCACAGAGTGTCGCTGGAATTGATGACACCGAGCAGCCGTTGCTGCACGCGCACACGGTCGTCCGCATGGATGTGCCCGAACCACGATTCCATTTTCGGCTGGAGGTCATCGCTGCGATGCCCGAACAGGCGCTGGTAGCTGTCGTTTCTCCACACCCGGTCGGTGGCCAGGTCCCACTCCAGAAATGCGTCGTTGGTCGCCTTGGACACCAGCCCGAAGCGCTCTACATCCTTCCAAAGCACTTCCTCGATTTTCCTGCGGCTGCTGACGTCTTTCGCAATCAGAATGCGGGCCTGCCGTCTTCCAAATTGCACCCGAAAAGTGACGAGCTCGACTTCGATGGGGCTTCCGTCCTTCCTCCTGTGGCGCCACACCCCCAGATCGTTCGCACTGGCGCCAAGATTCACAAGCGTGGTGGACATCCGCTCCGTCTCCTCCGCCGGGCTGAGGTCCGTGAACCGGATCTTGAGGAATTCCTCGCGCGAGTAGCCATAACCATTCACCGCGGCCTTGTTCACTTCGAGGCAGACCCACCGGCGCGTTTCGCACACGAAAGTCGGGATCGGATTGTGATCGAAAAGGAGGTGGTACTGTGTGTCGGACAGGACCGATTCTTCGACTATCGCACCGACGGTGGCCGGATCAGCTCTTGCCACGCGCAGGCGGCGGCGCCTGAGGTAGAACAACCGTGCCCCGAACCACGCGAGCATTGCGCCGGCCACGCCGGCGATGATCGCCGCCGCAACGCCACTCGCGGTCGAGGGCAACAAACCCTGCGAAAAGTTTCGCAGAATTTCGCCGATTGTGTCCCGAAACTGCTCGATCGATTGCACAAACTTCACCAGATGTGCCTCAATGTGGGATCAGATAGCGAATCTAATTTACACCGATTCAGCCGCGCAACTCCGGCTCGGACAGAATTGCTCCACCGGCCTTCCGCGCACTCCGGCGCGCAACACCACAACTTTCAACTTCCCCTTTCATTTCCTCATCCCTCGCCTCCGCCCTCTACACCCATCCCAGCGCGCCGACGATCGCTCCGGCGGCGATCATCAGCAGCAGATGCAGCCGGGTGCGCCAGACCAGAACCGCAGCCGCGACAGTGAGCAGCACATGTCGCCAGCCTGGTGTTTCCGCAGTGAGGATCCAGCCGGTGGCGAACATCAGCGCAATCACTATCGGCGCCATACCAGCCTTGAACGCCCGCACTTCGCGCCAGTCACGCCGGGCATGACTCCAGCGTGCGGCCGCGAGCGCGAGCGTCGTCGATGGCAGCATGATCCCGGCGAGCGTGGCCGCAGCGCCCGCCAGACCCGCAGCCTGGTAACCCATCACCGCAACGAATAACACGTTGGGCCCCGGCGATGCTTGCGCGATCGCGATCGAGGCATTGAACTGCGCATCGCTTAGCAGCCCCATGTCGCCGACCAGCACCCGATGCATGTCCGGGACAACGGTGATCGCGCCGCCAATCGCCAGCAGCGACAACAGGAGAAAGTGGCCGAACAACGCGAGCAATTCGGCTGAAAGTGGCATCGCGCCGATCACAGGTTCTCCGCGGCGGTCGCGGTGCCGGCGCGCAAGCGCCGCCAGGCAAACAGACTCGCGACCGTGCCGAGCCCTAGCAGCACCCACACCAGAGGCCACCGCAGTATTGCCACAGCTACGAACGCCAGCGCCAGAAGCACCACGCAAGCGGGAACACCCATCGGGTTCTCGCGTAGCGCGCTCATGAGCTTCATCGCGGTTCCAACGAACAGCCCGGCGGCCACCGCACCCATGCCCTTGAGTGCGCCCGCCACCACGGGATTCGAAGCGTACTGCGAGTACGCCACCGTGATTGCCAGAACGATGACCAATGGCACGGTCATCATTCCCGCCAACGCCGCGAATGCGCCACGCCAGCCGAAGAAACGATCGCCGACCATCAGCGCAACGTTGCAGACGTTGGGGCCCGGCAGCACCTGCCCGAACGCCAGGATGTCTACAAACTGCTCCTTGGTAAGCCAGCGTTTCTGTTCGCACAACACCCGTTGGGCTACTGCCAGAACGCCGCCGAAACCCTGCAATGCGAGCAACGTGAAGGCGACGAACACCTCCTTCTTCGAAGATGGCCGTGCAAGTGGATTAAGTTCGTCGGTCACGCGGGCGCGCTTATTTCTTGATCTCTTCTCTCAGCCGTTCCACCATCGTCCTGAGCTCCGCGACTTCATCGCGCAAGCGGGCCACTTCGGCCTCGAACCCGGCACCCGATGCGGTAGCGACGGCAGCGTGCGTTTCGGGGAGATCGGTCGCCGCGCCCGCCGGCCCGCCGAGCAAGTGCGCCCAGCGATGCTCGCGCGCACCGGGCTGTTTTGGCAGCTTAACAACCAGCGCGCCGGCGGGACGGCTTGTCATCTCCTGCAGGTAGGCCTCCACGCTCGACAGATCCGCGAAGCGGTACAGGCGCTCACAGGCGATCCGAAGTTCCCCCGGCGTCTGAGGTCCGCGCAACATGAGCGTTGCCAGCAGAGCCGTGGTCCCCGGATCGGTATCGACCACCTGCGGAAAATTGTGGGAATAGCGCACCACCCGCCGCGACGCGCCCCAGTTGTTGGTAACCAGTTTCCGTTCCTTGAGCGCGTCCAGCGCACCCTGCGCATCGTCCTCGCCGACGCTCATCACCGGGTCGCGGCTCGACTTCTGGTTGCAACCAGCGACCAGCGCATTCAGCGAGAGCGGGTAGTAGTCAGGCGTGGTGAGCTGCTTCTCCACCAGCACGCCAAGCACGCGTATTTCAAGCGGAGATAGCAAAGGCAAGGCGGACATTGTCATGTGCAGGTGTTGGCGGTTGTAACGCGCCGAATTTACACGCAGTGCGCGATTGGCGCCAGCGAGGGCGGTGGCGCACTTCCGGGTATCATTCGAGCCAACATTGACCGGGAGGAATCATGAAGAATGTCACCGCCATCGTGATGCTCGCTTGCCTGATCGGAACGGTTTCAGGCGCAGACAAGGCACCGCCGCCCTGGGCGTTCGTGGTCAATCCCCCTGGCGTCCAACCGGTGCCGGACGACGGCGCAATGAAAAACGTTCCGGGCAGCAGCAAGGCTTTTACACTGACGCAAATACGCGATCTCTTCAACGCGCCGGATTGGCATCCCGACGGCCACCCGCCAATGCCCGAAGTCGTGAGTCACGGCACCAAACCGGCTGTGTTCGCGTGCGGTTACTGCCACCTTCCGAATGGACTGGGACGCCCCGAGAATTCCAGCCTCGCGGGTCTGTCTGCCGAGTACATCGTGCAACAGGTGGCCGATTTCAGAAGCGGCGCGAGGAAGAGTTCGGAACCGGCAAGCCTGCCCGTCAATCTGATGATCGCGGTCGCAAAGGCCGTCAGCGACACCGACCTGAAGACTGCCGCGGAATACTTTTCGACCCTCCGGCCAAAGCCGTGGATCAGGGTGATCGAAACCAGCACTGTGCCGAAGACGCATGTTGCGGGATGGATGCTGGTTGCCTCGGAGGCCGGCGCCACCGAACCGATTGGCCATCGCGTAATCGAGATGCCCGAAGACCTGGAACGCACGGAGCTTCGCGACGCCGCTTCCGGTTTTGTCGCCTACGTTCCGGTCGGCAGTATCAGGAAGGGTGAAGCCTTGGTCGCCACCGGCGGAGCCGGCAGGACCACGCCATGTGCGATCTGCCATGGTGAGGAACTGAGGGGCCTCGGCCCGGTGCCGGCGCTGGCGGGCCGTTCTCCTAGCTACATCGTGCGCCAGCTCTACGACATGCGGCATGGCGTTCGCAACGGGCCTTGGACGGAACTGATGAAGGCGGTGGTCGCTCAGCTGAGCGAGGAAGATATGGTGTCGATCGCCGCCTACACGGCCTCCCGCGCGCCCTGAGCGGAAAAGCAACACGGAACAAAACGCATCCACGAGTACGCGGCGTCCGGTTGCTGACGCAGGTTTCCGACAATCGTGTTCCAGCTACAATGCCGCCTCCTCTCATTCTATCGAGGCTCTCATGCCCGCCACACATACCGCAAGCGGACTTGGAATCGAAGAGATCACCATCGGTGAAGGCGTTCCCGCCGCTGCCGGCAGGCGCGTCACCGTGCACTACACCGGCTGGCTGGTCGATGGAACCAAGTTCGATTCGAGCAAGGATCGCAACGATCCATTCGAATTCGGGCTAGGCCAGGGCAAGGTCATCCGCGGCTGGGATGAGGGGGTGCAAGGTATGAAGGTGGGGGGCAAGCGCAAGCTCACCATTCCGCCGGCGCTCGGTTACGGCGCACGTGGCGCTGGCGGCGTCATCCCACCGAATGCGACGCTGATTTTCGAAGTGGAATTACTCGGCGTGAGTTGAAACCTGCGCGAACCCCAAACGGCACTGCTCCGCAGGACAGGTTGTTCGAGTGACGTGCCGGACGGAACCCGGTTCCCGTCCAAAAAATCGCGCCATTGTTCCGGTTCTCCTGCTCGACGTTTCGCTACACGAGCGATCAAGTTTTACAAAGCGGTTGTAACCGATCAGCTACGTCGATCGGTGGTCGAACTTTTGTCGCGCACAAAAATGCGCCCGAGCTCTGTCTCTGGCCGACGACGCGCACGCGAAAAGTAGGCCAAAGGAACCACAAATCTGCGTTCGCGGGGAACAACTTGTGCCAACTCATGCCAATACGATGCAAATCGTAATCTTGATTCTCGATGGATCGAACATGAGTGTTTTTCGCGGCATCAAGAGTTTTTCCGTCCGCCCGTTTGCAGCCTTCGTTGCGCACGGCGTGGAGGGATTTCGTGATTGGCGCAGCGCGCGTCGCGTACCGGTCAGCCTCGCGCGCGACCCGGCGACGACTCCCGAACCGGTTATACAAGTGTACTGCGCCCGTTGTCTCGGGTGGCGAGGCTATTTCGGGGTACATACCTGGATCGCAGTGAAGCCGGCCTGCGCGAAAACCTACACCGTCTACGAAGTGACCTACTGGCGCCTGCGCCGTCGCGGCTCGGCGGTTGCAACGCGAAAGCGCGCGCCCGACCAACGCTGGTTCGGAAACATGCCGCAGTTGCTGGCCGAAAAACGGGGCGACGATGTGAGCGCGCTGATCGAACGCATCGAAAAGTCGATCCGGGTGTATCCCTACGGCGGGCATTATCGCGCTTGGCCAGGACCCAACTCAAACACCTTTGTCGCTCATATTGCCCGGGCAATCCCCGAACTCGAGTTGGACCTGCCGGCAACTGCCATCGGCAAGGACTATATCGGCCGTCGGTGGATATCGGCGCCGCCCAGCGGAAACGGCGTTCAGTTGTCGCTGTTTGGCCTTTTCGGTGTGGTAGTGAGCAGAGTCGAGGGGTTCGAGGTCAATATCCTTGGGCTCACTTTCGGATTTCATCCATCGATTCTTGCGCTGAAACTGCCGGTCATCGGACGCCTGGGGGTCCACCGTTCATTTGGTCCGAACACCAAGCCGAACAACGCTACAACTCCCGCACCAATCGGCGACGAAGTGCTGAGGTGAATCGGGCAGGTTGCTCACTCGGGAAAGAGCAAGTCCAATCCTGTTCTTTCCAGCCGCCAGTAGTTGTCCCGTCTCCGAGCCTGTTCCCGCCTACGGCAGCTTGGTAGCTTGCCAGGACACAAACTGGATGCCCGTGGCGCGCTTCGCATAGATAGCGTGGAACAACAGGTTGAGATTTCGATCCTCACCTTTCACGGTCACCGTGAAAACCGCTCCGCCGCTGACGATGGCGATGCACCCGTATGTCCGGACCTTGACGGCGCCGCGCTTCATCGCGCGGTACTTGACCTTGCCTGAGCGGATCGACTCGATGAAGGTCGCTTTGGTGTCCTGCACCGTGCTCGAGTGGATATAGACGAGGTCATCACCGAACAATCGCTGCATCGCCGGCACGTCGGCTTTCATCTGCGCCGCGTAGCGATCCTGCTCCGCTTTCAGAGCTTCCGGCTCGGTGATGGTGCCACTGCAGTCCTGCGCCCCGCCTCCGTCGGCTGCGGCACGATGCATGGTCAAATCGCGCAATGCACGAATACACTGTCTCAACATTTCTTTCTCCTTCGGTTGAAAGTCATTCGTCGTGTACTGGTCTACTGATTCCTTGTAAACCTCGGCTTCGTCAACCTGAAGACCACGTTTCAGCGGGCACGCACTCCCATTCGCCGCTCTTTTGCGCGCACCAGGGCGCTGATCAATTCGTTGCAAGGAGCGGCCACGCCGACTGCGGCAGCGGCTGGCGGAATGGCGCCATTGATGGCATCGATCTCCGAGATTCGTCCGGCCATGTGGTCGAGCAGCATCGACGGACGAGCGTTGGGGATCTTCATGCCGAAATCGCGAACGTAAGCCACCGGATCGTCGAAGTCCAAGTGAACCTTGCGCGCTTTCGCCACCGTGAAAGCTTCCCCGGCGCAGCCCGATGCCACACGCCAGGCGTCGGCGTCCTCGATGACTTCCGCGACGGTGCGCTCGGTCACCGCGCAAGTACCCGAGAAGCAGACGTTGCAGATGAGCTTCTCCCAGACCAGTTGGTCGATGTCGTCAAAGCACTTTACCCGGAACCCGCCCGAGCGCCACACTTCGGCAATCCTTTCAAGGCGCGGCGTCACGGGTCCGGAAAACTCTCCCAGCCGCACCAATTCCCAGCCATTGTGATGGGCGTGGGCAAGTCCTTTCATCGAAGCGCCGAAACCGCCTACGACTCCGACCGCTACTCGCTCGCGCCCGAGCACGCGCGCCGCGGTGTCCGGTCCGCCGAGGCCATTCTGGATCGACAGCACTACGGATTCGGGGCCGAGCAGCGGCTTCGCCGATTCGGCGGCCTGCGCCACATGCATGGCCTTGGTGGCAATAATTACCAGATCGCAAATGCCCGCGTCCGCCGGGCGTGTCGTTGCGTGGACATGCACTGTCCGGTCACCGGACGCGCCTTCGACGCGCAGGCCGTTCTTTCTGATCGCGTCGACGTGCTCGCGCCATGTGTCGCTGGCCCACACTTCGTGTCCGGCGGAGGCGAGCAGTCCCGCGTACACGGACCCCATCGCACCGGTGCCGATGACGGCGATTTTCATCTGATCAATAGTTATTTTTGCTCGGTGAATAATCGATGGGCCGCGACCTCACTTGCTGTTCTGGATGCCCGTCGGTGCGACTCCACTTTCCAGGATCACCAGCCATCGTCCCTGTAGTCGCCGAATAGCTGCACGCATTTTCTCCTCCCTCGTCCCGCCAAGCCACCTGGTGTCTGGTCGTGTAGACCACAACGCCCATATCTGCCCGCTTCGAGCTTATCGCCGAATTTGATTGTCGGGGGCCGCAAACGCACAGGCAATAGCACCGACCGCCGGAGATGAAGCGCCGGCCGTGTCTGCAACCCAATGAACCTTAAGCGTCTTTCTGCCCCGCTGCGGGTCTTGCCAACCGACGGGCTGCAGAGTCCGTATCTCCCCAGCCTGTGATCCCGGGACCTTTCATTCCAATAAAGCATAAATACTATGGCGACTCGTGGCCTATTGTGCGACGCGGCATTGGTGTCCAATGCAGCCATGCGTGGGGCGAAAGGGTTTTCGTCTCAGCCTGAACAAATTCAGGTGCAGTCGCACAACGAAGGATTGATTCCACAAATACTAGGAGTAATACCATGAACGTAACCAAACTGATCGTCGCGGCGGGTCTTGCCATTGCCACTACCGGTGCGTTTGCTGAAACGGGGGTGGGCACTGTCCAGATCGACAATGTCGCCAACGTGTACGGCCGTACCGGCGTCCCCAATGTCAGGGTTTACGGCACCGTGGCCAGTCAACCGGCAAATGTTGCCGATGCGGGCCGCAATACAGCCAAGGGTGACGACAAGATAGCCGTTACCAGCGGCAAGAGGGTCATAGAGTTCGGCCGCTCCTGAGAACGGTAGCCAAGTACAACGCTCCCTCCTCCCCGGAGCGTGAAGCGCACCGCTCGTAGCGGTGCGCTTTTTTTTGAGTACCTCTATTGAGTCCTGAGTCTCGAGTCGGTCGCTGAGCTGAACTCCCCACGGTTCCTGAGCATGCACCCCAACAGCAGGATGAAGCACGCGAGCACGAAGCACTTGTTGATGAACCAATTGGTGCGCCAGATATCCCATTGCGGCTCAGAGAGGAACACCACGAACTTGGTCACAACAATGACGATTTCGACCACCGACACCACCAGAGCCAACACGAAGGTGTAGCGCGGCCGGCTGATCAAAGCCCAGCCAAGCCAGATGTGAGCCACCCACCAGAAATCCCACATCACGTAGGTAAGAACCGGCGCACCTTCATTCAATGCATACGCAAGCGGGAAGACGTATTTGATGACAAGCGTCCAGGCTGCAAGCACGAACAGGTAATCGGCGAGGAATCGAGACATGAGGATGGTGACTTGCCGGCGATACAAGTGACCGATTTTTTGCTTTTACCCTTAAGCTACTTGGCGGCGGGACGCGGCACGTATCTTGAATTCATCCCAACCTTTCCGCGGCGTCGCGCATAAACTCGGCGATTGGGATGCCCCTGGTACAGGCGTTCAAACAGGACTGCACGGTGCAGTTCAGGCAAGCCTCGGCTGGTTTGCCGAGTGCGGCATATTCGGTGCGGGCGAGAAGTGCGTCGCCGTAGTCGACGTCGTACATGCGGGTGCGCAGCACTTCGGCGATGGCGACATTCTGCGGGCAGCTCCCGGTGCAGTCGGTGCACGCCGACTGGCAGTAACGACCGGACTGCAGCAACGCGTAACGCTCGAGCAATTCCAAATCAACGCTGCTGACCTGCGCAGTGCCGGACGCGGCCACATATTCATCGATCTCGCTCTGGCTGCCCATCGAAACCAGAAGCGCATCTACCTGCGGCGCGGATAGCACCCAGCGGAACGCCGCCTGTGAAAACGTCGCGCCTGGCCTCTCGTACGGACGCATGTCGTTCAGGCGAGCGCCCATCAATGTTTTCATCGCGATCACTCCGATGTCCTTTTTTCTGGCTTTTTCCAGTACCCGCGGCAGGTCCGGCTGGATCGCTGCCCAGTGAAAGGTGTGGCGCAGTTTGTCGTAGAAACTTGGATCCTGCGCAAAGTTGTACGCGACCAGAATCACGTCGGCAAGTTCGTTGTCGATGACGTAGTCGAGGCATTGGGTGAGGTTTCCGCCGTGGCCCGACATGCCGCGGAAGCGGATCTTGCCCTGGCGTTTAGCGAGTTGTGTGAACTCCCACCATTCATGGTTTTGCATCCGCGCCACGTCGTTGACCGAGTGGTTGAAATACACATCCACCCGGTCAGTCTGCAGACGCTTCAGGCTGCGCTCCAGCGACTTCATCATGTCTGCGCGTGTATCGCTGGCGCCGGCTTTGGTCTTGCTGGCGATCAACACCTGGTCGCGCCGGCCTTTGAGTCCCTCGCCGATGGCTTCCTCGGAACTGCCTCCGCGGTAACTTTCCGCGGTGTCGAAGTAGTTGATACCCCGCGCGAGCGCATGCCGCACGAGCACGGGGTCAGACATGCTCGCCGAGCCGAATGAGATATCGGACATCTTCAGTTCGGTGCGCCCCAGCCGCACGTAGCGACGAATACTCGGATCGGACCGCGTCCACGCCCGCTCCGCGGCGAGCCCGAACGCCGCGCCGGCGCCCAACCGAAGGAATTCACGTCGATCGACCATATCGCTTCACCCCCAAGTGCCCACCTTAGCTCAAGAGACGGTGCGGGACCAGAACGACAGTTACCGAGCCCTGCTTGTCACTCGTGCCTCGCCCATCGAACCTCGGCCCTATTTTTTCCCCTATCATCCGGCTCACCTTCCTATCTGCGAGCCATAAAAATGAAAATCACGGCCATCGAAACCATCCTCTTGAACATTCCCTACAGCAGCGGTGGCCCGTCGGACACCGAAGCGTGGGGCGGCACCGCTTGGCGCACCGCAGATACGCTGCTGGTGAAAGTCGGCACCGACGCCGGCATAATCGGCTGGGGCGAAGCCTTCGGCTACAACGTCATTCCGGCCACCAGGGTCGCCATCGATCAGATACTGGCGCCGATGTGTCTCGGGCGCGACCCCCTAAAAATCGAAGAGTTGATGCTGGAACTGCAGCAGAAGCTGCATATCTTCGGCCGCAGCGGCCCGATAATCTTTGGTCTGTCGGGACTGGACATCGCGCTGTGGGATATCGCGGGCAAGGCTGCCGGGCAGCCGGTGCACAAGATGCTCGGCGGCGCAAAGTCGTCGCGACTTACCTGCTACGCCAGCATGGTCCGGTACAGCGACCCGAAAGTAGTGGCGGCAAACGTCGCTCGCGCGTTGGGACAGGGTTTTCGTCACATCAAGCTGCATGAAATCGAAATTGCGGCAACCCTTGCAGCGCGCGAGGCAGCCGGCCCCGGCGTGGACATCATGCTCGACGTGAACTGTCCGTGGTCTGTGCATGAAGCACTCGAGATGGCGAAAAAACTTCGGCCGTTCGGCCTGCGCTGGCTGGAAGAGCCGGTGTGGCCGCCGGAAGACTATGCCGCCCTGGCGCAGGTACGCGCCAGTGGCGGCATCCCGGTGGCTGCAGGAGAGAACGCCACTACGCTCATGCAGTTCCAGCATCTGCTGGAAGCGCACGCTATCGACTATCTGCAGCCGAGCCCGGCCAAGATGGGCGGGATCTCGGAACTGCGTAGGGTATTCGCGCTTGCCGCACGGCACAATATCGCGGTGGCCCCGCACAGTTTCTACGACGGTCCTGCATTTCTCGGTGGCCTGCACGTCAATGCGGCAATGGGCGGGAATTCGCTTGTCGAATGGCGGTTCTTCGATTTGGAGTCGCGCCTGTACGGCAAGGCCGCGATACCGGAAGGTGGCTCGATCGCGGTGCCGCAGGGTCCCGGGCTCGGCTTCGATCCCGATCCGGATGTCATCCGCCGCTACCGCGCGAATTGATCGGTTTGCGAGGGGCGACACGGGACAAACACCAGTCCACATCAGGCGTATCATTTCGAAGTCGAGCGTCAGGGGAGGATCGAAAAGTGGCCGGAAAAGAAGTAAATCTCAAGACCGTCGCAGCCTCCTCGGTGCGCCAGCGCGTCAGCAAGGAAGAGTGGGAAATGCGCTGCGATCTCGCCGCTGCCTACCAACTCGCGGCGCTGTTCAAGTGGACCGACCTGATCTATACGCACTTCTCAGCGCGCGTACCTGGTGCCGACCATCTGTTGATCAATCCCTATGGGCTGATGTTCGAGGAGATCACCGCCTCGACCCTCGTGAAGATCGACAAGGACGGCAACATCGTCGACGATCCCACCGGGCTGGGCATCAACTACGCCGGCTTCGTGATCCACGGCTGCGTTCATGATGCGCGGCCGGAAATCAACTGCGTAATCCACACGCATACCCGCGCCGGCGTCGCAGTATCGGCGCAGAAATGTGGCCTGCTACCGCTGAGCCAGCATTCGCTGCGCATTTACTCGATGCTCGTCTATCATGACTACGAAGGCATCGCGCTCGACCTGGATGAGCGCACACGTCTCGCGGGCGATCTTGGGCCGCGCTCCAAGACGATGATCCTGCGCAACCACGGCTTGCTCACGCTGGGCGACACTGTCAGGGAAGCCTTCGAACTGATGTACTACCTTGACTGCGCCTGCCAGATCCAGGTCGATGCACTCGCCGGTGGACGCGTCGATGTCGGGCTCATCTCTGAGCAGACGGCGCGCAAGGGCTTCGAGCAATTCGAACGGCCTGGCGGCTCAGAGGTGCACAAGGAATGGCCGGCGCTGTTGCGGTTGCTGGATCGCAAAGGGATTGCCTACCGCAACTGAGGGCTTCCCGCACACGGGACTGCGCTGCGCCAAGCGGCATCCGTGTTACGCCGGTTTCGTAAATTCTCGCATGCTTCGCTGTCACTGGCTGCTTTTCGACAACGCCGTCTGCTGAGAACTCGTCAGCGTTGTCCGCTTTCCGACTCTCCATTTTTTTCATTCAGGATCTGGGTCCATTCGCTAAGGGGCTTGACGGTCGTTTTTTCGCACGCCGCCCGCTGGCATAGGTGTTGCAATGTAGTCGGTTGCGCCCGCGGGATTCGGTGAGCAAGGGAGGTCGGGTGTTTTTTCCAAGACACCCGACTCCCGCATCCCCCGGGCGCACCTACCTTCGCAGCCATCAGGTGATGGCGATGCCACAATTCCGGTCGGCGACGCTATACTCTGCGCCGCGCCGGGATCATCGGGCAGTCAAGAACAACCAAAAAGCCGAACTGGCACAGATGAGCGAGTCGGAGCTGGTCTTGTATTACGGCTTTTCCGTGGGAGCCGGCGTTGTCGTCGCACTGATCGTCTACGCGACTTCCGAGTACGTACGCCACCCATCGAGGATTTTGGTCTTCGCATGGCTGGAACCCTCCGTGTCCGATCGCCACCGCCTGTCCATATTCGTCGACAACCAGACCAACGCCCGCACCGTCATTCACGAAGCGGGCGCGATCCTGGACGACGGCCGGCGCATTCGCGTGACGGCAATGAACGAACCACGCTACGGCGAACGGCCGAAACCATTTCCCGTCATGGTTGCGGCCCACGAACACGTGACCGTGAGCATCTTCTCCGTATCCAGTGCGGACGTTTCCGACGGTCTGGCAGCCTGTTACGTGATCAGGGACAGCAACCGGTTGATCACCGGTCCGGTGCACGGGCAACTGGATTGAAACGGGAAACTCGAACACCGCTACGGATCCTCCCCACCCTGAGCGGCGTCCGGCTCACCGGCGAGTCCAGATACTCCATCGCCGTGCGTGCGCCGAGGTGGATCCCGGCGCTGCGCGACGGCTAGTCATCTTTGCGCGTTTGCGCCGGTTCCCAATGCCGATGACCTAAGGATGACAGGCACGGACTATTCCGGGTCCGAATTCCGGACAGCACTTGGGAACGGGATGGCCGTGCCTCTCATCTATTGAGGGTCAGGGGTTCAAGTGCTAATGGAGGCAAATCATGCTTACCTTGTCGGCTGTCCTGTTCGCCATTGCTGCGCTTGGTGGTATTGCGCTTGCGGTCATGCACTTCCGCACCGGAGGCAAAACGCATCCCCCGACCAGCCTTGCGATGCTCCATGGGACACTGGCGGTAGTTGCCCTGATATTCCTGATTGTAGGCATCGCGGCAACAGCAGACGGATTCTCGGCGGGCTTCTCTTCACTGGCAATGCTCGCGCTGCTGCTGTTCGTGCTCGCCGCCCTTGGTGGAGCCTATATGTTTTTCGGCAACCACCTGCGCGGCAAACCGCTTCCAAGTCCCGTCGTCATCATTCACGGGCTGGCCGCAGCGGCCGGTCTAGTGCTGCTGTTGGTTTACGTGTTCGCGGGACGGCCGCCCATGTAACCGAGGCGAAAGATAAACAACCTTGTTCGTCGCCCAAGAATTACGTTCAGGGCAACTTCGCGCGTGGTGCGTCAGCCCTTCTTGCGTTCTACGTTGGTCTTCAGGCCGCCATTGAGCACGGATCTAAATGGTGCAAGGACGTCACTATCACTACCCCTGGCCTGGGACCGGTCGGGCTGGTGGTTCGTATGGTTCAAGAGGAATTGGCGGGCAAGCGCCGGCCATTCTTGTTCACGGTCTCCATGGCGCCGGAGCATTTGCCTGCATACGAATTCCCCCGCTGTAACGCTTGGCGATACGGAAAGGCCAAAAATAGAACTGGGCAGGAAGTCGTCCACGCCGTAGCGCAGTCCTCGGAAATGCAAAGACAGGCGCCCAGTAGCGTCCTGCCCCAGATAAGCGCGATTGGCGGGGCCTATCGTGTGCAACACAAGCACCGCCGCATCGTCCGGTGGCGCGGACGTGACTATTGTAGGTTCCAATTTCGGGTTGGTCGTATCAAGTACTTCTTGCAATCGCCGTGTGTGGTTGACCATTGCTGAGCCTCTCGCGCAAGCAGTGCCAAAAAAGGTGCGCTCGGGGATCATCCGGGGCCACGTGCCTATAGGCGGCAGTGCCTCCCACCAATCTCCGGACTCCCCCCGGCGCACTCTCTCATTTGCAATCGCCGTGCCACATCGGGACGTCGAAAAAATGACAGGTCGAAGGCTGCTAAATGGCACTTTGTTTCCACGCGGAAACAAGACGTGTCGAAAAACGGGTGTATGAGTGTGCCCAACACTCAGCAAGAGCCGGCCGCAAAGCGTCACAGTGCCCGACATGGAAGGCAATCGAACGTCCCTTTGCCAGGTACAACCGAATACGTAACCCCCGGCAACATCGAAGTGGGCATTTGCCGGATGGCTTTCCCGAGAGCACCTATCACCTACCCACGTTCCCGCAATGATTGGTTCCGGATAGATCGATGCGATGCTGGCAGGCCCGCGCTCGAACGTGGCAAACTGCCGCAACCAAGCGCGGAAAAACCCAATGAGACTCATCAAGATCCGGTTCACATCCTGGCGCGACCGCAGCGTCGCGCCGCGCGCGCCGGCGATCCAGGAACAACTCGATGCCTGGGCCAAGCGTGTGAGCGCGCTATCCGCTGCGGTCGCGCACATCAAGGAACAGGAGGTCAATGCAAATATCGAGGCGCTGCAAAAATCACTCGCAAGAATCGCCGCCGATGTTCAGAAGATCGACGACGAGCGCGCATTGCTGCTTTCTGCCGAAGAAACCGCGGCCGAAGCTGAGCAGCGTGCGGCTGGCAGACACAAAACAGCCGGCACCTTCGGCTATCAGGTGCTCAACGATGCCGGCACTCATGTCGCCCGGCTCGTGGACGAGGCGGGCAATGATCTGCCCGCACAGGCCGTGTTTTCCTATGAAGTCGTGGATGACCATCCGCCGCTGCCCGCGTGGGCGAAGAGAGGACACACGCGGCACTAAGGAGGAAAAAATAACGGGCACCAAGCGGTGCCCGTTACCCTTGAATGCGTTCGCAGCGCGGCGTCGAGCCTACATCTGGCCGAATTTCTTCTTGGCCACTTCGATGCACTTCGTTTTCTGGCTGCCGTTCAGCGATTCGCATTTCGTCAGCGCGACCAGATATTCCTGTTCCTTAGCGGAGAGATCGCCAGCCAGGTCCGGCTGCGTGTCCTGTCGCGTTTCCTGTTGCGTATTTTTGGGGGTTATGACGGGTTCGGTCTGTGCTACGGCGAACCCGTTAATCGTCACCAGCACCAGCATGCCGGCAACTAACGCAGAAGAATATGGTTTGTTCATCGCGAACTCCATTTCCGAGGTAAGCGACAGAACGTTGGCATGCGCCCACGAGAAGCGTACTGCGCTGAGACGACTGTCGCGCATAGAGATGCAGGCCGCGACGTTTACAGGTCTCGGAAATAACCTGGACTACGCCCAGGTAGGCATGCAAACGCGCGACCTTGGAAGTAATGATAGCGAACACCCCGCAAGACGCAATAATCCACATGGCGCACACCTCAAACGCGTCCGTCGACGCGATTGGGCAATGTGGGTCACCGATGCTTCAACAGCGCGGGTATGAACCTGCGGAAGCCGAATTTTCGCGCCGGCGGGAACTAGCGCACCAGCAGGCACCATTATTTCCGAGCGGCCAGCGGCTCTTGGCGCGTGTGGATCGCTTCGACTCGCCAAATGTGTCGCTCGCATGTCCAGGTTCGAATGGGGCGACGTGCTCGTCTTGCGCAATAAAAAAGCGAGCCGCTGGTTCGGCGCTGCGAGAGTCAAGGGAGGCAAGACTCTCACGGGCGACGAGGCCGTGGTGCGGCTCGCGTGAAGTGGGATGGAGCGGGACTGGGAACGGGGCGACCAGTTTGCGCAAGGCAAAAGCCGACCGCTTCGCCCAGGCCGCTCGCAGTCCGAGGAGGTCAACCACGAGGCATCGAGTTGGCTTCGTACGGCGACGGAACCTGACCGGTGCCCAGCTACTGGACGCGGGTTGCGAACACCCTGGGTCCGAGCGGAGTGCGCCCAAACCAGTGCTACGCGTGGCGGCATAGCGCAAAGCGAATTCCCTCCCTTTTGAAGCGTTCGGCCCTTGTAACGCGGGCCGTGTAGCTCCTGCGCGCATTGGAAAATCTAGTTACTGTCGACAGCGCCCATCGCCCAAGCCCGCAGAAAGCGACGTGCACAATTACGTTATCTATGAGACTGAAAAACTTGTCAAATCTATCAGAGCGTTAGGATTTAATCGAGGCCAACACAACAAATGTAAACAATCAGCGACTTAACTGCCACCGGGTCCCTCGACGCCCCCGAAAAAAAAATTCCGTTTTTCACAATCCGAAACGATTTCCCGGGTCGTGAAGCATCGTAGCGGCATTTGACGTGGCTGAATTGCGGATCCCTGGGACGAGCCTCAGGCCTCGGACTGCGAACCTCGGCCCGGACGAAACCAAGGCAGAAGCGGCAGCGAGAAAATTCTTACGTGATGCACTGCATGATTGACTCCGCGCCGCCATAAGGGATTTAATGGCGCCCCTGTAACACATTCCTGCCGAGGATCAACCGCGCAATGAGACGCGGAACCGTCCAGATTTCGGTCCTGACCTGCCCGATATGCAGATCTCAGCGGGAAATGGTGATGTCCCCCGTGACGGCACTCTTGACCTGCGAGTGCAGGAGTTGCCACGAGGTGCTGCGCCCCAAGCCCGGCGACTGCTGCCTGTTCTGCTCGTACGGCAGTGTGAAGTGCCCCGCGGCGCAGGTTTTGCACCCCGAAAGCTGATCGGGCAGCGGGACGTAACCGACCATTCGCCGGCGCAGCATTTGGCGGCGGCGCGCAAGGAACTCTTGGCCACACGCCGGGGGGAGGAGGAATCAGAAAAACGCGGAGGCAGCAACCGCCCACTTCGTCATCTGATTCAATAAAAAAGACGACGGCCTCATCAGCGGATCGAAGAATCTCCCGCAGATGGGGCCGCGTCATTTCCCGGCTTCCTTGTGCCGGTCACAAACCCGGCTTGATTGGTCCAAACAGAGGGCTGGTGCCAAGAATTCCGCAGTGCGGCGGCACGTGGGCGCCCGCCGCCTAGTTCATCGACAGTGGTTAGGAAACCGATACGGCAAGGGAAGGCCAGACGACGTAGCCGACGTACCGTTCAGGTTCGAGCAGCACCACCGCTTCATCGCGCAGTTCGCGCGCCGAGGGCGTATCGCCACCCTTGAGATACAACTGCAGTACCTCGATCGGATCATCCCCGGGGTTGCAGTCCAGCGAACGGCCCTGCAACTCCACCCGTCTGCCTCGGTAGGCCTCGGGACTCAGCGCGTCCTGGCCAAACCTGGACTTGCCGAAATCCAGTTTGCCAATCTGCTGAAACGGAAACGGTGCTTCGGGATGCTCCGCGTAAAAGGTCCACACGTTGAATTCGCTTACACCGGTCGTTCCGTTGATGTAATGCAGCGCCGCCCCCTGGCACAGCGCGGTGCAGACAATGCGCTTGCGATACAGGATCGCCCATTCGTTGTGACGGCCGAAGAAATCGTCGCGCTCCGCCCGCGCCAGGCGAGCGAGTTTCTTTAGGTCCGTCCTGGTAATGCGCTCGAACGAACGATCAGACATGGGCGTTTCGCAGCAGGTTCGAGGTGCTAGGACCGCGTGACAATCTGAACACTCGAAAACCCGGACCTCGTTACTCGGACCGCGTTGTTATCCCACCGTGTTGGGGACCCACTGCGGGCACCAGCCTTCAGAGCTCACCGGTTCACTGACGATGACGCATTTGCCGTCTCCAGCGTATAGCACGCACTTGGCACAGGTGCGCCCGAGGTAAGGTTCGTCGCGATAGCCTATTTCTGCCCGCGTGCGTATACGCATGCCCGGTTGCTGCGGCTTCTTGCGGTTCTGTTGCGCCGATAAGGGCTCCACCACGAACGATGCCGCCAGAACCGCCACGCTCTTGAGAAGTGTGCGCCGCGGCATCAATGGCTTTTTGCTTTTCATTGCTATCCTCCCCTCCGGTCAGAATCGAATATGAAACTAAGTCCCGATTATAGCCTCGAGCAAGCGGCGCGCCGTGCATAGCGGGACTGATTGATTGGCCGTGTCAGGCGCGGTACTTTTCCAGTACCGTGCGGTCTACATCGATGCCCAACCCCGGGCCCGATGGTATTTCGACCCATCCTTGCACCTGCTGGATCGGCTTGGTGATCAGATATTGGCGGAAAGGATGCGTCGAGCGGTCATACTCGAGGACGGGCTCCAATGCGAACAGGGAGTGGTGGGCCGACGGTATCGCGGCGAGCAGTTGTAGAGAGGCTGCTTGCGCGATCGCCGAGCCCCACACGTGAGGGTTTACCTGTACTCCATGCGACTGCGCCAGCGCGATGATGTGCCTGCCCGCGGAGATGCCACCGCAGGATCCAATATCCGGCTGTGCTACGTCCACCGCGCCGGCGCCCAGGAATTCGCGAAAGCCGTAAAGCGTGTGCTCGTTCTCGCCGCCTGCGATCGGCATCGAAAGTTTCTGCCGCATCTCGACGTAGCCTCTGACATCCTCGGGTACCACCGGTTCCTCGTACCAGCGCAGGTCGTATTCTTCCAGCGCGCGGCCGAGCCGGAGCGCCTCCGCACGACCATACGCGTGGTTGGTATCCACCATCAGCGTGATCGGTTTGCCTTGGATGACGCGACCGATTTCCTTCATGCAGGCAATATCATCATCCACGCCGTAGCCAAGCTTCACTTTCATCAGCGAGAAGCCTCCCTCGTAGTGGCGTACGGCTTCGTCGCCGAGGCGCTTGGCTTCACCCTGACCCTTGATGCGATAGAACCCGGTGGCGTAAGGTTGGACTCTGTTGCGAAATGCGCCGCCGAGCAGCTTGTACACTGGAACCTCGTGGAACTTTCCGGCGATGTCCCAAAGGGCGATGTCCACTGCGCTGATTCCAGCTACCACAGAGCCCTTGCGGCCGTAGTCGCGGGTCATGTGATACATGCGGTGCCAGAGCACTTCGATGTCCAGCGGGTCGGCGCCTGTCACCAGCGGCTTCAAGGCCTTGTCGATCACGGTGGCGGCGATTTCGGGCGGCTCGAGCCCCTGGGCAAACGCTTCGCCCCAACCGGTGATACCCTCATCGGTGAGCACTTCGACCAGCGTGGCCGATCGCTGCTTCACCCAGCCTTGGGAAAACGCGAACGGTTCCGCCAGTGTGCTCTTGAGAACGTGGATTCTTATTTCGGTGATTTTCATTTTTGTTCCTTATTCGCGAGCGGCAACAATTATCCAACAGTTGGCGCAAACGGCTGTAGATTGGTGAGTAGTGGTCGAGTGAAAGGGGGTGGGCCATGTACCGGAGAATCCTGCTGCCGACCGACGGATCTGCGTTATGCGATTCGGCGGTCAAGAAGGGAATCGAGTTCGCGAAGTTGGTGGGCGCCAGCGTGGTCGGCTTTCATGCAATACCCGCCACTTCGTACCTGATATACACCGAGGCGGGACCCAGTGATGTTCTTGCCGAACAGTTCGAGCGCGACGCGCTCGCGCGCGGCGAGCGGCTGGTGAAAGCGCTCGAAGAGCAGGCGCGCGCTGCGGGTATGGACTGCGAAACACTGACGCTGGTGAACGATCATCCGTGGGAAGGCATCATCGAAGCGGCGAACCAGCGCGATTGCGACCTGATATTCATGGCTTCGCACGGACGCCGCGGGCTGTCGGCACTGTTGCTGGGAAGCGAGACCACCAAGGTGCTCACCCACAGCAAGATCCCGGTGCTGGTATACCGCTAGAAGAAGATAGCTCGGGAAGGCCAGCCGCCGGCTACTTGGGCTCGCAGGGATACCTAGCGCGCAACCCCTGGATGATCAGGTACCGGCGTGGCCGGAAGCGTTGTTCCGGATTGGCCTCCAGATAAAGCTTCACGGCGTCGAATGCCCGTGCCTGCTCATCGTCCCCGGGAATACAGAACAGCGTGCCGTCCCATTCTGTTCTGACGTTATCGATGTACGCGAGCGCCACGCCACGAGCCGCCGGCCGCTGCATGAAGTCCAGAAGTTCGTTGCCATCATCTTCGGCGAGAGCAATTGTGGGAGTTGCCAGCAACAGCATGATTAGCGCCTTGCTCACGACAATTCCCTCGTCTGGACAATAGCGATGCCTCGCCCTCTGAACCGGCGCTGCAATATCCGGGGATTGGTGCCGCTGGCCGGAGTCGAACTGGCGACCTTCGCATTACGAATGCGCTGCTCTACCAACTGAGCTACAGCGGCAAAGGCGCGGATTATAAGGCCGCGCCGGCGCTCGGGCAATGCAGGTAACCCGTGCACAGGTCCCGAATGCACAGTTTCCCTAGCGATTCCTGAAGACCGGTTTACGCTTTTCGACGAAAGCCGCCATGCCTTCCTTCTGGTCTTCGATCGCGAAACCGGAGTGAAACAGGCGGCGCTCGAAGCGCACGCCTTCTGCCAGCGGGGTTTCAAAAGCGCGGTTCACCGATTCCTTGGCCATCATCACCACTGGCAGCGACAGTTCGCAGATTTTTCCGGCGGCCTTCATCGCTTCGTTCATGAGTTCGGCAAGCGGTACCACCCGGCTCACGAGGCCGACGCGCTCGGCTTCCGCCGCATCCATCATGCGCGCTTGCCCCAGCAGCACCATTTCCATCGCTTTGGACTTGCCGACGAAGCGCGGCAAGCGCTGAGTGCCACCGGCGCCCGGGATGATTGCAAGATTTATTTCAGGTTGGCCGAATCTGGCGTTGTCGGCCGCGATAATGAAGTCGCACATCATCGCAAGTTCACAGCCGCCGCCAAGCGCGTAGCCCGCCACCGCGGCGATCACTGGTTTTCGACAGTTGCTAATGCGCTCCCACTCGGCAGTGATGAAGTCTGCTTTGAATACGTCCATGTAGGTCTTTTCCTTCATCGCTTTGATGTCGGCGCCTGCCGCAAAGGCCTTGTCGCTGCCGGTGACGACCATGCAACCGATGTTGTCGTCGCCTTCAAAGGCATCGAGCGCGGAAGCGAGTTCCCGCATCAGTTCCGGTGAAAGTGCATTCAGCGCGTGCGGCCGGTTGAGCGTGATTACACCAACTTTGCCGCGAACCTCAACGATGATGTTCTGGTGCGCCATGACCGATCCTTCCTGATAGGGTTTTATAATCCGCTGGAATCCGCGCGTGCGGATGGGGACAAAAAGAGGAAAACGCCAGTGAAGCTCAACACCATTTTATTGGATATCGCCGAGGGCGTCGCAACCGTGACCCTCAATCGCCCTGAAAGGCTCAACGCCTTCACCGCCGAAATGCACGCGGAACTGCGTGAAGCGCTGGCCCGGATCAAAGGCGAGAAGAACGTCCGTGCGCTGCTGATCACCGGCGCTGGGCGCGGCTTCTGCGCCGGCCAGGATTTGTCGGAGCGAATGATGTCTCCGGCCACGGCCCAGGTCGATGTCGGCGAATCCCTCGAAAAAAACTACAACCCGCTACTCAAATCCCTTCGGGCGCTGCCGATGCCGGTGGTGTGCGCGGTCAATGGCGTGGCCGCCGGTGCAGGCTGCAACCTGGCTCTCGCTTGCGATATCGTGATCGCTGCAAGATCGGCAAGCTTTCTCCAGGCCTTTGCACGCATCGGGTTGATCCCGGACGCCGGCGGCACCTACACGCTGCCACGGCTGGTCGGCACCGCCCGGGCAATGGCCGCCGCAATGCTTGCGGAGCAGATCAGCGCCGAACAGGCCGAGCAATGGGGATTGATCTGGAAATGCGTGGATGACGACAAGTTATTCGACGAAGCCCAGGCTCTGGCCCGGCGCCTTGCCACACAGGCTACCAAGGCACTGGCGCTTATCAAGCGGGCACTTTACGCTTCGGCGGCGAACACGTTCGAGCAGCAGCTCGATCTGGAGCGCGACCTGCAGCGCGAAGCAGCGAACAGCGAGGACTTCCGCGAGGGTGTGACGGCATTCAAGGGAAAACGTCCGGCAAAATTCACCGGGCGTTAGGAAACTTCAGTGCGCGGCGTCCGAAGGCCGGACGCGGATGACAATGTCCATGCTCTCCGTCACCATGCCCGAAGGCAGGGTCGGCAATCCGGTGACACGCACGTCCGCGGCATCGATATCGGTGAGCCTGCCGCTTTCAAGGTCGTACATGTGATAGTGCGGTTCAGTGTTGGGATCGTAGAACACCTTGCTCGGATCCACGATCACTTCACGGATCAATTTCTTCTCGAGAAACAGATTGAGCGTGTTGTACACGGTCGCCTTCGAAGTTTCCGAGTGGCGAGTGTTTACGATCGCCATGATCTGGTCGGCCGAAAGATGTTCGTGACGCGAGAACAACGCGAATCCGATCTCGATTCGCTGGTGGGTCGGATTGATGCCGTGGGTCCGCAGTTTTTCTGCAAGGTTGTCGCGGGTGTATTGCGTGATCTCCATGTTTGTCATTATAGGATAGGGGTTGGACTGTGTCTAACCTTATGGACTGTCAAGAAATCAAAGGTTTGTGGCTGAACGCAGCGTGCCTTTGCAGTGTCTCCAAGGACCGCTCAAATAACCTGTCTGGACAGTACAAACGCGGAATCCATCAAGGAATTTAGCGCGTTTGGTCGTTTGCGATCGAAACCGGTGCTCTTGCGTGCGTGGCGGGTTCAAGTCCGGATGAGTCCCTGTAGTCGAACCGTACCTTGGCAAACGTCAGCGCCTTGACCGCGCGGCCGTCGAGTTTTCCCGGAACAAAAGTGGAATGTCGCAGATCCTCTGCGATGTCTCTTTCGTAGTCACCGAACGACTCGCTGGATTCCACCGCCGCAATATCGACCACCTTGCCTCGTTCATCCACCAGGAACATTACGACGACCCAGCCGGAAGCCTTACGCTCCCATGCCGATCGGGGATACTTTGGAACTCTCATCGCAATCACTTCGGGTTTTTGGCTTATATCGGAAGAGCGCAGAAACTCACCAGTTGCAAGCAGTGAACTGCTGACATGACTGGAAATCGGCCGCAAATACATCGCGTCCGAGATCGATACGCCTGGCTGAGATGAGGAAGGCTCGAAGTCCACAGGCGCGGCAATAGCCACCGGCTTGGGCGTGCTGAGCTTCTGCCGCAGCAATGCCTTTTTATCGTTGATCACGACTGGCGTCGCTGGCGACTTGGGCGATCTCTCAATCCGGATGCTCAACGGTGCATACACAGGCCTGGCAACAACGCTGCCGGGGAGGAAATAGGACGACAGCGATACCCACATCAGCGCATGCAGCAGCACTGACGCGATCAGCGCCATGCCCAGTCGCTGGTCCTGGTCCAGTGGCCCGCGGAACATATGGTAGGTCTCGCTTAGCATCGCCTCTCTTTGCATGGCTTGATGAAAAAACAATTCATGCCGGCCGTTCTCCGTCACCTTTTGCGCAAGCCCTGTCGAACAAACCGCGAAATCGTTTCTCACTGACATTATTCGTCTGCCAAAGATAGTGCCACTGGCGTCCCGTGGCTAGGGTTTTCCCCGCCGTTCGTTCTGCCAAACCGACCTCTTGTCGGAACACAGTGGCATACCGATATTCCTGTCGCTAGTCTTGGCATACCAAAAAGGAGGGATGCATGAAGAAACCTGGCGGGTTCACGTTAATCGAACTGATGATCACTGTAGCCGTCGTCGGCGTTCTCGCCGCGATTGCTCTGCCTTCCTACAACCAGTATGTGGTCCGCGGCAGGTTGACCGAGGCTTATTCGAATCTCCTTGCCATGCGGGTGCAGTCGGAGCAGTGGTTCCAGGACAACAGGATGTACTCAGGCATGCCGTGCTCGACGACGAATGCACGTTACTTTGCTTACACCTGTCCGGTCCAGACCGCCACTACTTATACGATCCAGGCCGCCGGCAACGCGGGAACCGATGTCGAAGGAATCGCTTTCACCATCGACCAGAGCAACGCCAGAGCGACTGTCATCACTGGGCCCGCCGCTGCGAAGGGTTGGACAGCGAACACGACATGCTGGATCGTAAGAAAGAACGGGAGCTGCTGATGCGCACGCGATTTGCGACCGGCGTGACGCTGATCGAACTGCTTATCGGCTTGGTAATCGTGGGCGTCTTGCTTGCGCTGGGCGCGCCGAGTTTCGCCGCCTGGCTGCAGAGCATGCAGTTGCGCAATGCGGCCGAGTCGATTTCAAACGGGCTGCAATTGGCGCGTGCCAACGCGATACAGCGCAACAAGTCGGTCACCTTCACGATGAGTGGACCGGATTCGAGCTGGTCCGTGACCATCGACTCTCCTTCTGCAGCGGAACCGGCACTGGTTCAATCGCGTAGTGCTGCGGAGGGAAGCCCCAACGCGGTGGTTGCAACGACCGATCCGGCAATCACCTTCGACGGCTTGGGAAAGACGAATCTTCCGGCGGCTGCAACCATCCAGGTAACGAATCCGACTGGCGGCGCCTGCGGCACCGGAAACACAAACATGCGCTGCCTCAACTTGACGGTGGCAGTAGGGGGCCACATCAAGATGTGCGACCCGCAGGTATTGACAGCGGGCGATTCCCGGAAATGCTAACCGGAGCTTCCACATGAAAACGACTTCAAGGCGCTCGCTGCGCAATGCCCAGTCAGGCGTAATGCTGCTCGAGGCGCTGATCGGCATCCTGATTTTTTCGGTCGGCATCCTGGCAATGATCGGCATGCAGGCGATGGGGATCAGGCTTGCCGCCGACTCCCGCGACCGCGCCGAGGCCAGCAACCTGGCCAGTCAGTTGGTCGGCGAAATGTGGTTGAACCGCGCGGCGCTGGCGAGCTACGAATACGCTGGAAGCGGCACCCCGCCGCCGGCGTTGACCGACTGGGTCGCACGGGTCGACGCATCGCTGCCGGGTGCGACAGCACACCCGCCGATCGTCACGGTTGGCGCCGCGACATGGGTACCCGAGCCGGGCGTCGCATCGCCCGGAACACAAACCACAGTGACTCTCCGGTGGATAAGTCCAAGCGACACGACTGTTCATCAGTACGTCATGACGGCTTACATCAATTGAGGCCAATCATGGGAAAGCACTGGAACAACGAACTTCAAAACGCGCGGTTCATGCGCGGCATGAGCCTGCCGGAAATTCTGGCTGCGGTGCTCATTGGACTGATCGGCATGGTCGTCATCATGCAAGTGTATGCAACTTCCGAGGAAAGAAAGCGCACCACTACGGGTACCAGCGACGCACAGGTCAACGGCAACATCGCAATGTTTACGATGGAAAGCGCGATTCGCAGTGCGGGCTTCGGCATGGTCACAGCAACCAGCAACATGCTCGGCTGCAACGTGCTTGGATACGACAGCAATCGACCGGCGCCCGACTTCAATTTTCTGATGGCGCCGGTGGTCATCAGCGTTGGCGCCGCGGGCGCGCCGGACCAGATCACCGTGATATACGGCAATTCGCCAAACGTCGTGCAAGGTAATCAGTTTGTCAGCGGCGCTGCATCCGGTGGGGAATTTCCGCTGAAGAATGCCGCGGGCGTTTGGATGGGCGACCTCGTCGTAGCACATGAGGCGGGACTGAACTGTTCTTTGGCTGAGGTAACCGGATTTCTGCCGGCGGCAATAAATACCGTTCAACACACCACCGGTGCCACTTACAGCTACGTCGATGCCACCAATACGACGATCACTCCGACAGCCAAGCACAACAAAGGCGGCGGATCCGGGGTCAATTATTCGGCCGGTGCGATGCTATACACGCTGGGCCGCTCGCCCACCGTCATGACCTATCAGATCGGCGACGACAAACTGCAAACCAAAACCCTTATTCCCTACAACCCGGCGCAGGACGTGGACGCCGATGGCACATCGGATTCGGACATCGGCGACGGCATCGTGCAACTGAAAGCGCTGTACGGCAAGGACACCGATGGCGATGCCGTAGTGGACGCCTGGAATGCCACGCTGCCCGCAGACGACGTGGAATGGATGCAGGTGCGCGCGGTTCGCATTGCGCTATTGGCACGCAGCGCGAAATTCGAAAAAACCGCCGTCACGGCGGATTGCATAGCACCCAATGATCCGCCCAATTCTCCCTATTGGTCCGGCGGCTGCTTCACCATGGCCGACCTCGCCGATGGGACCGACTGGCATTTCTACCGTTATCGCACCTATGAAACGGTGGTGCCTCTGCGCAACATGATCTGGAGCAACTGATGACATCCCTAAACCCGAAGCCCGTGCGGATTCGTGCGACGCGAAGCGCGCAGCGCGGCGTGGTGCTGTTCATCGCGCTGATCGTCCTGGTGGCCATGACGATGGCCGGGCTTGCGATGATGCGCGCAGTCGATACCAACAACCTGATTGCGGGCAACCTGGCTTTCAAGAACGCTGCCTCCAGCGCCGGGGACGCCGCGATCGAGGCTGCGCGCGCGTGGTTGACCGGGAAGACGCCGGGCGAACTTGAAGCGGACCAGGCCGGATACTTCGCGAACTGGCAGCCTTCCTTCGATCCGAAGACCTTCGCTTGGAGTGCGAACGGCATGCTGGTCGGGACCGACAGTAACGGCAACACCATCCGTTACGTTGCCCACCGCATGTGCAACGAATCCGCCAAATCGATCGACGACACCAATTGCGTCAAGGTTGCCACGGTGTCGGTGGGCAGCACCAAGGGCGGCGGCTCGTATGGAACCGCGCCGTTGAGCGGGACTTCGCTGGTGTTCTATCGGATCACCGCGAGGATAGAAGGACCGAAGTTCACCGTCAGTTACATCCAGGCGTTCACTTACTAATCCATCCGTTCCGTCATGTATTCGGGAGCAATCATGAAGCGCACTTCACCGACGAGCTTGATCTTGATCAAAATGGCAATTGTCCCTTGTTTGGGTCTTGCCATGACCACGGTCCAAGCCGCGTTGACCGACATCGCACCGGCGCCGCTCGCAAACGCAGCCAGTTCGGTCGTGAAACCCAATCTGATGTTCGTGCTGGATGACTCCGGGAGCATGGACAATGACTTCATGCCCGACTCCGTCCACGAAGATCCCGCATGCAAGGACGACGATGCCACTCTGCGCGACTGCGATTTCGCCGATCCCACGTACAACAGTGCGCAGTTCAACAGCATTTACTACAACCCCGATATTACCTATACGCCGGCGGTCAACTATGACGGGACGAGCAGGACGAGCTATACCACCTGGACCGCGGTGCCGAACGACGCCTATGGAATCCAGTTCACCGGCACCATCGACCTGACCACCGCCTATCCTGACACTGTGTGGTGCAACGCCGACTCCGGGAGCGGCAACATATCGTCCACGAATCGCACCCCACCGTTTGCCAGCGGCGAATGCAAACGCCCGATCCAGAGCGGCGTCTGGACCTATCCGAACAGCACTTTCCGATACCAATACTCAGTGGTCGGCGATGCCTCGAACCCCCTGCATCCCTATTACTACACCATCAGCAGCGTGACCTGGTGCAGCAACCGGGACGGCACCAACGGATTCGGGACCACACCATGCCAGGCCAAGAAAACGCCGACATTCCAATATCCGAGGTACGGCACCACCGGCAGCAACGGCTTCACCCGCGTTGACATCGTTTCGACTACGGCCAATTACCCGCGGGCCGTGACACGCGACGACTGTACCGGTGCGTATGGGCCCACCGGCTGCACCTATGCACAGGAAATGACCAACTTCGCCAACTGGTATGCCTACTATCGCACGCGCATGCAGATGATGAAAACGGCCTCCGGCCTGGCATTCAAGCAGGTTTCCGATGCCTACCGCGTCGGCTTTGTCACCATCAATCCCGGCAGCCCGGTAGCGGCGGCGGAATTTCTCTCCATGGGGGATTTCACGGCGGGCGCCGGGAATCAAAAGAACAACTGGTACACCAAGTTCTACGCAACGGCTCCGAACGGCTTCACGCCATTGCGGGAAGCCTTGTCCAGGGTCGGTCGGTACTATGCCCATGTGACTACGGGCATTAACGCCGGCATGACTGGTGATCCGCTGCAATACTCGTGTCAGCAAAACTTCACGATCCTGTCGACCGACGGGTTCTGGAACGACAATGCGGGCCAGAAACTTGACGGCACCGCGATCGGACATCAGGACTCGAACCCTGCAACTGCACCGCGTCCGTTGCTCGACGGTTCGTTCCAGCTCACCGAGGTGACTTCGAACAACACATACAATCAGCGGATCTGCACTGGCAACGCCACCGTTTTTGGCGCCACGGGTTGCGGCTGCGCGGCGAACTTCAAGCGCGTCAAGCAGCAGACCTCGGCGTCGGTCAGCACGGTGGTTTCGCGCGACGGCGTCATCTTGAGTACCACGCCTACCACGCCCACGACCTATCAGGACATTACGGCCTGTAACGCGGTCGTGACCACCGCGATTACGCCGACAATAAGGGAGGATGAACAGGCCGTGAACGGCAGCGCCAACACCACCTTTGCCGCGGTCAATGGCGTCACCGCGGGTGCGAATCAGGCTGGTAGCTGTCCGGCAAATTTTGGACGCATCAAACACCGCACCACGACAGCCACCAGCACGGTGGTTACAACGGGCGGCGTGGCGGCACCTGCAGTGCTGGATGCAACCTACGCTTTTTCCGATGTCGGTGCCTGCGTCGCGCTGACCAACACCGTCGTCACCCGCTTTACGGTGGTACAGGAACAAACGCTGACAGCCAACGCCGTCAGCACGTTTGGCGACGTGACCCCCGCGGGTATATCCGGCACACCGGGAGGCAACCAGGCGACCGGCACTTGCGGTTCAAACCGTGCGCGGATATGGCGTAGAACAACTACATACGACCAGACCGTAGTTACGGTGGGCGGTACAGTCAACCCGGCCACATTCAGCGCCAACGTTTACAATATCACTGCTGTGGGCGGGGGCTGCACGGACCTCACATCGGTCACCACCACGCCGATAACCGACACAATCCAATGGGTCGGCGGGGAAACCTCTCCCCCCACCGATCCCACCGCGTTCCCAGCGGCGGGCAACGGTGTCAACAACCAGACTACGTACGTCTGCACTCAAACTTCCGGTGCTGCCGCCCAGCTCTGGACGTCCAAACAGCAGCGGATCACCGGGTACAACAGGTTCGTAACGACCGTTGGCGGCGGCGCGCCTGCCACGACTTTTAGCGGCAACACCAGCGGGCCGACGTTCTCCACCGTACAGGCGTGCAGCGCTACCGCAAAGACCGCCACAAACAGCAGCGTTCCCGGGGCAACCACCGGTCCAGTGGTCACCGGTCACCCGGTCGCGGCGGCACCTACCACCAACAGCAACGTTCAGTCGAATACGACGACCGGCGGCCCCACGCCTGCAGGCTCGACTTCCACTCCGGGTACGCCGACGTCCACATCGACAGGCGCGGCCATCACGGGATTGGACTTCACTATTGGGCCTCCAACCCCGAAGTCAGCGGCCGCCACGAGCGCTGGACCGCAATCGGAAACCGTCAATTCCTCGACGCAGGGCCCGTTGGGTTATGCCGATACTCTTGCCGACGTCGCGCAGTACTACTACATCACCGACCTGCGTCCGGCGGGCTCGCTCGGAGCCGCGGTCTCGGGAGTTCAGCTGGACGTGGGCACCGACCACAACGTCCCGGGACAGCCTGGCACCGATCCGCAAAACGACAGCGCGGGATGGCAGCATATGACCACCTTCACCCTCGGCCTGGGCGTGGACGGTACTCTGACGTACGATTCGGAATATCGCACCGACCCGACCGGGGATTTCCTCGCGATCAGCAATGGATCGAAAAACTGGCCGCAACCGGTTGGGGATACGCTGACCGCTGTGGACGATTTGTGGCACGCAGCCGTGACCGGCCGGGGAAGGTACTTCAGCGCCAAGGATCCTGCTGAGCTCTCCACCGGATTGTCAAAAGCATTATCCAACGTCGGGGCTAAAACCGGCTCGGCCGCTGCTGCGGCAACCAGTAACCTCGAGCCCGTCGCCGGGGACAACTTCGCGTTCGTTGCCAGTTACGAAACCATGAGCTGGAACGGAGACGTGGAGGCCCGCACTATCGACTTGGACGACGGTTCGGTTGGCACAGCGTCAATCTGGAGAGCGCAAACGGAGCTCGATACGCTTGCAAATGCGACGAACCCGGGAGGCGGCAACCGCCGCATCAAGCGCTTCAATACCGGCGCCACCAACAACCTGCAGGATTTCACCTGGGCGAACCTGACCGTGGCCGAGCGGGCCTATTTCGAGGTCCCATGGATCAGCACCGGGACCGCGGCATTGAGCCAATGGGGCAGCCTGAGCACCGCCCAGCAGACCGCTGCCGCGGGGGTGAACCTGGTCAACTATATTCGCGGCGATTCGCATTTCACAGACAAGCTCGACAACTTGCTGACCGACCCCAGCCCGCCCTTTGCAGTGATTGCTGACAATCGGGTATACCGGGACCGCACGCATGTTCTGGGCGACGTCGTCAACGGCGCACCGGTGTACGTTAAGCAGGTTTCGGCCAGCTACGCCGACCCCGGCTTCGCTTCGCCGGCCGGGGCCAACTTCAAAGAGTGCATAAATTCGATCGGCGTGAGTTGTGGTGGCATATACAGCGGTGCCCGCGATCCCGTCAATGTCGTGAACGGTGTCGACATCGGCAGCGCCCGCAGTGCGACCGTGTACATCGCGGCCAACGACGGCATGCTGCACGCGCTTAACGGCAACACCGGGGTGGAGCGTTGGGCATACCTCCCAAACATATTGATCCCGAAGCTGTATCGCCTGGCGGATAAGGATTACGCCAACCGCCACCAGTTCTATGTGGATGGATCACCGACTGTCGGCGACATCTACGATCCTGTCGCCGCAAAATGGAAAACCATTCTGGTCGGCGGTCTCGGCTCCGGAGGAAGGGCCTACTACGCCCTCGATGTCACGGATCCGGAGACTCCGATCGGATTATGGGAATTCAATGTCGCACCTACGGCGAGCTGTCCGGTCGCATTTTCGGCCGGCGCCACGACCGATTGCGACCTCGGCCTGACCCATGGCAACCCGATCATTACCAAGCTGGGCAACGGCACCTGGGTCGTAGTCGTCACTTCGGGCTATAACAATGTCAGCCCGGGCGACGGGAAAGGCTATGTCTATGTGCTGAACCCCATCACCGGGGCGATCCTGAAGAAGATACAGGCCCGCAACCCGCCCGCGTCTGCGCCGGGGAGCGTGACCACGCCGCTTGGCGTTGCGAAGATCAACAACTGGGTCGACGATACCAACGTCAACAACACGACGCTGAGGGCTTACGCCGGCGACATGCTCGGCAACATGTGGCGTTTCAACCTGGATACGGAAACCACGTATGCGATTGTCCGGTACACGGACCCGTCGGGCGTGACCCAACCGATCACGACAAAACCGGAGCTGGGTGAAGTCAATGGCGTACCGTTCGTCTACGTCGGGACCGGACGCATGCTCGGCGCCAGCGATCTGCCATCGGTCCAGGTGCAGACGATCTATGGCATCAAGGACGCAACCAACGGTGTCCAGCCGGCCGCACCTATCGTCGCCCGTGGCACTACGGTCGTGGCACAGACGCTTACGAATGCTACGACCGAGACCGGTGCGGGTATTCGCACGGTGACCTCGAATCCAGTCGACGTTTCAACGAAGAATGGATGGAGAGTCGATCTTCCGAACAGCGGAGAGCGTGTGAACGTCGATCCGAAGCTGCAACTCGGTACGCTAATCATCGGCTCGAACATTCCGTCCATCACCGCCTGCACTTCCGGTGGCACTTCGTACTTGAATTTCTTTGACTACAAGACCGGGGGATATATCCAGTCCTCAGTCGGCGGAGTCGCCGGAGTGCTATTGGGAAATTCACTGGTTGTCGGTATCAGCATCGTGCGACTGCCGGACGGTAAGACGGTTGCGATCGTGACCACCTCGGACAACAAGTACCCCAACCTGACGCCTCCGTTCTCGTCGCCGAACCCGACCGGCCGCCGGAGCAGCTTCCGAGAGTTGCAATAAGGCGCGGTAAGCAACAAAAAAGCGGCTCGCCAATGCGAGCCGCTTTCCTTTTGTCGCGGAAAATTAGACGGCCAATGCCTTGGGCAAGGGAAACGTTACCCGTTCCGCGATACCTTCCAGTTCCCTGACCGATCCGGCGCCCAACGACTTGAGCCGGGCAATGACCGCCTGCACCAGCACTTCCGGGGCGGATGCGCCAGCCGTCACGCCCACCACCTTTTTTCCCTCCACCCATTCGGGTTTCAGATCGACAGCGTTATCCAGCATGTACGCGGGAATGCCGAGATTGGCCGCCACCTCGCGCAAGCGGTTGGAATTGGAGCTGTTGGGCGAACCCAATACGATGACGACATCGCACTGCGCTGCCATCGCCTTGACCGCGTCCTGGCGGTTCTGCGTGGCATAGCAGATGTCGTCTTTCTTGGGCCCGATAATATTGGGAAATCGCCGCCGCAATGCCTCGGTGATGGCGCGCGCATCGTCCACCGACAGTGTGGTCTGGGTGACGAATGCCAGGTTTTCCGGGTCCTTGACCTGTAGCCGCTCCGCTTCCTCGACCGATTCGACCAGGTACATGTTGCCCTCAACCTGCCCCATCGTACCTTCGACCTCCGGGTGCCCGGAATGGCCGATCATGATGATCTCGCGCCAACCATCGTGCATCTTGGCCACCTCGACGTGCACCTTGGTCACCAGCGGACACGTGGCGTCGAATATCCGCAGCTTGCGCGCGCGCGCCTCGCGCCTGATCGCCTGCGATACGCCGTGGGCGCTGAAGACCACCGTGGCGCCCTCCGGGACTTCCGCCAGTTCCTCGACGAACACGGCACCCTTGGCGCGCAGATCGTTGACTACGTATTTGTTGTGCACGACTTCGTGCCGCACGTAAATCGGTGCGCCGTGAAGCTGCAACGCGCGCTCGACAATATCGATGGCGCGGTCCACACCGGCGCAGAAGCCGCGAGGGTTGGCGAGAATGACCTGCATGAATTCCGAGAGATGCTGGAAAGGGCAGAATTATACGCCCGGGTCTGGGCAGCGGCGGTTCACAATTCACCGCCGGAGAAACGTTGTTCCTTCCACGGATCGGCATCGTTGTGGTATCCGCGAACTTCCCAGAATCCCGGGCGATCTTCCTGATGGAACTCGATGCCGGTGAGCCACTTCGCGCTCTTCCATGCGTAGCGCTTTGGCGCGACCAGCCGTACCGGGCCCCCATGTTCCGGTGTGAGCGGCTTGCCGAAGACGCTGTGGGCGAGAATTACATCGTCGTCGAGCAGCGCTTCCAGCGGAAGGTTCGTGGTGTATTCGTCGGCGCCGTGCAGCGTAACGAACTTGGCGTTGTCCAGCGGACGCGCCCGCACAATGACCTCGCGCGCCAGCACACCCTTCCAGTTCATATCGAGCTGCGACCAGCGCGTTACACAATGAAAATCGGCGGTCGCCTCAATTTGAGGTAGTTGGTTGAACGTGGTCCAGTCAAGCTCGAGAGTTGCTTCGACCATCCCGAAAAGCCTGAGCGTCCAGTTCGAGGCCCAGACTTCGGGTTCAAGCCCGAGGTCGAGGATCGGAAAGTCGTGGACCTGTTTTTGTCCCGGAGGAACGCGCGGGTTGTCACCAGACCTGGAAGGTTTGGCGCCGCGCTTCGCCAGCGCGGTTTTGGCTTCTATCATTTTGAGCCAGTTCGGCATTCTCTAGTCAGCGACAGGTGCCACGAAGATGTTCTCTGTCTCCCGGATGGCTAACGCACTTGCACTGGTTTGACACGGGAACGGCGGAAACTATCCCAGATCAGCAGTGCCGCGCCGACGGTGATGCACGAGTCGGCCAGATTGAAAGCCGGCCAGGGATCAAACAGCCGCGGCCCTCCAGGCCAGCGGAACAGCAGGAAGTCCACCACTGCCCCATAGATAGCGCGGTCGATCAGATTGCCGACCGCTCCGCCGAGCACCAGCGCGAGCGCAAAGCACAACAAGCGATCGCGCTCGTGCTTTTTCATCATGTAGACGATCAGAACCGACGCTGCCAGCGCGATCGCCATGAAGAAATAACGCTGCCAACCCGATGCCCACGCCAGGAAGCTGAATGCCGCACCAGGGTTGTAGGTCAGGACCAGACTGAATACAGGCGGCAATACCTCCACGGTCTGGCCGAGCGCGACAGTGTGCAGGATGGCCTGCTTGGTGGCCTGATCGAGTAGGACGATCAGTGCACTCAGCCCTAGCCACACCGCGATGCTACGCATGGATTCGGGACTCGCCCGCACCGTACAGGTTGGACGTGCAGCGACTGCAGATGTCCGGATGCTGCGTATCATGTCCAACATCGGCACGGTAGTGCCAGCAGCGCTCGCACTTGCGGTGCGGGCTGGCGTCCACCACGATACGTGCTCCGGCACTCCTGGTCACACAGGCCTGCGAAGTGATCAGCACGAAGCGCAGGTCGTCGCCCAGTGAGCTCAGTACCTCGAAACGCTCGCCGTCGCCTTGAATTTCGACTTCCGCCTGAAGCGACGAGCCAATCCTGCCGGCCACCCGCACGGCCTCCAGTTCCTTTTGCACTTCAGCGCGAATGTCGCGGATTTCGTCCCAGCGGCCGAGCAGGTCCACCCCTGATTCCGGAAACGCATACCAGGTACGCAGCAGCACGCTATCACCCGAATCGCGGGTGAGGATCGCCCAGGCTTCGTCCGCCGTAAAGGATAGAACCGGCGCCATCCACCGCAGCAACCCCTGAGCAATGTGGTAAAGAGCGTTCTGCGCCGAGCGCCGCGGCTTCGAATCCTTGCCCGCCGTGTAGAGCCGGTCCTTGAGGATATCGAGATAGAACCCGCCCAGGTCCTCGGAACAGAAGGCCTGGAGCTTCTGCATCACCAAGTGGAATTCGTATTTGTCGTAGTCCCGGGTGATGTTTTCCTGCAGGCGTGCGGACATCTGCAGCGCGTACCGGTCGATCTCCAGCCATTCGGTCACCGGCAGCAAGTGACCTTGCGGATCGAAGTCATCGAGATTAGCCATCAAGAAGCGCAGCGTATTGCGGATACGGCGGTAGCTCTCGACCACGCGCTTGAGAATCTCGTCCGAGATGGCAAGTTCGCCGGTGTAGTCGGTGGTCGCGACCCACAACCGCAGAATGTCGGCGCCCAGCGTATCCATCACTTTCTGCGGGGAAATCGCGTTGCCGAGCGACTTCGACAATTTCCGGCCCTGCCCGTCCACTGCGAAACCGTGGGTCAGCAGGCTCTTGAAGGGCGCACGTCCATCGATTGCGCAACCTGTCAGCAGGGAAGCATCGAACCAGCCGCGGTGCTGGTCCAAGCCTTCCAGATAGAGATCCGCCGGCTTGGCCAAATCCGCGCGGCGTTCGAGTACGCCCACATGCGTGGTACCGGAATCGAACCAGACGTCGAGCGTATCCAGCACTTTGCGATAGGTTGCCGCGTCGCCTCCGAGCAGCGCAGCCGGTTCCAGCGAGAACCACGCTTCTATGCCTTCTTTCGCGACGCGCTCCGCCACTTGCTCCAGCAACTCTTCTGTGCGCGGATGCAGTTCGCCGGTTTCCTTGTGCACAAACAAAGCGATGGGCGTGCCCCAGTTGCGCTGTCGTGACACACACCAATCCGGCCGGTTGTTGATGTTCGCCTCCAGCCGTGCCCTGCCTCCGGGCGGATAGAACGCGGTCGCGTCCACCGCGGCCTTGGCGATCTCTCGCAGCGACCGTTCGCGACCCTCTTCCATGCCGATGAACCACTGGCGAGTGGCGCGGAAGATGATTGGCGTCTTGTGGCGCCAGCAATGCGGATAGCTGTGCCTGACGGAGTCGATGCGGATCAGGCGCTGCTTGTCCTCCAGCACCTTGATGACCACGTCGTTGGCCTTCCACACCGACAGTCCTCCCACCAGGGGCACTTTCGCAAAAAAAACGCCGTCGTCGTCCACCGGGTTGTCCACCGGCAGCCCGTAGCGCGATCCGATCACGTAGTCGTCGAGCCCGTGCGCAGGCGCGGTATGTACCAGTCCGGTACCTGCATCGAGCGTCACGTGCTCGCCGAGTACAACCGGAACCTGCCTGTCGTAGAACGGGTGGTGCAGCAGCAAGCCTTCGATTTCCGCGCCCTTGAACACACCGACAATCTGGCGCTCCACTACCTGGTAGGCGTCCATGCACTTCTCAGAGACTTCCTTGCCAAGGATAAACATCCCCGCTGCAAAACGCACCAGCACGTATTCAAACTCGGGATGAACGGCGACGGCCTGATTGGCCGGCAGCGTCCACGGCGTGGTGGTCCAGATCACCGCAAACACAGGTTCGTAGATGTGCGAGAAGCGCAACGCCCGCGCCAGCGCCTTGTTGTCCACGACCTTGAAAGCAACGTCGATCGCCGGCGAGGTGCGATCCTCGTACTCCACTTCGGCTTCCGCAAGAGCAGAGCGGCAGTCGATGCACCAGTGCACCGGCTTTGCGCCCTGGTACAGATAGCCGCGTTTGCGGATCCTACCTAGCGCACGGATGATGTCCGCCTCGGTTTTGAAATCCATGGTGCGATACGGATTCTGCCAGTCGCCAATCACGCCAAGGCGGATGAAGCCTGCCTTCTGACGCTCGATCTGCTCTGCTGCATATTCACGGCAAAGCTTACGGAACTGGGCTGCGGGGATGTTTCTGCCGTGGGTTTTTTCGATCTGATGCTCGATCGGCAGGCCGTGGCAGTCCCAGCCTGGAACGTATGGCGCATCGAAACCAGCAAGGGTTTTCGACTTCACCACGATATCCTTCAGAATCTTGTTCACCGCATGGCCGATGTGAATATCGCCATTGGCGTACGGTGGGCCATCGTGAAGAATGAACTTCGGCCGCCCCTTGGCGGCCTCGCGAATGCGTTGGTAAAGCCTGGTCTCCTGCCATTGCTTCACCCATTCGGGCTCGCGCCTGGCCAGATCGCCGCGCATCGGGAATGCCGTATCCGGAAGATTCAGTGTGTTCTTGTAGTCAGCCATTCTCTGCTTTCGAGTTCATGCAATTCGTATTGCCTATGCCCTCGCCGCCCGACGGGCAAAGAATTTGCGCGCCATGTCGGCATCGCGGCGAATCTGTTCGGTCAGAGTGTACAGATCGGTGAATTTCTCCTCTTCCCTCAACTTCTCGAGAAATTGCACCGTGATGCGCTTGCCGTAAATGCGTTTGTCGAATTCGAACAAATGCACTTCCAAGGTTGGCTGCCCGCGTTGCTTGACGGTTGGCCGAACACCCAGGCTGGCTACGCCGGGAAGTTGCACCGGGCCCAGGCCCTCGACTTCGACTACGAAAATTCCGGACAGGGGTGCCTTGAGCCGTTTCAACTGCACGTTCGCGGTCGGGTAACCGATTTTCGCGCCAAGTTTGTCGCCGTCCACTACTCTTCCCGAGATTGCATAACGCCTGCCGAGCAGGCGCTGGGCTGTGTCCAGGTCGCCCATTTCCAGGCAGGCCCGAATTGCGGTGCTGGAAACCCGCGCGCCAGACACTACTACGCTAGACATCGCCTCGACATCGAATCCAGATTGCAGCGCCATCGCCTTGAGATAGGCAAGGTCGCCGGCGCGGCGGGCGCCGAAACGAAAATCGTCGCCGACCAGCAGCCACTTCACCGCCAGGCCGTCTCGAAGAACGTGCGCAATGAAATCGTCAGCCGTCAACTGCGCGAACGCATAGTCGAAGCGGCAAACGTATGCGCGTGCCACACCGCACTGGCACAACAAATCGAGTTTCTCGCGCAGCGAGGTCAGGCGCGCCGGCGCCTGGTCCGGCGCAAAAAATTCCTGTGGCTGCGGCTCAAACGTCATGACCGCGGCCGGCAGGCCGCGCGAACGTGCCGCCTCGGAGAGCCGCGCAATCATGGCGCGATGTCCGAGGTGGACGCCGTCGAAATTGCCGATGGTGAGCGCGGTGGGCGTGTCCGCCCGTGACGGGATACCTCGAAAAACCTGCATACCAGATCGGTCGAAAGCCTGAATTTTAGCGGCTTTCGCGGTCCCGGCGCGTGGTTTTCTTGGCGCTCGAAGATGCTGCGGTTAGGTGGGGAAGGACAGATGCTGCGCCAATGCCCAGTCGGCGATCGCAGAAGTCAACGCCTCCGAGTCGCCGATTGCCGGCGTAACGTCGATGGTGACGTCGCGGTGGCTGACTCGGATTTCGTCCAGCAGCTGGGGCAGATCTTCCTTCAGGTGCCCGCCCTGCGCCAGGAACAGCGGCACCACTGTGATGCGCGTTATACCCTCGGCCTCCAAACCCGCCACTGCCTCGCCAAGCGCCGGTTGCATCAGCTCCAGGAAAGCCAGCCGCACTGGAATGTTCGGACGTGCTTCACGCAGGCGCGCGGCGATCCGGTGGAATGGCGCCGCCCATTCTGGATCGCGGGCGCCGTGCGCGAACAGGACAATGGACGATCTCGTGGTCATCCGCGAACTGGACAAATTGACGATCAGTGTATCCGGTTCGGAAACAGCTCGAACCGCCGCGGTCTGATGAAAACGTTGTCGCCCTGAACCAGCTTGAGTTCGCGGAAGCGGTCCTTGCTGATTTCGGCCTGGATCGGGGCGCTCTGCGCGCCGCTTTCCAGGATGAGTTCGAGACGGACCGACGGTCCGATGCTCAGGACATGGGTCACGCGGGCACGCAGCGCGGCGTCACTGCTGGCGACCCGTTCGATCTCGATGTCGTGGGGACGCACATACGCCACCGCCTCTTGTTCTTCGGCCTCGGCGTGCTCGGGTGCTTCCACTTCGATGTCGCCGATCCAGGCGCGGCCGCGATGCAGCCGTCCGTGGAACAGATTCACGTGTCCCAGAAACTCATAGACGAACGGACTGGCAGGGCGTTCGTAGACCTCGTCCGGTGTACCGATTTGCTCGATCCGGCCTTCGTTCATCACCACGACGCGGTCCGCTACTTCCAGCGCTTCCTCCTGGTCGTGGGTGACAAACACGCTGGTGATGTGCATGTCGTCATGCAAGCGCCGCAGCCAGGATCGCAGTTCCTTTCGCACCTTGGCATCGAGCGCACCGAAAGGTTCGTCAAGCAACAGCACCTTGGGTTCCACCGCCAGGGCACGCGCCAACGCAATGCGCTGCCTCTGTCCGCCGGAGAGCTGGTGCGGATAACGATCAGCCAGCCAGTCGAGCTGCACCAGTTTGAGCAGCTCCAGTACCCGTTCGCGAATCTTTGCTTCGGCCGGACGAACATTCCGCGGACGCACCCGCAGGCCGAACGCTACATTCTCGAAGATGGTCATGTGCCGGAACAGCGCGTAGTGTTGAAATACGAACCCGACCCTACGCTCGCGCGCGTGCTGGTCCGTGGAATCCTCACCGTGGAACAACACCTGCCCGGTGTCGGGCACTTCGAGCCCGGCGATGACGCGCAGCAACGTCGTCTTGCCGGATCCCGACGGCCCAAGCAGGGCCAAAAGCTCGCCGGACTGAACGTCGAGACTGACATCGCGCAACGCCGCGAAGGTCCCGAACTGTTTGGAGAGATTACGTATCTCGATGCTCATCGGCGTGCCCCTTTTTTTCCTGCGCAGTTCTCGATTCGACCAGCGTTTTTAGCGCGAGTGTCACCAGCGCCAGCAGCGCCAGCAACGACGCCACGGCAAAGGCCGCGGCGAAGTTGTATTCGTTGTAGAGAATTTCCACGTGCAGCGGCATGGTGTTGGTCAATCCCCGGATGTGCCCGGACACTACCGACACGGCGCCAAACTCGCCCATCGCCCGCGCGTTGCAGAGGATGGCCCCGTACAGCAGCCCCCACTTGATATTCGGAAGCGTGACCCGGTAGAAGGTCTGCCAGCCGCTTGCTCCGAGTACGACCGCGGCCTCCTCCTCCTCGGTCCCCTGCGCCTGCATGAGCGGTATGAGTTCCCTGGCAACGAAAGGTACCGTGATGAAAACCGTCGCCAGCAGGATTCCCGGCACCGCGAAAATGATCTTGATGTCGTGATCGGCGAGCCACGGGCCCAGCCAGCCCTGCAGGCCGAAGATCAGCACGTAGATCAGGCCCGCAATCACTGGCGATACCGAGAACGGCAGGTCGATCAACGTGATCAGCAGGTTCTTGCCGCGGAACTCGAACTTCGCGATTGCCCAAGCGGCCGCCAGCCCGAATACGAGGTTGAGCGGAACGGCGATAGCTGCCGTGATCAGGGTCAGCCTGATCGCGGATAGCGCATCCGTTTCGACAATGGATGCGAAGTAAACCTCCACACCCTTTCTCAGCGCCTCGTAGAACACAGAAATCAGGGGCACGAACAGGAACAGCGTCAGAAACGCCAGAGCCGACCCGATCAGGGCCCAGCGCACCCAGCCAGGTTCCTGGGTGGCGCGTGCGCGCCGCGCGCCGGCGGGGATGGCAAGGGCAATCGCGCTCATGCGGCTTTTCTCATGTCATGGCGCTGCGCCGGCGACTCCACCATTGCAGCATGTTGATGATCAGTAGCAGCACAAATGAAATTACCAGCATTACCACCGCCAGTGCCGTCGCACCCGCATAATCGTATTGCTCGAGCTTGGTGATGATCAGCAGCGGCGTGATCTCGGAGACCATCGGCATGTTGCCGGCGATGAAAATCACCGACCCGTACTCCCCGACCGCGCGCGCAAAGGCCAGCGCAAATCCGGTCATCAGCGCCGGCAACAGCGCGGGGAAGATCACTCTGGAAAAGACCTGCAGGCGGTTCGCACCCAGCGTGGCCGCCGCTTCCTCCAGTTCCGGTTCGATATCCTCCAGAACCGGCTGAACGGTGCGCACCACGAAGGGGAGGCCGATGAAAGTCAGCGCCACAAAAACCCCGAGCGGTGTGAAAGCGATCTTGATTCCTAGCGGCTCGAAATACCGCCCGATCCAGCCGTTGCCCGCATAGAGCGCGGTCAATGCGATGCCCGCTACCGCCGTTGGCAGCGCGAACGGCAGGTCCACGAGCGCATCGACAAAGCGTTTTCCCGGGAAGCGATAGCGCACCAGCACCCAGGCCACGAGCAAGCCAAACGCCGCGTTCACCGCAGCAGCCGCCAGCGATGCGCCGAAAGTCAGACGGTACGAGGCGACCACCCTGGGAGTGGTCACAGCTTCCCAGAACTGCGGCCAGGTGAGCGCAGCCGTTCTGATGAACGCCGCCGACAGCGGAATCAGCACGATCAGGCTTAGATAGAGCAGCGTAAATCCCAGTGCCAGGTTGAATCCCGGGAGCACGGTGTGTTGGCGGAAACTGGAAGCCATGGCTACTTCTGGTAGATCTGGTCGAACGTGCCGCCGTCGGCAAAGTGTGCCTTGTGCGCATTCTTCCACCCACCGAATGCCTCATCGATCGTGAACAAGTTGATTACCGGGAACTGACTCGCGTATTTCGCGGCGACCTTCGGGTCGGTGGGGCGGTAAAAATTCCTTGCCGCTATCTCCTGGCCTTCCTCCGAATAGAGGTACTGGAGATAGGCTTCAGCGACCTTGCGCGTGCCTTTCTTGCTGGCAACCTTGTCCACGACGGCAACCGGTGGCTCCGCCAATATGCTTAGCGACGGCACCACGATCTCGAACTTGCCGGGTCCGAGTTCCTTGATTGCCAGGAACGCCTCGTTTTCCCATGAGATAAAGACATCGCCCACACCGCGTTCGACGAAAGTCGTGGTCGAGCCGCGCGCGCCGGAATCCAGTACCGGAACGTTCCTGTAGAGCCGTGCGACGAAGTCCTTTGTTTTAGCTTCGTCGCCGTATCTTCGCTTTCCGTATTCCCATGCGGCAAGGTAGTTCCATTGCGCACCGCCCGAAGTTTTCGGGTTCGGCGTGATCACCGAAACGCCGGTTCTCGCCAGATCCGCCCAGTCTCCGATGCGCTTCGGGTTTCCCTTGCGCACCAGGAACACGATGGTCGAGGTGTAGGGTGTGCTGTTATGCGGCAGCCGCTTCTGCCAGTCAATTGGCAACAACTTCGCCCGTTCGGCGATCGCATTGATGTCGTTGGCAAGCGCGAGCGTCACGACGTCAGCCTCGAGTCCGTCGATCACGGATCGAGCCTGCTTTCCGGAACCGCCGTGGGATTGCCTGATTTCCACTTTCTCCTTGCTCTTCTCCGCCCAGTGCTTGGCGAAGGCCGCATTGAATTCCTGGTAAAGCTCGCGTGTCGGATCGTAGGACACGTTCAGCAGCGTGACGTCGCCGCGCGCAGGCACCGCCCCCAGAACGGCGGCCACCGAAGCGGCTATCAGAATTTTCTTGAACATCATGATCATGTCTCCGCAGTGTGCTTAGTAGGCAAGCTGGACGCGCGTGAACAGCACCTTCTCGTCGATGCGGTCGGCTCCGGCCGCCGCGCCGCCTTCGAAAGTGGTCTCGTCGTAATTCAGTTGCAACTTGACATTGCGGTTCAGATACCAGTTGACACCCACACCGGTGTCTTTCGCTTTGCTCGCCGATGAAGTCAGACTAAGCAGGCCCGCTGTGAATGCCTGGTCGTCAATGTTCAGTTCGGAATAGCGCGCCACCACCTCGACCGCGCCCCAGGTACCGGCCGCCCAGTCGAACGAGTTCTTCGGCGTCACCCCGCGGAAGGAGGCGTCGCCGCCGGACACGACCCAGGACAACAGGACCTGCCACGCATCGTTCTCCACTTCCTGGGTAGCCGCCCCGAGCGCGACGTCCTGCTTGGACACCACGTATTCGCCGAGCACGCCGAATGCTCCGACGTAGTAGTAGAACTGTGGGGAAATGCGCTCGCGGTCGCCGTTGGCGAAGGCCCCGGTCGCGTACGACGCGAAAGTCTGCTGCCCGGGCGTCACGAAGGTGGGTAGGCTCGAATTGCCCGCCGCGCTGCTGCCGCGCTGCGTGCCGTTGCCATACGCCACGCCGATTCCAAGCCCCTTCAGGGAATCCAAGTCGCTGTTCTTGAAAGGATGGGCAAACAGGCGGGCAACGATGTCCTTGCCGTTATTGTTGTCGGTGATGGCAACGGTATTGTCGATAGCACCGTTGAACACACCGACCTGGTACTCGGTCGTGCCGGCGAATAGGTCGCCGAAAATCTGCACGCCATTGTCGCGGTTGGGCGCCAGGTTGGTCGGGAATGCCCGCTCGTTGAAGGAGAGGTTGGCACCGGACTGCAACCGCTCCAGACCAAACGGCGGTTTGAAGCGTCCGACTCGAACCTTGAACGGATCGGTGAAGTTACCGTCCACGTAGGCATCCACGACGCTGGTCGCACTGCCGGCGAAATCCGGCGTGATGCGAAAGCCGTAGATTTTTGCGAACTTGCCTTCGAAAGTCGGCCGCACGCGCCGCAGAAGGAAGGTATCCGCGGTCGAACCGACTTGGCTGTCGCCGTACCACCGCGAATCAGCTTGCAGCAGGCCGCGAAGACGAAGTTCGTTCGCCCCGTCGCCCGAGCGCAGACCGATACCGGAGTTCCCGAAAATCAGGCTCGGCGTCTCCTTGGCCTTCGTGGCGGCGGCTTCCTTGTCGATTTCCTGCAGTCTCTGTATCACGCGTATCTTCTGGTCGAGTTCTTCGACCTGCTGTTTCAATTGCGTCACATCCTCCTGCGCCTGGGCGTAGGGCATTACAACGATCACACTGGCGGCCAATACGCTGGCCCTCGTCCACAACCGGAATGCTTTCATCCTTGGGGCTCCCAAAAAGTGCGGGCCCTCCGGTATTCCGGTCAGGTCTCCGAATTCGATTTTTTCTTTCTGCCTCCAGCTTTCTGGTTGGCATGCATGCTTGATCGCAGAGCCGGTCTCACCCGTCGGCTAGCGGACTTGGCGGATCGTGGTCTTGCGGCCCGCATCGTCCCGGGTCACGCGAATCTTCTCCCTGCACTCGATCTGCACGACCTTGCCGTCGTGGATCACCACTTCGACCGAGCCGTATTCGATCCGGGCGACGGCACGCAGGATTTCCTGTTCGATCGTCGCCGTAACGGGGCTGTCGCCCTGCCCCGCTGCGACTTGCTTTGCGTCCCTTTCGGACATTGCAGTTTGCTACTTGACCGCGTAAATCTGATCGAACAGACCGCCGTCATTGAAATGCACGATCTGCGCCTTCTTCCAACCGCCGAACACGTCGTCGATCGTGAACAGATCGAGTTTCCTGAAGGTGGCCTGGTGACGCGCAAGCACCTTGGCATCGCGGGGGCGGAAGTAGTGCCTGGCGGCCAGTTCCTGCCCTTCCTCGGAATAGAGATACTCGAGATACGCCGTGGCAAGCTTGCGGGTGCCGCGCTTGTCGACAACCTTGTCCACGACGCTGACCGGGTTCTCTGCAAGGATGCTTACCGACGGGTAAACCACCTCGAAAGTCTCGCCGCCTAATTCGTTCTCGATAAGAAAAACCTCGTTCTCGAAAGTGAGCAATGCATCGCCAATCCCACGCTGGACGAACGTGGTGGTCGCGCCGCGGCCGCCGGCGTCGAGTACCGGTACATTGCCGAACAGCTTGCCGACGAATTCCTTTGCGGACCGTTCGTCGCCGCCTTTCCGGACCACGTAGCCCCACGCGGCGAGATAGCTGTAGCGGCCATTCCCGGAGGTCTTGGGATTGGGAATGATCACCGAAACACCGGGCTTCACCAGGTCATCCCAGTCGCGGATGCGTTTCGGATTGCCCTTGCGCACCATGAACACCGTGGTCGAGGTGTACGGCGCGCTGTTGTGAGGCAGACGCTTGGCCCAATCCGCGGGAATAAGCTTGCCGCGCTCGGCAATCAGGTCGATATCGTTCGCCTGGTTCATGGTAATGACGTCCGCCTGCAGGCCGTCGACGACCGAACGGGCTTGCTTGCTCGATCCGCCGTGAGACTGGTTGATCGTCACCGTTTCGCCGGTCCCGGCCTTCCAGAAAGCCGCGAAAGCCGGGTTGTAGTCCTTGTAGAACTCGCGCGTGACGTCGTAGGACACATTGAGCAGCTGGGCTTGTGCCCACGCCGCTTGCGCTGCACCACCAAGCGACAACGCGGCGACCAGTATTCGAAACATACTTTCCACGCAATGCGCCAATTCGACAAAAAGAGGGCGCCGGTGGACCCGGCGCCCTACTTCCCAAAGGAGGAGTCAACAACTACGAAGGTGAGATTACTGGTGGAGGTTTATGATTGGAAATAATATAAATTCATTTTATTATTTCCTTTGCTACTATGCGGTCCGGCGTGGCAACCGCTGAAAACACCGGCATCAACCGGCGTCGCTGCAGGCAATGGGCCGCTTTTCAGCGCGGCGATACCCGCCTTAGCGGAAGTCCAGCGGTCGTTTCACCGTTCGCCAACGCCGCTGCGATCAGAGCACGCGCCCGCTCACGATAGACTTCGCCGAAGAACAAGAGCGCAGGGCCGTGGATCTGCAGGTCTGTACCTTCTCTCAAACCGCGCAACGTTGCGCCAATCTGGCGTGCATCGGGCAGGGAAGCATTCTCGACAATCACGACCGGGGTCGTGGGGGACATGCCACTTCCTTCCAGCACCCGCGCGATTTCTGCCGCTTGACCGGCCGCCATGTACAAGACTGCAGTATCCGCGCTTGCCACGCTGGGTGCCCAGTCGCTGGTGTCCTCGCCCTCGCCGACGCGCGGCGTGGCAAAAGTCACGCTGCGGCTCACGCCCCGCCGCGTCAGCGAAACGCCTATTTCCGCGCTGGCGGCCAGCGCGGAAGTCACGCCGGGAACCACTTCGAAGGCTATGCCCGCCCCTGCCAGGGCCTCGATTTCCTCCTGCGCACGACCGAACAACATCGGGTCGCCGCCCTTGAGTCGGACTACGACTGCGTACTTCGCCGCAGCCTCGATCAGGTTGCGGTTGATGAAACGCTGGTCGGTGGAGATGCGGCTGCAGCGCTTGCCCACCGCAACATGTTTCGCCTGTGAGGCAAGCGCCAGTGTGTCCGGATGCACCAAGGCATCGTAAAACACGATATCGGCGCGTTTGAGGATCTCCGCACCGCGCAGCGTAATCAGGTCCACGGCTCCAGGCCCTGCACCAATCAAATAGACTTTGCCGGTCATGCGAACTCCAATAAGGCGCGTTTATCCTTCACCTTGGCCCATTCGTCTGCGTCCTCGGGAGCCGGCTTCTTCTGCGTGATCCGCGGCCACACCTTGGCAGCCTCGGCATTGATGCTGATGAAGTCGAGCTGGTTCGCCGGGACCTCTTCCTCGGTACAGATGGCTTCCACTGGACATTCCATGACGCAAAGCATGCAGTCGATGCAAGCTTCCGGATCGATAGCAAGGAAGTTCGGTCCTTCGACGAAGCAGTCGACCGGGCATACCGTCACGCAATCGGTATATTTGCATTTGATGCAAGACTCGGTGACAACGTAGGTCATTCCTATTTCGCTTTACCATCAGTGGGCAGCCATCATTCGATGAGGCCGGCAGCAACGGTGTTGTTGGTCGCTTCGTCGATAACGATGAAACTCCCCGCGGTACGGTTGCTACGGTAGGGCTCGAACGCAAGCGGCTGCGCGGTCTTGATGGAAACGCGCCCAATGTCGTTGAGCGTAAGTGTATCGGCCGGTTCCTGCGACAGCGTGTTGACGTTGACGCGGTAGCGTGGGGTGTTGATAAGGGCCTTCACGGTGCGGGTACCGTGCTTGAGGAGGTAGGAGCGGCTGCGATTGAACGGCTCCTCTGCCAGCCAGCACAGCGTGGCCTCCAACTCGCGCGATACGGCGGTTCCCGCGCCGGCGGCCACCAAGACGTCGCCGCGCGAGATGTCGAGCTGATCCTCAAGCACAATCGTCACAGACTGCGGGGAACGCGCTTCACTCAACGACCCGTCGAAGGTGCGGATCTCGCGGACCCTTGAGCGTAGACCCGAGGGCAGCACCGACACCGCATCACCGGCGCCGATGCGGCCAGACTCGATGCGTCCGGCGTAACCGCGCGCATCCGCCACACCGCTGTCGCCAGGCCTTGCCACGAACTGAACCGGAAAGTAGAACTTGCCATGGGATGCGGATAACGCAACTTCCGCAGTCTCGAGAATTTCCAGCAACGTCGGTCCGCGATACCAGGAAAGGTTCTCACCTCGAGAGACCACCATGTCGCCGCGCAATGCCGAGATCGGCAAGAAATCGATGCGATGAAAGTCCAGATCGCGGGCAAATGATTCGAACGCCAGACGAATGCTGCTGAACGCTTCCTCGGAGTACTCGACCAGGTCCATCTTGTTGACCGCCAGCACCAGATGCGGAATGCGCAGCAGGCTTGCGATATAGGCGTGCCTGCGAGACTGGGTAAGAAGCCCCTTGCGCGCGTCCACCAGAACGATCGCCAGATCGGCAGTGGATGCGCCGGTCACCATGTTGCGCGTGTACTGTTCGTGTCCGGGCGTGTCGGCGATGATGAATTTACGCGACGGCGTGGCGAAGTAGCGATAGGCAACGTCGATGGTGATGCCTTGCTCGCGTTCGGCCAGAAGTCCATCGGTCAGCAGGGACAGGTCAATGCCCTCCTGCCCGCGCCGGCGCGTGGATGTCTCGATCGAAGACAGTTGATCCTCGAAAATAGCCTTGGTATCGAACAGCAGGCGTCCGATCAGGGTGCTCTTGCCGTCATCGACGCTGCCCGCGCTGGTGAAGCGCAGCATGCCGGTGTCGATCGGTTGAAGGTTTTCGATTGCTGACATGACGGCTGCTAGAAATAACCTTCCTTCTTGCGGAGTTCCATGGACGCCTCCGAAGTCTGGTCGTCCATCCGCGTTGCGCCGCGTTCCGTGATCCGCGTGATTACCGTCTCCGCGATAATGTCTTCGGCGGTTGCCGCGGTGGACTCGACCGGACAGGTGCAGGTCATGTCGCCGACGGTGCGGAAGCGCACCGAGAGCGTTTCCACCATCTCGCCGGATTTCGGCTTTACCAGTTCGGACAGCGGCAACAGGCCGCCTGGTTTGCGGATCACCTCGCGCCGGTGCGCGTAGTAGATCGAGGGCACGGCAAGTTTTTCGCGATTGATGTATTGCCAGACGTCCAGTTCGGTCCAGTTGCTGATCGGGAACACTCGGATGTTCTCGCCCGGGTGAACGCGGGTGTTGAACAGGCTCCACAATTCCGGCCGCTGATTCTTCGGATCCCACTGGCCGAATTCATCCCTGAACGAGAAGATGCGCTCTTTCGCGCGCGCCTTCTCCTCGTCGCGGCGCGCTCCGCCGATACAAGCATCGAAGCCGTGTTCGGCAATAGTGTCAAGCAATGTCACCGACTGATGCTTGTTGCGGCTCTCGTCTTCGGAGCGCAGCCGCACCCTGCCCTTGCGCATGGATTCCTCGACGTGGCCGATGACCAGCCGCTCGCCCAGTTCCGCCGCACGCGCGTCGCGGAATGCGATCACTTCCGGGAAGTTGTGTCCGGTGTCGATGTGCAGCAGCGGGAACGGGAACTTGCCGGGACGGAACGCCTTTTCCGCCAGCCGCAGCAGGCAGATCGAATCCTTGCCGCCGGAAAACAGCAATGCCGGATTGCGGCACTCGGCGGCCACCTCGCGCAGAATATGAATGGACTCGGATTCGAGCCAGTCAAGGTGGTCGATGCGCGATGAGGATTCTTCGATTCGTTCCAGCACGGCACTCAAGATTGCTTTCCTTCGCTCGGGTTGACCGGGGGCGCAACATGCAGCCCACACTCTTTCGCGTCCGAACTTTCCCACCACCAGCGTCCGGCGCGGATATCCTCGCCGGGCCGGATAGCGCGCGTGCAAGGCTCGCAGCCAATGGAAGGATAGCCGCGATCGTGCAATGCGTTGAACGGCACACCGCGGTCCCTGATGCAGGCCCAGACCTCGGCCTCGGTCCAGTCCGCAAGAGGATTGAATTTCGGGATGCCGTGCACTGTATCGTGCTCGCGCAACGGCAGTTCGCTTCGGGCTGCGGACTGCGTGCGTCGCAGTCCCGTGATCCAGGCGTCCTTTCCGGCAAGCGCCCGCGCCAGCGGCTCGACTTTGCGTATGTAGCAGCAGCGCTTGCGCAGATCGACGCTCTCGTAAAATGCGTTCAAGCCATGTTCCTTTACATAGCCAGCCACCGCGTCGGGTGCCGGCCGAACCGCTTCGATTTCCCGGCCGTAGTGGCTGCGCACGCGGTCGAGAAGGTCCAGCGTTTCACGATGCAGGCGTCCGGTTTCAAGCGTGAAAATCGCGATCGGCAGACCGGCGCTCAGAATTGCATCGGTCACGACCATGTCTTCCGCACCCAGGCTGCTGGCAAAAGCGGCATGGGAAAATTCGGCGACGATCGCCTCGAGCCGCGCTGCCAGAGTTTGGTACGGATAGACGATAGCGGTTGCGATGGCGGGAGATGGCGCGTTCATGTCCTCAGTTTCCTAGTTGCCGTGTGGCACCGGCCAGGCGCGCACGTGGCGTCGGAATGCGGGTACCGCGTTGTCCCATGAGCCCTGGTAGGCGTCCGAGAACGGCTGCAGGGAGTGCAGAGCCTGCCGAATGTCCTTGTCCGGGCGCACGGCGAATGCATCGAAGCCCACACGGCGCATGAAGAAAAGCTGGTCGGGCAGCACATCGCCGATTGCGCGCAATTCGCCCCGATAGCCGAACCGGGAACGCAGCAGGTAAGCCACGGAATAGCCACGCCCGTCCGTAAACTTCGGAAAGTCCACCGCCACCACAGGCAATTGCTGCAGCCATGGCGCGATCGATGATGGATCGTCGGCGCCGGCGAGCCACACGCCCACGTCACCGCGCGCGATCAACCCGGTATGCCGTTCCAGCCACAGGGCCAGCGGAACCACAACACGGCCTGCGGGGATCTCGATCTCCGCCATGGAGATTGCCGGCGCAGGACGCAGGATCTGCCAGTCGTCCGCAACGACTGAGCCGCCGCGAATGATTTCAGGCATCGGTGACCACTCTTTCAATCGGTCCCTTTTTGGTGCGCGCCGGCGTTCCGTACACGCCTGCCTTGAAGAGGGCAATGCCGAGCCGTTCCACGGTATCCACGAAGTGTTCGCCGGCTTCACGCTTTTCCAGGTAGATCTCCACCAGTCGGGACACCACGTCGGGCATGTCTTCGGCCTTGAACGACGGTCCGATAACCTTGCCGATCGCGCTGCGCCCGTGCCCGGCGTCGGACCCGTCGGCGCCGCCGATTGACACCTGGTACCACTCCTCCCCGTCCTTATCGACGCCGAGGATGCCGATGTGGCCTGCGTGATGGTGGCCGCACGAATTCATGCAGCCGGAAATGTTGAGGTTCAACTCGCCGATGTCGTGCAGATAGTCAAGGTCATCGAAGCGGCGCTGGATCGCCTCTGCAATCGGGATTGACTTGGCGTTGGCAAGTGAGCAGAAGTCCCCGCCGGGGCAGGCGATGATATCGGTAAGCAGTCCGAGGTTCGGGGTGGCGAGTCCGGCCTGGCGCGCTTCTTCCCAAAGCGCAAACAGATCGCCGGCGCGCACATCCGGAAGGATCAAGTTCTGTTCGTGCGAAACGCGGATCTCGCCGAAACCGAAGCGCTCGGACCAGTCGGCCACCTGGTCCATCTGCTCGGCGGTCGCGTCCCCGGGCGCCACGCCCGTCTTTTTCAGCGACAGGACCACTGCGCGGTAGCCCGGAATGCGATGCGGGCGCACTGCACGCCCCGCCCAACGGGCGAAGCCGCGGCTCTCGGCGATACGGCGCGTCAGTTCGCCTTCATCCTCCGGCCGCGGCCGGTAGTCCGGCGCCGGGAAGTATGCCGAGACCCGCTTGAGTTCTTCCTCGGTCAGCGTGCCAGGACCATTCTTCACGAGAGTCCACTCTTCCTCCACCTGACGCGCGAACTCCTCGGGACCTAGGGCCTTGACCAGGATCTTGATGCGTGCCTTGTAGATGTTGTCGCGGCGTCCGTAGCGGTTGTAGACGCGCAGGATGCATTCGACATAGGACATCATATGTTGCCATGGCAGGAACTCGCGGATAACCACGCCCACTATCGGCGTGCGGCCCATACCGCCGCCCACCAGCACTCGGAGTCCAAGTTCACCGTTCGGCGCGCGCCGCACGTACAGACCAATGTCGTGGAAGGCGGTGGCGGAACGATCTTCCACAGAGCCGTTTACCGCGATCTTGAATTTGCGCGGCAGGAAACTGAACTCCGGGTGGAAAGTGGACCACTGGCGCAGGATTTCGCAGAGCGGCCGCGGATCGACAATCTCGTCAGGCGCAATGCCGGCCAGCTCGTCCGAGGTGATATTGCGCACGCAGTTGCCGCTGGTCTGGATGGCATGCATTTCCACCGACGCGAGATCGGCAAGGATGTCAGGGGAATCCTCGAGGCGGGGCCAGTTGTACTGAATATTCTGGCGTGTGGAGAAATGCCCATAGCCGCGGTCGTAATGGCGCGCGATGTGCGCCAGCATGCGCAACTGGGCAGCCGACAGAAGACCGTAGGGAATCGCCACGCGCAGCATCGGCGCGAATCTCTGAATGTACAACCCGTTCTGCAGGCGCAACGGCCGGAACTCGTCCTCAGTCAGTTCCCCCGCGAGAAAGCGCCTCACCTGGTCGCGGTACTGCTCTACGCGCTCGGCGACAAGGTTGCGGTCAACTTGATCGTATACGTACATCGACATCCTTCGTTTCTTGAAAAAACAACTGTCGCGTCACCATACCAGCTTGCCGCCGATGATTACCAACAACGACGCCAGCGCCGGTCGCAGGAACCGCTCCGGAACCCTCGAACTTGCGTGACTGCCGAGGTAGATTCCGGGCAACGAGCCGACCAGCAGGCTGCCGAGCAGACCAAGGTCCACTGTGCCCATCGACAGATGCCCGAGGCCCGCCACCGCGGTCAGCGGAACGGCGTGGGCGATATCGCTGCCGACGATGCGTGCCGCCGGCAGCAGCGGGAACAGGAACAATAGTGCCGTGACGCCCAGTGCGCCGGCTCCTACAGAACTCAGGGTCACGAGTGCGCCCAGCACCGCGCCCGTGGCAACCGTCACCGTGACCACATGTCGTTTGCGCCAGCTTTCGCCCTCGATCGCCTTGCGCGAAGCCAGCCGCTGCAATCGCTCCTTGAAGAGCAGTGCCAGCGCGGTCAGGATCAGCGCCGCGCCAAGCGAGCCGGTGATGATTCCGGACACGCGCGAGGTCTCAACACCCAACACCCGCAACAGGACTACGCAAAGCAACGCAGCGGGCAGGCTGCCCGCCGCCAGCCAGCCAACCAGCTTCCAGTCAACGTTGCCGCGCTTCGAATGCACCCAGACGCCGGCGCTCTTGGTAATCGAGGCGTACAACAGATCGGTGCCTACCGCGGTCGCAGGATTGACGCCGAATACCAAGACCAGTAGCGGGGTCATCAATGAACCGCCGCCCACGCCGGTCATGCCGACGATGAACCCGACCACGAAGCCGGAAACCGTGTACGCAAACTCCATAGATCCGCGCCCCTCTGCTCGGGCTGGGTGTCGGGCACAGCCGCACCCGTCACTGCCAAAAACGTCGCGCAATCCTAGCAATGCACGTTATATTCCTTACGACTGTTCTGTTAGTATTAAATACCTTTTGCTTATTTACATACCGCGATGAAACTCCAGCAATTGCGCTATATCTGCGAAGTCGCGCGCCACAATCTCAATCTTTCCAATGCCGCGGAGGCGTTGTTCACTTCCCAGCCCGGCATCAGCAAACAGATCCGCAGTCTCGAGGAAGAACTCGGTGTGGACATTTTCGTGCGCCACGGCAAGCGCGTGGTGGCGGTCACCGAACCGGGCAAGGCAATTCTCGAGATTGCCCAGCGGATGCTGAAGGATGCGGAGAACCTCAGGCAGGTGGGCGAGGAGTTCACCGAGGAGGATAAGGGTCACCTGACCATCGCGACCACTCACACCCAGGCGCGCTATGCGCTGCCACAGGTGATCCAGCGGTTTACCAAGCGCTATCCCGGTGTGCGCCTGAGCCTGCGCCAGGGCAGCCCGACCCAGATTTCGGAGCTGGTGACCTCGGGGGAGGCCGACATCGCGATTGCGACCGAAGCGATCGAACTGTACGAGGATCTGGTGATGCTGCCCTGCTACGAGTGGAACCGCTGCGTGCTGGTGCCGCCGGGGCATCCGTTGCTGAAGGCAAAAAGGCTCACGCTTGAAGCAATGGCTAGCTTCCCGATCATTACCTACGACTTTGCCTTCACCGGCCGGTCCAAAATGAACCAGGCGTTTGCCGACAAGGGCCTGACGCCGAACGTCGTGCTCACCGCGATAGACGCCGATGTGATCAAGACATACGTGGAACTTGGGCTGGGAATCGGGATCGTGGCAATGATGGCCTACGACCCGAAGCGCGACACTCATCTGCGCGCGCTGGACGCCAGCCACCTTTTCGAGCCCAGCACCACTCGCATCGGCATCCGCAAGAACAGCTACCTGCGCGGCTACACCTACGAATTCATCGAGATGTTCGCCCCCCACCTCAGCCGCAAAGTTGTCGACGACGCGATGCACGGCAAAGGTTTGCCCGAGTAGTTCGCTGAAGCAGGCGAGCGACTACCGTTTTTCGTCACTTTGGACGTAATTTGACGCGTGACGCAAACCACGCGTGCGGGGCGTTATTTGGCATGGAATTGGGCAGGTTTTTGCAGTGCAACGATCTTCAGTCGCCGTAACTATTTGAACAAATAGCCAATAAGGAGGTGTCTATAAAGCATCACGTTCGCGTGATTTTGGGTACAGACATTGCGTATTCCAATGGTGTTACAGCCGTACCTGAAATTATGTTTCCTAACAGGAGAGCGTGATCATGAATACCGAAATGCGGCGGCGTTTGTTTACGCCGATAGTGCGCGGTTTGCTTGTTTGTTTGCTTGGCTCATCCGGGTTTGTCGCCGCGGCGACAATCGCGGAAGTCGAGTCGAATGATTGGCCAACGCCACAGTTGGTTGTGGTACCGCCCGAAGGGCTCACCATATCAGGGAGGATCAACCGCGTCGCAGATGTTCCGGATAACGACGTCGATTACTTCAGCTTCGAGGCCGCCGACGGAGATACCCTCTCCATCGAGATCCAAGGCGCGCTAATGCCCAACGGGGCTGGAACGTGCGATGGTTTTCCGAGCAACGTCGCACTCTTTGATTCCGTGGTGGGCGGTTCCCCCCTGGCTGGAGGCATTGCGGATTGCGAAGGCCTTGCAGAGCCGAGGTTCACGACGACGGTGGCATCAGTACCAAACGGACGCCGTAGGTACATTGTCGGCGTCAGCGCAGACTACAACTACTTTGTCGATTTCGGCGAGACCGGTGCTCCGGAGGATTTGATATCCGGCGGAACCTATCAACTCGTCATCCGGGGTGCCACAGCGCCAACGCCGACGCCAACACCAGACCCAACGCCGACGCCGACGCCAACACCAGACCCGACGCCGACGCCAGACCCGACGCCGACGCCAACACCAGACCCGACGCCAACACCAGACCCGACGCCGACACCAACGCCGACGCCCACTCCGGTTCCGCCGCCAGCGGCTGTCAAGAATGTGCCAATCGTTGTCAGGCACTGGCACCAGGATGAACGCGATCTCGACAGGCGCGGTGGTCGGGACCCGATCGTCGTCGCCATACTGTCGGTACGCGGCTTTAAGGCGAAGCAGGAAGTGGATCCAACCTCACTGACTTTCGGCCGGACCGGTAGCGAGAAGAGCCTGTACCGCTGCAGCAAGAACGGCAAGGACATCAACCGGGATGGTCGGAACGATTTGGTCTGCTACTTCAAGCCTGAGGTCGCCAATTTCCAGACCGGCGATCTGAATGGCAAGCTGGAAGGCAAGACCCTGTCAGGTCAGCGAATCAAGGGTGCCGCCGCGCTGAGGATTTACTCGGTGCCGAAGCATAGATACGGCTTCAAGCGTCACGATAACCGGAAGAACCGCAACGGCCATAACAAGAGATAACCGCTAATCCACTACGCGTTTTGCGTATCGAGCCCCCGCGAAAAGCGGGGGCTTTTTTTTGGATCGCCGCATGTTGGTGGCCCCGCATCCGTTTCTTGAAGCGGCCGCGCCGGACCTTCCCTTTTGTCGCACCCACGGGAGGTACCTTTACAGAGACCGCTTTGCGAAATTATGCAGCCGAAATCCGAGCAGCCACAGGCTGCCGAGATAGACTCCGGCACCCAGCACAACCAACATCGCCAACCGCGCGACGCGCATCCATGCTGGATCCTGGACCCAGGAGTTTTCCGCGCCCATCGCCAGCCACAGCGCCGCACTCATCAGCAACAGCGCGGCGACAATCCTGCCAAGAAACCCGAGCCATCCGGGCTGCGGCTGGAAGATGCCGTGCTGGCGCAATTTGTAAAACAGCAGGCTGGCGTTGAGGCAGGCGCCCAGCGAAATGGCGAGCGCCAGTCCGGCATGCCCAAGTCCGGCGTGGCGGAGTTGCCAGATGAACGCGAGGTTCATGAGCTGAGTCGCCACCAGCGTGACTACCGCGATCTTTACCGGCGTTCTGATGTTCTGGCGCGCATAGAAAGCCGGGGCCAGGACTTTGACCAAGATCAGGCCCAGCAAGCCGATGCTGTAGGCCACCAGCGCCTGCCGGGTCATCATTGCGTCTTGCCAGGTAAAAGCACCGTGATGGAACAGTGTCGAGATCAGCGGCACAGCCAGCAGTGCCAGCGCCGCCGCGCACGGAAGCGCGAGTACGAACGTCAATCGCAATCCCCAGTCGAGCAGTCGCGAATACTCTTCGGTGGTCTTGTCCGCGAAACTCCTGGTCAAGCTGGGCAGCAAGATGGTGCCCAACGCCACGCCCAGAAGGCCGGTCGGGAATTCCATCAAGCGGTCCGCGTAGTAGAGCCATGACACACTGCCGGTCACCAGAAATGAGGCGAAGATGGTGTTGATCAACAGGCTGATTTGCCCGATGGACACGCCAAACACGGCCGGACCCATGAGTTTCAGGACGCGCCACACGCCGGGGTCCCTCAGCTGCAGCCTGAAGCGCGGCAACATGCCGATCCTGGCCAAAAAGGGAATCTGGAACGCGAGTTGAAGCGCGCCGCCCGCTAGCACCGCCCACGCCAGCGCCTTGACAGGCGGATCGAAATACGGCGCGAGCCAGAGCGCAAAGCCGATAAAGGCAACGTTGAGCAGCGTCGGCGTGAACGCCGGAACCGAGAACCGGCTCCAGGTGTTCAGAATTCCACCGGCAAGCGACGTAAGCGAAATAAAAAGAATGTAGGGAAAGGTGATGCGCAACAACTCGACGGTGACCTGGAACTTGTCCGGCGAAGCGGTGAATCCTGGCGCCGTGGCATAGATTATCCAGGGTGCCGCGACCACCCCGAGCGTCGAAACAACAATGAGCGCCAGCGCGAGCAGCGTCGCGACGTGATCTACCAGCGCGCGGGTCTCGTTCTGCGTGCGCGTATTGCGGTACTCACCGAGGATTGGCACAAAAGCCTGCGAAAATGCGCCTTCGGCGAACAAACGCCGCAACAGGTTGGGGAGTCGAAACGCGACGAAGAAGGCGTCGGTATAGAGTCCCGCGCCAAAAGCACGGGCTATGACGGCATCGCGGACGAACCCGAGTATGCGCGACAGGAGCGTCATGCTGCTGACGGTGGCCAGCGCCTTGAGCAGGTTCATCGTTTAGTCGTATCGGTTGGAAACTGCCGCCTGCGCCGGCATTGTAACCGAGCAGTCGTGTCACACCCGGCGCCCGGGAACACCTCCAGTCTGCGGAGGGAACCCGTCGTGGGCAAGGTACTTGGCCGGCCGCGGGCGCACGAGCACAGCCAGGCTGTCGCCGGGGTCACGGTTGCCAACAGCGCATCGAGCCAGTAACATAGCGACCTTTTTCGCGTCCCCTTCAGATTTAGGAACATTCAATGGCCAACATCGCTTCAGCCAAGAAACGTGCGCGCCAGGCGCAAAAACGCCGCACCCATAATGTCGGTCAGCGCACCGAACTCCGTTCCGCCATCAAGAACGTGCGGAAGGCGATCGCCGCCGGCGACAAGAAGGCCGCCCAGGCGCAGTTCAAGCAAACCCAGGGTCGCATCGATTCGATCGCCGACAAGAGAATCGTGCACAAGAACACGGTTTCGCGTCAGAAGAGCCGGCTTGCCGCAGCGATCAAAGCAATGGCCTGAATCACAACGAACGCAAGGACACGAGGCCCGCAACACTGCGGGCCTTTTGTTTTGCATCGCCACTCAGGCGACCTGAAAACGCTTGCATCCACATACCGAATCGGATAAAACTAGCGGCTGAAAACCCCAACATTTCAACAACACACGGCGGCTTTTGCCGCCGTGTGCTTTTTCAAAGCGGGCAAAACACCCAGGCGGGTAAGACGATGCAACACCTGATGAATACCTATGGCAGGCAGGCCATTGCGTTCTCGCGCGGCGAGGGTTCCTGGCTCTGGGATCTGGAGGGCAAGCGCTACCTGGACTGCCTGTGCAGCATCGCGGTCTCGGGCATTGGACATGCGCATCCCCGTCTGACCGCAGCCATCCAGGAACAGGCCGCGCGCCTTATCCATATCTCCAATCTCTACCGGATTCCCGAGCAGGAACTGCTCGCCTCCAGACTGTGCGCACTCGCGGGGATGGACAAGGTGTTCATCTGCAATTCCGGATGCGAGGCAAACGAAGCAGCGATAAAACTGGCGCGGCTTCACGGTCATCACAAGGACATCGAGTCCCCCGCGATCATCGTCATGGAAAAAGCCTTCCATGGCCGCACCATAGCCACACTTTCCGCCACGGGCAGCCGAAAGGTTCAAGCAGGCTTCGAACCACTGCTCAGCGGCTTCGTGCGCGTGCCGTATAACGACTTGCCGGCGCTCGACCAGGTGGCGGCGCTGAACCCCAATGTCGTCGCCGTGCTGGTGGAACCGGTGCAAGGCGAAGGCGGGATCAATGTTCCCGCCGACGGTTATCTTGCGCACCTTCGCAAGGTCTGCGATGCCAAAGGCTGGCTGTTGATGCTCGACGAAGTCCAGAGCGGAATGGCACGCACCGGCAAGTGGTTCGCCTATCAGCACAGCGGCATCAAGCCCGACGTCATCACGCTCGCCAAGGGACTGGCAAACGGCTTTCCGATCGGCGCATGTCTGGCGAGAGGCGCGGCGGCAGATGTGTTCACGCCGGGCAAGCACGGTTCAACTTTCGGTGGCAATCCTCTGGCGTGCGTAGCGGCGCTGGCCACGCTAACCATCATCGAAGACGAGGGTCTCGCGGCGCGTGCCGGCAAGCTCGGCGACTTTATCCGCGAAGGCGTCGTCGCCAATCTCGCGGGCGTGGCGGGCGTCAAGGAAATCCGCGGCAAGGGTCTGATGATCGGGATCGAGCTCGATCGTCCCTGCGGCGATCTGGTCGAGCGCGGCCTCGAGGCCGGCCTGCTGATCAACGTCACAGCCGACACCGTGGTGCGGCTACTGCCGCCGCTGAACATGAAGGATACGGAAGTGCAAATGCTGATCGACGGTGTGAGCGGCGTCATCAGGACCTTTCTGACCGCCAGCAAGGCCGATGCTGCCGTCACCCATTGACGGACCCTTTCTTCATGGCGTCTCCGAAGCACTTTCTGCAATTCAAGGATCTGGGGCGGGACGAGCTGGAATACGTGTTCGGGCGCACGCGCTGGATCAAGCAGCAGTTCAAGGCCTACCAGCCCCATCACCCGTTGTTCGATCGCACGCTGGTGATGATTTTCGAGAAGCACAGCACGCGCACCCGGCTGTCGTTCGAGGCTGGCACGCACCAGCTCGGCGGCTCGGCGATCTTCCTCAGCACCCGTGATTCGCAGCTCGGCCGGGGTGAGCCGGTGGAAGACGCGGCCCAGGTGATTTCTCGGATGTGCGACATCGTGATGATCCGAACCTTCGAGCAGGAGATCATCGAGCGTTTCGCCGCGCACTCGCGCGTGCCGGTGATCAACGGACTTACCAACGAATACCACCCTTGCCAGATCCTTGCCGATATCTATACCTTCATCGAGCGGCGAGGGCCGATCCGCGGCAAGACCGTGGCATGGATCGGTGATTCGAACAATGTCTGCAACACGTGGCTGCAGGCTGCCGAAGTATTGGGCTTCAACGTCCATGTATCTACCCCACCCGGCTACGAAGTCGAGCCTGAACGCGCCGGGCTTTACGGCACCGATCATTACGAGGAGTTCGACGACCCCATGAAAGCGGCACGCGGCGCCGACCTGGTAACCACCGACGTGTGGACCAGCATGGGCTTTGAGGAAGAGAACGAAGAGCGCAAGCGCGATTTCGGGGATTGGCAGGTGGATGCGGAAATGATGCGGCTTGCCAATCCTGATGCCCTGTTCATGCACTGCCTGCCCGCCCACCGCGGAGAGGAAGTCGCTGCCGCGGTAATCGACGGCCCGCAAAGCGTGGTTTGGGAAGAAGCTGAGAACAGGCTGCACACTCAGAAGGCGCTGATGGAGTACCTGCTTCTGGGTCGCCTGGAAGAAAATCGGAAACAAAAATAGGTAATGGTTGGCGGTAGCTAGGCCCGGTGGGGCAGGCGGTCGCAGCGCGTTGGAAGCGTCGCGATCCGGAATAACGCAATTACTCTTAGGAGCCGAATATGATCGACAGAACCGTCATACCCCGCAGTTTTCTACTGCTCGCACTGCTGCTTTCTGCCTCCGGTGCGTTGGCCGCCGACGACGAGGACGTCTCCTGGATCGCCGATAGCCGCGGTTGCAAGGTCGCCAACCCCTTCCCGCAACCAGGCGAAACTATCAAATGGAGCGGCTCCTGCAAGAACGGCTTGGCCGACGGCAATGGCGTCCTGGATTGGTTCGTCGACGGCAAACCCTTCGATCGCTATGAAGGCTCGCTCAAGCTGGGCTGGGCCGAGGGCAAGGGAACGCTGCTGCGCGAAGGTGGCCGATACGTCGGCGAGTGGAAACGCAGCCTCCAAGATGGCAATGGCCGATACGACGCACCCGACGGGAGTTGGTACGAGGGGGAGTGGAAGGAGGGGCAGCCGCACGGCCAAGGACAGTACCGGTCGCCGGACGGACGCCTGTTCAGCGGCACCTGGAAGAACGGTGTGTACGAAGGCGATATGGAAGACGATCCTAACAAGACTTGATAAGACCAGAGGTCTCGTGAAGAAGCAAACGGCACCGAAAAGCCTAAGAAAAGTGGTGCTCGCCTACTCAGGCGGGCTGGACACGTCGGTGATCCTGAAGTGGCTGCAGGACACCTACGGCTGCGAAGTGGTCACCTTCACTGCCGACATCGGACAGGGCGAGGAATTGGACCCGGCACGCCGGAAAGCCCGGAAGCTTGGCGTCAGGCAAATCTTCATCGAAGACCTGCGCGAAGAATTCGTTCGCGATTTCGTCTTCCCCATGTTCCGCGCCAATGCCGTTTACGAGGGTGAATATCTGCTCGGCACCTCGATCGCTCGCCCTTTGATCGCCAAGCACCTGGTCGAGATCGCCCGCAAGACGGGCGCGGATGCGATCTCGCACGGTGCGACGGGCAAGGGGAACGACCAGGTGCGTTTCGAACTCGGCGCTTACGCGCTGATGCCGGATGTCAAAGTGATCGCTCCGTGGCGCGAATGGGACCTGCTGTCGAGAGACAAGCTGCTTGCGTACGCCGACAAGCATGGGATTCCGGTGGATTTCAAGAAAAGAAAAGGCGGCGGCGCCCCGTATTCGATGGATGCCAACCTGCTGCACATTTCCTACGAAGGCGGGATTCTCGAGGATCCGGGCTTCGAGCCCGAAGAGTCGATGTGGCGCCTCACGGTTTCGCCCGAGAAGGCGCCGAACCGATCCGAATACGTGGAGTTGACCTACCGCAAGGGCGACATAGTCGCCCTGAATGGCGACAAGATGACTCCGGCGCAAGTGCTTGCCAGGCTCAACCAACTTGGCGGAAAACATGGCATCGGCCGGCTCGACGTTGTCGAAAACCGCTACGTCGGCATGAAATCGCGCGGCTGCTACGAGACTCCGGGGGGCACCATCATGCTACGCGCCCATCGTGCAATCGAATCGATTACTCTGGACCGCGAAGTGCTCGCGTTGAAGGATGACCTGATGCCGCGTTATGCGCGCATGATCTACAACGGCTATTGGTTCAGCCCGGAGCGCGTGCTGCTGCAATCGCTGATCGATAACTCGCAGCAAACCGTGAACGGCACGGTACGGCTCAAGCTGTACAAGGGTACGGTGTTGGTTGTCGGGCGCGCCTCGAAGGCGGATTCCCTGTTCGACTCCAGGATCGCCACGTTCGATGACGACAAGGGTGCCTATAATCAGGCCGATGCGGCTGGCTTTATCCGGCTGAACGCGCTGCGCCTGCGCATCGGAGCCAGGCGCCGGAACGGCAAATAGACGCAAGCTGGATCACCGCGGGACGCCGTTCAGCGGGCGGCCGACGAAACACCAACCCGGGAGGAAACCATCATGCCCAGTTTTGACATTGTTTCCGAGGTCAACCAGGTTGAGCTCAAAAACGCCATCGACCAGACCAACAAGGAAATTTCCAATCGTTTCGATTTCAAGGGGTCGGACGCGCGTGTGGAGCTCGCCGACAAGGCGCTGACCGTTTTTGCCGACGATGACTTCAAGATCGCGCAGGTCTACGACGTGCTGATCGCCAGAATGGCCAAGCGCAACGTGGATGTACGTTCGCTGCAACGCGCCAAGTCCGAAAAAATCGGCGGTGACAAGGTGAAACAGGTCATCACGGTCAAGGTCGGTGTCGACCAGGAACTCGGTAAAAAGATCCAGAAGATGGTCAAGGACAGCAAGCTCAAGGTTCAAGCCAGCATCCAGGGCGACGCGGTGCGCATCTCCGGCGCCAAGCGTGACGATCTGCAACTGGTTATCACGATGATGAAAAAGAATGTAACGGACTATCCGCTACAGTTCGCGAACTTCCGCGATTGAAACTATTCGGTGACTGGTGAACCACAGTGCCTATGTGTTTAGCCCCTTGACCCATTGGTCGTAGAGTCGGCTCGCGACGTCGCGCAGCGCCGCCAGCTTCTCCGACATCCCGTGCTGCATCCGATGCGCCGACTGCACCGCCGGACCGCCGCTTTGCGCAATCTCGTCCGCCCCGATCTCGCACCAGCTTTTCACCAGGTCCTCGGTCATCTCGACGTGGCACTGCATGCCCAGGCTGTTGCCGATGACGAAACCCTGGTTCTCGCAGTGGCGGTTGCCCATTATGCGGACCGCGCCTTGCGGAATAGTGAAGGTTTCGCCATGCCAGTGAAACGATTCGAAACGCTCGATGCCGGGTCCGAACCACTGTCTGGCAACCGGATTGTCGGCGATCAGGACTTCGCCCCAGCCGATCTCCTTGACAGGGTTGCGGCCTACCGTGCCGCCAAATGCCCTCGACATCAACTGTCCCCCGAGACAGTGGCCGAGCACAGGAACGCCGAGTGCACTCCCCTGTCGAATAAGCCGCAATACCGGCGGAATCCAGGGCAGATCATCGTTTACGCTCATTGGCCCGCCCATGAACACGAGACCGCCGAATCGCTGCGGATCGGCCGGAATTGCATCCCCCTGGTCCACGGCTATCAGGCGCCAGGGGATGTTCCGCCAGTCCAGATACGTGGCAAAATGACCCGGCCCTTCCGTGGGCGAGTGGCGGAATATCGCAACAGGCTTCATCGCTAAAGGTGTCCCCATGCTGTTCAAGGCCGCGAATGTTACTGCAATTGTTGTTGCCCTTCTAACCTTCCCGGCAGCCGCACAAGAAGTGAAGGTTCTGGGGCTGTTCGAAGGCAGGGCCCTGCTGTCGATAGATGGCGGCAAGCCGCGCACCGTGCGGGCTGGGGAAACCTATGTCGGTATCAAGCTCATCAGCTCCAACAGCGAGGAAGCGGTCGTTTCGGTTGGCGGCAAGCGCCAGCGCTTGAGACTCGGTGAAGGAATCTACAGCACTGCAACGGTACCGAGCGGAAGTGCGACAGTTACTTTGAACTCCGACCCTAGTGGGCATTTCATCACCAGCGGAACCATCAACGGGGCAGCAATGAGATTCCTGGTCGATACCGGTGCCACCATGGTATCGATGGGACTGCAGGACGCGCGCCGCGCGGGCGTCAACTACCTCGAGGGAACGCGCGGCCACTCGCAGACGGCCAATGGTGTCACGCCGGTTTATAAAGTGAGGCTCAGCAACGTGAAGCTTGGCGATATCACGCTCAACGACGTGGATGGCCTGGTTCACGAAAACAACTCGCTCCCGGTCGTGCTGCTCGGCATGAGCTTTCTCGGCCAACTGGAAATGCGCCGTGAGGGCAACAGCCTCACCCTGAGCAAGCGTTACTGAGATCCGGCAGTTCACGCCGGGACACTGTCCAGCCCTCCCGCAGGCGATTCCGGTATCTGCTAGTCTCATTGCGCCTGGAATGCTTCAGGCACGAACAACGAATAATCGCGGAGGGATCATGATCTACGAACTGCGCATTTATCACGCCTGCCCGGGCAAGCTACCGGCCCTGAATGCACGCTTTTCCAACCACACCCTGAAAATCTGGGAGCGTTTCGGCATCCGCCAAGTCGGTTTCTGGACCACTGCCATCGGCGAAAGCAACAATGACCTTTACTACATCCTGGAGTGGGAGAATCTGGTCGAACGCGAGCAGAAGTGGAACGCCTTCGTCATACATCCCGACTGGCTGGCAATCCGCGCCGAGACCGAGAAGGACGGCCAACTGGTGAACCACATCACCAACATGATCCTGACACCGACCGCGTACTCAAAAATGCGCTAGACCCCTGCCTTGAGTAGAATGCTCCGAAAGGGCCGCACGTCGCGGCCCGTTTTTTCCGGCAATGCAGGCACTCATAATGGACGAGAAACTCGTATACAACGTCAACGTCACGGCACAGGATGTCCTTCCCACCCCGGAGGAAATCAAGCGTCGTGTACCTCTGACCGACAAGGCGGAAAGTACCGTTTTGGAGGGCCGGCACGCGCTGGAACGCGTGCTCGACCGCAAGGATCATCGGTTGATGGTGGTAGTCGGCCCGTGCTCGGTGCACGACCCGGTGGCGGCGATCGATTACGCCCGGCGGCTGAAGAGGGTCGCCGATGAAGTCGACGATACGCTGTTCATCGTGATGCGCGTCTATTTCGAAAAGCCGCGCACCACCACGGGCTGGAAAGGTCTGATCAACGACCCGCGCATGAACGACTCCTTCCACATCGAGGAAGGTCTGCAGCTCGCGCGCAAGGTATTGCGCGACATCAACGAGCTGGGACTGCCTGCCGGCACCGAGGCACTCGATCCGATCAGCCCGCAGTACCTCGGCGATCTGGTGACCTGGAGTGCGATCGGCGCGCGCACCACGGAGTCGCAGACCCATCGAGAGATGGCCAGTGGCTTGTCAACGCCGGTCGGTTTCAAGAACGGTACCGACGGCGGGCTCCAGGTTGCGATCAACGCGCTGTTGTCGGTATCGCGCCCGCACAGTTTCCTGGGCATCAACCAGGGCGGGCAGGTCTCGGTTATCCGCACCAAGGGCAACGGCTACGGCCATATCGTCCTGCGCGGTGGCGCCAAGGGTCCGAATTATGATTCGGTGACGATCGCAGTGGTTGAAAATGAACTTGGGAAAAACAAACTGCCGGCCAACATCCTGGTCGACTGCAGCCATGCCAACTCAAACAAGGATTACAACCTGCAGCCGCTGGTGGCCTCCGATTGCGCCCATCAGATCATGGAGGGCAACCGGTCAATCGTTGGCTTGATGCTGGAGAGCAATGTCAACGCAGGCAACCAGTCGATCCCGGCCGACTTGAAGCAACTCAAGTACGGCGTTTCCGTTACCGATGCCTGCATCGACTGGCCGACCACCGAAAAGCTTCTGCGCGAAATCCGGCAGAAACTGAAAGACGTGCTGCCAAAACGGCTCCCGAGAACGGCGGAAATCAGAAAGATCAGCGGGTAGGTCCAAGCTCGAAGGCGGTGAAAGAAAAGCGGCGATCTCTCGATCGCCGCTTTTTCATTTCTGAAAGTGATCGGCCATCAGTTATTCTTCACTTGTCACTTGTCACTTACCCCTTATCCAGTGCAATGGTCACGCGCCGATTGTGCGTACCCTTGTTCTCGATTTTGACGACTCGCACGCTGCCTATTTCCGCGGTGTTCGCAACGTGGGTGCCACCGCAGGCTTGCAGGTCCACACCCGCGATTTCGAGCAGCCGCACGCGACCCGTTCCCACCGGCGGCTTGACGCTCATGGTCTTCACCAGTTCCGGACGGTCGGCCAATTCCGTGTCCGTGATCCATTTCGGCGTCACCACGTGATTGCCTCCGATCAGCTGGTTGAGGCTCACCTCGATCCGATCGCGATCAAGAATCGTCTCGGGCAGATCGAAATCCAGCCGTCCCGAATCATGACGCACCGACCCGCCGGTCACGCCCGAGGGAACCACTGCCGAGAGCACGTGAAGGCAGGTGTGAATGCGCATGTGGTGATGACGCCGGTCCCAGTCGATTTCCCCGACCACCCGGTCGCCGGCCTTAAACTGCACCGAACCCGAAACCGGGACATGCAGCACCGTCCCCGGCACATCACCTTTGCGGGTGTCTGCGATGACAACCTCGCGGCCGTCTTCGGTCCTCAGCAAACCGACGTCACCGGGCTGCCCGCCGCCTAGCGGATAGAACACGGTACGGTCGAGTACGATCCCGCGCCCGTCCGCGCTCAGCACTGCGGCCTCGCAGCTTTTCAGATATGCATCGGTGTAGAACAGCAGCTCTGTCATTTGCTTCGCTACTGCCCCTTTACGCTCCCTCTCCGCTTCGAGGAGGAGAGGTGGTAGTCGGCCAATCCGAGAATGGGAAGGGTTTTTTCTCGGTGTTGTAAGTCAGGTACGCCCACAGGCCATACACGTAGACCGACAGCTGCTTGCCGAATTTCAGTCCGCGTTCGTTGGGATTGCCCGTTACCAGAGTAACGATGACCTGGAACACGACCACGACCCACATGATGAACTCGGCCACCTTGTACAGAACGGCAAACAGGATCATGTATAGCAACCGCACCCATCGTGAAGCGTCGTGCACTTGCTCTACCGGATTCTCCATTTTCTTCTCCTTTTGGATGGCGGGCTGTTGAGGGACCCTGTTGTAGATGGGGCCACTGCCATGAAATTCGAATCATTTTTTGAGAGGCCGCTTGCGCTTGGCAATCCCGGCCTCGCCGTCCTTCATGGTCATGGCCGCGGCCTCGGCAATCAGCCACTCCACGAAGTGGGTCACGTCCGGGCGTCCTGCCGTAGCCGGCGTCCTTACGATGAAGTAAGCCCGGTCGGTAACCGATCCGAGCGGAAATGGCGCAACCAATCCCCCGTCGGCCAGAAGTTTTTTCACCAGCGGCCGGCGCCCCAACGCGACACCCTGCCCTCCCAGTGCCGCACCTATCGTCTGGTCATAGTGATTGAAACGAAGCGAGCCTGCTGGCTCGAGGTCGGGAACGCCCGCTGTCTCCAGCCATACATTCCATGTGAGCCACGGCGTCGCGTGGAGCGGTTCGTCGTAGTGCAACAGCACATGGTGCCGCAGATCCTCCGGTGATTTCAGCGGCCGGACCCGATCCCTCAGCAGGGCCGGACTGCACACGGGCAGGATCTCCTCACCGAACAGACGTACCGATGCGACAGGCGCGGCGCGCGTCGGACAATAACGGATGGCGAGATCGATACGCTCGCGATCGAGATCCAGCACCTGGTTGTTGGCGGCGATGCGCACGTCCACATCCGGATGCAGCCTGCGAAAGCCGGAAAGTCGCGGTATCAACCAAAGCGAACTGAACGCCATCGAAGAAGTCACCGTGACCATCTTTGGCGTAGCACCCGGCGACACCTGATCGACCGCCTGGTGCAAAGTGCGCAACGCACTGTCGACTGCACGCCACATCTTTTCACCCGCGTCGGTGAGGGCCAGCCCGCGATTGCGCCGCAGGAATAGGGCTACGCCCAGTCGTTGCTCCAGCGCCTGTATCTGGCGGCTGACGGCCGACTGGGTGACGAACAGTTCCTCTGCGGCCCTGGTGAAGCTCAAGTGCCGGGCGGCAGCCTCGAATCCCTTGAAGAAATCCAGGGACGGCAGCGGCGGCGATCTTTTATCCATTCCCATAACTCATGCGAAGCATTCCGAGAAATCGTTTGTGCCCGATCCCGCACTGCGGAAAATGCATTCCGTAATGATTTCCCGGAATAGCTGGCGCGTCAATGGGCGACGCCGGGCCACTACTGGAGGTACTAACCATGCAAATCGAGATCAATCGTTCGACCCTAAGCCTCGCCAACGAGGGCCTGGTGGCAATCCGCGACGGTCAGGGCACCCGCGTCGTCTGTCACACGGGCAGCCTGTGGATTACCCAGGAGTGTGATTTGAAAGACACGGTCATCGGGGCCGGCGAATCGTTTACCGTCCGGAATCCGGGGCTGACGGTGCTTACCGCGCTGAGCGCTTCCGAACTCACCGTCATCGAGCGGGAAGATCGCGCAGTTCCGTGGCGGCGGCACCGGCTTGCAGGAACGGCGGGCGAACCCGTCGCTTTTGCGTGAAACGGCCGCTGCTGCCGGACGTAGTCCGCTTACATGGTGGCGGCGCAACCCTGATCCGCCGGATCGCACGCGACGACGCGCGGGCGCTTCAACGGTTCATCCGCGATCTCTCCCCGGCCACCCGTTATCGGCGATTTCTGATGGGCATCCGGGAGCTGCCTGCCGATAGCCTGACGCGTTTTACACAACCCGATTCGGCGCACGAGGCCGTTCTGATCGCTACGCTTTTGCATCCGTGGCCGTCCAGCAGCATCATCGGCATGGCGCAGTACGCCAGGACGGACGACGTTGAAGGCAGCGAAATCGCTGTGGTCGTCGGCGACGCGTGGCAACGCCAAGGCCTCGGCTGCTACCTGCTCGGCAAGCTGCTGGGTGTCGCGGCCGAGGCCGGGATCGAGCGCATTCACGCCGATGTTCTCGCCGATAATCACGCAATGCGGCAACTGGCGCACAAGGCCGGCTGCGAAATCGCCGGCAACCCGGCCACACCGTTACTGGTCAAGTTGACCAAGAATCTTCCAGCAAAGGCTGCGGCGCGTAGTGGTGAACCCGCTCCCAGGCCTTTCCATGCCGCGCGGGCGACCGCATGCCCATACGAACTGCCTAACGCATGACGAACGGGTTACCGGTCTTCACCCCGGTGTTGATCCACACGCTCTTCATTTGCAGGTATTCGTATATCGCACTGGCGCCGTTCTCCCTGCCCATGCCGCTGTCCTTGTAACCGCCGAACGGCGACATGAAACTCACGGCACGGTAGGTATTCACCCAGACGGTGCCGGCCTTGATGCGCTCCGACATGCGAATCGCACGCCCCACGTCCTGGGTCCACACGCCGGCGCCGAGTCCGAAGCGCACGTCGTTGGCGATGCGCACCGCATCCTCCTCATCCTTGAACGGGATGATGGACAACACCGGGCCGAAAACCTCTTCCTGTGCGATGCGCATGCGGTTGGTCACGCCGGTAAAAATGGTGGGCTCGACAAACCAGCCGTTGCCGCACTCCGGCCGCGTCGCCGGTCCACCGCCCATGCGCAGTTGCGCGCCCTCGTTCTTGGCAACGTCGATGTAGGACAGCACTTTGTCGTACTGCGGTCGCGTGGTAACCGGGCCGACCTGGGTCTCCATGCTCATCGGGTTCCCCATCCTCGCCGTTTTCGACAGCGCCAGCAGCTTGTCGACGAACGCATCGTGGATGGATTCCTGCAGCAGCAGGCGCGAGCCGGCGATGCAGGTCTGGCCCGTGGCGGCAAAAATACCGGACACCGCACCGTTGACCGCATCCTCCATCGAGGCGTCCTCGAATACGATGTTCGGCGACTTGCCACCCAGTTCGAGACCGACCTTCTTGAAACCGCGCGCAGCGGTTTCCGCGATGACTCTGCCGGTCGCATCGGAGCCGGTGAATGCGATTTTCGCGGTGAGCGGATGCTCCACCAACGGCATGCCCACTTCCTTGCCGTAGCCGGTCACGACGTTTACGACGCCGGCAGGAAATCCCGCCTGCTCCACTAGCTTGACGAATTCCAGCGCGGAAGCCGAAGTGAACTCCGAAGGCTTGATCACCACGGTATTTCCCGCGGCCAGCGCCGGTGCGAGCTTCCAGGCGGCGAGCATGAGCGGCGAGTTCCACGGCGTGATGGCCACAACCACGCCCAGCGGCTCGTAGCGCGTGAAATTGAAATAGCCTTTCTTGTCGAGCGGAATCACCGTGCCCTGCACCTTGTCGGCCATTCCGCCGAAGTAGTAGTACCACTGCGGCACGTAGTTGAGCTGGGCCGACATTTCGGCGAACAGCTTGCCGTTGTCCCGCACCTCGATCTCGGCCAGCTGCTGGGCGTTCTGCGCCACCAGGTCTCCGAGCTTCCGCAACAGCGCGCCGCGCTGCGTTGGCGTCATCTGCGGCCACGGGCCGTCAGTGAATGCAGCATGCGCGGTACGCACAGCATGATCCGCGTCGGCAGCATTGCCGCGCGCAATCATCGCCCAAGGCTCGCCGGTAAACGGGTTGTAGCTCTCGAACCATTCGCCTGACGAGGGCGCCACCCACTCGCCGCCTATGTACATCTGATATTTCTGCATATTGGTGTCTCGTTTCCGCAATTGGGTTTGAACTCCCTCTCCATTCTCTGAAGAAGGTCGGGGAGAGGCAGTTTTTACCTTATTGCAATCGGTGCCACAGTCGAACCGGTTCCGCCCTTGATCTTGAGCGGCTGTACCACGAATGCGAACTCGTAGGCCTTCTTGGCCGCCAGCTCGTCTAGTTTCATGTTCTCGAGCAGGAAGATGCCGTAGACGGCCAGCGCAAGCTGGTGGATCGGCAGGTTGATACCCTTGTCGGGGTATGGCGTGACCTCGACTGGGTAGGTATCCGAACCGAATAGGATCGGGTCCTGTTTCGCCAGCCACTCCGCCGCCGACACGCCGATTCCCGGGACATTGGTGTTGTACTTGGCGTTGTCCGCGCCCCACAGCTTGCCGTAGCCGGTGTGAATCAGCACTGCGTCGCCTTTTTGCAACGACACGCCCTGTTTCTTCAACGCCGCCTCCAAGTCATCGACCGTAATCTCGTAGCTCGCCGGTAGAATGTCTGTGCCTTTCAACGCTGCCACGTCGATCAGGACGCCACGCGTATAGATCGCCCCGATTTTGTCGACGCCGAGTTTGGTAAACCCGTTGCGTGATGTGATCTCGTCCGTCTTGAAGCAGTTGTAGTGGAGGTTGTCGATACTCTGGTGGGAGAACATGTCGAACTGAGTACCGACCTGGCCGAGTTCGGTGATGATGAGTTCCTCGTTGGTGTAGCGTTTGTTGGTCCCCATCGGACCGCCGGTGCGCTTGGTATGGATATCGAAACGGCGCGTGCCGAAGAAAGGCATGTCCATCGCCAGCACGCGACCGAGTTCGATGACTTCACCCGTCTTAACGAGCCTCGAAGCACGCAGCACTAGCTCCGGGCTCATGAGATTCGCCGCCCCGCGCTCGTCGCCCGCACCCCACTTCGACGGACAGCGCGCCTCGGGCGGTGGCGGGCTCCAGGTTTGCGCGCTGGCGGAAACCGGACAAAGCACCAGCAGCGCCGCCGTTGCGGCGAGAAGTTTGGGTGTTTTCATTGCTCCTCCTCAGATGATTTTCTTGATCTGCCCTAGCTTACCGTACCCGGACCTTCTCGTGCAGCGGGTCACGCGTGCGATCGGCAACCAAGCAAACGCGGCGGCACAGCCTGCCCACTGCCAAGATTCATTCGATACGCCGGATCGTAACCTTGTTGTAGCCGAGCAGCGAATTCAGGATGAAGCTGAAGACCGAAACGAACAGGGCAACGAAGAACCCAGTCCAGAACCCCGCGACGAAGAATCCGGGAACCAGCCAGGCCACCAACAAGAGCATGAGCGCGTTGATTACCAGGACGAACACCCCCAGCGTCAATACGGACAATGGAAGCGTCAAGATCACCAGCAACGGTCGGAGGAAAGTATTGACGATGCCGAGCAGCAGGCCGGCAATGAACAGCGACTGCGCAGTCTGCAACGACATTCCGTCGAACAGATCGTCGGCCACCCATAGAGACAACGTGTTCACGCCCCAGAAAATCAAAAAGCGGACCGCGGGATGGGTGAGTTTCATGGTAACGATGTTAGCACGCGGCACTCGGCGCGCCGCGCTGCATTGAGGATTGAGTAAATCGAGAAGCAATGCAGATCTCTTGTCTCGCTTAATCTCGTTGCTCATTCCTGTAAACTCCGCCGCGACCTGAACTTCAGTCTCCATCCTCGACCCATGACCACCCTCCCCCGCTCGATGTGGATCCTGACCGTGCTGCTCACGCTCGGGTGGGGACTGAACTGGCCGATGATGAAACTGGCTTTGGTGGACATTCCGGTCTGGTCGTTCCGGGGCTTATGTATCGCCTCGGGCGCCGTCGGGCTTTTCATCATTGCACGCGCTGGCCGTCAGCAAACCGCGGTACCGGCGGGACAGTGGCCAAGACTTGCGGTCACGGCGATCGCCAACGTAACCATGTGGAACGTGCTGATCGGATATGCCCTGCTGCTGCTGCCTTCCGGGCGTACAGCGATCCTCGCCTACACCATGCCGTTGTGGACTGTATTGCTGTCGAAGTTCGTGCTTCACGAGAAACTAACGCCACGCCGCGTGCTCGGCGTTTCATTAGGCATGACCGGCATGGCGCTCCTGATCGTCGACGAACTCGCCGTCATGGAGGCCGCACCGATCGGCGCCGCGCTGGCCCTCGGCGCGGCTTTTTCTTGGGCGGTCGGCACGGTGCTGATGCGGCGCTATCCGACTGCCCTGCCTACCACATCCTTCACCGCTTGGCAGTTGCTTGTCGGTGGCGTGCCGATCGTGGCAGGGGCACTCATTCTCGATTGGGCAGAATGGCGGCCGATCGGCGTCGGGGCCGCGATCGGGCTCGGTTACAACATGCTCTTCGTCTTCATTTTCTGTTACTGGGCGTGGTACAAGATCGCCACCAACGTGCCCCCCACAATTGCCGCGCTTTCTACGCTCATGATTCCGATCGTTGGCCTGTTCAGCGGCATGCTGATTCTGGGCGAGCGGCCGCAGTGGCAGGAATACGCGGCATTGATGCTGGTAATTGCGGCGCTCGCGACCGTACTCGTGCCGCCGAAACACGTGAGCAAATAGGCCTTCCGAGGGTTGTTGGCAGCAGCCGGTGCGGCCGGAGCCACAACCGTGCTAACCCTTGTTTCCTCGGACTAATTGGCCCGGAAGTTGCTGTATCCTTTACATCGTGAGAACTGGGTTCCTTCTCCTACTGGTTTCGGCGGTTTCTGCCGGAATTGCGCAGGCCGACATCTACCGCTACGTGGATTCGGACGGTGCGGTGCAATTTACCAATGTGCCGCCCGACAGCCGCTACAAGGTGTATCTCAAGGAAAAGAAGACAAAACCGGATCCGGTCGCACAAACGCTCGCGAGCGAAATCCGCTATTACGACGAAGGGGCGCGGTCAAAGTACTCCCGGCACATCCACGCGGCGGCAAGGCTCAACAAGCTCGAGCCGGCACTGATCCACGCGGTGATTTCGGCGGAGTCTGGGTACAACCCATTGGCGCTCTCGCACAAGGGTGCCGCCGGATTGATGCAGCTGATGCCGGAAACAGCGAAGCGCTATGGAGTAAAGAACCGGCTCGACCCAGGGCAGAATATTCACGGTGGCGCACGCTACCTGCGGGATCTGGTGCGCATGTTCAACAACGATCTCCAGCTTGCCGTCGCCGCTTACAATGCCGGCGAGAACGCCGTGGTCAAGTACGGCAACCGCATCCCGCCGTACAGCGAGACCATGACCTACGTCCCGCGGGTAATGAACTACTACAAGAAATACCGCACCACATCCTAGGCCTTCTGCCACATCCCGCTTCGACCCAATCCGCATTAAGGTGCCGCACTGCATCGGCCTTTTGATCTGCACCGCCCGGTGCGCCAACTGGCTTATTGCGCAGTGCAGGGAGTCCGCTACCTTCGCAACGAAGGTCTCGCCGTAACGACACGCTGTGGGCGCGTGCAAGCACATTGTCGTACGCCGCGAGCGCGTCGCTCATATGGACAGGAGTTCGTGATGAACAGACTGCTATCTGCATTGGCTGCCGGCATGCTGGCGCTGGCGATCGACGGTTTCGCTGTGGTTCAGGACGAACCTGAAATGACGCCGCGAGACGTGCAGCAGGACACGGTGCCGGATACGAAGGCTCAGCCGGTTCAGCCCGGTGATCTCTCCGCGAGGGAACGGGAGTATTTCGCTGCCGTGAAGAAATGCGAAGTGCTGAACGGCCGCGAGAAAACGAATTGCATCGAAACGACCAAGAAGCAATTCGGCCAGATGTAAACTCGACGCACCTCTGCGGTAGGCGTAAAAGGATTACAGGTTACTTGGCAGTGTTGATGTCAAGCGGCGGCATCGGCCTGGCGTCCATGCAGGCTTTGTTCCTGGCCGCGGCGGACTGGTCGCAACGTGTCGCGGCATCTGCGCCGTCGCGAGAGCCGACCAAAACGCACGTGTCCAGATCCGTATGTAAAGAATTTTCGCAAGTTCTCTTCAGGGCGTCTTCCTTGGAACCCTCGGTTGAAGCCGGTGCGGACTGCCCTCCCGGTGTAAGGGCGTTCGGAGTCGCGGCGACCCGCGGCTCGCCCGTTGCTGGCGCCGCGCCTCCTTCTGCGATAGCTGTAGCGGCATATCCGAACTTCCAGTCGGCGTAACTTGCCGCGTCAGTGAATGCCTCGTCGCGATCATGGAAACCGGCAACTTTGCGCGGCGCGCCCGTGGAAAGGCTGTGAACGCCCATGATCCCGCCCGTTGGAGACTCGACCAGGCCCCAGCGCGCTTCATTCGTCATCGGATCACGATAGATCTTTCGAAGGTGTCGTTTCGTCGTGGGATAACGTCGATCCTCCAGAAGGTCTTGGAGTGAATTTGGGAATTTCTTCACTCCGCCCGGCGAACCCTCGTAATACTTGGTGATTGCTGTCCGGAACTGATCGCCGACGAACAGCAGTTCCTTCTCCTTCTCACGTTGCATGGCGGTATGCCAGACCTGCCCGGCCAAAGCCAAACCGATGCCCATCAGGACAATGAAGATCAACAGTCCGATATACGTGAAACCGCTGAACGACCGACAGCTGCGATTCGACAAGTGAGTCAGCCTTCCGGGAACCATAACCCAATTCTAGGCCACCTGATCTCTCGAAATGCTGCCCCTCTCGAAACCAGTCCCCATATTTTATCGCTGATCATCCGTGACCTCGCCGCGATGACCCAGCCGCTACGTCAAAAATTTATCCGCTTTTCCCAATGCAAACGCTGGCGATAGCCATCGGCCGCTTTAAAGTATAGGCCTGACCCCATGTTGGACTTTAGAGTATAGGACTGACCCTTAGTCAACGCTTACTACGATGTCTGCCACGGGCGACAGTGAAAATACGCGGATATTCAATAGCGTTGTCCTTCCGGAACTTTCATCGTGTCGTTCTCCAACGACGCGTTGCGTTGACAATCGAGTTGCACACTTTTTGCCATCCACTTGATTGTGTTCATGTGACGCGCCGTCAGGCACGAGCTATGCGTGATGCGTGGCCGCAGCTGATGTCGGGAAAAACAAGAAACCGGCTGCGCAACGGGCACCCCGCATGCGCGGGGTGGTTCGTGACGCATTTCACAACAGAGCAACAGAGGAGGCAAAGCATGAACAGCAAACTTCACTACACCGTTCCCGTCTTGGTGGTGGCCGGGATGCTCCTGATCCAGGCGGATTTCGTATCCTCCCAGACAAGTGTAACCACCCCGTCAACTGTATCCACCCAGTCAAGAGCGCGAGATCCCGGGGTGCGCACGGATCCTGCGGGCGCTCCTCCGAGCGCCGGCGGGCATATCTCCGGCCTGACCCCCAACGAGATCAAGTTTTTCGATTTGGGGCGGGAAGATTTCATCGAAGAAGAACGCGTCCGCGACGGTCTGGGTCCGAGAATGAACCTGGACAATTGCGCCGAATGCCATGCGCAGCCGGCTGTCGGAGGCACGAGCCCCAAGGTGAATCCCCAGGTTGCTTTCGCCAACAAGTTCGGCGGAACCGACTTCGTTCCTCCCTTCGTCCTCCTGGATGGGCCGGTGCGGGAAGCGCGGTTCGTCAGGAATCCCGACGGATCGCCCGACGGCGGGGTTCACGCCCTGTTCACTATCACCGGCTGGGGCGGAGCGGACGGCTGTACGCTTCTGCAGCCTGAATTTGCCAAGGAAATGGGGCGCAACAACGTGGTCTTCCGGATTCCCACGCCGGTGTTCGGCGCGGGCCTGATCGAACAGATCCCGGACGCGACGATCCTTGCCAACCAGTCCAGTAACGCAGCGCGGAAAAGGGATCTGGGGATACGCGGACGTGCGAATTTCCGCGTCTCCGGCCGCACGATCACGGGGCAGGCGAACAACAATGGCAATGACGGCACGATCTCCCGGTTCGGATGGAAGGCCCAGAACCAGACGCTTCTGTTGTTCTCCGGCGAGGCGTACAACGTGGAAATGGGCATCACCAGCGAGCTGTTCCAAGTGGAGCGGGATGAAACTGGGGTATGCCAGTTCGCGAACATTCCCAACGACACCCAAGACTTTGACGCCGCCGACGCCCTCACCGGTTCCACGGCGATCCAGAACTTCGCCAACTTCCAGCGCTTTCTCGCCCCGCCGCGGCCTTCCCCGAATACCCCGGGCGGGTCCGAATCGATCGGGAGGGGCCGCAAGCTGTTCGAGAGCATTGGGTGCGCACTCTGCCATACGCCGACGCTCCGTACCTCCGGCAAATCGACGGTGGTGGCCCTGCAGAACCGGGACGCCAACCTCTACTCCGACCTGTTGACGCACGACATGGGCCCGGGCCTGGCCGATGGCGTCACGCAGGGCCAGGCGGGGCCGCGTGAATTCCGGACCGCCCCGCTGTGGGGGTTGGGACAGAGGATTTTCTTCCTGCACGACGGACGAACATCCGACTTGCTTGAGGCGATCGACCAACATCAGAGCGGCAGCGCACGACGTGGCGACGCATCTGAAGCGAATGGAGTGATCGGGGCCTACAACATCCTCAGGGACAGCCAAAAGCAGGACTTGCTGAACTTCCTGCGCTCGCTCTAGGCACAGGAAAGGCAACACCAACAAATGGATCAGGCGCTATGAAGTTATAGCGCCTGACTTTTTTTGTGCGTTCCCGTCTTCACGGGAAGCCGATCAAGCATGGCTCTGCCCGAGGTCCGCCAGCGATGAGGAACACGCGCCCGAAGTTCACCCTCGTCATGAATGTACATGCTGTGCGCCCATAGCCTTCCATTGCTGCGCGATTTGGCGAGCGTCCTCAACTGAGCGCGTTCTCACCCCCATGAGAATACCGCCGTCGTGGATGCCCTTTTGGTACTCGTCAACACGCTCTTCCGGGATGCCCCAATCGTGCAGCGCTGCCATAAGGCCAAACGACAGCCCGGCGGCGCCAGCAGCCGCCAGTGCCACCGCCACTGGCCCCGCGAGAACCAAGCCCACGCCGGGAAGAGCCACGATACCGACCGCGATGACGGCCGGGATAATGGTGCCAATTTTCCCCCCGAGAGGCCCGCCCATTTCGCCACCCTCTTCAACCTTGCGGCCCAGTTCGGTATTGACTTGACGATCGTCCGAGAAATAGCGTCTGCGTGTGTCATCGGACATGACCACATTGATGTCTGCTGTGCCATAGTCGCGCGCAGAGACTATCTCGTATGCGCGCTCGATACTCTCGCTGTTCGCGAATAGACCTGTCACCATTTTCGAAGTGCCGCTGGCAGTTGCTGAATTGGTGGCAGCTTTTGTGTCACGGGCTGTTGCCGAATGTGTCATCGACGTCTCCTGAGAGTATTTTCAGAGTTCCAGCCCAGATTGAAGGTTTCCCCGGGCATATGGTGCCGTTCGAGGTCACCATGGTGTTCGAACTCTTTTTGACTGCGAATCAACGGAAGGTTCTTGCGTCCCAAATGGTTCTCCATGAGCCGTACGAACTATGGGGTCAGAACTATACTTTCCAGCCGATCGTGGGTAACGTGCGCCAATGTCCCGACCTCTGCGTTTGGAATTTGCGGGGGCGCTCTATCACCTGACCGCCCGCGGTGACCGCCAGGAGCCGATTTTCGAGGACGACGACGATCGACTCGTCTTCCTTGATCTGCTCGCCAAGGAAGTACTTCAGCAAGGCTGGATTCTCTACGCCTTCTGCCTGATGGCGAATCACTACCATCTCTTGCTCGAAACCCCGGAGCCCAATCTGGTTCAAGGCATGCGCCGTCTGAACGGGGTCTATACCCAGGCGTTCAACCGCCGCTATCGCCGGGTGGGTCATGTCTTGCAGGGTCGCTACAAATCGATCCTTGTAGACAAGGATGATTTCTATTTCCCGGAATTGTGCCGTTATGTGGTCTTGAACCCCGTACGCGCCCGAATGGTGATCTCGATTGAGGACTGGCACTGGAGCAGCTACCCACCGACCGCGGGTATGGTGCCCTGCCCGCCCTGGTTGAACGCCTCCGCCGTGCTCGGCCTGTTCGGTGACGGCGTGGCAGCACGCAGGGCCTATGAGCGCTTCGTGGCCGAGGGTCTCGAGCAGCCCTCTCCCTGGCAGACGCTCAAGGGGCAGATCTATCTCGGGTCGGAACTTTTCCACGCTCAAATGAAGAAGCGTCTGTCGGGGAAAAACCCGAAGGGCGTCTCACGCCGCCAGCTCAATCCGGTACGCCCGAGCGCACAGGCGGTACTGCGCGCGGTGGCTGACGCCCACGGTATCAAACCGGCCGCGGCGCTAGAGCGTCAAAGCGGGCCCGCGTTCAAGCAGGCGGTCTATTTGTTGCGCCGGCGGGCCAACCTGAGCCTGCAGGAAGTCGCGGATATGGCGGGGGTAACCATCGGACGTGTGTCGCAGATCCAGAGCGAAATCGAATCGCTGACAAAAGATGAAAGACTGGAAAGCATCGTAGCCAATTTATGAAAACCACAAGCCTTGAACAATCGTTTGTATGCGAGTTTGCACAGTCATCTCGGGACCACCTGAAGGGCACGGTCGTCACTCTTTACTGTCTCAATTTTGTTTGTGAAGATGCAAAACGCCGCTCCGAGCATTCGCCTCCGTTGGGGCCGCACGCGCCTTCCGCGCGACCGGTCCGATTGAAGTCGAGAACTTTTTTGGCTCATGCCTTCGGAGGCTTGAGGAAGATTCCAGCATCAGGGAAATGGACCGCCGCAACTTTCTGAAGCGTTCATCTCTCGTTGCCGGCGGCGTCATCACCGCCGCAACGCTCGACCTGCTTTCTGTCCATTCCGTCTGGGCAAGGGACAACGACCATGACTCGCGCGGCGCAAGCGCCGGTTGCCGCCCCAGTCACGGCAGGAATCCGCCCAAACGCCAAGACTACGGCACGCTCAAGCCCACTGCCGACCAGACCGGAGCCATGATCCTGGCGCTGCCGGAAGGGTTCGAATACGTCAGCTTCAGCCGGACCGGAGATCCGATGAACGATGGTTTCGCCACGCCTGCAATCCACGACGGGATGGCCGCATTCAATGGCCCGGACGACACCATCCGCCTGATCCGCAATCACGAACTGCGCAACGCAGCCGGCAATTTCGCGTTCGGCGTGGTCGGGCCAAGCGCCACCCGTTACGACGCGCTGGCTTCCGGCGGCTGTACCACCATCGACTACGATCCGCGTAGCAAGCGCGTCGTGCGCGACTTCATCAGCATCAACGGCACGATAGTTAACTGCTCCGGAGGACTGGCATATAAGAATACCGGCTGGATCACCTGCGAAGAAACCACCGTCGGCCCGGCCAACGGCTACACCAGGAAACACGGCTACAGCTTTCTGGTGCCGGCCGCTGCGTCCGGACCCTCGCCGGCCCAACCGTTGACGGCAATGGGTCGCTTTACTCATGAAGCAGCGCTCGCCGACAACGCAACGGGGATCGTCTACGAGACGGAGGATGCTGGCGACAACAGCGGCTTCTACCGCTTCCTGCCGAACGATCCGAAAAACCTGCTGGCCGGTGGCCTGCTGCAGATGGCGAAGATCAAAGGCGTCACCAACTATGACACGCGCTCGGGTCAGGCCGAAGGCGAGGCACTCGAAGTGGAATGGGTCACGATCGAAAATCCCGATCCCGATCCGATCTCATCAGCCACAAGTTGCTTTGCGCAAGGCTTCGCCAAGGGCGGCGCTCGCTTCAATCGGCTGGAAGGCATTTTCCGCGGCGAAGACGATTCGATGTACTTCGTCTCGACCAGTGGGGGCAACGCAAAGTACGGTCAGTTGTGGAAGTATCAGACGAAACGCGGACGCGGCACGCTGAGACTGGTGTTCGAGTCGCCCAGTGGCAGCGTGCTCGACTCGCCCGACAACCTGTGCGTGACGCCGAGCGGCGGCATCCTGTTCTGCGAGGATGACGCCAGCAACGACGGCGATATCCACCTGCTTGCTCCCGGCCTCACCAACATCAACCGCCTGGTCGGCATGGGTTGCAGCGGCAAACCGTTCGAATTTGCGATCAACATTTTCAGCGACAGCGAGTTTGCCGGAGCCTGCTTCAGCCCGGACGGGGAAATCCTGTTCGTCAACATACAGGGGGGCAACGCGACTGGCAGCGGCATGACCGTGGCGATCACCGGCCCATGGCGCAAGGGTCCGCTGTGAGCCACTGAAACAGGCGCCGTTCGTTTGCAGGCCAAGCTGCGGAGGGCCTTTTCTTTTTCTGGAACGTCGGTTCGCGTTATATTGTCGCCATGAACCTCGAGCGCATCACCGTCGAGTTCCATGCCGAGGAGGATCGCCTCTTGCTGCGCGTCTTCTGCGACAAGACATTGGAAATCCAGTTCTGGCTGACGCGGCGTCTGGTCAAGCGCATTTGGCCGGTGCTGTTGCAGATGGCGCAGGCAAGACCGGAAATCCAGCTGCAACCCAGTCCCGAGGCCCGCAAGGCGTTGCTGGGATTCCAGCACGAGAAGGCATTACAGGAGGTTAAGTTTTCCGAAACGACGCAGGAATCCGGCCGTGAGCATCCCTTGGGAAGCACGCCCATGCTGGTAAGCAAGGTGCGAACGCGGCGCAATCAGAAAAGCCAGACCGTCCTTTCGCTGATGCCGCAGGAAGGCAACGGCGTGGACCTCGCGCTCGGCGATACCTTGCTGCACGGAGTGCTGAAGCTCATGCAGGACACCGCATCGAAGGCGGAATGGAACCTGCCGCTTGCCGTCCCGGCGTTGGCGCATGCCGCCGAGGAAGAAACCAGCCGCACCGTCAACTGACGCGGCTGCCGCGTTTTCGCTCGCACAGACCGAGTTGATCGCGCCCTTGCCCTCCTTTCCCACCACCTTGCGCACTACAGCGGCGTTGCTGTTGGCTGTGACGATATGCGGGTGTGCCACGTTCCGCAATTACAATGCGGAGCTAAGCCAAACAATCAGCATGGCGGCCTCCGGCAATTTGGACGGCGCCATCAAAGGGCTCGAGCGCGCCAACAAGCATCACAAAAAAAAGGACCTGCTCTACTACTTCGAGCTAGGCGAACTGGAACGCCTCCGGAACCGTTACGATGAAAGCCGGAAAGCGTGGATGGAAGCGGATACGCAGGTGCAGGTGTGGGAAAGTACGGCGGCGATCAATCCCGAAAAGCTGATGAGCAATGTTGCGAGCGTTTTGATCAATGACAAGTCGCGCCCCTATGAGGGGCACGACTTCGAGAAGGTAATGTTGTCCACGCGGCTGGCGCTCGATCACCTTGCACGTGGGGATTTCGACGGCGCCCGCGTAGACATCAAGAGGACGCATGAGCGCGAGGTCCTAGTCGCCTCGCTGCGGGAAAAGGAACTGCGCAAGACCGAAGAGGAGGCGCGAAAACGCGGCGTGCAGTCCAGCTTCAAGGAACTGAATGGCTATCCGGTGCAGTCCATAGACAATCCGGAAGTGAATACGCTGAGGAACAGCTACCAAAGCGCGTTCAGCCACTACCTCGCCGGTTACGTGTACGAGGCGCTGGGCGAGCCGAGCCTGGCTGCCGCCGGGTACCGGCAGGCGATCGAACTGCGGCCCGACCAGCCGCTGCTGGAACACGCGCTAGCCGAACTGGATTCACGTATCACCGCCAGGGACAATGACGACACCGACGTACTGTTCGTGGTCGAATCGGGTACCGCGCCCGCGCGCAAATCGCAGCAATTCAGTCTGCCCTTTTTCCAAGCAAACAGGATGCTCGTCGTGCCGGTGTCTTTTCCGGTTATCGTGCCGGCGCAGCCCGCTTATTTGCCGGCACAATTGCAGATCGAGGGCGAAAACCCGATTGACGTGGTCGCGATAACCAGTATCGACTTGATGGCGCGCAAGGCGCTGCAGGAAGAGATGCCGGGAATCGTGCTCAGAGGTATTATTCGCTCGACTGCCAAGGCGGTTGCACAGAACCAGGCGAGCATGCACGATGATTCCGGGCTTGCTGCGCTGGCGATCACGATCGGCTCGATAATCACGGAGTCTGCCGACGAACGCGGATGGCGTTCGCTGCCGGCGCAGATCGCGATCGGGCGCGCGCGCATACCGTCGGGTGCACATACCATCACGCTGCAGACCCCGGAAGGCGTGCGCAGCGTGCAACTGAACCTGGCTGGCCGCTATACCGTGGTAGGCTTACGCCTGCTAGGCAGTCAGCTTTTTGTGCAGGCCCCGGAAGGGGTGACCGCTGGGGCCGGGCGGCAATCGACTGATGCCCGAGCCACACAGGCACCGTCAACTGGTGGCAGACCGGAAACGTTGGAACCGCAGCCCCCCGCAATGGAGACCTCAAAATGAACCGTACATGGACGATCCTCGCACTGGTGGTGGTTGCGCTCGGCAGCGGCTGCGCCTCCAAGAAGGGCTTCGAGAAGCCCGGCTTCTCCTTCGGTTGCCCGATCGGCGACGCGAAAGTAAGCTCGATGGAGGATTTGCTCAAGCTCAAGGTCGTGTACGAAGGCAAGCGCACGACCATCCAGGCGACCGAGATGCGCTGCACGATGACAGGTGATTTGTACAAGGTTGACGTCAACCTCAACAATGACAGTTCTCAGATCAAGCGCATCAACTACAAATTCCGTTGGATCGATCGCGAGGGTATGCGGGCCTGGGACGAGGAAACCTGGAAGCCGCTGCTTATTTATGAGAACAGCAACATTCCGGTCACCACCGTGGCACCGACCAACAAGGCTGTGGACTTCCGCCTTGTCCTGCTGAGCCAGGAATAGCCGCAACCGCATACGCGTCGACAAAACGGAACGATGACCCTCGTGGTCCGGAAGCCAATTTTGCCAAATGGAGAGTTTCCAATGATCGATTTGAGCCACCCCCGCCGCCTTGTTCTGCTGCCGCTGCTTGCTGCTGTGGCGATCGCCGCCGGCTGCGCCAAGGACACGGTCCGCTATGGCGACGCGCGAGGGGTCGAGACCGTGACCAACGAATTCGGGTCCACCGACCTGCAGATGATCGCCGAGTCCATGACCCGCTCGATGCTCGGTGCGCCGGTGGTGGCCGGCGGCAACCTGCCGATCGTGACCGTGCAGGAAGTGAAGAACAAGACCAGCGAATACATCGACACCCGTGCCATCACCGACAGTATCCGTGCGGAACTGCAGAAAAGCGGCCGGGTACGGTTTGCCGTGGATGCAGCGGCGATGCAGGAACAAATAGAGGAACTGGAACGCCAGAAGAGCGAGTACTACGACCCTCAGAAGTCGGCCGAAGTCGGCAAGATGGTCGGCGCGGCTTTCCGCATGGAGGGCAACATCACCTCGATCGTGAAACAGGTGAAAGACGTGAAGGACGTGTACTACAAGTTCAATCTGCAGCTCTGGAACGTCCGCAACGGTCTGCTGGAATGGACCGATGAAAAGGAAATCCGCAAGACCACTACCAAGGGTTGAATCGAGCCGGCACCTTAATTGATAGAATCTCGCCGCGCATTTTCAGCCGAAACCAGGGAGAGCACGATGGGAAGTGGTGATGCACGTACCCGCCGCGGCAAGATTTTTCGCGGCAGCCATGGCAAGACCCGCCCAAAAGGAAAAAAGAAAAGAAAACCGCTGAAGGTCACAGCGGGAAGAGCGGGCCGCGGTAAGCCGCACTGAACACATTCCGGCGCAAGCCCCACAAGTGACGCCCGGCAGGATACCGCCGGGCTTTTTCTTGTAAGCAGGACTCTCCGAGGCCGCGGGAGCGTGTGCTTCCATGGCACACGCTACTATGCCAGCGGCCCCAACGCGGCGGCATAGCGTTCGATGCATTGCAAACCGAACGCGTCCGCGGCGAAGGCGGGCATGCGGTCATGCACCACGTCCAAACCGAGCCGCCGGGCAGCCAGCCGCTTGCCGTAATAGTGCAACGTGTCCAACGACTGCATGACGAACACGATCGCCGGCAGCACTTCGCGGTAAATCGATTCGGCCTCGGTTTCCCTTCCCGCGCCGAACAGATCGAAAATGCGCGCCTGGCGGTCGAAGGTATCGACGGCCGGAATCATTCCGGCACAACCGGCGCGCAGGTTATCGGTGAGTTCCAATCCGCCGCGGCCGTTGAACACCGTTACCCGCCCTCCGGTTTCCTCGATCACCTGCCGGATCGCAAGTGCCGGCCCCTCGCCCTTGAGGATACGGAAATTCGCATGATTGCGCGCAAGGATGTCGATGCCTGCGGCGCTAAGACCCACGCCGAGGTACTCGGGCGCGTTCTGAACGGCCACCGGAATGTCGAGACGGTCGGCCACCGCCCCGAAAAAGCGCACAAAGAACTTCTCCGGCACGCCACGATCAGGCGGCGGCTGCAGGATCACCCACGATGCGCCGTGCGCCTGCGCGAATCTTGCGAATTGGACTTGCGAGTCGACGGTGGACGCATTCACAGTGACCGCCAGCGGCAGCCGCCCCGCCAGCTCCTCGGCTACCCATTCCACCAGTTGCCGCCTCTCCGCATCCGAGAGCTTGTTCACTTCGGTACCCAGCCCCAGCATCGCCATGCCGTGGGCGCCGTTATCCACGAAGGCCCGTACCTGGCGTCGTGCCGCGTTCTGGTCCAGCGCATCCTGCGCCGTGAAAAAGGCGTAAAGCATCGGATAAATGCCGCGCGGCGTCCCGTTCCCGTCCATCCGTACGACACTCCCCAAAATTATTCATCATAGGCGCTGCAGCAGCGTGGCTCAATGTGTGCTCCGATTCTGAGTACCCGAGCCTGCGACCGGGCCCGGGTTGCTCTATAGTTGGTACATTGACGGCGTTGCAGACGGGGACAATGATGGAACTCACGGACGAAGAGGCTAGGTTCATCCGCGGGAAGATCGAGGCCTTGAAGGTCGAGCATCGCGATCTCGACGACATCATCGAGCGCCTGGCACGGGACCCCAACCTGGACGAACTGCAGATGCGGCGCCTGAAACGGCGCAAGCTGCTGCTGAAGGACCAGATCGCGCTGCTGGAGAGCCAGTTGATCCCGGACATTCCTGCCTGAACAACGAGCACGCGCGCGCTCGCGGCGTTGCCGGACGACCGGCCGGAGATGTTGAACTGTCGGCCCGGCCGAGCGGTCTATCGATTCAGAAAAACGGTGAGGAAGCAGCCAATGCGCGCGCGCATCAAGTTGTTCAATCGCATCACATGCCTCATGTGCGTTTTGCTGATTGCCGGATGCACCGGCATGCAGCGCCGCCCGCCGCCCAGCCTTGAACAAGTCGTGGAAATGAGCCAGGCCGGCAAGCCGGCGGTAGAAATCATCCGGGAGCTGCAGGAGACGCGCGCCGTTTATCCACTAACCGGATCGCAGATTGTCGGGCTGCATAACCAGGGCGTACCCGATACGGTGCTGGACTACCTTCAGAATGCTTATGCGGAACACATCCGCTGGGATGCGCGGTTGCAGTACGAAAATTCGTTCCCGTGGTACGACTGCTTCTACTGCTATCACCGGCCTGTCATCGTCGTGCCCAGATAAGCGTTATTGCAGCCATCGGGCGCCCCACACGAACGCACGTCTGACCAGGATGGAGACGAATATGCTTCCCAGGAATTCCTCAGGTGATATGAAGACGGCTGCCCTGCTGCTGGCCTTTGGGGCGGCCCTTTCTCTGGATGCGTGCTCGGTACTTTCCGCCCGCCCCGTCACGCCTGTGTCCGAGATCGTGAACCTGTGCAAGGCCGGGCAACCCGAGCGCGCGATCGAACGGCTGCGCAGTTCGAAGACAACATACGCGCTACGCGGCTCCGATTTCGGCAAACTTGCGGACGCCGGCTGTCCGTCAAAGGTCCTGGACGAACTGCAGCAGGTCTTTTATAACGACGTCGACCTCCTTACGCGCTACTGGGTACTGGGCGAATCGCTCGGCGGTTGTGCTTGGTGTTATCCGCAACCCGTGGATCTTTCGACCCTGGCCCAGAACGGCAGCGGCATGGCAGACCCGGGCGACACTTTCAAGTACATCACACTCTCCCGCCCGCATGGCTTGCCCGACTGGGTAACCGCGGTCCCCGGCAGGGTGGGCGCGCCGGCAATTACAGTCGAACAAATCGCCCAAATGGTCAAGGACGGCAAACCTGAGAGTGAAATCGTCGCCACAATCGAGAACGCGCGCTTTCACGACGTCCTCGAAACGAGCGGCGGGATCTCGAACATCAGCACTCATTTCACCGTGGGTTTGAGCGGCTCGGAACTCGCACAACTGCATGCGGATGGCGCCCCCGATCCGGCGCTCGACGCGTTGCAGAAGAAAGCACTTGCGGAGTTCATCGAGTTCAACCGCCTTCGTCACCAAAGCCTGGGCAAGGGCAGCAGCATCCAGAATTAGGCGCCTGGCGGACCGGCCAAACCGGGACCGCTGCCGCGGCTTTTTGCGTCGGAGAGCGCGGCTGTTCCCGCACCGCGAAAACAAGTGCAGTCCCTGCGCGAGGTTGCCGCTGAGCGTCCGCGGCCTCGCGCCCTATATTCTTTCGTCGAAAAGTCGCAGGTCCGTCACCGCGCCGATCGATGCGGTCGATACCAGGTGCGTGTACTTTGCCAGCAGGCCGCGGCTGAAGCGCGGCCTGGGCTGCTTCCAGGCTTTACGGCGCTTCGCTAATTCTTCGTCGGGCACATTGAGCTGGACCAACAGCTTGTGCGCGTCGATGGTGATCGAGTCGCCCTCCTTCACCAGAGCGATGGTGCCACCGACAAAGGCCTCTGGCGCAACGTGGCCGACCACCATGCCCCAGGTTGCACCCGAGAAGCGGCCGTCGGTGAGCAAGCCCACAGAGTCGCCGAGTCCCTGGCCGATCAGCGCCGAAGTCGGCGATAGCATTTCCTGCATGCCTGGCCCGCCCTTCGGACCTTCGTAGCGAATCACCACCACGTCGCCGGCCTTGATCTTCTTGGTCATGATCGCCTCCATGGTCTCCTTCTCGGAGTCGAACACGCGCGCCGGCCCGGTGATGACCGGGTTTTTCAAGCCGGTTATCTTGGCTACACAGCCCTCTGGCGCAAGATTACCCCTGAGAATCGCAAGGTGACCCTGCTTGTATATCGGCGCGCTGAACGGACGGATCACGTCCTGGTCCTTCCTCGGTTCGGCGGGGATTTTCTCCAATTCGGCACCGATCGTGCGGCCGGTGATGGTCATGCAATCGCCGTGCAACAGCCCATTTTCAAGAAGCATTTTCAGTACTTGCGGCACGCCTCCAGCCTTGTGGAAATCCACCGCGACATATTTTCCCGAAGGCTTGAGGTCGCAGAGCACAGGCACCTTGCGGCGAATGCGCTCGAAATCATCGATGGTCCATTCGACCTCCGCGGCCGAGGCGATCGCCAGGTAGTGCAGCACTGCGTTGGTCGAGCCGCCGGTGGCCATCACCAGGCTGATTACGTTCTCGATGGACTTGCGGTTGATGATGTCGCGCGGGCGGATGTTCTTCTTGATTGCATCCACCAGCACGCGCGCCGAATCGGCGGCAGAGTCGGACTTTTCCGGGTCGATTGCCGCAAGCTGCGAGGAGCCCAACAGGCTCAGTCCGAGAGCCTCAAAAGAGGAAGACATGGTGTTGGCGGTGAACATGCCGCCGCACGCACCCACGGTCGGACAGGCGTTCTTCTCGATGCCGACAAAGTCCTCCTGGCTCAACTTGCCGGCAGTAAACGCGCCCACCGCCTCGAAAGCGCTGGCGATGGTCAACGCCTGACCTTTCCAGCTTCCCGGCTTGATGGTGCCCCCGTAGACATAAATTGCCGGCACATTCATGCGCGCCATTGCCATCATTCCTCCGGGCATGTTCTTGTCGCACGCACCGATCACCAGAGCACCGTCCATCATCTGTCCGTTGACCGCGGTTTCGATCGCGTCGGCGATTACTTCGCGCGAAACCAGGGAGTACTTCATCCCGTCAGTACCCATGCCGATGCCGTCGGTGATGGTCGGCGTGCCGAACACCTGCGGCATCGCTCCGGCCTCGCGCAAGGCCTGCATGGCGCGATCCACCAGGGGCTGGATACCGGCATTGCAGGGGTTCATGTTGGAATGCCCGTTGGCCACGCCGACGATCGGTTTTTCGAAATCATCGTCCTTGAAATCCACCGCACGAAGCATCGCGCGGTTGGGCGCGCGGGCAACGCCCGCGGTGATCAATTTACTGCGCCAGTTATGTGCCATGTTCTCCCCTTGAACTGTGGAAATGCGGTTTGCGGATCGTCGTGCCCGGGTCCTGGATGCGGCAATTGCACGGACGAAGGCCGCAAGTTTGGACGTGCGGCCTACAGGTGTCTAATATATTATTAGAGGACTTTTGATACGTATTGCGAATCAAATGGAATTACGCCACTTGCGCTATTTCGTAACGGTGGCCGAGGAACTTCACTTCGGGCGTGCCGCGGAGAAATTGCATATTTCGCAGCCGCCCCTGTCGACGCAGATTCGTTCTCTCGAGGAAGAACTGGGCGTGATGTTGCTCCATCGCACCCAAAGGCATGTGTCGCTGACCCAGGCCGGGCAGGTATTTCTGCAGGAAGCACGCCAGATCCTCGCGCGGATCGAGCAGGCGGTGCTGATGACCCGGCGCGCCGGTCGCGGCGAGATCGGCGAGCTCGCGATTGGTTTCATCAGCGTCGCGGACTACAACGTACTGCCGGTCGTCTTGCGAGAATTTCGCCAGCGATTTCCCCTGGTGAACATGACCCTGCGAGAATCCACCACCGACGCCCAGATCCGAGATCTGCTCGGAGGCCGCATCGACGTGGGCTTCGTGTTGCCGCCGATTGCTGAACCGGCGCTGCAGTCGGTCTGCATTGTGCGCGAGCCACTGGTGGCGGCGCTCCCGGATCGCCATCCGCTGGCGCAACGTCCCGGCAAGCTGGCGCTGGCCAAACTGAAGGAGGCACCTTTCATCCTGTTCCCCCGGCCGATGGCACCGGGACTGTACGACGACGTGGTGAGCTTCTGCAGATCCGCCGGATTCAGCCCGCGCGTGGAACAGGAAGCGATCCAGATGCAGACCATCGTCAGCCTTGTGTCCGCCGAACTCGGCGTGGCGCTCATCCCGGCATCGCTGACCAACTTGCGTCGCACCGGTGTCACTTACAAGGCGCTCAGGGAGGTGGGTCCGCTCACGGAAATCCATCTTGCCTGGCGGCGCGGCGACGAACTTCCGACGCTGCGCGCATTCGTGGATTTGGCGGTGCACGCCGCCGACTCCAGGACGCGGGCGCAATCGAAGAGGTCAACCGCGTGAGCGGCGCTGCCGTTGAACTTTCAGCGTTCCTGCCCGACGAGGCCGCCACCCTTGGTTACGGTGCAAGACTGGCGGAAATACTGCAGCCCGGATTGTTCGTCGCGCTCTCCGGCGAACTGGGTAGCGGCAAAACCACTCTGGCGCGCGGCATCCTGCGGGGACTGGGATACGAAGGAAAAGTGAAAAGTCCGACATACACACTGGTTGAACGTTACAATCTTTCTAGGTTAGACTTATATCACTTTGATTTATATCGGTTCAGAGATTCGCGGGAATTGCTGGAGGCAGGGTTCCGGGACGATTTCGATTCTCGCAACGTGTGCCTGATCGAATGGCCGGAGCGGGCGCAGGATTTGCTGCCGATTGCAGACCTGAGTGTTTCGCTTGTGGAAGAGCGCGGTGGACGGCGTGTCCGGATCGCCGCACAAACGGAGTTGGGGAAACTTTGTCTGGCACGGATCGCAACCTGAAGCAACTGCACGCTGACCCGCGACAGCGATCCCGCCATCGCGTTGTCTTGCTCGCGTCGACACTGGGCGCTTTTCTGGCAGGACTGTCCGGGGCCGATGCCGCCACACAAGTAAATTCCGCGCGCATATGGCCGGCGCAGGAATACACCCGCATCACACTGGAATCGGGGGCGCCGATAACGCATAAGATCTTCACCATCGGCAATCCCCATCGCCTAGTGCTCGACCTCGAGAACGTGGAATCGAGCACCGCTCTCGATGTGCTGTCCGCAAAGATTTCTCCGGACGATCCCTACGTGAGCGGCGTACGTATCGGCCGCTTCAAGCCCGGCGTCATTCGCCTGGTGCTGGACCTCAAGGCACAGGTCAAGTCGCAGGTTTTCACGCTCAAGCCGGTCGGGGACTATGGCCATCGGCTGGTTCTGGACGTCTATCCGGTCGAACCGGTTGATCCCTTGCTTGCGCTTCTCGAAAAGAAAGACGCTCCCGTACAGCCTTCCGCTATCGGAGAACCCGAAAAGCGGGCAGGTAATGGCAGTGGCCAATCGGGCCCAGCCGCAGCCGCAACCAAGCTGTCGCCTGCCGCCGACGTGGCGCGCCTGATCACCATCGCCATCGATGCCGGCCATGGCGGCGAAGACCCGGGCGCAAAAGGCCGCAGCGGCACCTACGAGAAACACGTCACGCTGGCAATCGCGAAAAAACTCAAGGCGCTTGTCGACGAAGAGCCAAACATGCGAGGCGTGCTCATTCGAAACGGCGACTACTTCGTGCAGCTTGCCGATCGCGTCGAAAAGGCAAAGAAGATAAATGCCGATCTGTTCGTGTCGATCCATGCGGATGCATTCATCAAACCCCATGCTCGCGGTTCGTCGGTATTCGCCTTGTCTGAGCGCGGCGCGACATCGGTTGCCGCGCGCATCCTGGCGGAAAAGCAAAACCAGGCAGACCAGATAGGCGGCGTCAATCTGGAAATCTACGAACCCATTCTCAAGCAAGTATTGGTCGACCTGTCGCAGACCGCCACCATCAACGATAGCCTCAAACTCGCCAGGGCGGTGCTGGGCGAGATCGGCGGAATCAACGAACTCCACAGAGAACGCGTCGAGCAGGCCGGCTTCGCCGTGCTCAAGGCCCCGGACATCCCCTCCATTCTGGTCGAGACCGCCTTCCTCACCAACCCTGACGAGGAAAGAAAACTCAAGGACGACAAATATCAGGACGGAATGGCGCAGGCAATTCTGCTGGGCATTCGCAAATATTTCGCCGCGAATCCGCCACTGGCCCGTTCCAAGTTAGCCCAGAACTAAGATCGTGCTCTCATCAAACGGTATCAATGCGGATTCCTTGGCGCCGTTCCCGCAAACGGGCGTACCGCTGACGAGTCCCGGCGCTCCGCCAATGGCCCGTTCCAAGTTAGCCCAGAATTAAACATCGTGCTCTCATCAAACGGTATCAATGCGGATTCCTTGGCGCCGTTCCCGCAAACGGGCGTAACGGTATTTCATCGACGCGAGTCACGATAGTCACGCCGATCACTGCGTTTTTCCCTGATCCCAGCCGTTGAACGTTGTCGGAATATTCCTTGCCGCAGGCAGCGGCAGCCGGTTCGGCAGTGCCAAGTTGCTGCACCGGCTCCGCGACGGCACACCAATCGGCGTGGCTTCGCTGCGAATCCTCATGAAGGCACTTCCCGACGTCGTCGCGGTGGTGCGCGCCGGGGACCGTGAACTGTCAAGACTTCTGGAAAACGAGGGCATTGTCGTGACTATTTGCGAAGACGCACACCTGGGCATGGCGCGCAGCCTTGCGTGCGGGATCCGCACCAGCATGAACGCCGAAGCCTGGGTCATCGCGCTTGGTGATATGCCCTTCATAGCGCCAGGAACGATAAGCGCGGTCGCGCGTCATGTCGCGCATTCGCGTCGGATCGTCGTACCCGCTTACCGCGGTGAACGCGGCCACCCCGTCGGTTTCGGCAGCCGCTACCGTGCCGAGTTGCTTGATCTGGACGGGGATGTTGGCGCGCGCGCAGTTCTCGAACGTCACACGCAGGAGGTCGAGATCATCGACTGCGACGATCCCGGCATGCTGCGCGACATCGACACGCCGGATGACGCGGTCTGAGCCCGATCAGTTCGGTTTGAGGACGACAGCCTTGAGGTTACCGTCAACGATGAAATTGCCACGGATTTGCGCGGCCTGCGACCTCAGTTCGACGAAAACGCGCCCGTATACGTCCTTGCTCGCAAACACCTCGAGACTGCCGGCAGCCGACAGCAATCCGGCAGCGAGCTTGAGATTGCGGTACTGATAACGGCCAGCGGCGACGCTGACGACGCCGGAGATTTCCTCGAACCGGGTGGCGCCACCCTGGACGTTCTGCCGCCCTCCCATCTGCAGCGCGCGCACCAGGTCCACGCCATCCAGGTCGCCCTTTCTGATGGTGAAGGTACCGTCAATCCTGGGTGCATCGAACAGAGTGACAAGATCGGGAGCAGCCATGGAATAGTGCAGCGCTGTTTCCAGCTGTCCGCTCGACTTCGCATCCCGTGTAAACACCGGCATCAATTCATGCAGCGCGACACGTTCTGAACTCACCTGGCCTTCGATTGACCATGGTCCGCCCCAGCTGATAATTGCCGAACCCTTGGCGGCACCGCCGTAAAGAAGGGCCCGGAACTCGCCGACCCGGATCTGATTGCGGGAGGCTACCGCCTTGGCCGAGAAATCGGTGAACGCGATTTGCGGGCCGATCGGGGGCACCCATCCTTGTCCTGCCGTCACCTCGATATCGAATTCCCCCCCGCGCGGCGTGATTTGCACGGACAACTTGCCGTCGACAGACTCGAGTGCCGCCTTCTGAATGATGCCCTCCGGGGAAAGGTCGATCTTGGCATCGAAGCTCGGCAAATTCGCCGCACGCGATTCCAGCTTTGCGTTCTTGAGCACTACACGCTGGACCTGCACTACCTTGTCGCTAACCGCCGCGTCCATCCACTTCGGAAGTCGGGGGAGCACCTCTTGAGCCATGCTCAACGACTCGACCTCTATGTTCCTGATGACCTTGACCTCGTCGAAGAGGGACACAAAATCCGGCGATACTTTGACCTTGTCGATCCTCACGTCCTGAGTGGTGCCGACCTTTACATTCTCGAGGTTCATCGAGAATTCACCGAGCATCGAAATCCGCATCGACCCGATGGTGACCGGTTCCCCGATATGGTCGGACGCCAGTTTCTCGATCGACGGAACATATGTGTTCATCGGTATCACCTGGATGCCCCCGACAACCAGTGCGACGACGACGACGATACCTATGATCAACGGCGTGACGCGCTCCAGGGGCGTGCGAATCGCCTTCTGCCTTTTCAGGGATTTGACCTCGGCGCGTTTGCGGTCGCGTTCCTCGTTCTCCTTGCGCCGGCGCGACAATTCCTCTTCGCGCGCCTTGCGCTCGGTTTCGATCTTCATTTCATCCTGGCGTTTGCGCTCCAGGTCGGCCTTGACTCTGCGTTCTTCCTGCTCCTTGATCCGGAGTTCTTTCTCCTGCTGGCGCTTGCGCTCGCGTTCTTCCCGGTCTTCCCGCTCGCGCTCCATGCGTTCGCGCCGCTCGCGGTCTTCGGCTTCGCGCCTTTCCGCTTCCAGCTTCGCCTCCTCCTCGCGTTCGGCACGCTCCACTGCGCGACGCGCTTCTTCCTGCTCGAGAAAACGGCGCTCTTCTTCTTGCTCGCGGCGGCGTAGTTCCTCCTGCTGCTTCTCGAATTCGGAAGCAATCTGGCTTTCCATCGATCTCAGGCCCGAGAGGTCGAATTCCGGAAGATCGCTTTTCGCAGCCGCATCGCTGCGTGCACGCTCCTCGTCCTCGCGCCGGCGCCGGTCCGAGTCTTCGCGTTCGCGCCGATCGTCTTCTTCCCTGCGGCGGCTCGCCTCCTCCGCTTCCCTTTTCCGGCGATCGTCTTGCTCACGTTCGTCCGGAACTTCGTTGCCGCGGCGGCCGCGCGATTCCTCTTCCTCGCGTTGCCGACGTTCGTCATCCTCGCGCTCGCGGCGCAGGTCTTCTTCAGCGCGCCTACGGTCCTCCTCTTCACGGCGCTGGCGCCGCTCCTCTTCCTCGCGCCTGCGGCGTTGTTCCTCTTCTTCCCGTTTTTTGCGTTCCGCTTCTTCACGGCGCTTGCGATCCTCTTCCTCCTGGCGCCTGCGCGCCTCTTCCTCCTGACGCCTGCGCGTCTCTTCTTCGCGCCGTTTGCGCTCCTCTTCATCCCTGCGCTTGCGTTCTTCTTCCTCCTTGCGCTTGCGCGCCTCTTCCTCCTCACGGCGCCTGAATTCTTCTTCCTCCTGGCGTTTGCGCGCGGCTTCCTCCTCGACGCGACGCCGTTCCTCTTCCTCCCTGCGCCGGCGTTCCTCCTCTTCATTGCGCTTGCGCGCCGCTTCCTCCTCGCGCTTCCTGCGTTCTTCGTCTTCGCGGCGCTGGCGTTCCGCGTTTTCACGGTTGCGTCGCTCTGCATTCTCCCCGGCCTCGCGCTCCATCTCCTGCTGTTTCTTGCGCTCGGCTTGTTCCAGCGCCTTGCGCTCGGCTTCGAGTATCTTTCCGAGGTCGCGCTGTGTCTGTGCCATCGCTTCCGCTTCGATCTTGGCCTTGCGTTCGGCCTCCTCGCGCAACTTGAGCGCGGCAGCCTCCTTGGCCTTGCGCTCTGCCTCGACCTTGCCTAGCCGCGCCGCCTCATCGCGCGCCTGTCGCAGCGCCTGCTCTTTTTTCAGGCGCTCTTCGTCCTCGCGTTTCTTCTTGGCTTCCTGTTCCGCCTTGACGCGATCGGCGGACTCGCGCTGGCGGAATTCGGTCTGCGCTGACTGGTAGGGGTTTTTTCCGGGAGCCAGCGAGGAGGTAAAGTCGAGATCGTCGACGTACGAGCTTTCCAGTGAAGAGGCGGGCGCGCTGCCCGAGGTGTTGGAAAACTCCTTGATGTAACCGCCGGTGGAAAGCTGCAACAGCGACCGATCCATTTCGGCGTCGCTGAGCCTGGATTTGGCAATGAGTTCCGCGACAGTGGACTTGCCGTCGATGAGCGCCAGGACCTTGCCCAGGTCCTTGGCGAGCTTGCCGGCCTTGTTCTTGATCTCCAGAACCCCTTTACCGGTTTTTGAGTAGATCGTCTTCGTGTCCATCCTGTTCTTTCTCAGTCCCCGGGAATGAGGAAATACACCAACGGACTCGCGACCAGACATCGACCACGCAACCCTGCAACGCCGATGCGGAAGAACAACAACTCGCCTAGGAGAAACCCCGCATCTGAGCTAATTATTAGGCCTGACGGGGCGTCCGTCCAGTGTCCTGTTCCGCGGATTCGTCGATTGAATCGCGAACCCTGGAAGCCATACTTGGATAAATGGAACAGGACAGTGAAGGGTCAAATTGCCTTGACGATATCTTCCACTACCTTCTTGGCGTCTCCGAACACCATCATGGTCTTATCCATGTAGAAAAGATCATTGTCGAGACCGGCGTACCCTGCCGCCATGCTGCGTTTGACCACCAACACTGTGCGCGCCTTGTGCACTTCCAGAATGGGCATCCCGAATATGGGGCTGCCGGGCACGTTGGCGGCGGGATTCACCACGTCATTGGCGCCCAAGACCAGAGCCACGTCGGTGGTCGCGAACTCGTTGTTGATCTCGTCCATCTCGAACACCTGGTCATAGGGAATCTCCGCTTCCGCCAACAGCACATTCATGTGTCCCGGCATGCGTCCGGCGACCGGGTGTATGGCGAATCGAACTTTCACACCCTTTTGGTGCAGCTTTTCTGCCATTTCCTTCACCGCATGCTGCGCGCGGGCCACTGCAAGTCCGTAACCCGGAACGATGACGACGGACTCGCTGTTGCCCATCAGGAAGGCCGCGTCGTCCGGGCTGCCGCCGCGATAAGTCTTTTGTGGCGTGTCGCCGGTTGCCGCCGCACCATCACCGCCGCCGAAGCCGCCCAGGATCACGTTGAAGAACGAGCGATTCATCGCCTTGCACATGATGTAAGACAGGATCGCGCCGGAGCTTCCCACCAGCGAGCCGGAGATGATCAGCATCGGGTTGTTGAGCGAAAAGCCGATGCCGGCCGCCGCCCAGCCGGAATAACTGTTGAGCATCGAGATCACCACCGGCATGTCTGCTCCGCCGATCGGGATGATGATCATTGCGCCGAGCACGAATGCCATCGCCGTCATTACTGCGAACGGCGTCCAGCTCTGATTGAACATGAAAGCGACGCCGAAAGCGATCATGGCAATCGCCAATGCCAGGTTGATCCAATGCTGCCCGCCGAACACCACCGGCGCGCTGCGGATCCTGCCGGAGAGCTTGCCGAAGGCGATCACCGATCCGCTGAACGTGATGGCGCCGACGAAGGTGCCGATGAAAAGCTCCAAACGGTTTCCGCGCGGAATAATGCCGTCCGCGGTCAGGATTCCGTAGGCGCCGGGATTGTGGACCGCGGCGAAGGCGATCAACACTGCGGCAAGGCCCACCAGCGAGTGCATCGCCGCCACCAGTTCCGGCATCGCCGTCATCTGGATGCGACGCGCAATGACCGCGCCGACCGTGCCACCCACCGCAATACCTAGCACGATCAGCATCCAGTTCCGGGTTACCGACAGCGTCGTGATGACCGCAAGTGCCATGCCGACGATGCCGAACAGATTGCCCCTGCGCGCCGTGAGCGGCGAAGACAGTCCCTTGAGCGACAGGACAAAAAACACCGACGCGACCAAGTACGCCAGCGCCACTTGATTCGCAGACATTCAGATCTCCGATACGCGTTCGTTGCCGGGATAGCCGGAGCCGGGCCCTAGTGACTTGGTTTCCTGTCCTTTTTCTTGAACATCTCGAGCATGCGCTGGGTCACCAGGAACCCACCGAAGACGTTGACACTGGCGAGCACCACGGCCACGAAGCCGAGCACCACGCCCCAGTCGATTGCCTGTGGACCCGCTGCCAGCATGGCGCCGACGATGATGATGCCGGAGATGGCATTGGTCACCGACATGAGAGGAGTGTGCAGTGCAGGCGTGACAGTCCACACCACGTGATAGCCGACAAAAATGGCCAGCACGAACACGGTCAGATGACTGACAATCGGATCAACAGCTTCCATGTCTTTCTCCAGAAAATAATGAGGCGGCGTGGCGGGCCCTTGACCGTAGTTTCGATCGCGTCACTCGTCACGCGTCACTGTTTTTTTACCGGTTCCCCACCGATACACACCAGGGAACCAGCGATGATTTCGTCTTCTCGGTTCAATTTCAGCTGCCCGGTCTTGGGGTCCAGCAACAGATTGAGGAAGTTGAGCAGATTGCGGGCGTACAACGCGCTTGCATCCGCGGCCACCAGAGCGGGTAAATTGGCAATGCCAATGATCTGCACGCCATTCTTGACCACGGTCTTGTCCAGTTCCGAGAGCGGGCAGTTGCCGCCCTGTTCGACTGCCATGTCCACGATCACCGATCCGGGCTTCATGCTCTTGACCATGTCCTCGCTGACCAACACCGGCGCCGGACGGCCGGGAATCAGCGCAGTAGTGATGACGATGTCGGCTTGCTGTATGCGTTCGGCAATCAGGGCCGCCTGGCGTTTTCGGTAGTCATCACCCATCTCGCGCGCATAGCCACCTTGCCCCTTGGCTAGATCCTTCTCGGAATCCGTCAGCGGCACCTCGACGAATTTCGCGCCGAGCGACTCGACCTGTTCCTTGGTCTCGGGCCGCACGTCGGTGGCTTCGACCATGGCCCCCAGCCGCTTGGCCGTTGCAATGGCCTGCAGGCCCGCGACGCCGACGCCCATTATCACCACCCGTGCGGCCTTGATGGTGCCCGCTGCAGTCATCATCATCGGCATGAGGCGCTGGTAAGCGTTCGCCGCCAGCATTACTGCCTTGTAGCCGGCCACGTTGGCCTGCGAGGACAGTACGTCCATGCTTTGGGCTCGCGATATGCGCGGCAACGCTTCCATCGCAAACGCGCTGATGCCGGTCTTTGCAATAGCTTCGATCCCATCCCTCCTGTGAGGTGCGAGCAGTCCGATCAGGACGCCGCCGGACTTGAGCAGAGGAAGTTCGCCCGGTTCCGGTCCACGCACTTTCAGTACGATGTCGGACGCAAACACTTCCGCTGCACTTGGTGCGATGGTGGCGCCCGCGGCCGCATACTCCGAGTCCGGAATCGAACAGCGGGCGCCCGCGCCGCTCTGGACCAGTACGCCAAGGTGACCGGTGCCGGCAAGCTTTTTGACGGTTTCCGGCGTCGCGGCGACCCGCGTTTCGGCCGCGCGGATTTCCGCCGGTATGCCAATCTGCATGGATGGAAAAACCTCCCTGTCGAGCTGCCCCCCGGAGAAACGATGCGCTCGTCATGGAGGCCAAGGTGGGTGTAGCGAAAGATGGTAATTATATGTGAAAGGCGAGGGGCGCGACACACAGTGTCCGAATCGAGATCGAGCCCGGCATTGCCGTGCCGGCTCGATTGTGGTTTCTCGTTGCGTTGCGAACAGGGCGCGGAGCGGTGGCCTCCGGATATAATCGCCGACTACTCCTGAGCCTCATCGATGCCCGCCATTCACCTGCTACCCGACCTCCTGATCAGCCAGATCGCGGCAGGGGAAGTGGTCGACCGGCCCGCTTCCGCGCTCAAGGAATTGCTGGAAAACAGCTTGGACTCGGGCGCTTCCGACGTGACTGTGCAGATTGCCGACGGGGGCACCAGGCAGATTCGCGTGGCGGACAACGGCGCTGGCATCGGCAAGGAGGACCTGCCACTCGCGTTTGCCCGCCACGCCACCAGTAAAATCGCTTCGCTCGAAGACCTGGAACGCGTTGCCAGCCTGGGATTCCGCGGTGAAGCGCTGGCCAGCATTGCGGCCGTTTCCCACGTGAGCCTGTTGAGCCGTACCGGCGACAGTCCGCATGCCTGGAAGGTGGATGCGAGCGGCGGTTCCTTGTCGCCGCCCGAGCCCGCTGCCGCGGCCAGCGGCACAACCGTCGAAGTGCGGGACCTGTACTTCAACACTCCGGCACGGCGCAAATTCCTTAGGAGTCCAGCCACCGAGTTCGCGCACAGCGAAGAAACGTTCGAACGCATCGCCCTGTCGCGCCCTGACGTGCGCTTCACGCTCACGCACAACGGCCGCGCGCAGTCGCACCTGCATCCAGCGAGCGCCGAGCAGCGCATCCATGCCGTGCTGGGAGAAGCGTTCCGCGAAGCCGCGATCGCGGTGCAGGTCGAGTCGGGCAGTTTTCGTCTGCGTGGCCTGGTCGCCCGACCGACCTATTCGCGCGGGGCCCGCGACGCGCAGTATTTCTTCGTCAACGGCCGTTACGTTCGCGACAAATTGTTGGCGCACGCAGTACGCCAAGCCTACCACGATGTACTTCATCACGAACGCCATCCCGCTTACGTGCTGTTTCTCGATCTGGACCCGGCGCTGGTGGATGCGAATGTCCACCCCACCAAGATCGAGGTGCGCTTCAGGGACTCGCGCGGGATGCATCAATTGGTTTTCCACGCCCTCGAGAAGGCGTTGGCCGGAACCCGTGCAGGAACGCTGGCGGCAACGGAGTCCGGCACTCCGATGGCATTCCCGCGCGCGGACGCAACCGCCTTTCGCCAGCCAAGCCTGAACCTGAACGCAGCTGAACCGGCGGCGTTCTATGCAACGCTGTTCGGTGCGAGCCGAGTGGCACTGGAAGCGCCCGCGCGGGCACCTGCAGAACTGCCATCGGATGTGCCGTATCCACTTGGATTCGCACTGGCGCAGCTGGCTGGAATCTACATCCTGGCCCAGAACGATAAGGGCCTGGTGGTGGTGGACATGCACGCCGCCCACGAACGCATCGTCTACGAGCAGCTCAAGTGCGCGCTGGACGACGGCCGCATTCCGACGCAGCAACTGCTGATCCCGATCACCATGACGGCAAGCGCGCTGGACGTCGCAACTGTCGAGGACAATCTGCAGACCCTGTCCAGACTGGGCTTCGAACTCGCGGTCCTTGCGCCCAACACCATGGCGGTTCGCGCCGTGCCAATGACGCTCGCCCACGCGGACGCGGTTGAACTGTCCCGCGACGTCGTCAGGGAAATCGCGCAGTTTGGCGGTAGCCGTGTCCTTGCCGAGCGCCAGAACGAAATGCTTTCCACCATGGCCTGCCACACTGCGGTGCGCGCCAATCGTTCCCTGACCGTGGCCGAGATGAATGCGCTGCTGCGCGACATGGAAACGACCGAGCGCTCGGGCCAATGCAACCACGGGCGGCCGACCTGGTTCCAAGTCACCGTAGCCGAGTTGGACAAGATGTTCATGAGGGGGAAATGACAGGGCCGACGGGCGAGGGACGAAGGACGAGTAAAACCCCTGGAAGCCAGTCGCCTTAGTTTCAATGCCTCGCCCTTCCCCCCTCGCCTCCCGTTCCTCGACAGAATTGCCCCCGGCAATTCTGTTGATGGGTCCCACCGCGAGCGGAAAAACCGGAGTTGCGCTGGAACTGGCGCGGCATTTTCCGGTGGAGATCGTCAGTGTCGATTCGGCGCTGGTGTACCGCCGCATGGACATCGGCACAGCCAAGCCGGATCTGCCAACCCGGCTCAAGGTGCCGCACCACCTGATCGACATCATCGATCCCACCGAAACCTATTCGGCGGCACAGTTCTGCGAGGGCGCGCTGGCGGCAATGAGTGGCATTGTAGAACGCGAACGTGTGCCGCTGCTTACCGGCGGGACAATGCTCTATTTCAAGGCGCTGCAGGAAGGCCTTTCCGAGCTCCCGGCGGCGGATACGGACATCCGCATGGTCATCGACGCGATGGCCGTGAAGGCCGGCTGGCCAGCCTTGCATCGCGAGCTCGGCCGCGTCGATCCGGTCACCGCGGAACGCCTCGATCCGAACGATGCACAACGCATCCAGCGCGCAATGGAAATCTTCTACCTGGCCGGCAAGCCGATGTCCGAGCTGATCGCTACACGCAGGGGCGCAACCCTGCCCTTTCGGCTGATTCAGATCGCGCTGATTCCCGGGAACCGCGCGGCTCTGCATCAACGCATCTCCGCGCGCTTCGAGGAGATGCTGGAACTGGGGCTGATCAACGAGGTGCGCACGCTGCGCGAGGAATACGATCTCAAAGCCTCGCTACCGTCCATGCGTTGCGTGGGCTACCGGCAGGCGTGGCAATACCTCGATGGCGAGTTCGGATTGGGGATGTTGCGCGACAAAGCCGTTGCCGCGACGCGCCAGCTTGCAAAACGCCAGCTCACCTGGCTGCGGGCAATGCAAGGCTTGAATACGTTCGACTGCCTCGCGGAGGACCTGCACGAGCAGGTCGGCAAGTGGCTTAAAAGGAATCTGCGCGCGCCCATTTCTTGAGTCCTCCCAAGTCGCGGAAAAACCCCACCAGGACTCAAATCATCTTGCCGGGGCGCACGCGCCCCGGCCGGAAAATTACCTACATGCCCAGCGCGGCGATGCCTGCTTCGGCAATCTGCGCATCCTGCTGCGAGGTGACACCGCTTACCCCGACTGCCCCGACCACCTGTCCGCCCACCACGACAGGCACGCCGCCTTCGAGGAGCACGGCGGTCGGTGAAATGGAGGTAATCGACGGCCGTGTTTTAGCGAGCTCGTCGAAAACCTTGGTCGGACGCTTGAATGCAGCCGATGTGCGGGCCTTTCCGATCGCCACATCGATGCTGCCGGTTTGCGTGCCGTCGATGCGCTGCAGGTGGACCAGATGCCCGCCGTCGTCCACTACGGCGATAACTACGTTCCAGTTGTTTTTCCTCGCTTCGGCTTCAGCCGCCGCGGCGATTTTCTTCGCTGCCTCAAGCGTCAACACCTTCTTGTCGGCAAGCTGGGCGTTCGCATTCATCGACAGCGCCGCGAACACGGCCAAAGCGATCAGGGAAAGCATTCTCTTCACGAGCAACATAACTCCTCCTCACTATTGATCTGGTTGATTGGTCCGGCGCGGTTGCAGCGGTCGACTACACGTCCTCGGCCGGCTGACAACTGCCGTACTAACGATACCCCTTCCCCTGCCCATGCCGCAATCAGTCCCCGTCTTCCTTGCTCTCGACGCGTGCAAGTACCGCCCCGCGCGCAAACGCCAGGCGCAGGTGCTCACCGGTCTGCACTTCAGCCGCCGAGTGCACGATACGGCCGTCAATCCGGGAGACGATGCTGTAGCCGCGTTCCAGAACCGACCGCGGATTGAGGTGCTGCAGGTGTGCTCCAAGCATGCGCAGGCGCGCGTCGTGAAGCTCCAGCAGGCGGGTGCAGCTGAGCATCAGGCGCAGCGCCAGGTCCCGCTGCCGGAGAGCGGACGCATCGAGGTCCGGTCGCATCCCCCGCAAACTACCCAGGAGTTCCGCAATACGCCATGACGACGTGTCCAGCACTTTCGCCATGGACGATTTGAGGCGCATGGCCAGATGTGCTAGGTGCTGGGTCTGATTGCGGATGCGCTCCCCCGGGTGAACCAGACGTTTCCCCAGGAAGTCGATCTGTTGCATGCGCGCTTCCAGCAGGCGATCGGCACGGCGTCCAAGTTGCCGGTACAGTGCCTGCAAGCGTGCCAGCAACTCAGCGCGGTTCGGGCTCGCCAGTTCTGCGGCAGCGGTCGGCGTGGGCGCTCGCGCATCGGAAACGAAATCGGCGATGGTGAAATCGGTTTCGTGGCCCACGCCCGATATGACCGGGATCGCACACTCGGCGATTGCGCGCGCTACCGCTTCCTCGTTGAATGCCCACAGGTCTTCCATGCTGCCGCCGCCGCGGCAAATGATCAGAACGTCTGCGTCGCCGCGTGCAGACGCGCTACGGATTGCCTGCGCAATCCTCTCTCCCGCGCCCACGCCCTGCACCGGCACCGGATACAGCACGATGCGGATCGCCGCCATGCGTCTGGCCAGCGTGGTAAGCACGTCGCGGAGCGCCGCGGCTTTCGGAGAGGTGACGATACCTATGACGAGCGGGAAAGCAGGTATAGGTTTCTTGCGGGAGGTCTCGAACAGCCCCTCCTGCTCCAGTTTTTTCTTCAGTCGTTCGAATGCCTCGAACAGGGCGCCTAAACCGGACCGGCGCATGGTCTCGACATTCAGCTGAAAATCTCCTCGTGCCTCGTACAACGTAGTGAGTGCGCGGACTTCAACCTGCATGCCATTCTCGGGGGGCCAGTCCAGCATGGAGGCTTTGTGGCGGAAGAAAACGCAGCGCGCCTGCGCCTGCGCATCCTTCAGGAGAAAATAGTAATGACCGGAAGTCGCGCGCGTTAGATTGGAGATTTCGCCCGCAACCCACAGCAGCGGAAATCCGGATTCGACCAGCGCGCGCGCGCGCCGATTGAGTTCGGAGACAGTGATGACGACGCTCGCGGGATCTTGCGAGTTCATGCGCCGAATTCTATTCGAGCAGGGCCGATCCGGTGCGTCCGCCAAGTGAGTATTTCGATGCGCGTGCCGTTTCGGCGGAATTTGTCTCGCCGCGTCAGTCTGTTTTCGGTTGTTGCAACGCGGGCCACGCGCCATTCTTCATCCACAACGGTCACCAAATGGTAATGGGACTACCCCGGAAACCGCACAACCACGCGGTCCTCGAACACAAGTACTTGAATATGATAAGAAAGGGAGGCGCATATTTTTTAGTCACTAAATGAAAAAAGCTTTTGCCAACTCCACTTACCTGTTCTTTGCGCAAACTATCCACAATGTTATCCACAAGGATTGTGGACAGTTTTTTCGGCGGGGAATGCGCTTTGTCGAGGCCATCAAGTGCGATGATGCAAACTTGCTCGAGTTGGCGATGCGGTTTACAGTCGCGATTTTTCTGACGCAATGGAGTCTACGTGCTAGCGATCATCGAAGCAGCCGGATGGCCAATCTGGCCCATTATCCTGTGCTCGGTCGTCGCGGTTGGCATCATTGGCGAACGCTTCTGGTCATTGCGCAAGGAGGTTGTCGCGCCGCGCGGTCTGCTGGCGCAGGTGGTGCAGGAATACCGGCAGAAGGGCGTGTCGGCCGAGATGCTGGACCGGCTTGCCCAGTCTTCGTTGATGGGCAGGATCTTCGTAGCAGCGCTGCGCAACGTCGGGAGCACACGCGAAGTCATGCGCGAATCCATCGAAGAGGCGGGACGCGCCGCCGCCCATGACCTTGGGCGTTTCCTCACGACGCTCGGAACAATCGCCACCATGTCGCCGCTGCTCGGACTGCTCGGCACCATCATCGGCATGATCGAAATCTTTGGAGTCCAGGGCCCGACCGGGATGGCGAACCCTGCTCAACTCGCGCACGGCATTTCGATCGCGTTGTACAACGCCGCCTTCGGCATCATCGTCGCCGTTCCCAGCCTGGTGTTCTACCGCCACTTCCGTGCACAGGTGGATTCTCTCGTAGTGGAGATGGAAATCCAGGCTGTCAAGTTGGTCGAGATCATCCAGGGCGAGCGCAAGGCCTGAGCGGTACCTGATACGCGATGAACTTCCGCCGTGGTTCATTCAAGGAAGAGCCGGAAATCAACCTGGTACCCTTCATCGACGTGCTGATCGTCATCGTCATCTTCCTCGCCGTTACCACGACTTACTCCAAATACTCCGAACTGCAGATCAACCTGCCCACGGCCGACGCGAATCGGCCGGCGGACCGCCCAAACCAGGTCAACGTCGGCGTATCGGCCTCCGGGCAGTACATGGTCAATCGCGTGGCGGTGACGTTCACTACGCGGGAAGCGTTCGCGAACGAGTTGCGGCGCGCCGCCGGCAGCAATTCCGATCCGGTGATCATAATCAACGCCGACGCCAATGCCACGCATCAGTCGGTGATCCATGTCATGGAAGCCGCACAGATCGCGGGCTTCGGCAAGATCACGTTTACCGCGCAATTGCCGCGCTGACCTCCGGCGTGCATTGCGCACCGCGGTACCATTGCACCGCAATCCCCGGGAGCCTGCGTGCCTTTTTCCGATCGCCATTGGTATCGACTGACCTGGCTTTCCGTGGCCCTGTTGCCGCTGGCGTCCGTGTTCCGGCTCATGGCGAATTTGCGCAGATTCGCATACAGGATCGGAGTGCTGCGCTCGGAGCGCCTGTCGGTGCCCGTTATCGTGGTCGGCAATGTCACAGCCGGCGGTACCGGCAAAACACCGCTAACCCTGTGGCTGTGCGGCATCCTCCAGGAAAAAGGCTTCAGTCCCGGCATCGTTAGTCGCGGTTACGGCGGGCGCGCGAGTCTGCTGGCGGTAAATGCGGGCTCGGATCCGGTTGCGGCCGGAGATGAACCGGTGCTTCTGGCGCGGCGCAGCCGCTGCCCGGTCTGGATCGGGCGCGACAGAGTTGCCGCAGCGCGCGCGCTGCTGACCGCAAGCCCCGAATGCGATGTGATCGTCTGCGACGACGGACTTCAGCACTATCGGTTGCAGCGCGACGTCGAAATCGTTGTCGTGGACGGCAATCGCGGTCTGGGCAACCGGTTGCCGCTCCCGGCCGGCCCGCTGCGCGAAGGTGCTGCCCGGTTGCGGTCGGTGGATGCGGTCGTGATCAACGGACCGGGCGATCCCGTTCTGCGCCTAGGGTCGTGTTTCGACATGTCCCTTGAAGGCAGCCACTTCCACAACCTGCTCAATCCCAGCCACGTCGCGGCCGCGTCGGATTTTCAAGGGCGACGCTTGCACGCCGTGGCTGGCATCGGCAATCCATTGCGGTTCTTCGAGCATCTGCAACGGCTGGGGTTGAGTTTCACTGCGCATGCCTTTCCGGATCATCATTCGTTTGCTCCAGTGGATCTGGAATTCGAGGATGCGGACGAGATCATCATGACCGAGAAGGATGCGATAAAATGTCAGCGCTTCGCGCGGGAAAACCAATGGGCACTGCCGGTGGACGCCGTGGTCGACCCCCAGCTCGCCCAACTTGTCCTCAACAAACTGAAATCGCGCCATGGATCCTAAGCTTCTCGACATCCTGGTTTGTCCTCTGTGCAAAGGCCCGCTCGTCTACCGGAAGGCGGAACAGGAACTGATATGCAAGCCTTGCCGGCTCGCTTACCCGATCCGAGACGACATCCCTGTGATGCTTGAAGACGAGGCCCGCAAACTTTCTCCCACAGAAGAAGTTTGAGCGATGAGTCACGCGTGACATGTGACGAGCGACTGAGGCTTCGACGTGTCCTGAATGCAGCCGTCACTTGTCACCTGTCACCGGTCACATGAACTTCGTCGTCGTCATCCCCGCCCGTTACGCCTCTTCGCGACTGCCCGGGAAGGCGCTCGCCGACATTGCCGGAAAGCCGATGGTTGTGCACGTCGCCGATCGGGCGCGCGAGGCCGGCGCGGCCGAAGTGATCGTAGCCGCCGATGACAAAAGGGTTCTCGACGCGGTCGGCCGCAATGGCCACACCGCGATCATGACACGCCAGGATCACGCTTCCGGGACCGATCGAATCGCCGAAGTGGCGGCCCTGCGTGGCTGGTCCGCGCAGCAGATTGTCGTCAACGTCCAGGGCGACGAGCCGCGAATAGCGCCGGCGCTGATCCGTTCCGTTGCGCAGCAGCTTGCCGAGCATGCTGACGCGGCAATCGCCACCGTCTGTCATCCGATCCACGATGAGGCCGAAATGTTCGATCCCAACGCGGTAAAAGTTGTGGTCGACAAGGACGGTTATGCACTGTATTTCTCTCGTGCACCAGTGCCGTATGCGCGCGATGCCTTCGGGTCGGACCGTTCGCACGTGCCTGACGGGCTGCCCGCGTATCGCCACCTGGGCCTCTACGCTTATCGCTGCGGCTTCCTCAAGACTTTTTCGACGCTCGCAGCTGCGGCGATTGAGCAGTTCGAATCGCTGGAACAATTGCGCGCGCTTTGGCATGGTCACCGAATCAGCGTGACGATCACCGATCAGGCACCGGAACCCGGAGTTGACACGCCCGCCGACCTGGAAAGGACGCGCAAGTCCTTCTTGGAAGGTGCGCGCTGAATCAACCCTTATAATTCGCGCAACGCGGCAGGCTGCTGCGGAAAGCGCGGCCTTCCATCACGCTGCACTCGACCATCCACAACAGGAAGAACATGCGACTCATTCTCCTCGGCGCGCCCGGCGCGGGCAAAGGCACGCAGGCTGCCTTCATCACCGAGAAATTCGGCATTCCGCAGATATCCACCGGAGACATGCTGCGCGCCGCGGTCAAAGCCGGCACGCCGCTGGGCCGGGAAGCAAAGAAGTTCATGGACGCCGGCGCGCTGGTGCCGGATGACGTCATCATCAGCCTGGTCAAGGAGCGCATCAAGCAACCGGATTGCGCCAGGGGCTTTCTGTTCGACGGTTTCCCGCGCACCATCCCGCAGGCCGACGCGATGAAGAACGCCGGCGTGATGCTCGATTACGTCGTCGAAGTGGACGTGGAGGACGCCGAGATCATCAAGCGGCTTTCCGGGCGCCGCGTGCATCCCGCATCGGGGCGCACCTATCATGTCGCCTTCAACCCGCCGCGCGCCCCGGGCAAGGACGACACCACGGGCGAAGACCTGATCCAACGCGACGACGATAAGGAAGAAACGGTTAGGAAGCGCCTCGAGGTGTACCACTCGCAGACCAAGCCTCTTGTGTCCTACTACTCGAAGTGGGCGGCAAGCGGCAAACCCGGGGCACCGAAGTACGTCAGGATCGCCGGGATTGGCTCTATGGGCGCCATCCGCGACAGGATTTTCGCCGCATTGGAATGAAACTGGAACAAACTCAGCCACAGATATGTGAGGGGTTGAACCATGGCCAAGATGAACGCGTTTTATGCGCAGTCGGGAGGGGTGACCGCCGTTATTAACACAACCGCGTGCGGCGTCATCGAGACCGCACGCAGGTACAAGAGCAAGATCGGTAAGGTCTACGCAGGGCGCAACGGCATCATCGGTGCGCTCACAGAAGACCTGATCGACACCAGCAAGGAATCGGCTTCGGCCATCGCGGCGCTTCGGCACACGCCGGCCGGTGCGTTCGGCTCTTGCCGCTATAAGCTCAAGGGCGTCGAGGACAACCGCGCCCAGTACCAGCGCCTGATCGACGTGTTCAAGGCACACGACATCGGCTACTTCTTCTACAACGGTGGCGGCGATTCCGCCGATACCTGCCTGAAAGTTTCGCAGCTTTCGGAAACGCTGGGCTATCCGATCCAGGCGATACACGTGCCCAAGACCGTCGACAACGATCTGCCGATCACCGATTGCTGTCCAGGTTTCGGTTCGGTGGCGAAGTACGTCGCGGTATCGGTGCGCGAAGCCAGCTTCGACGTGGCGAGCATGGCGAAGACCTCAACCAAGGTGTTTGTCCTGGAAGTCATGGGACGTCACGCCGGCTGGATCGCCGCCTCCGGCGCATTGGCGGCCGACGCGAAAACCGACCTGCCGATACTCATCCTGTTTCCGGAGGTTGCTTTCGACAGGGCGACGTTTCTCGCCAGGGTGGATTCCTTGGTGAAAAAATACGGCTACTGTTCGGTGGTGGTTTCGGAAGGCGTAAAGGGCGCGGACGGCAAATTCCTCTCCGACCAGGGACTGCGCGATGCCTTCGGCCACGCGCAACTCGGCGGCGCCGCGCCGGTGGTGGCAAACATGGTCAGAGAAGGCCTGAACCTGAAATTCCATTGGGGGGTGGCCGACTACCTGCAACGCGCAGCACGCCATATCGCCTCCGGCACCGATGTCGCGCAGGCCTATGCAGTAGGCAAGGCGGCGGTGGAGCTTGCGCTCAAAGGAAAGAACGCGGTGATGCCGACGATCGTGCGCAAGTCGCAGAAGCCTTACAAATGGGCCATAGGCGTGGCCGCCTTGAAGGACGTGGCGAACAAGGAGAAGTTCGTGCCGCGCGATTTCATCACCGAAGACGGGTTTCAGATCACGCAGAAATGTCGCGAATACCTGGCGCCGCTGATCCGTGGCGAGGACTTTCCGCCTTTCAAGGATGGGCTTCCGGGCTACGTGATCCTCAAAAACGTCGCGGTGCCGAAGAAGCTGCCCGCATTTAAGCTCTGAATCCAGCCGCCGGCCCACCAAAACGGTCAATCTGGCGCACAAATTCGGATAAAATCGCGCGTTGACCCGCCGCCCCTTCCCGGATTTACCGGCGGGTACGCGATGCGGCTTCATGCGTTCCAGGGTCAAGGGGCCGGCCCGTGATTCGGCCCTGAAAATATGAACAGATAAAGGGGGACTCATGCCTTCAGCACTGATCTTCGCGCTGGTGTGCGCGATCATCGGGATCATTTACGGTGCGATCTCGATCAAGTGGATACTGGCAAGGCCTGCCGGTAATGCGCGGATGCAGGAAATTGCGCGTGCCATCCAGCAGGGCGCCCAAGCCTACTTGAATCGACAGTACACCACCATCGCCATCGTCGGTGTGGTGCTGTTCTTCGTGCTCGGCTTCGGACTCGACTGGTATACAGCGATCGGCTTCCTGGTCGGCGCGGTCCTCTCCGGTGCCACCGGCTACATCGGCATGTTCATCTCGGTGCGCGCCAACGTGCGCACTGCTGAGGCCGCCAATCACGGCATCAATGCCGCGCTGAATGTGGCGTTCCGCGGCGGTGCGATCACCGGCATGCTGGTGGTGGGGCTGGGCCTGCTCGGCGTCGCCGGTTACTATGCGGCGATCCTGCCCACCGCAGGGGAAGCCAAGGCGCTGCACGCGCTGGTGGGTCTTGCCTTTGGCGGGTCGCTGATCTCGATCTTCGCGCGCCTTGGCGGCGGCATCTTCACCAAGGGCGCCGACGTCGGCGCCGACCTGGTTGGCAAGGTTGAAGCGGGCATTCCGGAGGACGACCCTCGCAACCCCGCGGTGATCGCCGACAACGTCGGTGATAATGTCGGCGACTGCGCCGGCATGGCGGCCGACCTGTTCGAAACCTACGCGGTCACCATCGTCGCCACGATGTTACTCGGCGGCCTGATGGCGGATTCGGTCGGTGCGAACGGCATTCTCTATCCGCTGGTTCTGGGAGGCGCTTCGATCATTGCCTCGATCGTCGGCACGTTTTTCGTGAAGACCTCCGAGGGCGCCAAGATCATGAACGCGCTGTACAAGGGCGTGATCGTCTCCGGCGTGCTCGCCGCGATCGCCTTCTACTTCATCACCACGAAGATGATGGCCGACAGCCCGATCGGTGCCATGAGCCTGTTTTATGCCTCGCTGGTGGGCCTGGTGCTGACCGCAGCGTTGGTGGTCATCACCGAATACTACACCGCCACGCAGTATGCGCCAGTGCGTCATGTCGCGGCAGCTTCGCAAACTGGCCATGCCACCAACATCATTGCCGGCCTCGGCGTTTCAATGAAAGCGACCGCATTGCCCGTGCTGGCCGTCTGCGCGTCGATCTGGGCCTCTTATTCGCTGGCCGGCCTGTACGGCATTGCGATTGCCGCGACCGCGATGCTGTCGATGACCGGCATGATCGTGGCGCTGGACGCCTACGGCCCGATCACTGACAACGCCGGCGGCATCGCCGAAATGGCCGGGCTGCCGTCAAAGATTCGCGATATCACCGATCCGCTCGACGCAGTGGGCAATACGACGAAGGCGGTAACGAAGGGTTACGCCATTGGCTCCGCCGGCCTGGCCGCGCTGGTGTTGTTTGCCGACTACACTCACAACCTCGAAGCACAAAGCAAGCTGGTGGAATTCAGCCTGTCTGACCCGGCGGTGATAATCGGGCTCTTTATCGGCGGTCTGGTACCGTACCTCTTCGGCGCGATGGCGATGGAAGCGGTGGGCCGAGCTGCCGGTTCGGTGGTGAACGAAGTGCGCCGCCAGTTTCGCGAGATCAAGGGCATCATGGAAGGCACCGCCAAGCCGGATTATTCGCGCGCGGTAGACATGCTGACTAAAGCCGCAATCAAGGAAATGATCGTGCCGTCGCTGCTGCCGGTGCTCGTTCCCGTGGTTGTTGCCTTCGGCATGAACTGGCTGATGGGACCGGGCGCGGGCGTGAAGGCCCTCGGTGGACTACTGATCGGCACCATTGTCACAGGATTGTTCGTGGCGATCTCGATGACCACCGGAGGCGGTGCATGGGACAACGCCAAGAAATACATCGAGGACGGACATTACGGCGGCAAAGGCTCCGACGCGCACAAGGCAGCGGTGACCGGCGACACAGTCGGAGATCCCTACAAGGACACTGCTGGCCCGGCGGTGAACCCGCTGATCAAGATCATCAACATCGTCGCGTTGCTGCTGGTGCCGGTGCTGTAGACCAGCCCCGGCATTTCGGAAATCCGACAAGCCCGAACTGTCGCGCTAGCGGCTGCCCGGAAGCACGCAGCGGCCGTTGACACACACAGCGGTCGGTTCGGGAAGCGGCGCACAGCTTGCCGGCGGCTTTTGCGTTTTCTGCAGGTCCTCGTGCACGAAGTTGTATTCGGCGATCTTGGTCTCGAGCGCGCCCTTATCGGTAGAGAGCCACGAATACACCAGGTATTCGGCCGGCCCGCCGCAAGAATCGATACCGATTGAGACGACACGGCATTGCACCAGGTTCATGCAGCGCGCAGGTCCGACCAGGCCGGTAATTTCATCACGCAATTTCGCAAGCTGCGGTGACGACTTTGCGCCGGGCTGTTCAGCACGAAGTTCGACAGGCGCAATCCCGAGTGACAGGGTAGTCGCAATCAGGATGCCTATCGTCGAACGCATGTGGCCCCCAAGCCAAATCACGATTTCAACTATTTCACGTGCCGGGGTGACAATGCAAGCACACCAATAAGGGCATTCCTTACCTCATGGCGCTCAAGGCAACGATCTTCAAGGCCGATCTGCAGATCGCGGACATGGATCGTCGCTACTACGGCGATCATACGCTGACCATCGCGCGCCACCCTTCGGAAACCGACGAGCGCATGATGGCAAGGCTGTTGGCATTCGCGCTTCACGCTCATGAGGGTCTGTCGTTCGGCCGGGGATTGAGCACCGATGATGAACCCGACGTCTGGCAGAAGGACCTGACGGGCAGCATCGAAATCTGGATCGATGTCGGCTTGCCCGATGAAAAACGCATTCGCAGGGCCTGCGGTCGCGCCCGACACGTGTTCATATACAGTTACGGTGGCCGCAGTGCCGAACTCTGGTGGGATGAGGTCATCAAGAAAGTCGGCCAGGTGGAGAATCTGACTGTGCTCGCCCTGCCTGCGGCCTCGACCAAGGCGTTGGCGAAGCTGGCACTTCGCAACATGCAACTGCAATTCACCATCCAGGAGGGCCAGATCTGGGTGTCCGACAAGGACCAAGTGGTCGAGTTCAGTCCCGCAACGTTGAAAGCGCCAGCACCCCGACGCTGACGAAGATCGCCCCAATATCCCTACGCATCAGCCTGGCAAGGCCACGACCTTAGACGCCTGAGCGCCTTCCGCGTCATAATGCCCTCTCGATAACGATCGACGCAGTTGCGACGTTCCGGGATCCACAGGAGCTGAAATTGGAATCAGACGTTGGGTCATCGCTCGAGGCGCTCGCTGCCGCCATACCCAATGGCGCATTGCTTGCTGTGCCCAAGGACTCGTCGGGCGTTGCCATGGCCGCGACACGCGAGATCGTGCGCCGCGGCGTGCGCGACCTGCACTTGGTATGCGTCCCTGTCGGCGGGCTGCAGGCCGACATCCTGATCGGCGCCGGCACCGTCGCGACCATCGAAACTTCTGCAGTCACACTGGGGGAATTCGGCAGTGCGCCACGCTTTACGGCCGCGCTTCGCGAAGGCGCTATCCGCGTGCTCGACGCTACATGCCCGGCGATCTACGCAGCGCTTCAGGCTGGTGAGAAAGGCCTTCCATTCATGCCGCTGCGGGGTCTCATCGGCACCGACCTGTTGCGTTACCGTCAGGACTGGAAAGTAATCGACAACCCGTTCACCGAGCAGGACAGGATCGTGGCGCTTCCCGGTATCCGCCCGGATGTCGCGCTGTTTCACGCGCCACTGGCCGATCGTCATGGAAATGTGTTCGTCGGCGCCAAACGCGAACTGATGCTGATGGCCCACGCCGCCATGCAAACCCTGGTGACGGTGGAAGAGATCACTGAAGACGATTTGCTGAATGACCCGCAACGTGCGGCCGGAGTCCTGCCCGCAATCTACGTCACACGGATTGCGACAGCCAAGTGCGGAGCCTGGCCACTGGCTTTCTGGGACCTGTATCCGGATGACGAGACAGCGCTGGCGAACTATGTCGCGGCCGCCGGCACCGCGGCAGGATTCGCACGGTTTCTCGATTCCTGGCTGGACACCCGTCGCGCGGTTGCATGAACGAATTCAGCAGCACGGAACTGCTGATCACGGTAATCGCGCGGCTGCTAAGGGGGTGCCGCCATGTCGCGGTGGGCGCCTCCTCCCCGATACCAGGTGCAGGTTCGCTGCTGGCGCGCACGCAGTCACGCGATCCGATGAGGGTCACCGTGCTCGGCTCGCTGCGCCACGAGGGGTTCACTAGTGGCGGCGTCGAGTTGTTCGACATGGCTGCACAGGGCCGCATTGACGCGTTCTTTCTCGGCGGCGGCCAGATCGACGGACAGGCCAACATCAACCTGGTCGGCACTGGCGCGTACCCGAACAACGAAGTACGCTGGCCCGGCTCCTTCGGCTCTTCTTATTTGTATTTTCTGGTGCCGCGCGTAATTCTCTTCCGCGAAGAGCACAGCCGCCGGGTCATGGTGCCGCAAGTGGATTTCATCAGTGCGCCGGGTGTGACCGAAGCTGGCGTACATCGTCTTGGCGGCCCCTACGCGATGCTGACCGAACTGGGATTGTTTTCCTTCGACCGCGAGCGTCGCCGCTTCAGGCTCGACAGCGTGCACCCGGGACGAAATGTCGAGGAAATCCGCGACAATACCGGCTTCGAATTCGATTGTCCGAGCCGCGTGCCGTTTACATCGCCACCCGATCCGGAAACTCTGGCAGCGATCCGCAACAACATCCGCCTCGAAATCGCGGAAACGTATCCGCGCTTCGCGTCGCGACTTGGCATAGCGGCCTAGAACAGGAAACGGATCTTGCGAGCCATCACATCATCCCGGCCCTCTCGCTAGGGCAGAGACAACTCGAATCCGAAGCCGGCTCTATCAGGCGACGGTGACCTGCTTCGACAGGTACACCTCCTGAATCGCATTCAGGATGCCTATGCCTTCCTTCATCGGCCGCTGGAAAGCTTTGCGGCCGGAGATCAGGCCCGTGCCACCGGCGCGCTTGTTGATCACCGCGGTGCGCACCGCTTCCGCGAGATCGCTTTCGCCGGAGGAAGCACCGCCGGAATTGATCAGACCCGCGCGGCCCATGTAGCAGTTCGCCACCTGGTAACGCGTCAGGTCGATCGGGTTGTCCGAGGTCAAATCGGTGTACACACGCTTGTCGATCTTGCCGTACGGACTTTCCTTGGTATTGAGTGCGTTGTATCCGCCGTTGTTCTCCGGCAGTTTCTGTTTGATGATGTCCGCCTGGATGGTCACTCCGAGGTGATTGGCCTGGCCGCTCAGGTCGGCGGACACGTGGTAGTCCTTGTCGGATTTGAACGCCGGATTGCGCAGGTAGCACCACAGAACTGTGGCCATACCCATTTCATGTGCGATCTCGAAGGCCTTGCTCACCTCGACGATCTGCCGAGCCGATTCCGCGGAGCCAAAATAGACCGTCGCTCCCACTGCGATCGCTCCCATGTCGCGCGCCTGCTTGACGCTGGCAAAGTAGATCTGGTCGTATTTGTTCGGATATGTGAGAAATTCGTTGTGATTGAACTTGAGCAGGAAGGGGATCTTGTGCGCGTATTTCCTGGAACATGAGCCGAGCACGCCCAGAGTCGAAGCCACGGCGTTGCAGCCGCCCTCGATGGCAAGCTTTACGATGTTCTCCGGATCGAAGTACGCGGGGTTCTTGGCAAACGATGCACCGGCGGAGTGCTCGATGCCCTGGTCCACCGGCAGGATCGACAGATAGCCGGTTCCGGCCAAGCGCCCATGCCCGAACATCTGCTGCAGGCTGCGCAAGACCGGGCCCGGGCGATCGGTCTGTGCCATGACCCGGTCCACGAAGTCCGGCCCGGGCAGGTGCAGCGATTCTTTCGGAATGCCTTTGCAAACGTGACTAAGCAGCTTGTCCGCGTCTGCCCCAAGCAACGCGGCGATATCGGTGCCGGTGGCCGTTCTGGCTGCGATGACTGATGACATGGTCTTGATCCTCCTGGATACCGTTGACCGGATTATCCCCCTTGCGGCTGGCAAGCGTAAACGTGCAGCTATAATTGGGCCCCTTTGCACGCCCTAACACGACCCGGATCCCAAAAGCATGATTCATTCCCTGGGCGATAGAAAAGTCATCACCCGAGGCGACCATTGGGTCGCGCACAACGCCACCGTGATCGGCTCGGTGGTATTAGAGAAGGACGTCAGCATCTGGTTCAACGCCGTTGTGCGCGGCGACAACGACGTGATCACCATCGGCGAACGTTCCAACATCCAGGACCATTCGGTGTTGCATACCGACGAGGGGGTCCAGCTCACCGTCGGCAGGAACGTCACCGTTGGCCATCAGGTGATGCTGCACGGCTGCACCATCGGCGACGGCAGCCTGATCGGCATAAAATCGGTGATCCTCAACAACGCCTGCATCGGCAAGCACTGCCTGATCGGCGCCAATGCCTTGATCACCGAAGGCAAGGAAATCCCCGACCGGTCGCTCGTGATCGGTGCGCCTGGCAAGGTGTTGCGGAAATTGACCGACGAGGAAGTCGCCCGGCTCATCTGGACGGCCGAGCATTACGTCATAAACTACAAGCGCTACCAGCGCGAATTCAAGGATCAGGACGCCTAGGCCCAGATGGCTATGGAGAAATAGTTTCCGTACCCAATCGGCGGCAGCGCCGGGAACGAAAGTGAATTTCACGTATTTCCTTCGTGGCCCTGCCACCACGTTCGTGGCCTTCGTATCGCAGAGTTTTTCCCTTTCTCTCTGTACTCTCTGTTTCCTCTGCGGCAGAGAGGCGCTCGCACGAATTCATCCCCGGACCTAGGAATGCGCATAAAATGACCGGCTTATGGCTCTGGCCAACGCCTCGATGATCAAGTTCGGGTTGAAGATCCGCACGCGTAGCGGGCTGCCGGTGGACAACCTGGTGGTACAAGCGCGCGATCAGGCAGACGCCGAGCGCAAGATCAAGCAAATGTACATGCACTGCGAAATCCTTGAATGCCGGCAGATTCAGACCGCCAGGGACGAGGCAACCGATCTCGATGGAATCATCTCGCTCATTTCCCGGCAGGGCGATGAGGAAAAACAATGAGCGCGGCGCGAGCCGCCGCGTCTGCCGTTAGCTTCGGGCTTCGATGAAACCGGAATCCACCAGCTCGTTCAGCAGCGCTTCGTAATCCTGCGCGCCGCGGCTATCGGGGGCGTGTGCGAACACATCCTTCTTCGATGCGGGGCTTTCCGCCACGCTCACGTTCTCGGAAATCCTGGTATCGCAGACTTCGTCGCCGTAGCGGGTCTTGAGCTCCTCGAAGATCTGGTGCGACATCTTGCGGCGACCGTCGAACCGGGTAATCACATACCGCCTCAGTACGCGCTTTTTCAGCACGTGCTCGAGCGCCCTGAACGTTTTTTCAACCTGATGGACGCTTTGCACAGCCAGATAGTCGGCGGAAACCGGCACCAGCACACGGTCGGACGCGAATATTGCGCTCAAGCTAAGTACCCCCAGCATAGGGCAGCAATCAAGCACGATCGGCCGTCCGGTATTCAGATTTTCCTTGACGATGCCGGTGTTGAGGCGATTCAGGATGTTAGGGCCCTTGCCGAACTGGGTATCCACCTTTGAGAGTTCCACGTGGGCGGGAATCATCAGCCAGCCGCCCAACGCGGGACGGATCAATTGTGTGAGTGGCTTGGCGTTCTGGTAGAAACCGAATACCGAATCATCGGCGTTGCCGACCGTACTGCCGCAAACGTAGGAAAGATGCGCCTGCGGATCAAGATCTATGGACAGTGGGTTGTAGTCGCGGCGGGCCAGGGCGGCGGCAAGGTTAAGCGAAGTCGTGGTCTTGCCGACCCCACCCTTTTGATTGAAAACGGCAATTTTTGCCATGGCTGTCCGACGCTGCACCGACGGCCTGAACGACCGTGGCGAAGGCATATAATATTAATAAAATCAGCTGCTTGTCAATCCAGCTTGGCTTTCTGTCAATCCCCTTCTCCAGCCTCGACCCACGCTCTCGAACGCTTTACTGCCTTGGCCCAACCCGCCTTGAGCGCCGCCCTGCGCGCTGCAGACATCGTCGGCTCGAAGCGACGGTCCAGTTGCCACTGGGCAGCCAGGGCGTCCGTATTTTTCCAGAATCCCACGGCCAGTCCGGCCAGATAGGCGGCGCCCAACGCGGTCGTTTCGTAGATCTTTGGCCGCACCACCGGCACACCCAGCACGTCGGCCTGGAATTGCATCAACAGGTTGTTTTGCGTCGCGCCGCCATCCACCCGCAATTCCGTGACTGCGATGCCGGAGTCGGCGTGCATCGCCTCCAGTACGTCTGCGGTCTGATAGGCGATGGAATCGAGTGTGGCACGCGCCAGGTGCGCCGCGGTTGTACCGCGGGACATGCCCACTATTGTGCCGCGCGCATGCGGATCCCAATACGGCGCACCCAAGCCAGCAAATGCCGGCACCAGATACACGCCACCGGTATCGGGCACCGAGCTTGCCAGCGCCTCGACGTCCCCGGAGGTGTGGATGATGCCCAGGCCGTCGCGCAGCCATTGGACCGCCGCGCCGGCGATGAACACGCTGCCCTCCAGCGCATATTCGACGGTGGCGCCGATTTTCCAGGCCACGGTAGTCAGTAGCCGGTTGTGCGAGTCCACTGGCCTCGCGCCGGTGTGCATCAGCATGAAGCAACCGGTGCCGTAGGTGTTCTTGACCATCCCCGACCGGGTGCACTGCTGGCCGAAGAGCGCGGCCTGCTGGTCTCCGGCGATGCCGGCGACCGGGAGGCTGCGACCGAAGTGTGCGGGATCGCACTCCGCACAGACTGCACTCGAATCCACAACCTTCGGCAACAACGAGCGCGGCACGCGCAGAAGGCGGAGCAGCTTGTCGTCCCAGTCGCGCGTGTGAATGTTGAACATCATGGTGCGCGATGCATTGCTGACATCAGTTGCGTGCACACGCCCTTGCGTTAGCTTCCAAATCAGCCAGGTATCCACTGTTCCGAAGGCGAGAGCACCCTTCTCGGCAAGCGCACGCGCGCCTTCTACGTGGTCGAGCAACCAGCGCACCTTGGTTCCGGAGAAATAGGCGTCGAGAAGCAGCCCGGTGCGCCCCGTGAACAGCGCTTCCACGCCCTGGACACGCAGTTGCTCACATAGGCCGGCGGTGCGCCGGTCCTGCCAGACGATGGCGTTGGCGATCGGCCGGCCGGTGGCGCGCTCCCATACCACCGTGGTTTCGCGCTGGTTGGTGATGCCGATCGCGCCGATGCTTTCGCCACCCAGGCCGGCCTGTGCGAGCGCCGCACGCGCGGTCGCAAGCTGCGTTGACCAGATCTCGTCGGCATCCTGTTCCACCCACCCGGACTGCGGAAAAATCTGCGTGAGTTCCTGTTGGGCGGTGCCGAGCACCTGCCCGGCCTCATCGAATACGATCGCGCGCGAGCTGGTCGTGCCCTGATCCAGGGCCAGAATAGCGTTCATGGCTGTGATAAAGTTCGCATCTCATTTCCCACGCATACATGATGCGCCAACGGTACCGCATCGGCCAAGCGCGGGGAACCTCGAAGAAAGAATGCGCAACGATCTCTTCCTCACTGCGCTGGCGCGCATGGGGTTGCTGCAACCCGGGGAACGCCCTGCCATCACGCCGCTCACCGGCGGAGTATCTTCGGACATCGTCCGCGCGGACCTCGCCGCCGGACCGATCTGCGTGAAACGCGCATTGCCGAAACTCAAAGTCGAAGCCGACTGGCAGGCACCCGTCGAGCGCAATCGCTACGAAGTTCAATGGATGCGGGTCGCGGCGGGCATCCTCCCGTCCGCGGTGCCGCGTATCCTCGGCGAAGATCGCGAAACGCACATGTTCGCGATGCAGTTCCTGGATTCCGCGGCGTATCCGGTGTGGAAATCCCAACTGCGCGACGGGGACATTTCCGCTGACACCGCGCGCGATGTCGGCCGCTGCATGGCGGCCTTCCACGGCCGCACCGCCGGCGACACCACCGTGGCGCTCACATTCGCCACCGATCACATTTTCTTCTCGATCCGGCTCGAACCTTATCTTGCCGCCACCGCAGACAAGCATCCCGACTGCGCGCAGCGCCTGCACAGCCTGATGCGGGTGACGGGAGCCACCAGGAAAGCACTGGTTCACGGCGACATGAGCCCGAAGAACATCCTGGCGGGACCGGAAGGGCCGGTTTTCCTCGACGCCGAGTGCGCCTGGTACGGCGATCCCGGCTTCGACCTCGCATTCTGCTTGAACCACCTGCTGCTCAAGTGCGTATGGCGGCCGCGATGGCAGGCACGATACCTCGTCTGTTTCGACGCGCTCGCTCAGGCCTATCTTGCGGGCGTAACCTGGGAGTCGCGCACCGACATCGAAGCGCGCTGCGCGCACCTTCTGCCAGGATTGTTTCTCGGTCGCGTGGACGGCAAGTCGCCGGTCGAGTACATCAGTACCGGGGAAGAACGGGATCGAGTGCGCCGGGTCGCACGCGCGCTGCTGACGGACCCGGTCGACAAACTTGCCGACGTACGAACCGCCTGGCAGCGCGAAATCGCATCTTGGAGCAAGTGATGCCCGGCATGCGCATCGAACCTGTGGCGATCTGTTCGCAGCGTTACTTCTCGGCCGTCGTGCTCGATCCCGATGGAAATCAGATGGGAACGACGGTCTGAGCCGAAAATGACCGATACGACGATCACCAGGGTGCAGGGCAGGCGGGTATGGGACTCGCGCGGGCGCCCGACGGTGGAAGTGGAAGTACAGTTGGCGGCCGGCGCTATGGGCCGCGCAATTGCGCCGGCCGGCGCTTCGCGTGGCTCCAACGAAGCGGTGGATCTGCGTGACGGCGGCACGGTATTCGGCGGGATGGGTGTAAGCACTGCGGTCGCGCACGTCAACGATGAAATATCCGCGGTGCTTATCGGACGCAACGCGCTGCTGCAGTCCGAAATCGACAATGATCTGATCCAGCTTGACGGCACACCCGGGAAGTCACGTCTGGGCGGTAACGCCATGATCGCCGCTTCGATGGCGGTACTGCACGCGGCCGCGGGTGCGCACCGCGTGCCGTTGTACGCTTACCTCGCCCAAGGGAAAAGGGTGCGCCTGCCGCTGCCGGAGATCCAGATCTTCGGCGGCGGCGCGCACGCTGGAAGGCGAGTGGACATCCAGGATTTCATGGTGATGGCCCTGGGCGCACCCAGTTTCGACGATGCGGTCGAGATGACGGCGGAGGTCTACCGAGCCGCCGGCGAATTGATGAAGGAAGCGGGAAAACTGCGGGGGGTTGCCGACGAAGGCGGATTCTGGCCTGCATTCGACTCAAACGAGGAAGCGCTGACGATGCTGATGCGTGCGATCGAGCACGCCGGCTACCGCCCCGGAGAAGACATCGGCATCTCGCTCGATGTCGCCGCCTCGGAATTCGGCCGCAACGGACGCTACCGGTTAGGTCTGGAATCCCGCGAACTCGACAGCGACGACCTGTGCGAAATGCTGCTCGGCTGGCTTGCGCGATATCCGATCGTTTCCATAGAGGATCCGCTTGCCGAGGATGATCCCGAAGGCATGAAGGAGTTCACCACTGCCGCCGGCAACCGGGTCCAGATCATCGGGGATGACTTCCTGGTCACCAACTCGGCTCGCGTGACAAGTGCAGCCGCCGCAGGCGCGTGCAACGCCGTGCTGATCAAACCCAATCAGGCCGGCACGATCACCGAGACCAAGGCCGCGCTCGATGCGGGCAAGAGCGCCGGCTGGGGCACCATCGTCTCCGCCCGCTCGGGCGAGACAGAGGATGTCACCATCGTCCATCTCGCGGTGGGCTGGGATGCCGGCCAGCTCAAGGTGGGATCATTCGCGCGCTCTGAACGCATGGCCAAGTGGAACGAGGCACTGCGAATCGAGGAAGCGCTCGGCGCCAGTGCGGTCTTCGCCGGACGCGCCGTACTGCCGGGACAACAAGGCCGTGAATAACGTGAATGTCGTGAGTATCGTGACTCGCAAGACCCGGACATTTTTCCAGACCCTACGGTATTCACGATATTGGCCCTGATCCGGAATCTACTGAAACCCGAAAATCCATGGACAGACCGGCGCCCGAAAATCGCAATGCCTACCGCCATTTCCAGTCGATCCCCACCCGCTGGATGGACAACGATGTTTACGGCCACGTCAACAACGTCGTTTACTACAGCTATTTCGACACCGTGGTGAACCAGTACCTGATCGAGCAGCACGCGCTGAGCATCGAGCACAGCAAGGTCATCGGGCTGGTGGTGGAAACGCAGTGTCAGTATTTCGCCTCGATCACCTTTCCCGACATGGTGCACGCCGGCCTGAGGGTGGCGAAACTGGGCAACAGCAGCGTGCGCTACGAGATCGGCTTGTTCCGCAACGACGAACAAGCCGCATCGGCCCAAGGCTACTTCATCCACGTCTACGTGGACCGCGGCACTCGCCGCGCCACGTCGCTACCGGCGGATATACGCGCGGCGCTGGAAAGAATTTTGACCTAGACCAACCGCGGAACGGGAATCCAAACTCGTCTGGGCGCTTTCCGCTGCTGGAATAGCGCCAATCGCACCTTACTCCAGATCGTCGAACTCATGTCCGTAACGGACGACGCCTGAGAGTTGTGCAAAGGCTCCAGGCTCGAGTTCGATCGCCATGAATGCCTCCTCCGGGACAGGAAATGGGCACTTCAGTCCGAACTTCGACGCCGGCACGAAACCGAAACGCCCGTAATAAAGGGGGTCACCGACCACCATCACGCGCGCATGCCGTTCCATGCGGCAGCGTTCGAGCCCGGCGCTAAGCAGAGCGCTGCCAATCCCGAGGCGCTGGAACGCCGGCACGACCGCCAGCGGTGCCAAGGCCAGCACGGGGATCGCGCTGTCGCGGCTTTCGATCGCGATTTGCGAGAACACCATGTGTCCCAGGACAAGGCGTTTCTCTTCAGCAACAAGAGCGCAGACTATTTTTCCAGAAGCGCGCAGGCGCTCGACGAGGCGTGCCTCGGCTTTACGCCCGAACGCGGCGACCAGCACCGCGTGAACCGCTTCCGCGTCTTCGGGGCGTTCCTCGCGGATCAGCGACATCAGTCAGGCAATGCGTGGAATCCGTCCCGACAGCGGGTACTGCGGATCGTTGAATCCCGGCGTCGAAGGATGCCCGGGGCGCACCAGCGAATCCATTAGCGCTTCGCCTTTGGCGTCGAGCTTGTATTCGAGCGCTTTAAGATAATCCTGCCACTGCTCGAACGTGCGCGGACCGCCGATCACGCTGCTCACAATGGAATTGTTCAGCACCCAGTTGACTGCGAAATGTCCCGGTCCCATGCCTTTCTTCTCGGCGAAGGCCCGGACCTTCTGCGCGATTGCCAGCGACTCCTTGCGAAACTCGGTTTCCATCATGCGCCTGTCGTTGCGGCCGGCGCGCGTCTCCGCCGGAGGCGCCGCACCTGGCTGGTACTTGCCAGTCAGAACGCCGCGGGCCAGCGGGCTGTAGGGCACCACGCCGATGCCGTAATACTGGCAAGCCGGCAGGATTTCCACTTCGGGCTGGCGGTTCATCGCGTTGTAGTACGGCTGACAAACCACCGGGACGGGAACATTCATCGAACGGCACAGGTGCATGATCTCGGCGATGCGCCAGCCGCGAAAGTTGGACAGGCCGAAGTGGCGGGCCTTGCCCGAGCGGATGATGTCGTCCATGGCCCTGACAGCTTCCTCCAACGGCGCATCGTCGAAATCCCGGTGAAAGTAATAAATGTCCACGTAGTCGGTACCCAGCCGCTTCAGGCTGGCGTCGATCGCCTCCATCATCCATTTGCGGCCGAGTCCGAGTCGATTCGGACCTTCGCCCATGCGGTTGCCGACCTTGGTGGCGAGCACCCAATAGTCGCGCCTGGCGGCGATCAGTTTGCCGGTAACGCGCTCCGACTCCCCTTTGGCGTACTGATCGGCCGTATCGATGAAGTTCACTCCAGCGTCGAACGCGGAACCGATGATGCGCGCGGCTTCCTTTTCGTCAGTTCGATCGCCGAACATCATTGTGCCTAGGCAAAGCGGTGAGACTTCGAGACCACTGTTGCCGAGCTTGCGGTATTCCATTTTTTCCTCCCGGATTGCGATCTTGCAATGGCGGCGATGATGCCGCAAGGACACCGCAGGAGCAACGCGCTTGAGGCAGCGGCTACGCCAATGCTATAAGAGTTCCTCTCCACAACCGTAGCCGACCTTCAACCTGAATGCCTGAAACGCTCCCCGCGCAAATGCGCGCAATCGAAATCATCGCACCGGGAGGGCCCGAGGTCCTGCGCCTTGCCCGGCGTCCGGTCCCGGTTCCCGCCGTCAGTGAAGTGCTGATCGAGGTGGCGGCGGCCGGCGTCAACCGCCCCGACGTCTTGCAGCGTAAGGGCGGCTACCCTCCCCCGCCGGGTGCATCCGATATCCCCGGGCTCGAGGTCGCCGGAACTATCGTCGCGGTGGGCGCGGAAGTGAAGGAATGGCAACCCGGGGACCGGGTCTGCGCGCTGGTGACCGGTGGCGGCTACGCCGAGTACGTCGCCGCGCCATCGCCACAATGTCTCCCGATTCCGCGTGGCCTCACGCCCATACAAGCGGCAGGGCTTCCCGAAACCTTTTTCACGGTGTGGGTCAATGTGTTCGAACGGGCAGGGCTGAAGGGGCTGGAGACGCTTTTGATACAGGGAGGATCGAGCGGCATCGGCGTGACCGCGATCCAGATGGCGCGGGCGTTCGGCCATCGCGTGTTCGTCACCGCGGGTTCAGCCGCCAAATGCACCGCTTGCGAGAAACTGGGCGCCAGCCGCGCTATCAACTACCGGACCGAAGATTTTGTCGCGGTGGTGAGGGAACTGACCGGCGGCAAGGGCGTGGACGTGATCCTGGACATGGTGGGTGGCGACTACGTGCCGCGCGAGCTGGCCTGCCTTGCCGACGACGGGCGGCTGTCACTGATCGCCTTCCTCGGCGGTACCAAAACCACCATCGACATGACGGACATCCTGCGCCGGCGCCTGACCATCACCGGCTCGACGCTGCGCGCGCGTTCGGTCGAAATCAAGGGGGCGATAGCGCAGGCACTGAAGCAGAAAGTCTGGCCACTGATCGAGGCCGGCAAGATCAAACCGGTAATTGACCGGACCTTCAGGCTGGAGGAAGCGTCGGCGGCACACGCGCTCATGGAATCGAGCGCACACGTCGGCAAAATAATCCTGGAAGCAAAATCCTAGACGGCGTCGATGCCGAATTCGCTAGGATGCGGCGGCGTGCGCCGCAACAACGACAGATCGTGCTGGTCAGCGACTTCCGCGGCATAGCGGATATTCTTGCTTATTTCGTCCAGGTAGAGATTTCGGCCGTCGAAATGCTTGTCCGCGTAGCCATAGGCGCTGCCGAGATGATCGTTCAGGCGCACCGTCGCCGTCTTGTAGAATTTCGGGGTCTTGGTCACGAGGTCTTCGGCCGACTTGAACATCACACCGGCGCGATGATCTGCTTCATTGCGCGCTGCAAGCCCGCCTTCGACGAATTCCGGATAGAGACGGTCGCGGCACTTTTCCAGATAACAGCGATCCGCCATCTGCGCGATGATGTCTGCGGTACCTAGCATGTTGCCCAGCAGCCGGAAGGTCAGGTTCGGAACGTGAATCTTCTGGATCGGCCGTTCGTAACCTGTGAAGTGAATGATCTGTGCGGCGATCGGCGCCAGTTCAGCCATCCCCAGTCTGCTGATGTACTCTTCCAGGAACCTGGCGCCGCGGCTGACGTGCTTGAGCGTGTATTCGGCGCCGTTCTTGTGGCGCATATCGTTGACCTTGCGCAGGTAGCCGATGTCGTGAAACAGCGCGGCGACAACCCCGAAGCGGAACAACTTCGCACCGAGAGCCTCTGTACGATGGTCGTGGTGCGAACGCTCGTATCCGTCCATTAGCCGTGCCATCGCGAGCGTTACGTCGAGCGAGTGTTGAAGATTGTGATAACCGGTATCGCAGGCCCGGTAGCCCGGATACTCGCCCTTGTGCAACCGCCTGAGATCCCTGAACGCGCGGTTAAGGACGTGGGTGGAAGCGTTCGGATAGAGTTCGAGGAAGATGCGATTGACTTCGGTGTTCACCGCCGCCGGATCCGTGGTGTTGACCTGGTTGGTCACATCGTAGTCATTGCGCCGTTCCATTTGTCTTATTGCTCGCCCAATGAATTCCGCCAGCACGACTACGCATGGTAGCCTCGCCTCCCGGCGCTATCAAGCCGCTTTTCCTCAAGCCGGTCGCCGCACCGGGCCGTCCGCGGCGAGTCTCAATGGGCCGGAGGCAATCCTGTGAATGTCATGCGAATGCGGCGCGGCAGGGTATGACACCAGAATTCTCGCGTATCGCGCTGGCCAGCCTGTTGTTTTTGGCTGCGTTCGCGGCATTGACCGCGCAGCCGAAGGACCGGGGCGCGCCCCACCCCGCCATTGACAGCATACGGGTATCCGATCTGCCGCCCGAGGCGCTTACGACTCTGGCCCTCATCCGTGCCGGTGGCCCGTTTCCCTACGCCCGGGACGGTGGCGTATTCGCCAACAGGGAGGGATTGTTGCCAGCGGCGCCACGCGGCACTTATCGGGAGTACACCGTCATGACAGCCGGCAGAAGGGACCGCGGCGCTCGCAGAATTGTTGCCGCCAAGCGCGCCGAGTTCTACTACACTGAAGATCATTACCGCACCTTCAGGCGCATCGTTGAATGAAGGCCGATTTCGGCAAACTGGTCGAGACCGGCGCGAGTGGTGTGTATCGTTGCCATTCAATGCCGGTGGAAGCGGCGCTGGACGCCGCCGCGCAGCGCGGCATGCGCGTGGAAAACGTGGCGCTTGCGGGGGCGCGCGACAAGAATGCGTTCCTGAACGCGGTTGCCAAGGCACTGGCGTTCCCGGAATACTTCGGCCACAACTGGGACGCCTTTTACGATTGCCTCGTGGACTTGGAACACGACAAGGGCGAGGGTTTGCTGTTGCTGCTGCGCGACGCGTCCGGGTTCGCCCGCGCCGATGCGGAGGAATTCGCCTCCGCGGTGGATGCGCTTCAGGACGCCGCGGACTTCTGGGAAGGCGAACAGAAAACGCTGCTGGTGGTGGTCGAGCTGGAGGCGCCGTTGCTGGCGCCGGAATTGGCCGAGGTCAGCGGTCGACTGGACTGACCGCGCGCGACGCACGCTGCGCCTGCTCTCCGCGCGCACGCGCGGAACTCAGATAGCGCGCAAGTTCCCGCAGTGCGCGGCCGTAAACCTCGCGCTTGAACTCGATTACGCTTTCCAGCGGGACCCAGTACGCGTGCCACCGCCAGGCATCGAACTCGGGATGCTCTGACTTGCGCAGGCATACGTCACAATCGCGCCCTACCAAACGAAGCAGGAACCAGATCTGTTTCTGGCCGCGATACACGCTGCGGCTTTCGCGCCGCACCCAGGTTTGCGGCACTTCGTAGCGCAGCCACTCACGGGTGCGGCCGAGAATCTTAACGTGGCAGGGATCGAGGCCGACCTCTTCCTTCAATTCCCGGAACATAGCCTGCTCGGGCGTTTCACCGGGCTTGATGCCGCCCTGCGGAAACTGCCACGCATGCTCCTTTACACGCTTACCCCAGAACACCTCGTTCTTGCCGTTGCACAGAACAATTCCTACATTCGGGCGATAGCCGTCACGGTCAATCATGTCAGCCACCCCAGTCACAATTTCAGTTAACCGGATTCTTCCATAAAAACAGGAACGAAGAAAGGCACCGCCAAGCCCGTTCACAGAGTCAGCCGGCTTTCCGTACCAGGGTTGAGTTCGCGCAAACCATCGACAAACTGCAGGAATTCAAGGCCGTATCGGACCTGCAGGGCCCGCGCCGTGAGACGCAAATCGTCCCAGCGCGGGTGTCCAGGGGAGCGAGGAAATGCCAGCGCAACGACGTTGCCGCGCCTTTCGGCCGGCAGGCACGCTACCGCATCAAATACCCGTTCGATGCGCTGCACGTAAGCATCCAGGCGGGAATCCGAACTCCACAAATTCACCACCAGTATTCCGTCGTCGGTTAGCGCCGCGCGCGCATCGGCGTAAAAACCCTCGGAAGACAATTCGGAAACCTGTTGGTGCCCGTCGTAGCCGTCCACCATCAACACCTCGCAACTGCGTGGATGGGCAGCCACCCATTGGCTGCCTTCCGCAAGCTCGACACGAAAACGGCTGTCGTCGGGCGGCACGTGAAAATACTGGCGAGCCGCCGCAATCACCCGCGGTTGCGACTCGATCACGGTGATGTCCGCCGAGGGCAGGTGGCGATAGACGAACTTGGCCAACGACCCCCCGCCCAAGCCGATCATCAGGACGCGTTGCGGGTGCGGATCGAACAGCAGATACGCCATCATGGCTCGGGTGTACGACAGCACCAGCTCGGTGGGGTCGGCCAGGCTCATCGAGCTCTGGACCGTTTCGCTGCCCAGATGCAGTGAACGGATGCCGTCTTTTTCGCTCACTTCGACGCTGCTTTCGTGATCCGCCGAACGATGGATCTTCCATTTTCCGAACACTGCTGCTCTCCACTTCCGGATTGCTCTCTACCGTAGAATAGCGGCTTTTCGAACGCGGGCAAGACATGCGAACTTCGCAGTTCTTCATTTCCACGCTCAAGGAGGCTCCCAGCGAGGCGGAACTGATCAGCCACAAACTGATGCTCAGGGCGGGACTGATCAGGAAACTCGGCAGCGGCCTGTATACGTGGATGCCGCTCGGTCTGCGGGTGCTGCGCACGGTAGAGCGCATCGTGCGAGAGGAAATGGACCGCGCCGGCGCTGTGGAACTGCTGATGCCGGCGATCCAGCCCGCCGAACTCTGGCAGGAGTCCGGACGTTGGGAACAGTTCGGCCCGCAAATGCTCAAGATCAAGGATCGACACGAACGCGACTTCTGCTTCGGTCCGACCCATGAGGAAGTCATCACCGACATCGCGCGCAGGGAGATTCGCTCCTACCGCCAACTCCCGCTGAATTTCTACCAAATTCAGACCAAGTTCCGCGACGAAATCCGGCCGCGTTTCGGCGTAATGCGCGCACGCGAATTCGTGATGAAGGATGCTTACTCCTTTCACGCCGATGCCCGGGACCTGGAGCGCGAATACCGCAACATGTACGATACTTATTCGCGGATCTTTTCCCGTTTGGGGCTGAAATTCCGCACGGTCGCCGCCGACACCGGCGCCATCGGAGGCACCGGCTCACACGAATTTCACGTGCTCGCCGACTCCGGCGAGGACGCGATTGCCTATTCTGCGGCCTCGGACTACGCCGCCAACGTCGAACTTGCAGAAGCAGTTGCGCCGCCAACACCGCGCGCCGCGGCTCTGCGGAGAGTGCAGAAGGTTCCCACGCCCGGCAAGACGACATGCGAAGAAGTCACCAAGATGCTGGGACTGCTGTTGTCGCAGTCGGTCAAGGCGCTTGCGGTCATGCATGAAGAGCAGATGAGCATGTTGCTGGTGCGTGGCGATCACCAACTGAACGAAACGAAGGTGTCGAAGCTTCCCGGTCTGAATCCGTTCCGTTTTGCCACCGAAAAGGAGATCGAAACGCGCATCGGCTGCCGCCCGGGCTACATCGGTCCCGTCGGCCTGCCAAAGGAAATATCCGTGATCGCCGATCGGTCGGTCGCCGCGATGAGCGATTTCGTCTGCGGGGCCAACGAGGCAGGCTATCACCTGACCGGCGTGAATTTCGGCCGCGACCTCCCGGAACCGGCGCTGGTCGCCGATATCCGCAACGCGGTGGCCGGCGACCCGAGCCCCGACGGCACGGGCCGGCTAGAAATCTGCCGCGGCATCGAGGTCGGACACATTTTCCAGTTAGGCAGCAAGTACTCCAAGGCGATGAGCGCTACCTTTCTGGACGAGTCCGGCAAGGCGCAGGTCATGGAGATGGGCTGTTACGGGATCGGCGTGTCGCGCATCGTGGCCGCGGCGATCGAACAGGGAAACGATGAGCGCGGCATTATCTGGCCGCTGCCCATGGCGCCGTTCCAGGTGGCCATTGCGCCGATCGGTTACAGGAAGAACGTCGAGGTGAAAACCGTAGCCGATCGGTTGCACGACGAATTGCAGTCGGACGCAATAGAGGTGCTGCTGGACGATCGTGACGAACGTCCAGGCGTGATGTTTGCCGACCTGGAACTGATCGGTATTCCCCATCGCATTACCATCGGCGAGCGTGGCTTGAAGGATGGGAAAGTCGAGTATCAGGCCAGAACCGATGCCTCGGCGAGAGCTATTGAGTTGCAATCGGCGCCGAAGATTTTGAAATCCCTGGTATGAGCGCACGGATGTCGGCAGCCACACACAGCATGGCGTGCATTGCGTTTGCGGCGGCATGCATGCTCGCGTCGGCAATCGCTGCTGCGGGCGAGCAGAAGTACGAACCGCTTTCTGCGAGCGTTCGGGCATCGCTTCATCGCTCGGTTGCCGATAAGGCGAGTCCCCGCCTTGCATTTGCCTCTGAGCCGGAAGGCATGGCGTGGCTGGCCACCATGTCGAAACGACTGGAGAAGCAAGTTCCGGACGTCAACGTACGCAAAGATCTTCTCACCACAGTTCACTACGAAGCGAAGCGCGCGGGACTCGATCCGCAATTGGTACTGGGGGTGATTCAGGTGGAAAGCGGTTTTCGAAAGTATGCCGTCTCCAAAGCCGGCGCGCGCGGCTACATGCAGGTAATGCCGTTCTGGACAACGCTGATCGGCGAATCCGGGCACAACCTTTTCAACCTGCGCACCAACCTACGCTACGGCTGCACCATCCTGCGCCACTATCTCAACATCGAGCGCGGCGACACCGCACGTGCGCTCGGCCGCTACAACGGTTCGCTCGGCAAGTCGCGCTATCCGAATGCGGTATTGCAGGCCTGGTCCGGCAAGTGGGGATACAACGCCGGTGGCCGCGCAATCGCCAGGCCCACGTTCTATGCAGGCGAAGGGCGCTAGCGCGTTAATTTCTCCCGCTAGGAATTCGGTTTTCTAGGTTTTGCGATCGAAGAGGCGCTCGATCTGCTTGCGCGTGATCTTGCCGACATGGCGAACCACCAGTTTGCCATTGGGGTCATAAATAAATGTCGTCGGCAACCCCATGACCTTGCCCACCTGTTCCGCAGTTTTCAGGTCGCCGAGTACGATCGGGTACTTGACGAACATTCCCTCGGCGAACTGCAGCACCTGCTTCGAATCCTGGAATTCCATCGCCACGCCCAGAACCTGCACATCCTTGCGCGATTCGATGATCGCCACCAGATCCGGAATCTCTTCCAAGCAGGGTGCACACCAAGTTGCCCAGAAATTCACGATCACCCATTTGCCGCGGTAATCGGCAAGACGATGCACATTGCCTTCCGAATCGGTCAGCTTGAAGTCTGCGGCCGCGGGCGACAACACGGCGAACATGAGCAGCAGCGCGCAGGAAATTCGAAACAGACGTCGCTGCATCATTCCCTCAGGCGATTCTCGCGGCACGCTGGCCGCCACCACTCCCCAGCAATTCTTTCAGGCTGAAATCCAGTTCGCCGTCTACGGTGGCCGCAATGCTGGACACCAGGCGTCGGACGGTGGAGTCCTCGCTGACGTCGGCGGCTTCGCGCCCGAACACGAATATCCGGAACACATCCCCGACGCGGATTGAGCCGGCATCGCGCGCAAGGACCCAGCCGTTGCCCTGCAGTTTCGCCACCCAACCAGCAGCGACCAGCTTTTCGAGAATGGCTTCGGCGTCCTCCCACGACAGCCTTACCGCCATGCGCAATTGCTGCAGGTTCAGCACCCGCCCGTCGCCATAGGCGCGGTAGAGCAGCTTGAGAATGTCCACCGCCTCTACAAATTGCGATCCGGGAGGCTGCTTGAGCAGCACGCCGCCGGTTCGCCAATAGGGCAGCACCGCGGTAATCACCGCGGCGAACACGACCACCACCCAGGACAGGTAGACCCACATCAAAAAGATCGGCAGGCTAGCAAACGTGCCGTACACCAGCTTGTAAGTAGCAATTTTTGCAAGGAAGTGGCCGAAGCCGATTTTCATGGCCTCGAAAGCGAATGCCGCGATGATGCCGCCCACCGTTGCATCGAGCACAGTTACCTGGCGGTTCGGCACCGTACGATAGAGGAATCCGAAAGCGACCGACGTGAGCATCAGTGGCACCAGCTTCAGTACCGCGATTGTCAGCTCGGGCGCCTGCTTTCCCAGCCCCATCGATTGAGTCACCAGCCAGGAGGTCAGCGACAGGCTGCCGCCGACCAGCAGCGGGCCGACGGTCAGCACCGACCAGTAGATCAGCACGCGTTGGATCAGCGGCCGCGGCCGCTTCACTCGCCAAATCGTGTTGAAAGCTCGGTCGATCGTGAGCATGAGCATGATCGAAGTCACTGCCAGCAATACGATGCCCAGCGCCGTGAGCCGCGCAGCATTGTCGGAAAATTGCTGCATGTACACCGTAACCAAACTCGACGACGCTTCCGGAACCATGTTGACGGTGACGAAGCTGCGCAGCGTCTGGACGATTTCGTAGAAAACCGGAAATGCCGTCACCACGGTGAGCATGATTGTGATCAGCGGCACCAACGCGAGCAGCGTCGTAAAGGTCAGGCTGCCGCACAGCTGGAAGCAGCGTTCCTCCTTGAATCGCCGGTAAACGAGCACGACAAAATTCGCCAGCAGCTTGAACTGGCGGACGATGTCCAGAAGCTTTCTGAGCCGGAGTTTCATTCGGGGGCAGGGTATGGTTCGCCGATATAATACGGGCTTATCCGTCGGGAAAATAGCGATGCAGGACATCCTGGTGCTGTATTACAGCCACACCGGCGCTGTAAGGCAGATGGCGCAATTGATCGCCCGCGGGGTGGAAAAGGTGCCGGACATGCGAGCGAGGCTGCGGACCGTGCCCAAGGTCTCGACGGTTGCGGAAGCGACCGAAGCGGCGATTCCCGATTCCGGCGCCCCCTACGTCGAACTTGGCGATCTCGAGGAATGCGCCGGCCTGGCACTCGGGAGCCCCACGCGTTTCGGCAATATGGCGGCGGCGCTCAAATACTTTCTTGACGGCACCGGCTCGCTCTGGCTCAAGGGTGCTATGGCGGGCAAACCTGCCGCGGTTTTCACTTCCACCGCTTCGCTGCACGGCGGCCAGGAAGCCACTCTGCTGTCGATGATGCTGCCACTTTTTCATCAGGGCATGCTGGTCGTCGGACTGCCCTATACCGAAGGCGAACTCATGACCACCCGCGACGGCGGCACACCCTACGGAGCCAGTCATCTGGCTGGCGCCAATGCCGACCAACCGATAAGCGACGCCGAGCGGCGGCTGTGTATTGCACTGGGAACACGGCTGGCCGAAGTAGCGCTCAAGCTTTCGAAATGACTCGTGGCCCGGAGGCGCGCAGGATGGTGCGCCATTTTCGCAGCGGTGGTCTTGCTACCCAGTCGTTAAAATTTCCCGGCTATCCGTACGCCTCCGCCCTGCCCTTCTGCACCGACCAACAGGGCCGGGTTGTGGTGCTGATCAGCCACCTCGCCGAGCATACCCAGAACGCCGACCACGACCGGCGGGTGAGCTTCCTGGTTGCGCCTCCGGGGGCCGAAGTGCAGGAGCAGGCGCGCGTTACGCTGATCGGCGATCTGGTGTCGACCGAGGACGCCGCGGTGGCCGCGCGCTACCTGCGTTACTTTCCGGAATCCGAACGTTTTCTCAGCTTGGGCGGGTTCCGCTTTTTCCGCCTCGAGCCGTTGTCTTTGCGCTACATCGCGGGCTTCGCGAGTATCCACACCATCCCGGGCGAACGCTATCTCGCGCCGCCGCTCGCAATCGCCGAAGGCGAGCGCGAAATCGTTGAACACATGAATGCCGACCATGCCCACAACCTGCGGGCCTACTGCCAACACGTTCATAACCGTACCGTGGAGAGAGCACGGATGATCGGAATCGACTGCGACGGCTTCGACGTCCTCGCGGATGCAGAGGTGTTGCGCTTCGACTTCGACGGTGAAATCAAAGATGCCGGCGCCGCCCGTGCGGAACTCGTGAATCTGGCCAAGGCAAGCCGCGTGTGACGCGTCTGTTGCAGTTCGCAGCCAGCGCGACATTGGTGGCGCTGATTTTTCTATGCCTTGCCTGGGAACTCTGGCTTGCACCCTTGCGCACGGGCGGTTCTTCGCTGGCCTTCAAAGCGCTGCCGCTGCTGTTGCCGCTTTTCGGTGTGCTGCGGGGAAAGCGTTATACCTACCAGTGGTCGTCGATGCTGATTCTTGCGTACTTCACCGAGGGCGTGGTGCGATCCTGGAGCGAGCGCGGCGCCAGCCAGGCTCTCGCGTTTGCCGAGATTGTCCTGTCGGTTGTCTTTTTCACCTGCGCGATCTTCTATGCCCGCTGCGCTCGCGTGCTGCCGCGATAAAATCCTTTGCGTTCAAGACATGCAGTCTACATTTCGAACGGAATTCTCGTGACAATGTATCGTGGGAGATTCGCGCCGACGCCATCGGGTCCGCTGCACTTCGGTTCGATGGTGGCGGCGGTGGGCAGTTTCCTGGATGCCCGGTCACGCGGCGGCACATGGCAGGTGCGCATCGACGACCTCGATCCGCCGCGTATCGTTCCCGGAGCCGCCGACGCGATCCTGCGCTGCCTGGATGCGTTCGGCATGCATTGGGATGGCCCAGTGGTGTTCCAGAGCACGCGTAACGACGCTTACCACGCAGCGTTGCATCAGTTGCGCCAATCGGGCCGCATCTATCCCTGCGCCTGCAGCCGCAGGGAGATCAGCGATGCTGGCGTGGCCGGCGCGGAAGGCGCGGTATATCCGGGCACGTGCCGCAAGGCACTCACAGCCGGGCGCGAAGCACGCGCACTGCGGGTACGCACCGACGCCGCCGTGGTTGAATTCGACGACGGATTGCAGGGGCATATCCGCCAGGTTTTGCAGGCCGAAATCGGAGATTTCGTGGTCTACCGAGCGGACCATGTGTTCGCCTACCACCTCGCCTGCGCCGTGGACGATGCTGAACAAGGGGTCACCGACGTCGTGCGCGGCGCCGACCTGATCGCCTCGACTCCGCGGCAAATTCATCTACAGAAGTTGCTCGGCCTGCCGACCCCGTCATACCTGCACTTGCCGGTGGCGGCGAATGGCGCGGGAGAAAAACTCTCGAAGCAGACTCGGGCGCATGCGGTGGAACAGTTGCATCCAGCCGTTACGCTCGACCGCGTGCTGCGCTTCCTGGGTCACGCACCACCCGCAGAACTGGCTGGCGCAGGCGTTGCGGGGCTATGGCAATGGGCGGTCAAGAATTGGCGGCACGAGGGAATTCCTCGTGCCAGTTCGCTCCGCGTGCCCGAAATTTGACGCGAAAAAATCTCAATGCAGGGACACGGCGCAAAAGCCTGTGTTTCGGCCAGATCCTCCCTCTTTTTCTGCGTCCTCCGCGTCGAACGCACCTAACGCCGTCCCTTGCCGCCCGAGTTAGATAGAAATCGGTGCGCCGTCTTGGAACGCAAGCAATTGGCCCGGGGCAAACTTCACCCATGTCTCATTGTCGGTCAAGGGTTCGGTGGCGATCACCGCAATGCGGTCCATCGGTGTGGTGACTTCGCTGAAATCGACTTCGATGTCCTGATCCTTCAAATGTGCCGTCGCGAACGGAGCATGTCGCTGCACGTAAGTAAGAGCGTCGGTGCAATGCGCGAACAGGTAATCGCCATTGGACAGGATGTAGTTGAACCGGCCGTGCCTTGCGATCTCGGCGGACAGCGTGGCCAGCGTGCCGTACAGCTCGGGGAGGGGCGGCTGCCCCTCTGTGTAGCGCAGGCGTAAGGTATCCAGCAGGTAACAGAAAGCTTGCTCGCTGTCGGTCGTTCCCACCGCCCGATAGTGGTTACCAAACTCCGGATTGAAATTTTCGAGTGTACCGTTGTGGGCAAAAATCCAGTATCGCCCCCACAGTTCGCGCATGAACGGATGGGTGTTGACCAGCGCGACCTCGCCCTTGGTCGCCTTGCGTATATGCGCGATGACGTTCTGGCTGCGGATCGGGTAGTTGGCGATCAGTTCGGCCACCGGGGAGTTCACCGCCGGGCGGGCGTCGACGAACATGCGGCAGCCGGGCCCTTCGAAGAACGCCACGCCAAAACCGTCGGCGTGGTCACCGGTTCGCCCGCCGCGTTGATGGAATCCTCTAAACGAAAAACAAATGTCGGTGGGAACATTGCAGTTCATCCCCAGCAGTTGGCACATTTCTTTGTCTATTCTCCTGTTTCCCTATTAACCTGACCGTTCCGGCCTTGGCTGATTGCTCAGCCGGGGTCAAATTCGCAAGCTATCTAAGGCATAAATCCTGCCATGTCCAACAGGACCTTCACGCTGTCCGACGACTTGTATGCATATTTGTTCGAGCACTCGGTGCGCGAGCCCGATGTCCTGCGACGGCTGCGGGAGGAAACGGCCAGGGACACCATGTCGCGAATGCAGATCGCGCCCGAGCAAGGGCAATTGATGCAGCTACTGGTCCGGCTGATGGGCGCCCAGCGATATCTGGAGGTCGGAGTCTTCACCGGTTACAGCAGCCTGGCAGTGGCGCTTGCCCTGCCCACCGAAGGCCGTATCGTGGCCTGCGACGTTTCCGATGCCTGGACCAAGATAGCCCGACGCTATTGGGACGAAGCCGGTGTCTCCGAAAAGATCGACCTCCATCTGGCTCCGGCGCTTCAGACCCTAGATACCCTGATCGCTGGTGGGGCGGCCAGTAGTTTCGATTTCGCCTTCATAGACGCCGACAAAACGAACTATGAAGCCTACTACGAGCGGGCGCTCACTTTGATCCGGGTCGGTGGACTGATCGCCGTGGATAACACCCTTTGGGAGGGCCGCGTCGCTAATCCCAAGGCGCGCGACGCAGACACACAGGCGATTCGCGCCTTCAATCGGCATCTCCGGGATGACCGGCGTGTGCACCTTTGTCTGGTTCCCATAGGCGACGGCCTTAGTCTCGCCTTCAAGCTCTAGTTTCTATTTAGTGCTTTTTTCAATCGCTTACCTGCAGCCCTAAAGCCTTTCGCGCCGGTTATTTGTGCATTGCAATAAATATTGGCTGTGTTCGTGCTCAGAACCCTCGACCTGGGCCAGTTCTGCCGCCGCGCAAGCGGGCCTGGGGCCCAAAGAAGAGGGCCGCGTAGGGGGCTGTCTAAGGTCACGGACATACCCGGCTTCTTGGTAGGGGTTATTTCTTCTCCGTGATTTCCAGCTCCCGGAGCGCCTCCGGCAGCCGGTAATCCGGGTGGCGCTTCCTGAAGGCCACCAGTTGTTCGCGTGCCTGTACGGTCTTTCCATTGCGCAACAGGTCCTCGATGTTTTTGAGCCACTCCTCGGGGGCGCTGGCTGGTGCATCAGAGGAGGGTGCCGCCTTCTTGCTCAGGGCGCCGGTGGCACGCTGTCCTTGCGCCGAATCCGCCACCATGCTCTTCTGTTCAGCTGCCGATTCCGGCGGCGCGCCGGCTTCAAACTGCTGTAACGCCGGCGCAGCAGCGGGTGCGACCACCGAAGACACCCCCGCAGCCGAATCGGCATGCTCGGCGGCCGAATTCTGCCGGACCAACTCACGGTCTCTGCGCGCAGTGCGCTCGCGCGACGGCCGCTCCTCGCGCTCGACGCCGGAGCGCGGCAGGTGCTCGGCCTGCGATTCCCGTTTCCTCGTCCGCGAGGTTACATCTTGCTCGGACTTTGCTGCTGAAACGCCTGCCGACGTATCCGGTGGCGGCAAGGGATCGTCGATTTCGCTGGTCATCAATGCCAGACTCACACCTATAACGAATACGGCCGCAATCGAAACAGGCAGTTGCCAGTTGCGTGCAAATCGAAAGCGCCTGACCTCGCTCCGGGCCGTCGCCAGTATCGCGGCGTCGAGATGCGCGGGCGGCTCTTCGGTCGAGCCAGCACGGTAGTGCCCGGATAGGGCCGAGCGCAACTCTTCCAGTTCCTGCTCTTCAGGCGACATCGGCTTCAAGGCTCATTCCCGATCCATCCAATTCCTGGCGCAGCTTGGCAAGCGCGTACCTGAGGCGGCTCTTGACTGTTTCCCGACCGACCCCGGTCACATCGGCGACTTCCTCCAGCGTCAAACCGCCCTCCTCGCGCAACAGAAAAGCCTCGCGCTGCTCGTCCGGCAACAGCGCCAGCGCGCGCAGAAGCCGCATCGCCGTCTGCCGTCTGGCCACGACACGATCCGGCTGTTCCTGCTGCGGGCCTGCCACCTGCATCGCCTCTTCGGTGTCGTCGAGCGAAATTAGGTGCAAGGGTGGCTTGCGGCGGAAATGATCGATCACGCAATTGTGCGCCACGCGATACAGAAACGTTGTGAAGCGCGCCTCGACCCGATAGCGCGTACGCGAAGAAATGATATTGGTCCACACTTCCTGGTACACCTCCTCTGCGGCGGAGCGAAAACCGACCTGTCGCAGCACGTAGCGGAACACGCCACCGCGATGGCGCGCATACAGGTCCTCGAACGCGCGCACGTCGCCATCGCGATAGCGCGACATCAGATCTTCGTCGGAAGCGGCCTGTTTCATTCCAGCGTGCAGTTTAATCAACCTCAACAGGACGCGGGATACCATCATGGGGGTTAGCTTGCCTCAACCCCGCTCCGGCGGATCGGGGACAAACCCGCCCGGAAACGGCGAGGGCCAATGCGGCGACTGCGGAATCACGCCGCGCGCCACCAGGTTTGCGTAGGTGTCGTAGTGAATGACGACGACCTCGTTGGGCGTATTGGATTCGCGCCCGAACGCGACATAGCGCGCCTGCGAAGTCTGGCTGCGTCCGTGGCCGGTGCCGATGCTCTTAACAGTCGAACGGGGCTGCGCCGACCGCGCGGCGCCATCTGCTGCGGGGCCGGGTTCGCCGCGGGTTTGGGGCTGCTCCAGTTCGAGCAAGGGCTCGGGTTTGCGCTTGAATAACGCCACCCCGATCACGCCCACATTGTCCGGGCGCCCCGTGCGCGCCGCGTACGTATCACCCAGATCGGTGAAATAGAACGCAGCCACTTTTTCCAAGCTCTTGCGCCAGCCCTTGATCGACATTGCACTACCGCGATCGATCACGTAACCGCTCTGCGATGCCGCAGCAGTCTCGCCAGTAACAACGTTGATACCGTCCACCGACACTACCGCCAGTAGATCACCCCCTGCGCGATTGCGAACCGTGACCTGGTATTCGTTACCGGGTTTGCCGGCGACGAACCAGCGGCCAGCGCTTTCGTAGACCGGCAGCGCACGGCCACTGGCGCGGTCGTGGATCTGCACGTCAGCGAGGTTGCCGGCCGCAAGGGCCGGGGCGACAACCAGGAAAAGACAGAAAAACGTCAAACAGCGGCGCATGGCGCTCTCCTTTCAAGAGGGACACCATCTACAAACGCACGCTTCAGGAGAACGGGGTTAAGTGTTGGGGACGAGAGGCGAGGAACGAGGGGGTGAGGATGACAACGCGCGCCTGGATTTTTGAATGATCAGTCCGTCACGTTATTACCCTCGCCCCTCACCCTCTTCCCTTAGTTTCTGGGTTCCCAGGCAAAGCCCAGCGCGCTCACGCCCTTCTGCAAAAACGTCAACGCCTCATGGGCGAGTTTCGCTTCGCCTTTCACGCCGAGTTCGATGCGGCGCCCGGCGGGCGTAAAGCTGGGCAAGCTGAAAAGTTTCGCGGCGGGATAGCGGGCGATACAGGCATTCATGAGATCGATCAACTGGCTCTCCCCGGCATCCTTGACTACGATCGCCACATCCACCGGCGGTTGCTGATTGCGGAGATGCGGATACTCGTTGTCCAGAACCCACTCCATCATCGGCCAAGCCATTTCCGGGAAACCCGGGAAAAAATGATGGCGCGCATAACTGAAACCGGGAACACGGTTGTAGGGGTTGGGAATGATGCGGCTGCCGGCCGGAAATACGCCCATCTCGATACGTTTGGGATAGGCCTCGGCGCCGAAACGCGCCTCGATTTCCCGCCTGGCATCCGGGTGCAGCACGAGTTCGACTCCCGCAGCTTTGGCCGCGCATTGACGGGTGTGGTCGTCCGGCGTGGCACCAATGCCGCCGAAGCAGAACGCAATATCCTCGCGCGCCAGCGTGCTGGAAAGCACCGCCGCAATCACCGCCGGCTCGTCCGGCAAATACATGCTCCAGCCCAATGCGAGACCGCGCGCCTTCAGAATCTCGATGATCTTCGGAAAATGCTTGTCCTGGCGTTTGCCCGAGAGAATTTCATCACCGATGATCAAGGCGCCGAACATGAGGCTTGCGGTTGGCAGGTGGGTGGAAGCAGTCGGACTTCGGCAACAAAACAGAGAAAATCACATGCGGCCGAGAACGAGCCGCCGGATCGCCGCGCAATCAGCCGCAAGGATCCGTAGTATCGGCCTGCTTGCACTCCACGCGGCTGCGCTGAGGGTTGGATATGCAGTGATAGATTTTTTCCCGGCACTTTGCGCACCACGCGGTCGTTGTGCCCTCCCGTGAGTATCGACTCTGGATCACGTCCACATCAGTCACGCCGCAGCCGGTGGCTCCGGCGGTGAGCGCCGTCTGGGTCTTGCAGCCCGCGGCAGCGCCCGCCAGAGCAATGAGCAGAAAAATTCGCTTGGGCATGAAAAACCCGGTTTTTTTGCTCCGCGACCAATGGATCGGCCGCCGGCCACATCACCACACTCAGTTGTGAATGTAGCTTTCGAGCTGCTTGATGACGAACTCCTGCTCCGAGAGCATTTCCTTGACCACGTCGCCGATGGAAATAACGCCGACCACGTTCTTGCTGTCGAACACAGGCAGATGACGTATGCGCTTGTCGGTCATCAACCCCATGCAGTCCTCGATAGTCTGTTCGGGCCGCACGCACACCACTTCGTCAGTCATGATCTCGCGCACCGGCGTGTCCTTCGACGACTTGCCGTGCAACACTACCTTGCGAGCGTAATCGCGTTCGGAGAAGATTCCCGCCAGCAGTTCGCCCTCGATCACCAGCACCGCACCGATCTCCTTGTCCGCCATCAACTTGAGCGCGTCCAGTACCGTGGTATCGGGCGACACCGACACGAGGCGATGGCGCTTCGAGTCCAGAAGTTGTTGAACGGTCTTCATGTTCTCCTCCGCTTTGGAGCAGGTTATTTTTGGGCCCAGTTTAGACCAGACGCCGCACTTGTCAACGCCGGGCACCGGGTGGGCAACCTTTGTGCTCAGGCCATCTGGCCCGGCCGTTTCTTTACCCACATGACGGGCTGCGCCCTGACCGGGCGGGCTGGCGCGCCATGTTCGACCAATGCATGATCGAGCGCCTTGCCCGCGTCGTCGGTCAGCGCCGCCACGCGCGCCGCACGAATCGCCTCGGCGCGTGCGGAAACGGAAGCGAACGTGGTAGCGGCGGCCAGGTGGTCGAGAACATACAACAAGTTCTCCTTGCCGCGTTCGTTGGTGGTTCCGTAGCCTTTGATAAGGCGGCCGCACAGCGCGATTTCGTGGCCGAGTTGCCATTGGCTGCGCGTTCCCTGTTCCACACCAGCCAGCCACCGTTCGATCATAGTCTGTTCGACAGCAAAGCGGCTTCCGCGCCTGCGCAACCACTTGAGACCAGCCAGGCAGCGCAGAGTCAGGAATCCGGTCAGCGTATGCGCGGGGAGTTTGAGCGGAAGCGCAAGTGCGGACTTGCCCGAAAGCTGACGACGTCGATCCCAACGGATAAGCGCAGCCGCGAGCGTGCCCGGCAACAGCGCAGCGAACTCCGGCACCCCCGGCTTGAAGTGGTCATAGATACGCAGAACCTCGCCCGGCGCGGCCTTGACCTCGGTGCGCACCCGCTCGTATCGGCTGGCGCGGCATTTCAGATCGGCCACGCGCACGATGTCATCAAAGGCCATCCACAACGCCAGATATCGCGCCGTTTCGCTGGTGGTCAAGAATTTTCCCAAGCCAGCCGGATCTATGACCCGCTCCGCGGCCAGGATTCGCCTCAGCCGCAGCAGGTAGAGTTGCGCGTAGTTTGGATCCTGATACTCCAGCATGCGGGCGTAGCCTGCGGCCAGCATTTCATGTGTTTCCGCGGGAAACTCGCTGGCGAGGTCTGCCGGCAAAACGGGTACGGAATGCGGCTTCGGGGCAACCGGCGTCGGCGTAGCCGCTCCTTGGGCCACGATCTCGCAGGCACGTGCGAAACCGCGCACGCTCGCATCCACGCCTTTGCTGGATTTGCGGATGGTCTGCTCGAAGGCCTCGCGCGGAAACGGCAACGCACCGCTGCCCGCAATCGCGCCGAACAAGACCGCGCTCAATACGGTGCCTGCCCGTTGCGCCACTTCCGCCATGTCGAAAATGCGCGCGTCGCGGCTGTAGCGCTTCACCACATTCAGTAGTTTAACTGACGGCGCACGACCGTCGGCCAGCTGTAGTTTCTCTGATGTGGTCAAGGTACGGGCGCTGGAGGTGACGACCAGAGTACGGTCGGCGGACGTCATGGCGTTGCCGATGTGGCGCACCGTTTCCAGCAGTTCGGAGGACACCAGCACGTCGAGTGCGCCCGGCACCGGATACAGACTGAAAACCGGCTTGCGGCCAGCCAGTTCCGCGATCGGCACGGGAAACACTTCGAAATAATATGTGGTCGAACCCGTGCGCTGGGCGACGCCGGGAATCGAAGTGCTTTGTGCGCTGTATCCGCATTGCCTGGCGGTCTCAACCAGCCATTCGGCCAGCACGCCGCCGCCCTCGCCGCCGAGCGCGCAAATCAGTAAAGTAAAGGGTCGCTGGGAAGCGAAGTTCATGCGGACTGCAACCTGCGCATGATGGAGCTGCGCAGTCCGTCGATGACGCGCTCATGCAACCTGGGATTTCGTATCACTTCGGCACGGTAGAAGGAAGGGCACAACGTCGCCGCGTGTGCGTTCTCGCCGCACAAGCCGCAACCGACGCAGCCGTCGATGACCGTAGCCACCGGATCGATCCTTAGCGCATCCGGGCTGTCTTTCAGTGTCAGCGTCGGGCAGCCCGACAGCCGGATGCAGGCGTGATCGCCCGTACAGATGTCCTCGTCGACACCGTATTTCACCCGCACCACGCGTTTTCCGGCCTTGAGCAAGCCGGCGACCCAAGGCCTGATTCGGCGTTGCCGTTCGAGCTGGCATTCCCCTTCGGCGATGATGACCTTGAGCCCGCTGAAATCAGTGGTGAAAGCTTCGTCGAGCGTCTTGCGCATCTTGTCAACGTGGTATGTATGCACGGTGCGCAACCATTTCACGCCAATGCCTGTCAGCGTCTTCTCGATGGTGAGATTGCGGTGCACCAGGCTTTGCTGTTTGTTTTCAGCCGTGACCTTCACGTCCTCGTCGGGCGTCGAGATCAGGTCCTGGGTACCTGTGGCCGCGGTGTAGCCATTCTTGAATATCACCAGCACCGCGTCGTCACGGTTGAATAACGCCGATTGCACGCCGGTTAGCAGACCGTTGTGCCAGAACCCGCCATCGCCCATTATCGAGAGCACCCTGCGCTTCATCATCGGCGACACGCCGGCGCGGCTCGCCAGGCTCATGCCGTATCCAAGGATCGAGTGACCGAATGAGAATGGCTCGAAGGTGGAAAACGAATGGCAGCCGATGTCAGCGGCAATATGCGTGGGGCCGACATCGCGCTGCGAAAGCTTGAGCGCGGCGAATACGGGACGCTCCGGGCAGCCGACGCAAAACTGCGGTGGCCGCGCCGGCAGCGGTGCGGAAAACTGCTGCGCCACCTCCCGGCGGCGCTGCGCATTGCCCCGCAGCCAGCGCTTTCCGTTCTCGGCCACGCCGGCGGGCAGATAGCGGTCTGCAAATTTCTCCAGCCCACCTGCCATGACCTCCACGGTGTATTCGCCCGCCGCCATCAACATGTCCTTGCCATGGATAGGCGTGGCGACGTCGAGCCGGCGCAACGTGGCCAGAATTTCCTGTTCGATGTATTCCGGCTGACCCTCCTCGAAGATCAGCACCGCGCGCTTGTCGAGACAAAATTTCGAGATCTCCTCCGGCACCAGCGGGAATGTCACGTTGAGCACGAAGATCGGTATCTCGGAATCGCCGAAGGCATCGGCCATCCCAAACTGCTGAAGCGCACGGACCAGCGAGTTGTACAGCCCTCCCTGCACGATCAAGCCGATGTCGTCGCGCCTGCCCGCGAAAAGCTCGTTCAATCCGTGCTCGGCGATGTAGCGGCGGGCCGCCGGAATGCGCGCCTCGCCCTTCAGTTTCTCGTGACGGAAGGTTACCGGCGGATGCGCGAGTCGGGTGTAGTCGAACTTCGCCGGTTCCTCCATGAGATGCCGGGTCGAAACCACGGGTGCCACATTGTCCTTGCAGACAAAACTGCCGCGCACATGACAGGCGCGAATGCGCAACTCCAACAGTGCCGGCATGCTCGAAACTTCGGAGAGCCGGAAGCCGTCCTCGACCATCCGCACCATGTTCGAAAGCTCCGGCCGAGGATCGAGCATCAGCATGGAGGACTTGAGCGCGTAGGCATGGGTGCGCTCCTGGATCACACTCGCGCCCTCACCGTAGTCTTCGCCGATGACGATCAGCGCGCCGCCGACCACACCCGGTGACGAAAGATTCGACAACGCGTCGGCAGCAACGTTGGTGCCCACAATGGACTTCCAGGTCACCGCGCCGCGCAATGGATAGTGAATCGACGCACCGAGCATTGCAGCGGCGGACGCCTCGTTGGAACAGGCTTCGACATGCACTCCTAGCTCGCCCATGTAATCCTCGGCCTGGATCATCACGTCGATCAGATTGGAGACTGGCGCGCCCTGATAACCGCCGACGTAAGCCACGCCTGATTGCAGCAAGGCTTTGGTGATCGCGAGGATGCCTTCGCCGTGGAAAACCTCTCCGTTTCCCAGGCGCAACTGCTCGATTTCTTTCTTGAAGGACTTCTCCATAATGATTTCCCGATCCGTGTCGTGCGATCCTATCAGCCCTCGCTAGACCCCGCTCCAATATTTCTCGATGCGTTTGAAGGAAACAGGGTAAGGTGTTTTCAGCTGCTGCGCCCACAGCGACACCCGCAATTCCTCCAGCATCCAGCGCATTTCCTCCACCTTGGGGTCGCGCAGTCCGCGCGAACGGTCAGCGGCGAGCCGCTGCTGATAGGCCTGCCAAAAGCGCGCGAGTTGCTGCTGCCAGCTGCCGTCGCGCTCCGGGTTGGAGGCAATCCTGTCGAGCCGCACCGCGATTGCCCGCAAATAGCGCGGGTAGTGCTTAAGCCTTTCGAACGGCACCGAAGCCAGAAATCCGTGCCCGAGCAATTCGTGCAATTGGCTGCCGATGTCAGCGACCGCGCGCGGCCATGCTGCGTATTGCGTGTGGTCGAGCTTCGACCGGAGCGCCTGGTGCCCGGAAAGGATCTCGGCGGCAATGCGGCAGATCTCCTGCGCCACGTCCATCAGCCGCGTCTTGCCTTTCGACACCCGCGCCTCGAACGCCTTGCGGTTACGCACCGGGTCGTCCTCGACAAAGAAGGCGCGGTCGCAAATGGCGGTGATCAACTCTTCGCGCAAGCGTTCGGACACTTCGCTCTTGTCATGCCGGCCACCCTTGTCCTGCTTGCGGCCGTCGCGCCCGCCCAGCAACGCGTAACGCAACTGCAACTCTGCAAACCCTGGAAGGTTGCGCGCCAGGAACTTCATTTGCTCCGGCAGCGCCAATTGGAACAGCCGCCGCAACCCCTTGCGGGTCGCCGCCTCAGCTTCGGCTTCGGTGTCCAGGAGCGTTAGTGCCACCGAACTGCCTTCGTCGGCAATCGCCGGATAACCCACCAGTCTGCGCCCACCGCGATCCACCTCGACCTGCTCGGGCAACTCGTCGAAATCCCACGACGTTAGCCCCTTGCGCTCGAAACCGGCGCTCGCCGCCGCGTTGAAGGTACGTCGCGCCTTTACGCCGAGCTGACTGCGCAGCTGCGGCAGATTGCGTCCGGATCCGATTTCCCGGCCGTTTTCGTCCACGACGCTGAAATTCATCAGCAGGTGCGGCGGCAGGTCGGACAGATCCCACGCCTCGAATGGCACTTCCACTGCGGTCTTCTTGAAAAGCACATGCGACAGCGCCTCGGCGAGCGGCCCGCTGTCGGGCTCGAGGAGTTCCATGCAATCGGTCACGAGCTGGGGCACCGGCACGAAATGCTTGCGCATACCCTTCGGCAGACCCTTGATCAGATATGTGATCTTGTCGCGCAACAACCCGGGTACCAGCCACTCGCAGCGGCGTTCGTCGAGCTGGTTAAGCAGGTGCAGCGGAACCATCATGGTCACACCGTCGAGCGCATGGCCGGGCTCGAACCGGTAGGCAAGATCGAAGGTCTGCATTCCCACCGCCAGCGCATCCGGGAAGAGTTCCTCGGTCACCTGCTCCGCGGAATGGCGCATCAGATAGTCGCGGGTCAGAAACAAGAGCTTCGGGTTGTCGCGTTCGGCTTCCCGGCGCCATTTCTCGAAATCCACCGCGCTGTAGATTCGCTGCGGAATGCGTTCGGCGTAGAACGCGAAAATGGCCTGATCGTCCACAAGTACGTCGTGGCGGCGCGACTTGTGCTCCAGCTCCTGCACGTCCTCGATCAGCCTGCGGTTGTGGTCCAGGAACAGCGCGTTGTTCGCATAGTGGCCTGCGACGAGCGCACCCTGGATGAACAGCTCCCACGCTTCCTTAGGATTGACCGGACCGTACTGCACCCGCCGTTTCGGCACGACCACCAGTCCGTACACCGTGACCTGCTCGTAGGCGACCACGCTGCCCGAGTCCTTTGACCAGTGCGGTTCGCGATAGCTGCGTTTGGCCAGGTGCTGGCCCAGTTTCTCGACCCACTCCGGCTCGATTGCCGCGACACAACGGGCGAACAGACGGGTAGTCTCGGTGAGTTCCGCCGCCATCAACCACTTCGGGCCTTTCTTCTTCAGCGCGGAGGCTGGGCTGAGCACGAACTTGATCTGGCGTGCGCCGAGGTAGATTCCAGCTTCCTCCGCCTTGAAGCCGATGTTGCCCAGCAAGCCGGCCAGCAGCGCGCGATGGATCTCCTCGTAGCGCGCCGCCTTCTCGTTCAGCCGCCAACCCATCTCTACCACCAGCGCCTGCAACTGGCCGTGCAGCTCGCGCCATTCGCGCAGCCGCAGATACGACAGGAAACGCTCGTGGCATTCGCGCACCAGCAGGCGGTTCGACTTCCTGTGTTCGAGCGCGTCCTCGAACCATTTCCAGATTTCCAGATAGGACAGAAAATCGGAACGCTCGTCCAGAAACTCCGCGTGCGCCTGCATCACCGCTTCCTGCTTGTCCATCGGACGTTCGCGGGGATCCTGCACCGACAACGCCGCGGCAATGATCAGAACTTCGTTCAGGCAACCTTCCTGTCTTGCGGCGACCAGCATGCGACCCACCCGTGGATCGATCGGCAGTTTCGCCAATTGCTCACCGACCGGGGTGAGCTTGCGGGCCTCGTCAACCGCGCCGAGCTCCGCCAGCAGTTGATAGCCGTCGGCAATCATTCTGGGGGCGGGCGCATCGACGAAAGGAAAGTCTTCGACCTCGCCGAGTTTCAGCGCGCTCATGCGCAGGATCACGGAGGCAAGCGAGGAGCGCAGGATCTCGGGGTCCCCGAATTTCGCGCGGGCACCGAAGTCTTCCTCGCTGTAGAGGCGCACGCAGATGCCGTTCATCACCCGCCCGCAACGCCCCGCACGCTGGTTGGCCGAGGCTTGGGAGATTTTTTCGACTTGCAGCAATTCCACTTTGTTGCGATAACTGTAGCGGTTGATGCGGGCGAGCCCCGAATCGATCACGAAGCGGACGCCGGGAACGGTGAGCGAAGTCTCCGCCACGTTGGTGGCAAGCACGATGCGGCGCATGCCGTCCCCGGGCGCAAAGATTCGCTCCTGCTCCTCCGCGGACAACCGCGCGAACAGTGGCAGGATCTCCACACCCTGCGCATGATGCTTGCGAAGGGCCTCGGCGGCTTCACGGATTTCCCGTTCCCCCGGCAGGAACACGAGCACATCGCCGGTTGATGTCCGGGCCGTCACCTCGTCCAGGGCATCGACGATCGCCTGGGGCAGGTCGATCTCGTGCTCGTCCTCGTCGTCCTCGTCGAATGGGCGGTACCACACGTCCACCGGGTACAACCGTCCCGAGACCTCGATCACCGGAGCATCATCGAAGTGTTTCGAAAATCGTTCGGCGTCGATGGTCGCGGAAGTGATTATCAATTTCAGCTCGGGCCGGCGCGGCAGCAATTGCTTGACATAGCCGAGCAGGAAATCGATGTTCAGGCTGCGCTCGTGCGCCTCGTCGATGATCAACGTGTCGTACTGGGCAAGCCAGCGGTCTCCCTGGGTTTCGGCGAGCAGGATGCCGTCGGTCATCACCTTCACGAAGTTTTCGCTGCTGGTCTTGTCGGTGAACCGCACCTGGTAGCCGACCGTGTCGCCGAGCGTGGTCCGCAACTCAGAGGCGATCCGGGAGGCCACCGAGCGCGCGGCGATGCGGCGCGGCTGGGTGTGGCCGATCATTCCCTGCACGCCGCGCGCGAGCTCGAGGCAGATCTTCGGCAATTGCGTGGTTTTGCCGGAACCAGTCTCGCCACAAACGATCACCACCTGGTGCGCGCGAATCGCCTTCGCAATGTCGGTACGTTTTGCACTGATCGGCAATTCTTCCGGGAAGGTAACCCGCGGCAGCCTCGCGCGCCGCTGCTCTGCTTGTTCAGCCGAGCGCCGCACATCTGCAGCGAGCTTGGTCACCTCGGCAGAAATGTTCTTGCCGCCGCGGGCCGATTCTTCGAGTTGCTTCAGCCGCGCGCGTAGAGGCCCACGCGTGCGCAACATGCCGCGATCGATGGCTTCGCGTAGCTCGCGCCACCTGGCGCTCACAGGGACGGTTTTCGGGATGGCGGGATCGGAACCCATCGAAACAAATCGGCGTAAGTGCGGAGAGCGGCTTAGGCCGCAATTCTAAACGACCAGCACCTTCACACAGCGGAGATACCTGCTATCTGCCTGGCGGAAGCGGGTCCAAGGAAGGCTCGGAAGCGGCGCGATGCGAACGCGCAGAGACAACAACACGCCTCGCGTAATGTTGCGGCGAACCCACTTGCGGCCGGAAGTTGCCGACCGGCCACCTCAAAAGCGATAGCCGATACCGAACGACACCACTGGATAGAACTTTTGGTCGCTCAGGTCTTCCTGCAGGGCTGCCTGCTCGGCCGCGACGTCATTCTGTAACTGGGTGCATGTGGGGCCGGGCACCCCGCAAACGGCCGTCAGAGCGACGTTCGGCTCACCCTGATAGAGCACTCCCAGGTCGAAGGAAAAGGTCATCCCCCGTCCCGCCTTGGGTGCGGACGCAAAACCGATCCCGATATACGGCGCAACGCTCTCGAAGTCGATCTGCCCGTTCAGCGAACCGACTTGGGCGGCGGGATAGGGCGTACCGTTGATCACGTACGTGCCGCCAGTCGGCCGGCCGGTCGCAATGGCTTCGTTGCCGTTCCAGAAAGCCCCCGCACTGATGCGGAATACGCCGCTGAAAGGATGCCAGTCGAGCAGGAGTCCTGCCGACTTGAGCTCCACATCGGCATGGTAGTCCACGTCGCTCTCGGTGAAATCTTTGTCATAACTCAGCGCGTTCGCCTGCAGACGCAGCCCAAGTGATTCGCTGATGCCTTTGCTCACATCCAGACCGGCACCGAGCGTCCCGGCCTTGAGCAACACGCCGACATCAGCCCATGCAGCAGCGCTGGCGGTGAAAAACAGAGCCAGACCCATAACGAATCTTTTCATTTTCGTCTCCTGCAAAAAATACACCGCGTTCGTCAGTCGATCCGGGCAAAGGGCGCCGTTGCGCCGTACTTCAGATACCGGGACCCAAAGATACCGATCGGCAAAGTATGGCATCTCACATCCGGAAGGCAAGTCTGGATGCGCGGAATCCCGACTTCACAGGAAAGAGTTTTTTCAGACCAGGCCACGGAAAGGCGAATGCCGCTCGCACCAAGCGGCGGTGGCGAGCAGATAGTTCTCTTCCTCGGCCGCGCCTACGATCTGCAAGCCCAGTGGCATTCCGTTCGGGCCCATACCGGTGGGAATCGTGATTGCGGGCGCGCCGATCAGCGTCCAGATGGTGCAGAAGCTCGGATCGCCGGTACTAGCGAGCGTGGCCGGTGCCTCGCCGGCCGCCGGCGGGGTGATGATCGCCGCATAGCCTCGGTCGAAAAAATGGGCCAGGCTCTCCTGCCGTTGCGCCCGGGCCTTCAACGCGTCGCGGTAGTCGGGATCGCGGATGCCTTCGCCCTCGTCCAGCGCTGCGTTCAGAATCTCGGAGAACTTGTCACGATACGCCGCGCGCGCCTTCTTCGCCGCGCGCGCCGCCTCGAACAACATGATAGTGCGATGGATCTTATGCGCACCGTCGAATTCACCCGGGATCTCCAGCACGTCAACCGATGCGCCGGCCTCACGCAGCCGCGCGATATCGGCCTCGAACTGAACGCGCTGTTCAGGCAATGCCAGGTGCCACACTGGCGAGCGCACCGCCGCCATGCGCGGAACGCTCCTAAGCGGCTTGACCTGCGGCGTAATCGCAGTACGGTGCACCGTAAGGCAGGAAGCCAGGAATGCAGCATCGGCGACGTTGCGCGAGAACACACCGGGCTGGTCCAGTGTCGGCGAGAACGGCATGACACCACGGGCCGACATCTGCCCGGCACTCGGCTTGTAGCCGACGATGCCGCAGAAGGCCGCCGGACGTATCACCGACCCGTTGGTCTGGGTACCGAGCGCACCGGACACGTAGCCTGCCGCGACCGCCGCAGCCGAACCGCTCGAGGAGCCACCGGGTGTGTGCGCGTTGTTCCAAGGGTTGCGGGTCTTGGCTGGAACCATGAATGCGGCTTCGGTTGTGACCGTCTTGCCCAGCAAGATCGCGCCGGCCGCGTCGAGGCGCTTCACTAGTTCGGCGGTTTCGTCCGGAACGTAACCGGCGTACGCGCGGCAGCCCATCTCGGTGGGAATCCCGGCGGTATAGAAGTTGTCCTTCACCGCGATCGGAATGCCGTGCAGCGGATGCGCTACCCGCATCGGACCATCGGCCCGGTCTGCCTCCCCCGCCAAGGCCGCAGCGCGATCGGGGCTCAGCCATTGCCACGCCTGAACGTTCTTTTCCAGGGCCGCGATCCGCGCCAGCAGGCTCTTGGTGTAATCGGTGCTTGTGAGCCTGCCTGAACGTATGCGTTCGGCGGCCTCAGTCAGGTTGAGCTTATACAGTTCCGTCATTTATCCGAATCCTCACCGTCAAGATTCTTTTCCATACCCCCTTGAGGGGTACGCCAAGAACCCAAAGGAAGACATTTGAAATGGCCAGCGGGCCTCACGGCCATTCTTCGTAGTGTGTCGAACGGAAGCAAGTTTTCCCCGGCTTTTCTTGCGTTTCGGGCGTTGACGTTCATGCGTTTGAGTACTTGCGGTAATCCGGGTTGAGCAGGTTGGGGGGAGTTTTGCCGGACAGCGCCGCCACAAGGTTCCGCGCCGCGGTCATCGCCATCGCCTTGCGGGTCGGCTCGGACGCACTGGCAATGTGCGGCGACAGCACTACGTTTTTCAGTTCCAGAAAACCGGTATTGAACTTCGGCTCATTCTCGTACACGTCCAGACCCGCCGCCTGGATGGTCTTGTTCTTCAAAGCCTGGATCAGCGCCGCATCGTCGACGATGCCACCGCGCGCCATGTTAACCAGCGCTGCAGAGGGTTTCATCATCGACAGTTCCTTCGGACCTATGCAATGGTGGGTTTCCGGCGTGTAGGGCAAGATCAGCAGCACCACGTCGGCCCGGCGCAGCAGTTCCTCCTTGCTGACGTAAGCAGCACCGGATTCCTCTTCAGCCTCGGGTGTCGCCCGGCTACGGCTGTAGTACAGGATCTTCATATCGAAGCCGCGGGCGCGGCGCGCGATTGCCTGGCCGATGCGCCCGAAACCCATGAGCCCGAGTGTGGCGCCGTGCACGTCCTGCCCGAGTATCTGTTTGAGGAACGTGCCTTTCCATTCGCCGCTGCGCAAGTAGTTCTCGCCCTCGGTCATGCGTCGGCAGGTGGCGATTACCATGCCCATCGAGTAGTCAGCGACACTGTCGGTCAGCACGCCCGGAGTGTTGGTAACCATCACGCCACGCCGGGTGCAGGCTTCTATATCGATGTTGTTGTAGCCGACCGCGGTATTGCAGACTGCCTTCACCGTAGGGCACAAGTCGAGCAGTTCGCCGTCCACGCGGTCGCTGGATGATGTCTGCACCCCGTCCTTGCCGCGCAAACCGGCGACCAGTTCGTCACGCCCGAAGAGTCGATCGGCCTGGTTGGATTCGACCTCGAACTGTCCCTGCAGGAACTCGATAGTCTCGTCGAACACTTCGCGCGTAACGAGGATTCGTTTTCTCATATTGCGTCTATTCCGCGATTCGGCGGTCCGGCTGAGCGCGTTGTTCTCCTGCCCATAGCCTGCTCTGCAAGCGCACGACGTCGCTCAGGGATTTGGTCTGCTTGAAGGTGTCGCGCAGCCATCCGCTGTCGTTCTGGCCGCTTTCCAGGTTCGCCCCGATACCAGCGAGCGCGCTGCCCGTGTCAAGTGCTTCAGAATGCGGCGCCAGTGCGACAAGGGTTTCGGCGATGTCCTCTTTGAGCAGACGGCGGCTGCGCGCATATGCGTCGATGAACCCAGCCTGCATTCCGTAGCGGCAGGCGGTAAAGCGGTTGAAGCTATACACGCGGTACACGTCCTGCGAGGGTTCGCGCGGCCGGTCGAGCATCAAGTGGCGTGCGAGTGTTTGGGCATAGGCGCCGAGTACCGCGGCCTTCTCGACCGTAAGCGGCGTATCGCAGACGCGAATCTCGATGGTGCCGAATTCCGGTTTGGGACGGATGTCCCAGTAGAAATCCTTCATTGTCTCGACCACCTGCAGGCTACGCATGGTGTCGAAGTAGCCGTTGAATTCCTGCCAGTCACGCACGAACGGCATGGTGCCCGACAGCGGAAAGGCATTGATGTTGTTAAGCCGTGACGAATCGAAGTCGGTATCCATTCCCTGCGAGAACGGCGAGGACGCGGACAAGGCGATGAAATGCGGCATGTAACGCGACATCATGTGCGCCAGGTAGATGGCGTCGTCGCCCGATGGCACGCCGATGTGAATGTGCTGGCCGAACACGGTGAACTGCTTGGCCAGATAGCCGTACATCTCGTGCAGATGATAGAAACGCTCCTTTGGAAAAATGCGCTGATCGCTCCAGTGCTGGAACGGATGGGTGCCACCGCCGGCGATCGCCAGATTGAGCCGCTGCGCACTCTTGATTACGGCGTCGCGCAGCGCCGAGAGCTCGAGCAGCATCTCCCGGTAGTTCGTGTGCACCGCAGTGCTAATCTCGATCATGCTTTCGGTGATCTCCGGTTTTATGTCGCCCGGATGTGGACTTTTTTCAATCAGTGCCAGCAGGTCCGCGGCACCGCGCATGAGGTCCCAGTCGTGGGTGCTCAGGATCATGAGTTCAAGCTCGATTCCCATTGTCAGCGGTTCGGAACGGCTGAATTCCAACGTCATTGACGTTCCTCCGCGATCGCATCGATCTCGCCAGCCCGTTTCAGGGCCCACTGGGTGGCGAGCGGACCGACCAACTCCAGTATCACCACCGCGGACAGTACGATAGACGATAGTTTCGCCCCGAACTCCGGATATAGCTGCGAAGCCCCCTGCACCATCACCACGGCAATTGCCGACATCGGCACCATGCCGATGCCGAGTAACGCCGACTTCTTTTGCGTCAGCCCCGACAGCGGCGCGAAAATTGCAAGCCCGGCGAGCTTGCCCGCCAGGCGCGCCAGCACAAAAGCCAACCCCAGCCCCCCGGCAACCGCCAGTTCCGAAAGTTGCAGCCCGGCGCCGGTGATGACGAAAAGCACAACCAGGAAAAGTTGGCCGCCGGGACCGAACTCCACCGCCATCAGGTCATGGTTGCGATCGAGGTTCTTGGCGAACACGCCGAACGCGAGCAGGGCAAGGACCACCGAAAACTTATACGAAAGGGCCAGCCCGACCGTGGCCACTATCAGTCCCAGCAGCATGATGAACTGGATGTCCTCACGCTTGCCGAACCAGCGTGCCAGCAAGCGCCCCACCACGAAAGCGAGGTAACCAAGCGCACCCGAGCCGGCGATGAGATAGACAGGGTGCAGCAAGGCGCGTGTCCAATTCCCCTGGTACTCGAGGTGGACGAAACCGAAAAGAAGCGTTACCACCAGGAAGGCAATGACGTTGTTGAGGCCGGTCAGCGTCAGCATCCTTTCGGTAAGCGGTCCCTTGGCGCGCTGGTCGTGCACGATCATTAGCAGCACCGCTGGAGAAGTCGACATGGCGATGGCTGCCGCGGTCGCGGCATACACCGGCGCCACGTCGAAGAACCGCACCGTCCAGTAGACCAACACGAACGACAGCAGGCATTCGGCGACACCGCTCGCGAGCAACCAGCCATCACGCGTGAGCCAACGCAGGTCCAGCCGCCGCCCCAGTTCGAACAGAATCAGTCCCAGCGAGAAATCGACGAAAATCGACAACTCCGTGAGCGTCGACCGGTCGAGCAGATTGAGCATGCCTGGACCCAGAACGAGTCCAACAGCGACGAAACCGGTTATGCGCGGCAGGCGCAGATAACGCGCAAACATATGTCCTGACGCAAGCCCGCAAAGAAGCACCGCGCCGACCAGCATCATGTTGGCGGCGAACAGCGGGAAGGTGGGCAGGATGCTTATTTCGTCCATGAAATTCGGTCTCGGGACACGCTCCGGGATTGTCCCATTATTGACCCCGGCATAATGCGCACGATAGCGTGCGTCGACACAAATCGCGACGCTGTTTGTGTCTGTGATCGCGGCGCTGGACGTTGCTTTTGTTGTTCAGGACACAATGACGACGTGAACGCCAAATGGTCCATGCGCACCCATCACCAGTGTCATTTCGATATCGGCGGTGCGCGAAGGCCCGGAAACGAAGTTCACTTGGCGCGGCAGGCTGTCGTGTTCCTTGCGCAAGAGATCCCAGCCGTCTTCCATGGCACGCACGATGCGCGATGCCGGAACGATCGCGATGTGGTGGTCGGGGAGAAGGCTGGTGGTGGCATGCGTGTCCTGGCCTGACAGCATCATCAGCGTGCCGTTTTCTGCCAAGGCGCAGTACGTGCCGGTGATACCCACCTTGTCGTTGCCGTTCGCGGGACGCGCCACGATACGCAATCCCGCACCTGCCCAGTCCAGGTTCGCAAACTCCGGCCAGCACACACCGCTCAGCGGCAGCTTGTTCTCGTTCAGGTGGTTCGCTACAGCCATCGGCACGTCCGCCAACGACTTGACTTCAGCTACGCTCGACCTCATGGCGAGGCAGCGTTCCTTGAAGCGCGGCAGCAGCTCCCAACTCATGTTGGGCATCGGCCCGCGCGGATGCGCGCGCAACTTCGCTCGCACCGCTTCGCGGTCCGGAACAGTCAGCGTTTCGGTACGGCCACAGGCTGCCCTGATGCGTTGAAGGATGTTTTCTCTCGCACTCATCACGGTTTCTGTCCGCGGCCTTTTTCTTGCTGCGCGTGTAAGTCACGAAAGGTTCTGCCTTTCGGGGCAGGCAGGTCGCGGCCTCTGGTCCACTCGCCTCCTGCAGCGGGAAGCTTGTGCACCATTCCGGACTTTCCGCCCATCATCCTGCCGATGCGCGCCGCGATTCTCGTCATCAGCGCGTACACGGACGGACGAGCCGCCGCCCAGGCCCACACCTTCAGCCCCAGGCGCTCGGTCCACGGGCGCAGATTACGCTCGACCTGTTTCTCGCGCAGCTTGCGCATCAGGTCCGCCAGCGGGATCTTGACCGGGCATACCACTCCGCACTGGTTGCACAGCGTCGCCGCGTTCGGTAGATCGAGCGCGTTCTCGATGCCGACGTAGGCCGGCGTCAGGATGGAGCCGATCGGCCCGGGATAAACCCATCCGTAGGCATGGCCGCCTATGTTCTGATACACCGGGCAGTGGTTCATGCAGGCGCCGCAGCGGATGCAGCGCAGGGCTTCGCGGATTTCCGATCGCAGTATCCGGGTGCGCCCCGCGTCGACGATTATGACGTGGAATTCGCCGGGCCCATCCTTGTCCCCTGGGCGCTTCGGCCCGGTGGTGAAGGAGAGGTAGTTGCTGATCGACTGTCCGGTCGCGGAGCGGGTCAAAAGGCGCAACATCAGCGACACATCCTCCAGCGTGGCAATGATCTTCTCGATCCCCGCGATCGCCACGTGCACCCTGGGCATGGTAGTGGTCATGCGACCGTTGCCTTCGTTGGTGACGATCATGGTGGAGCCGGTCTCCGCCACCAGGAAGTTGGCACCGCTGATGCCCATGTCGGCGTCGAGAAAGTGCGGGCGCAGGATCTCGCGCGCTTCGTGGGTGAGCGCAGCGATGTCGGTAAGCCGCGGGCGGTTGTGTTTCTGCGTAAACAGATCGGCGATGTCGTCCATGGACTTGTGCACGGCCGGCGCTATGATGTGCGACGGCGTTTCGCCGAACTGCTGGATGATGTATTCGCCGAGATCGGTCTCGCGCACGTCCAGGCCGGCCGCCCCCAAGACATGGTTAAGATCGGTTTCCTCGCCGAGCATCGACTTGGACTTGATGATCTTGCGCACCTTGTGCTTCTGCGCAATCTCTATCACAAGGCGGTTGACGTCGTGCGGCGTCTCTGCCCAATGGACAATCGTGCCCGCGGCTTTGGCGTTTTTCTCCCACTCCTCCAGCAGTGCTTCCAGGTTCAGTAAGTCGAAGTCGCGGATGCGCGCCGCCGCGTCGCGGATCTCTTCGAAGTTGTCGAGTTCGAGTATGGACTTTGCACGGGCAACTACCAGCTTCCCTTTGGCGTTCTTAAGCGCTTTCTGTACTTTGGGGTCGGCCAGCTTTTGACTGGCACCTTGCTTGAATTGCGATGATGTAACTTGCATGGCTTGAGGATTTGATCAGTTGCGATTAACAAAAAAGATGACGCGACGCGTGCGCGCAGCACAGGCCAGGCTTCCGTCTTCCTCTTGTCCTACGTTTCGTCCTTGTCCATGCCTGCCAGCACTTCGGCGACATGCAGCACCCGGGTCCGGGTGTCGCCGCGGCGCCGCAGCCGGCCTTCGATGTTCAGCATGCAGCCGAGGTCACCCAGTACCAGGGCGTCGGCTCCTCTGGATTGCACGTCCTCACACTTGAGATCGGCGATGCGTGTGGAGATTTCTCCATACTTCACCGCGAAAGTGCCGCCGAATCCGCAGCACTCCTCTGGTTGCTGCATTTCCGTGATGGTCAGACCGGGCACCTTGGACAGCAGCGCGCGTGGCTGGGATTTCACGCCCAATTCGCGCAGGCCGGAGCAGGAGTCGTGATAGGTGACCGTCCCACTGAACCTGCCTGGTACGCGCTCGAGCCGGGCGACGTTGGCCAGAAAATCGGTGAGCTCGTAAGTCTTTCGCGTCAAGGCCTCGACCTGTTCAGCGAGTTCCGGAAAGTCGGCCAGCAATTCGGCGTAGTGCGCCCGGATCATGCCCCCACAGGATCCTGAAGGTACGACGACATAGTCGCAGTCCGGGAATTCCCGGATCAGCTTCATTGCGAGGGCTTGCGCTGCCTTTCGATCGCCAGAGTTGTAACCCGGTTGCCCACAGCAGGTCTGCGCGGAAGGTACGACGACTTCGCATCCAGTCGCCTCGAGCAGTCGGAGCGCCGCAAAACCGATGTTCGGCCGCATCAGATCAACCAGGCAGGTAACGAACAGACCGACTTTCATTTTCTGAATCCTATGCGAATTTCGTTGCGTTTCTTTCCTCACGTCCCGCGCCTTTGCGGGTTTAGGTTTCGGTCGGTGAGGGGTGCATGCGGAAGGGAAAACGAGCTTGGTGAAGCCGAGGCCTTGAGGCGCAGCGCAACAAGGCGCGAATGATAGCACAAGGGGTTTCGGGTCCTGAGCGGCCGGTTGTCCTTCCCCCTTTCGCCGTGTAAAATTGTCGCATCGCACAATGCCGCAGATAAAGCGAGGGAAATCGTGTCCGAAGGGAACGGCAAGACCTCGATTCAAGTCATCGAGCGAATGATGGACCTGCTCGATGCGCTGGCCCGCAACAACGAACCGGTGAACCTGAAAAGGTTGGCGAATTCCACCGGGCTGCATCCGTCCACTGCACATCGCATCCTCAACATGATGGTGGAATTCCGCATGGTGGACCGGGTCGAGCCTGGGACGTACCGCTTAGGCATCAAGCTTCTTGAACTCGGCAACCTGGTCAAGTCGCGCATCAATCTGCGGCGGGAAGCGCTGCCTTTCATGCAGCGTCTGCACCAGGAACTGCACGAGACGGTGAATCTATCGGTGCGCCAGGCGGACGAAATGGTCTACGTGGAGCGCCTGCTTTCCGACCGCACCGCGATGCGCGTGGTGCATCTGATTGGCGCGCGGGCGCCTCTGCACATCACCGCCGTCGGAAAGGTATTCCTGTTGGAGGACGGCCCGGACAAGTGGCGCGACTACGCGCAACGCTCGGGTCTGGCGGTGTACACCAAGAACACCATACGGGATCTCGCCACCCTCACACGGGAACTGGAGCGCGTGCGCAAGCTCGGATACGCGTTCGACAACGAGGAAGCGGAAAAAGGCGTGTCCTGCATCGGTTCCGGCATCTGCGACGACGAGGGTCGGCTGGTTGCAGGCCTTTCGCTTTCGGCGCCCTCGAACCGCATGGACAAGGCCTGGGGGCCTCGGGTAAGAGAAGTCGCAGAGGAGATTTCCCGCGCGCTGGGATACCGCGCCGGCGTGAAAGCAGCCTAGCCGCGGATGCGCATCAAGTCGGCTTCGATCCACCGCTTGATGCGATTGGCGTCGGCGATACGGGAGAGTTTCCCCCAAGAGTCGAGCAATACGATGATCCTAGGCTTGTCGCCGATCATCGCCTGCATAACCAAGCAGCGTCCCGCTTCGCTGATATAGCCAGTCTTGGAAAGCCCGATTTCCCATTGGCGGCTTTTCAGGAGGCGGTTGGAGTTGACGAATGCAAGCGCGCGGCGGCGCTTTTCTTCGGACTCGATGCGGAAGTAATCGGTCGTGGTGTATTCGCGGATCAACGGATAGCGATGCGCCGCGTCCGCCAACTTGGCCAGGTCGCCGGCAGTGGACACGTTACCGGGGTGCAGGCCGGTGGCGTCGACGAAGCGCGAATTGGACATTCCGAGTTCCGCGCTCTTCTGATTCATCGCGGCAACGAATGCAAACGAGCCGCCTGGATAGTTGCGCGAAAGCGCCGCGGCGGCACGGTTTTCCGACGCCATAAGCGCCAGCTTTAGCATTTCCGCGCGCATCAGGGTGGTGCCAACGGGCAATTTCGAGCGCGACCCTTTCATGCGGTCCACATCGGCCTTGTCGATGCTGATTGACTCCAGCAGCGGCAACCCCGAGTCGAGGACAACCATTGCGGTCATGAGCTTTGTGATCGACGCGATTGGCAATACCTGGTCGGTGTTCTTGGCGAACAAGGGCTCGCCGGTGTCCTGATCGAGCACGAGCACGGCGCCTGAGCGAAGTGCTAGGCCGAGGGGTTTGGCCGAGAAATGAGAGTGCCGGGCCGCTGTTTTCTGTATATCGCCAGCAGGCCACGCGGGCAAGCTCGCCGCGGCAAGACAAACAAACAGCGTGCTGATGACTACCTTCATTTGTGGAAACGCGAACTGGCGCCCTTAAGATATTGTTATTACAACGTAAATTCTGGTTCTCAGCCCGAGACGCCCGATGGGCGCAAATCGCGGCAAAGGTTCCCTGAACACCTTGCTTTGCCAGCGAATAATTTAACAAAAATCAATGACTAACGCAAGACTCTCAATAAATATTTTAAGATTTGAAAGTCTAGGATTTTCAAGGGGAAGGAACGAACGATAACTAGTACGGGACCCGACAAAGTGCGCGGGCTCTGCGACCGCCCACGAGACGCATTGCCAGTCCCGCCTCAGGCAAGCTTGACCTGGGGCGATTCCAATTCGGCTGCCTCGACCCTTTCTTTTTCTTGTTGCAGAGCCCACATGTGGGCGTACACGCCGCCACTTGCAAGCAAGTCACGATGGCTGCCGGACTCCACGATGCGCCCTGCTTCCATGACCAGGATCTGATCGGAATCGACGATCGTCGACAACCGATGCGCGATGATGAGCGTGGTTCGGGTGGCTGAAATACGCCTGAGTTCTGCCTGAATCGCCTTCTCAGATTTGGAGTCGAGCGCTGAAGTCGCCTCGTCAAAAATCAGAATTCTCGGGTCCTTTAGAAGTGCCCGTGCAATCGCCACCCTCTGCTTTTCCCCACCGGAGAGTTTCAAGCCGCGCTCGCCAACCATCGCCTCGTACTGGTCCGGCAGGCTCTCGATCAAGTCGTGGATATGCGCCGACTGCGCAGCGGCAATCACCTCTTTCCGGCTGGCATCGGGATTTCCGTACGCAATGTTGTAATAGATCGTGTCGTTGAAAAGCACAGTGTCCTGCGGCACGATGCCGATCGCCGCGCGCAGGCTTTTCTGCGTAACGTCGCGAATGTCGCGACCATCGACCGTGATGCGACCGCCGCTCACGTCGTAGAAGCGGAACAGCAGGCGCGCCAGCGTGGATTTGCCGGCGCCGCTTGCACCCACGACCGCGACAGTGTGTCCGGCCGGAATGTCGAAACTCACCTGATGCAGGATCTGACGCCGCGGATCGTAGCTGAAGTCTACGCTTTCGAAGCGTACCGCCGGATACACCGCCGTGAGATGCACCGCTTGCGGCCGGTCTTCGATCTCCCGATTCTCCGATAGCAGCCGGAACATCTTGTCCATGTCGGTAAGTGCCTGCTTGATTTCCCGGTACACCATGCCGAGGAAATTGAGCGGGATGTAGAGTTGGATCAGCAAACCGTTGACGAGCACCAGATCACCCAGAGTCAGCGCCCCCTTCACCACCCCCTGGGCGGCCAGGATCATCAACAAGGTAACCGCAATCGCGATGACGAGGCTCTGGCCGATGTTGAGCAGGCCGAGCGAAGCCTCGTTCTTGACATCGGCCGACTCGAACTTCTGCAGATTCTCGTCGTAGCGCCGCGCCTCGAATTCTTCGTTGTTGAAATACTTTACCGTCTCGTAGTTCAACAGGCTGTCGATCGCACGCGTGTTGGCTTTCGAATCGAGCTCGTTGGCCCGGCGGCGGATGTCTATACGCCACTCGGTCACGGTAAAGGTAAACACCAGGTAGACCACCACCGCGGCCATCGTCACGGCCATGAAGCGCCAATCGAACTTGGTCAGCAGCACGGCCGCCACCAGGCCGAACTCCAGAACCACCGGGATGATGGAGAACAACATGTAGCTCAACAGCGTGGAAATGCCGCGCGTGCCACGCTCGATGTCGCGCGACACTCCACCGGTTTGGCGATCCAGGTGAAATCGCAGCGAAAGCGCGTGCAGATGGCGGAACACCTGCAGCGCGACCCGCCGGATGGCGCGCTTGGCCACGCGCACGAATACGATGTCGCGAAGCTCGGCAAACAGCGTATTGGAAAGCCGGAGCACGCCGTAGATCACCAGCAGCGCGAACGGCAGCACCAGCACCGCCTGCCTCGTGTCCAGGGAATCGACGATTTCCTTCATCACCAGCGGCACGCCGACGTTGGCGATCTTCGCAGCGGCGAGGAAGGTAAGCGCGGCCGCCACGCGTACTTTGTATTCCAGCAGGTAGGGCAACAGCCTGCGGATGGTATGCCAGTCGTTTCGGCTAGACGAGGGCGTGCCGGATGGCCGGAATGCGTGGTCTCTCAAGAGGACGGGCGGTCGTGCATGATGTACTGCAATTCTAAACCTTGACGCGTCTACACTTGAAGCAAAACGTGTCCTGATCCCACGCAATCACAAAGGGAAAGACGGGGCGGAAAATCTGCTGGAAACGGAGGAACCGGGGCGGTGCCACTCCCCGACACTCCGGTGATGTATATTGATGCGTCGTCGGTCGTCGGACATCGTTGAGCGGAGAAAAGAGTATGGGGCAGACGCTACGTTGGTTGGTCGGAATTCTGGTCGCCGCCGGTTTGCTATTTGGCGCCTACACCTGGATCGTGCTGAGCTGGAGCTACGCGGAGGGCGAGCGCGCCGGCTACGTGCAGAAACTGTCGAAGAAGGGATGGATCTGCAAGACCTGGGAAGGCGAGCTGGCGCTCGTGACGATGCCAGGTACCGTTGGGGAGAAGTTCTACTTCAGCGTTCGCGACGACGCGGTGGCGCAGAAAATCAATCAATCCCTGGGAAAGCGCGTAACCCTTGCTTACGAGGAGCACATCGGCGTGCCGACGACATGCTTTGCAGAAACGCGTCACTTCGTCGGCGACGTGAGGAACATCGAGGATCCGACGCCGCTTTCTCCGCCACCCCAGCCCACAGCGGCGCAACCATCCGCTGACCCGTCGCCGCGGTAACAGTGAAAAACCGTGTTCTGGCGGAGCAGTATCTAACTGCGTCCGCCGCACCCCGCACGCTGCCGCCTCAGGTGCGGGTGATCGTGCGTGACTGGCTGAACGCCAACCACATCTTGCTTGCCGGGCGCGACCGCATCGTGCTGGTGGACAGCGGCTATGGCAGGGACGCGAACGCTACGCTTGAGAAGGTTTCCGTGGAACTCGCTGGCCGGCCGCTGGACTGGCTGGTCAATACCCACTGCCATTCCGATCACATGGGCGGCAACGCAGCGATGCGCCGGGCGCACGCTTCATGCCGCGTGAGCATTCCTATCGATGAGGCCGCGCTGATCGAAGCCTGGGACGAGCAGACCCTCTGGCTTTCCTACGCCGACCAGCGCTGCGAGCGCTTTGAATTCGACGACACCATCGCCACCGGCGATGTACTGGATTGGGGTGACCTGCGATGGCGCGCCATCGCAGCACCCGGCCACGATATGGGTGCGCTGATGTTCCATTGTGAGGAGGAAGGGTTGCTGATCACCGGTGACGCTTTGTGGGAGAACGGTTTCGGCGTCGTGCTGCCTGGACCGGGGCGCGAGGAAAGGTTGGCAGCGACACGTGGCACCCTGGAGTTGATTTCCAGACTGGACATCCACACCGTGATTCCCGGTCACGGCGTACCTTTCTCCGACGTGGGTGCGGCGCTCGAACGCAGCCTCCGGCGGTTGGAAGCCTTCGAGAGCGACGAAATGCGCATGGCGCGACACGTATTGAAGGTGATGTTCGTGTTCTCCCTGCTGGATCGGCAACGACTGCCGCTGAGCCACATTCCCGACTACCTGGCGACGGTGCCGTTGTACGCGGACTTCAACGCGCGCTATTTTCAGCTCAGCTACGCAGCGCTGGCCGCATTGATCGTCGGTGAACTCGAGCGTTCGGGGGCCGTGAAGAAATTGAATGGATACGTGATCGCCACCGGTTGATCCGCAGAGCGGGAGCTTCATAGAAAATCCTGAGCGCGGCCGTAACTCGAAATGCCGGCCAGGAGCCGCAGCACGGCATAGGCCGCCCCGGTAGCCATCCGCATCGCCAAGCCCATACGCACCCAACGTTCGCGCTGCACGGGTTTCGCGCCGGCTTCGATCGCCTCCATGAGGCTGCCATGCAATTCCCGCACGAATTTCCGATCCCGCACTACCACGTTCGCCTCACGGGCCAGCATCAGACTCACCGGATCGATGTTCGACGAGCCTACCGTGGCCCAGGAGTCGTCCACCACGGCAACCTTGGCGTGCAGAAAACTGCGTGTGTACTCTTGGATCTGTACGCCGGCATCGAGAAGCTCGCGATACAGTGCGCGGGAGGCATAGTGCACCAGGAGATATTCCACCCTTCCTTGCAGCAGCAGCGTCACTCGCACCCCGCGTCGGGCGGCGGCGCATAGCGCGTTGCGGAAACGCCTGCCGGGAAGAAAATAGGCGTTGGCGATCACCACTTCGCGATGTGCCCGCGCAATCGCGCGCAGATAAGCTTCCTCGATATCGTGGCGATGACGGACATTGTCGCGCACGAGAAATTCCGCGCGCTGATCGCCGCGCGGCTCCAGTGCCAGGGCGGGCTTTGCGAGCGGTAACCAACGCCTCCGAAGTTGCGTCCAGGCGGTGCGCATCCACAACGTGCGCACGGCTGCGTGCATGTCGGCAATCAACGGGCCTTCGACGCTCACGGCATAGTCCAGGCGCGGCGGTGTGTTCCCGCGCGCTTCCCCGTGATCGATGATATTAATGCCGCCACAGAAACCAATGCGTCCGTCCACCAGCGCCAGCTTGCGGTGTAGTCGCCGCAGCCGCGTCCTTCTGAGCTTCAACGCCCACAATTCGGGGCGGTACACCAGCAGTTGCACACCCGCATCCAGAAGTTGTCGGCGCTGGTCTTCAGGAAATAATCGCGACCCGAACCCGTCTATCATGAGGTGCACCAGCACCCCACGCCGCGCCGCACGCATCAGCGACGCGGCAACGCGCTCCCCGGTGTCGTCCGCTTCAAAAATGTAGGTCTCCAGGAAGATCTCGTTTGCGGCGGCATCGATCTCGTGCACTAGCGCCGGGAAGTACTCCTCGACGTTGCGCAGGAGCCGGATGCGGTTCCCGCGCCGGAGCTTCATGCCTTCCGGGTCAGCAGCGCCGACAGCGCGATGTGATCGGAAACCCGGGACCAGGCGCGGCCGTGGTGCGCATGGGCGATGCGGATCGCGAATCCGCGCACGTAAATACGGTCGAGGTGCAGCAGCGGCAACAATGCCGGATAGCTGCGCGCGGGGCGACCTGCCGTCGACTCGAATACTTCAGAGACGTTGAGGGGCAGTGCGAGACTTCGGCTCACACGTTTGCGCCAGTCGTTGAAATCGCCGGCAATGACCAACGGGGCGTCGGGCGGTACCAGGCGGTCGATGCGGGTCTTGAGAAGCGTGAGTTGCTTATTGCGCCAGTGACCGAGCAAACCCAGGTGCACGTTGACGCAATGCAACGGCTGGCTCCAGCCGGGAATGGCAATCTCGCAATGGAGCAGCCCACGGCGTTCGGAATGATGCATGGAGACATCCTCGTTGTCCCATCTGACGATCGGGTACTTGCTGAGAATGGCGTTGCCATGGTGCCCGCTGTCATAGATGGCATTCCTGCCGTAAGCAAAATCGTTCCATATCGAATCGGCGAGGAATTCGTGCTGAGGGCTGACCGGCCAGTTGTGGTGCCGCTCGGCGTGGCGTTCGTGCAAGCCCTGGACTTCCTGCAAGAACACCAAGTCGGCGCCGATGATGCGCAGCTTGTCACGCAGGTCGTACACCGACATGCGCCGCTTGAACTGCGAGAAGCCCTTGTGAATGTTGTAGGTGACGACGTGCAGTGTTTCCATGGATGCCCTGCCGTAGGGTCCGATGCCGCGACCCGCCGGCGACGAACCTATATTACCCGCGGACGGACCGCGCCGTTGCGGCACTCGATGTCGGCCGCGTTCAGCGTCCGCTTCCGGAGGGCGTTCCCGCGGAACGATCGCGCAGGCGTTGCCGGCGCATGATCTCGTCAACCATGGCGCCAAAGCGTTTCTCCACGAATTTGCGTACGAGAATGGTACCGATCAGCGGAGGGATGCTGAAGTCTGGAGTCAGCGAGCCGTTGTAGCGCAGCAGCAAGTGCCGCCCGCGCACTTCCAAGCTGTAGGCCCCGCGCATTTCCTTGAAATTCCCTTCGATCGCGCGTGAGACGATGCGCTCGTAGGGAAATTCCTCGACTTCTAGCCGCACCTGGACCGGGAGAGTGAAGATCAGCAGGCGGGCTTCGCCGCTTTGGTCGACAATGACGCTGTGTTTGCTGCGGGAAACGGTCCGGCTCGAGTGCATGCCGGGGATGAAATCCGCAAGCCGGTCGTAGTCGGTCAGGACTTCCCAGGCCTGGGTAACTTCGGCTTCGAATTCAGAGGCGGCTTCCACGTCAAAGGTGTCGCCATGACGAACGGCCTGCAGGCTGATATCGGCCGGGAAGCATAAGGGCGGAAACGCCAGCGCGAGCCACAGGAGGCGGTACATCGTCGGCCAGCGGGCTTCCTTGGTGAATCGCTCTACCGCCCAGGGTGGGGCGCCGGCGCGGATCAGGACACCGCGAGCATGCGATCCAGCGCAACCTTGGCGAGTTCCGCGTCGCGTGCCGGCACCTTAATACGGTTCACAACCTTGCCCTCCGCCAGGTTCTCCAGCGTCCAAGCGAGGTGCTGAGGGTCGATGCGCGCCATGGTCGAACACATGCACACGAGCGGCGCCATGAACTGGATAATTTTTCCCTGCGGCTTGAATTCTTCAGCAATGCGATTGACGAGGTTCAGCTCCGTGCCGACCAGCCAGCGGGTGTTCGCCGGCGCGTCTCGGACAGTGTTGATGATGGTCTCGGTCGAGCCCACGTAGTCTGAGAGCTTGCACACCTCAAACTTGCATTCGGGGTGCGAAATCACTAGCCCGTCCGGATGTTGGTTGCGGAACTTGAGAACGTGCTGCGGCTGGAACATCTGATGCACCGAGCAGTGCCCTTTCCAGAGAAGCACGCGGGCCGATTTGATCTGCTCTGCCGAGAGGCCCCCCATCGGCTCGTCCGGATCCCATACCAACATTTCCTCCAACGGAATGCCCATCTTGTGGCCGGTCCAGCGGCCCAAGTGCTGGTCGGGAAAGAACAGGACCTTCTCGCGGCGCGCAAACGACCACTCCATGATCTGCTTCGCGTTCGAGGACGTGCATACGATACCGCCGTGTTCGCCGCAGAAGGCCTTCAGGTCCGCGGCCGAGTTGATGTAAGTGGCGGGCGTAACGTGCTGATCGGGGTTGAGCACTTCACCCAGCTCGCGCCAGGCGCGTTCGACTTTCGAGACACTGGCCATATCCGCCATCGAGCACCCGGCGGCCATGTCGGGAAGCACTGTAATCTGGCCGGGCTTGGAGAGGATGTCCGCTACCTCGGCCATGAAGTGCACGCCACAGAAGACGACGTACTCGGCGGCTGTTTGCGAGGCCAGTTTGGAGAGCTTGAGCGAGTCGCCGGTCAGGTCGGCGTGCTTGTAGACATCGGCGCGCTGGTAGTGGTGCGCGAGAATGGCGACACGCTTGCCGAGCTTTTTCCTGGCCGCAACGATGCGCGCCTGGCAGTCATCATCCTGCAGGCGACTGTACTGATCGAAGGCGATTGCACTGGCTTGCATGGTGCGGCTCCTCATCGGCCCCGGTTGATCTGGAACGAAAACCTTATCACACTAAGACCGGAAATCGCGGCCATTGTTCAGCCGGTTTGCACGTGTTCGGGCAAAGTCCTCAGAACCCGCGCGTTGCTCCAGGAAAAGACCTTGTCGGCGGCTTGGTCATGCGGAATCCAGAGGTAGCCAAGATGCTCGCCCGGCGCAACTTTCACCGGCAGCGGCGCGGGCAAGCGCAAGCCGAACACGTGCTCGACGTTACGCGTGACGCCCGGTGCATAGCGCCAACGCCACTCCGGATAGATCTCGTACTCTTGGCACATGTTCCAGTCGGCAAACTCGAATTCCTCGACATCCAGTCCGGTTTCCTCCGCCACCTCGCGTGCGGCGGTCTGGCGCAGAGTCTCGCCCTCGTCCTGGCTTCCGGTGACCGACTGCCAAAAACCCGGGTGATCCGCCCGCTCCAGCAGCAGTACCTGCAGGTCGAGGGTGTGGATCACCACCAGCACCGAAATCGGGATCTTGAAATTATTGGCGACAGACGTCACGCAAGCAGACCCTTCTTCGCATGCCCGTGTTTTCTCGCAACCATGGAACTCGTGGTTTTTCTGTGCCGTCTTTGTACCCCTCAAGGGGGTATTGTGAAGGATTCTCTGTGGCTAATTGTCCTTCGGTTGTTCGAGGTTGCGCAGCCGGATGTGCAACTCGCGTAGTTGCTTGTCGTCCACAGGGCTGGGTGCCTTGCACATCAGGTCCTGTGCACGCTGGGTCTTGGGGAAGGCGATCACATCGCGAATGGACTCCACGCCCGACATCATGGTGACGATGCGATCCAGGCCGAATGCGAGCCCGCCGTGGGGCGGTGCACCGAACTGCAGCGCTTCCAATAAGAAACCGAATTTCTTTTGTGCGTCTTCGGCACTGATCCCCAGCGCGGTGAATACCCTTGACTGCACTTCCTGGCGATGGATACGCACCGATCCGCCGCCGATCTCCCAGCCGTTGAGCACCATGTCGTAGGCCTTCGATAGCGCCTTTCCGGGGTCAGCATCGAGGTACGCCTCATGGCCGTCCATCGGACTGGTGAAAGGATGATGCAACGCGTCCCAGCGCTTTTCCTCTCCGTTCCACTCGAACATCGGAAAATCCACGACCCACAGCGGTCGCCAGCCTTTCTCGGCCAGTCCACGCTCGTGTCCGACCTTGGCGCGCAGCGCACCGAGCGCCTCGTTCACCACCTTGGCATTGTCAGCGCCGAAGAAAATCAAGTCAGCGTCCTTAGCGCCGGTGCGCTCCAGGAGGATTTTGACTGCGGTTGCGGGCAGGAATTTCAGGATCGGCGACTGCAGGCCATCCAGACCCTTGTTGATGTCGTTGACCTTGATATACGCCAGTCCCTTGGCGCCGTAAATGGCTACGAACTGCGTATAGTCATCGATTTCCTTCCTCGACAGCGTGCCGCCACCCGGTACTCTCAATGCCGCCACCCGACCGCCGGGCGCAACAGCCGCTTCGCGGAAAACCTTGAACTCCACCTCGCGCATGACGTCGGTGAGCTCGGTTAGCGTGAGCGGCACGCGCAGATCCGGCTTGTCGGTGCCGTATTTCGACATCGCCTCGGCAAAACTCATGCGCGGAAAGGGGTTCGGTAACGTGACATCCAGTACTTCCCTGAACAGGCTGCGGATCATCTCTTCCATCAGCAGTGTGATCTCGGCGACGCCCAGGAAGGAAGTCTCGATGTCGATCTGGGTGAATTCGGGCTGCCGATCCGCCCTGAGGTCCTCGTCGCGGAAGCACTTGGTTATCTGGTAGTAACGGTCGAAGCCCGCCACCATCAACAATTGCTTGAACAATTGCGGCGACTGCGGCAGCGCGAAGAACTCTCCGGGGTGCACGCGGCTCGGCACCAGGTAGTCGCGAGCGCCTTCCGGGGTGGATTTGGTAAGCATCGGCGTCTCTATGTCGATGAAACCCTGCGCATCGAGGAAACGCCGCACCGCCATCGCCACCCGGTAGCGCAACCGCAGGTTCTTCTGCATTTGCGCACGGCGCAGGTCAATGTAGCGGTACTCGAGGCGCACCGTTTCTGACAGGTTTTCGTCGTCGATCTGGAACGGCGGCGTACGCGCGGGGTTGAGGATTTCGAGCGAGCGCGCCAGCACTTCCACTTCACCGGAGACGAGGTTCGGATTGATGGTGCCTGCTGGGCGACGGCGCACCAGTCCGGTTACTTTTACCACGTACTCGTTGCGGATCTTTTCCGCGGTGGCGAAGGTCATGGCGTTGTCCGGATCGCACACCACCTGCAACAGGCCTTCCCGGTCCCGCATGTCGATGAAGATCACTCCGCCATGGTCGCGGCGCCGGTGCACCCAGCCGTAAAGCGTGACGATCTGATCGAGATGCCGGGGGGATACGAGTCCGCAGTAATCGGTGCGCATAAGTTCAGGATCGGGATTTGAGTTTCGGTAATTGGATGGGACGGTGCGCGCTTGCGCGCACGGCAAGAGCCAAAACGATCACGCGTCGCTGGTAGCGCTCTTGCCTTCCGGCGGCACCACACCCATCGAGATGATGTACTTGAGCGCGGCATCGACGCTGATATCTAGTTCCACGACATCCGCAGCAGGCATCATCAGGAAGAAACCGGAGGTGGGGTTGGGTGTGGTCGGGACGTACACGCTCACGTACTCGCCTTTCAGATGGTTCGCTACATCGCCCCCCGGCTGTCCGGTGAGAAAAGCGATGGTCCATGAACCCTGGCGCGGGTACTGCACCAGCAGCGCCTTGCGAAATGCCAGCCCGGACGAGGAAAACAAGGTGTCCGAAACCTGCTTGACGCTGAAATAAAGCGACTTGAAGATCGGGATGCGGGCGAGCAGACCTTCCCAATACAGCACCAGACGCTGGCCGAGAATGTTGGCCGCGAACACCCCGGTGGCCAGCACGACCGCCAGAGTCAACAGCGCGCCCAAGCCGGGAATGTGAAAGCCGATCCAGGAACGCGGTTGCCAGGACGCTGGAAGCAGCAGCAGGGATTGGTCGAGGGTGTCGACCAGAAAACTCAGCACCCATAGGGTGATGACCAGCGGGACCCAGATAAGGAGTCCCGTGATGAGATATTTTTTCACTAGTCCGCCTTACCGGCGGCCGTGGCAGGCAAGGGCGTCTTTGTCGTAGTCGGGGCCGACTCGTTTTTGGTTTTGGCGTCTTCCTTTGCCGGGTTCTGTCCTTTGGGCTGAGCGTCTTGCTTGTCCTTCGTGGCCTCGTTCTTGATCTCGCTCTTGTCCTGCGCCTCCCGCGACCCTTCCTTGGGCTTGGAACCACCCTTGAAATCGGTCGCGTACCAGCCGCTGCCCTTCAACTGGAAACCCGCCGCACTTACCAGTTTCCTGAGTGTCGGCTTTCCGCAGGCGGAGCACTCGCTCAGCGGCAGGTCCGACAGTTTCTGGAGGACCTCCTGCTCGTGCCCGCAACTGGTACATCGATATTCGTAGATGGGCATAGTATCCCTCGAAAAATCAAAGGAAATTATACCGTATCGAGCGCATGCCTCCGATCCTCAGATCGGGGTTGCCGCATGTGCTAAGGCGGGGGTCCGTGGGCCAATCGCTATAATTCGGGCACCCTGAGTTTCGACGACGCCAGCGTGAACCAAACCCGAACTGTTTGGCCCTACCCCCGCATCATCGCCCATCGTGGGGGCGGCGTGCTCGCCCCCGAGAACACACTCGCGGGGCTCGAACTCGCGCGCAATCTTGGATTCCAGGGCACCGAGTTCGACGTAAAACTCACCGAGGACGGCACACCCATCCTGATTCACGACGACACGCTGGACCGCACCACCGATGGTCAGGGACGCGTGGCGGACCATGCGTACCTTGAGATCGCCGAACTCGATGCGGGCGGATGGTTCGGCAACGAATTCATCGGTGAACCGGTGCCTGCCTTCGCCGCCGCCGCGGCGCTGTGCCAGCAGGCGGGGCTGTGGGCGAACGTCGAGATCAAGCCGTGTCCCGGACGGGAACGCGAAACCGGAGAGGTCGTTGCCCGAATGGCGAAGCTTCTGTGGCGCGGGACTGATCTGCCGCCGCTGCTGTCGTCATTCTCCGCGATCGCGCTGGAAGCCGCGGCAGTCGAGGCCCCCGAACTGCCGCGCGCACTGCTGGTGGAGGACGTGCCGGTCAACTGGCAGGCACAGATACAGCGGTTGCAATGCGTATCGCTGCACGCAAGCCACCGGTATTTGAACGCCGCACTGGTAAAAGCCGTGCACGACGCCGGTTGCGGTGTATTGGCCTACACAGTCAATGATGCACTTCTGGCGCTCGAACTGCTGGACTGGGGAGTGGACGCGCTGGTGACGGATCAGTTGGACGTCATCACGCCCAACTTCGCTTGAGACAGAATCTCTACTCTACACAAATTCAAGTTTTAGAAGCATTCGCGCGCCGGGCGGGAAATCTAGTCAGCATTGACTGCTTCGAGCGGCAGATCGCCTTGCGAGTCGGCGGTTTGGGGCGGCTCGGCGATCCAGTTGACGAGTTCCATCCTGCCGTCGTGATGCTCCACGATTCCCGTGCAGCTGTCGACCCAGTCGCCGCAGTTGATATAGGTCAGCCCATCGATGTCCCTGATCGCGGCGCTGTGGATGTGGCCGCAAACGACCCCGTCCATGCCGCGGTCCCGCACGGCGCGCATCACAGAATCCTCAAAGTTGTAGATGAAGCTCACCGCACCTTTGACCTTGCGTTTGCCGTAACCCGCCAGCGACCAGTAGCCGGCAATACCCAGCGTGCGCCGCGCCAGCGACAGCCACACGTTCAACCGCACCAACAGGTTGTAAACCACGTCGCCGAGGATCGCCACCCAGCGGTGGTAGCGCGTGACCTGGTCGAATTCGTCGCCGTGCAGGACGGCGTAACGCCGGCCGTCGGCTGCAAGATGCACGTGCTCCTGCACCAGCTGGATATCTCCGAACGAGGTGCCGACGTACTCGCGCAGCGCTTCGTCGTGATTGCCCGGGACGAAAATCACCCGGGTGCCCTGACGGGCGCGCTTGAGCACCTTTTGCACCACCGTGTTCTGCGCCTGTGACCAGTGGATGCCGCGGCTCATCGCCCAGAAGTCGACGATGTCACCGACCAGATAGAGGTACTCGGACTCGTCGTAGTGGCGCAGGAAAGACAGTAATCGCTCCGCCTGGCAGGCGCGCGTGCCGAGATGAATGTCGGAAAGAAAGATCGAGCGCACTTTGGGCACCTTCTTCGGAATGCCCTTGGTTTGCGCGACGGCAGGAAACAAGCCGGGCCCCACACCCAGCAGTGCAGCCTGCATGGTGTCGCCGCCAAATCCGAGATCGATGGGTTTCAGGTTCGGCCTTTCGCAGTGATTGCTCGCGTGTAGCCCAGCCTAGTCCAGATTTGTTACAGGAAGATGATAACCAACCAACAAAATGCTCGCCCGTACTAACCGTTCCACCCTCTACGCCTTTCAATGGGGAGAGATTCCGTGGACTCGACGCTGGTGGAGCCATGCGGGGCGGGAAACGGAATAATGGCGCGCCGCCCGCAAACGGCTGACTTCGTCAGCGACGTGTCCGCGCGCCCGGGGAGACGTGGTATTACGCCGCAGAGCGCACCTTCTCGGGTGAGCGGAAAGCCGCGAGCAGTTCGACTTCTTTTGCCTTGGTGGTCTTGAGATTGCGTTCCTTGATATGGCCGTAACCGCGGATTTCCTCGGGAAGGGAGGCGATCTTCACCGCCAACGCATGGTTGTCCGGTCCCAGTTTGCCGCTGATTTCCTCGATCACGGCTTCGTATTCGCCGATCAGCCGCCTCTCCGTTCTACGCTCGGGGGTGTAGGCGAAGATGTCCAGCGCCGTGCCGCGCAGTCCGCGTAACTTCGCGAGTACTTTGAAAGCGGAGAACACCCAGGTGCCATATTCGGACTTGCGCAACTCGCCGGTCACCGGATCGCGTTTGGAGAAAAGCGGCGGCGCCAGATGGAAGTGCAACTTGTAGTCGCCTTCGAACTGCGATTTGATTTTTTCCATGAACGCCGGATCAGCGTACAGACGCGCAACTTCGTACTCATCCTTGTAGGCCAGCAGCTTGAAGTAGTAGCGCGCCACTGCCTCAGTGAGCCCGGCAAGACCTTTCGACTTGGCGCTCTCGGCCTGTTTCACTTGCTCGACCAGGGTGCGATACCTGTCCGCGTACGCAGTGTTCTGATAACGGGTCAGGAATTCGATTCGGCGGGAGATCATTTCCTCGAGCGTCTGCGACATCGTCGTGGCCGCAGCTGTTTCCGCCTTCGGTGCGACCAGCCGCTCGACCGCCGCCAGGTCGGCGGCAGCCCGACGTCCCCACAGGAACGCTGCCTGGTTCATTTTCACCGCGGCACCGTTCAGTTCGATCGCCTTGTTGATCGCAGCGCTGGAAACCGGCACCAGGCCCTTCTGGAATGCGTAGCCGAGCATGAACATGTTGGTGGCGATCGAGTCGCCCATCAGCCCGGTGGCGATCCGCGTCGCGTCTACAAATTCCGCGTTGCCTTCACCGACGCCCTTGATGATCGTGCGCTTGAGCGACTGCGCCGGGAATTGCATGTTGGCGTTACGGGTAAATTCGCCGGTCATCTGCTGGTGGGTGTTGGCCACCACGCGCGTGCCCATGCGCGCAGTATCCAGCGTCTTCTGGCTGGCGGACACGACCAGGTCGCAACCGAGCACCAACCGGGCACTTCCCGACCCGAGGCGCACGGTCTTGATGTCGCCCGGATCAGCTGCGATTTGCAGGTGGCTCCACACCGAGCCGCCCTTCTGCGCGAGGCCTGCCATGTCCAGCCCACCGAAACCCTTGGCTTCCAAGTGCGCCGCCATTCCGACGATCGCACCGATGGTCACGACTCCCGTGCCGCCGATGCCCGTCACCATAATGCCGTAAGGCTGATCGAGCGACGGCTGACGCGGTTCTGGAACTACCGGGAACGGCGTGTCTATGCTTTGACCGGCAGGAGCGCTCCGGCCCTTGCGCACGCCGCCGCCGTGGACGGTGACGAAGCTCGGGCAGAAACCGTTGACGCAGGAATAGTCCTTGTTGCACGACGACTGGTCGATCGTGCGCTTGCGGCCGAACTCGGTCTCCAGCGGCAGCACCGACACGCAGTTGGATTTCACGCCGCAGTCACCGCAGCCTTCGCACACCAGGTCGTTGATGAACGCGCGCTTGGCAGGATCCGGGTACTGATTGCGCTTGCGGCGGCGACGTTTTTCCGCCGCACAGGTCTGATCGTAGATAATCACCGACAGGCCCGGGACTTCGCGGAACTTGCGTTGCACCTGGTCATAGTCGTCCCGGTGATGGATCGTGACATTCGGCGCCCATTCGACGTTCGAGGGATACTTCTGCGGCTCGTCGGTGACCACCGCAATCTTCTTCGCACCCTCGGAGTACACCTGCAACGTGATCTGCGGCACCGTAAGTGAACCGTCGACCGGCTGGCCACCTGTCATGGCAACGGCGTCGTTATAGAGGATCTTGTAGGTGACGTTTACGCCCGACGCCGCGGCCGCGCGTACCGCCAGCAGCCCAGAGTGGTAGTAAGTACCGTCGCCAATGTTCTGGAACACGTGGCGCGTCTTCACAAATGGCGCCTCGCCGACCCAACTCGCCCCCTCGCCACCCATCTGGGTGAACCCGGCGGTATTGCGGTTCATCCACTGCGCCATGAAGTGGCAACCTATGCCGGCGAGGGCATGGGAACCCTCGGGCACGCGGGTACCGGTGTTGTGCGGACAGCCGGAACAGAAGTAGGGCGTGCGATCCATCGCCGGTTTCTCCGGCACGCGCGCCGCGAGTTGCTCCTGCTCCGCGACGCGTGTCGCGAGCTGCGCATCGATCACGCGCTCGAGGATACGGCGGCCGATGGCGATCGCGATCTCGTTGGGGTCTAGCGCGGCGTTGGACTGGAACAGGATCTTGCCGAGTTCATCGCGCTTGCCGATCACTTCGGGCGCGCCCGGCTTGCCGTACAGTGTCTCCTTCAACTGGGTTTCAATCAGCGCGCGCTTTTCTTCCACGACGATGATCTTCTGCAGCCCCTCCGCAAACCTTACCGCGCCGGCGGGCTCGAGGGGCCAAGTCATGCCGACCTTGTAGATGCGCAGGCCCAGGCGCGCGGCCTCCGCATCGTCGATGCCGAGATAGGCAAGCGCCTGCCGCACATCCATGTAGGACTTTCCGCAGGTAGCGATGCCAAGCTGCGCGTCAGGTGAGTCCATTACGACCTGGTCGAGGCTGTTGGCCCGCGCAAACGCCTTTGCAGCCTCGAGCTTCCAGGTATGCAAACGCGCCTCCTGCTCCAGCGGCGCATCCGGCCAGCGGATGTTCAGTCCGCCCTCCGGCATCCGGAAGTCGGCCGGGGTCACGATACGCACGCGCGCCGGGCTGACATCGACCGAGGCGCTGGCGTCGATCGTATCTTTCATGCACTTCAATCCCACCCAGCATCCGGAGTAACGCGAAAGCGCCCAACCGTACAGACCGTAATCGAGCACTTCCTGCACGCCGGCGGGATTCAGGATCGGGATCATCGCGTCCACCATTGCAAATTCGCTCTGGTGCGCCGTGGTCGACGATTCGCAGGTGTGGTCATCACCCATGAGGCACAGCACGCCACCCAACGATGCCGATCCGGCCAAGTTGCCGTGACGGAACGCGTCGCCCGTGCGGTCCACGCCCGGCCCCTTGCCGTACCAGATCGCGAACACGCCATCGTAGTTGTTGTCGTCCTCGAAATGCGCCTGTTGCGTGCCCCAGCACGCGGTCGCGGCAAGGTCCTCGTTCACGCCCGGCTGGAACACTATGTTATGCCCGGAGAGGAACTTCTTGGCCGCCCATAGTTGCTGGTCGTAGCCGCCCAGCGGGCTGCCGCGATAGCCGGAGATGTAGCAGGCGGTGTTGATGCCCGCGGCCTTGTCGCGCAGATGCTGCATCATCGGCATACGCACCAGCGCCTGCGTGCCGGTGAGAAAAACACGGCCTTCCTGAAGCGTGTACTTGTCGTCGAGCGAAACTTGCACGAGTGACATGACTATCCTTTACGAAACCTTTGCATGCGGCGGACGCCTACCAGACGGCGCGTCCGGCCGCGCTAGGCTGTGACAGAAAATATCGATGTTAGTGCCGGTCGACCCGGAGGACGTCCCGCCATCAAAAGGGAATGTCGTCCTCGAGATCCTCCAGACTGCTTCCCTTGGATGCACCACCGCCGGATTTCTTAGCTGGTGCAGCCGCGGCCCGGGGAGCCTCGTCTTCCGGCGGCGCCATGCGCTCCGAACCTCCTGAGCGCGAACCAAGCATCTGCATGCGATCGGCGCGAATTTCAGTGGTATAGCGTTCCTGGCCTTCCTTGTCCGTCCACTTGCGCGTTTCCAGCCTGCCCTCGATGTATACCTGGGAACCCTTCTTCAGATATTCGCCGGCGATTTCCGCGGTCTTGCCGAACATCGCCACGCGATGCCATTCGGTCTTTTCCTGCTTCTCGCCGTTCTTGTCCTTCCACGTCTCGGTGGTGGCAATGCTGATGTTGGCCACTGCATCGCCGCTGGGCATGTAGCGTACTTCGGGGTCGCGGCCGAGGTTGCCGATCAGGATCACTTTGTTTACCGAAGCCATAGTCAGATCTCCCCGCCTAGAAGTTTGATGACATTTTGTTCGTCGAAGCCTTGGCTGTCCACCTTGAGATACGCTACGCCCTCGCCGGAGAGCATCACTTCACGCACGCCCGGCAAACCAGCGAGCCGCCGAGCCAATCCCGTGATTGCATGCGAATCTAACTTCGGCAACTGGTAGCGGCGGGTGTCCAGGCTTTCCGGCATGCGCATGCCAAACGCCAACAGCAGCCAGACCACCGCCAGCAGCGCGCAAAAACCGAACACCGCCTTCGCGTTATAGTGCTGCGACAGCCAGCCGCCCACCGCGGCACCGGTGAACGTGCCGATGAATTGCACGCTGCTATAGACTCCGATAGCCGTTCCCTTGGTGCCGGCCGGCGCGAGCTTTGAAATCAGCGAAGGCAGCGTCGCCTCGAGCAGATTGAACGCGGCGAAAAATACCACCAAGCCGGCGACCAGCCTCGCCATACCGTTACTGCCGAACGCCAACAAGACCAGCGCGGCGATCAGCGTGGCGATCGCACCGACGAACACCGGCTTTTGCAGTCCCTTCCGCTCCGCCGCAAGCATCGGCGGCAGCATCAGCACGATAGCGCCGCACATGACCGGCAGATAAACCATCCAGTGGCTGCCCGCGGGCATGTGTGCGCGCAATGAAAACGGCACGACTACGAAAAGGGCCATCAGCACAGCGTGCAGCGCGAAAATGCCGTAGTTGAGCCGCAGCAACTGATGATCCAGCAGCACCTTGCCGACCGGCTGCGCCGGTACCGCAGCCTGTCTTCCGGTACGGCTCTGCAACGGATCGGGAATGACGAAGCGCACCACCACAATCGCCGCCAGTGCCAGCAATCCGGTCATCGCGAAAATGCCGGGCACGCCCATCACTTGATCCAGCATCGGACCCGCCACCATCGAAAACGCGAACGTGCCGCCTATGGTCATGCCGATGATCGCCATCGCTTTGGTGCGCTGATCGTCGCGCGTAAGATCGGCGGTAAGAGCGATTACCGCTGCGGAAATCGCGCCTGCACCCTGTATGACCCTCCCCAGGATCACCATGGTGATGTCCTGCGCCACAGCAGCCAGGAAACTACCGAGCGCGAAGATCACCAGCCCGAGATAGATCGTGCGCTTGCGTCCCCAATGGTCGGAAAGCCAGCCGAATGGCACCTGAAGACAGGCCTGGGTCAGGCCATACGCGCCGAGCGCGAGACCGATCAGGGCGTGATCATGTCCCCCGGGCAGTTGCTCCGCGTACAGCGCGAAGACTGGAAGGATGATGAACATACCCAGCATGCGCAACCCGAAAATGCCGGCCAGACCGACACTTGCGCGCAGTTCCTGGGGCGTCATGCGGTCCGGGAAGGGCATTCTGCGAAAGGGGTAAACCGCGGATTGGGAAAAGAAATTGAAGTGCAGTATATTAGCAGGTTGACTCATCCCCCTTCCACAGAATGGACTACATCCGCGTACGCGGCGCACGCACCCACAACCTCAAGAACATCAACCTCGACCTGCCGCGCAATCGGCTAATCGTGATCACCGGCCTGTCCGGGTCCGGAAAGTCTTCGCTTGCTTTCGACACGCTTTACGCTGAGGGGCAGCGCCGTTACGTAGAGTCGCTATCCGCTTACGCCCGTCAGTTCCTGGAGTTGATGGAAAAACCGGACGTGGATCTGATCGAAGGCCTCTCGCCTTCAATCGCAATCGAGCAGAAGGCTACGAGCCACAACCCACGTTCCACGGTGGGGACCGTCACCGAGATCCACGATTACCTGCGGCTTCTTTACGCGCGCATCGGCGAACCACACTGCCCCGACCACGGCATATCGCTGTCGGCGCAGAGCGTGTCGCAAATGGTGGATCACGTCCTGCAGTTGCCGGAAGACACCCGCCTGATGATCCTGGCGCCGCTTCTGGTCGGCCGCAAAGGCGAAAATCTGGAACTGTTCGAGGACCTGCGTGCTCAGGGCTTCGTGCGGCTGCGCGTGGACGGCGAGGTGCACGACATCGACTCCGTCCCCAAGCTCGCCAAGAACCGGAAGCACACGATAGAAATCGTGGTGGACCGCCTGAAGATCCGCCCCGATGCAAAGCAAAGGCTGGCGGAATCTTTCGAAACCGCGTTGCGCTCCGCCGACGGACGCGCGCTTGCGGTGGAGATGGACAGCGCCAAGGAGCATCTGTTTTCGGCGCGTTTCGCCTGCCCCATCTGCACCTATTCACTGCCCGAGCTCGAGCCGCGCTTGTTCTCGTTCAACAATCCGATTGGCGCATGTCCGCGCTGCGACGGGCTGGGGAGCATTACCTTCTTCGATCCGAAGAGAGTGGTGGCCTTTCCGCATTTGTCGCTCGCCGCCGGCGCCATCAAGGGTTGGGACCGGCGCAATCAGTTCTATTTCCAGATGCTCGCCAGCCTCGGCCAACAATATGGTTTCGATGTCGATACGCCGCTCGAGCGGCTCCCGAAAAACGTCCAGGACCTGGTGCTTTACGGATCGGGGCGAGACAAGGTGCGCTTCCACTACGTAGGCGAGCGCGGCAACAAGTACCAACGCGAGCATCCGTTCGAAGGCATCTTGCCGAATCTGGAGCGGCGCTATCGCGAAACGGATTCGACCGTCGTACGCGAGGAACTGTCGAAGTTTCTCGCCAACCAGCCCTGCCCCGAGTGCACCGGCACGCGGCTGCGTCGCGAAGCACGCCACGTCTTCGTGGCCGGCAAACCGATCTACGACGTGAGCGCCATGCCGCTGAAACGGGCGCTGCAGTTTTTCGGAGGGATCGAACTTGCGGGCGCCAAACTGGCGATCGCCGAGAGGATCGTGCGCGAAATCGCCAATCGGCTTCAGTTCCTGGTCAACGTCGGCCTGGACTACCTCGCTCTCGACCGCTCCGCGGATACGTTATCTGGCGGTGAAGCCCAGCGCATCAGGCTGGCCTCGCAGATCGGCTCCGGACTAACCGGCGTGATGTACGTGCTGGACGAACCCTCGATCGGCCTGCACCAGCGCGACAATGACCGGCTGCTCGCCACCCTCAAGGAACTGCGCGACCTGGGTAATTCGGTGATCGTGGTCGAACATGACTTCGAGGCGATCATGAGCGCGGACTACGTGGTGGACATGGGCCCGGGAGCCGGCGAGCACGGCGGCCATATCGTCGCCGAAGGTACACCGCAGGCGATGATGGCGCATCCTGAATCGCTCACTGCCCAGTACCTTTCCGGCAGAAGGCAGATCTCGATTCCGCGACTGCGACACAAACTGCAATCCAAACAGACGCTGCGCCTGCTCGGCGCGCGAGGTAACAATCTCAAGGGCGTGAACCTCGAACTTCCCGTCGGGCTGCTGGTGTGCGTGACGGGCGTATCGGGCTCTGGCAAATCCACCCTGATCAACGACACCCTTTATAACTCGGTTGCACAGCATCTCTACGGCAGTGCCGCAGAGCCGGCACCCTTCGATGAGATCCAGGAGATCGAACTTTTCGACAAGGTGGTAAACGTCGACCAGAGCCCGATCGGCCGCACCCCGCGTTCCAACCCCGCCACTTACACCGGGCTGTTCACGCCGATCCGCGACCTTTTCGCCGGCGTGCCGCTGGCGCGGGAGCGTGGTTACGGAGCGGGACGCTTCTCTTTCAACGTCAAGGGAGGCCGATGCGAGGCCTGCCAGGGCGACGGTGTCATCAAGGTGGAGATGCATTTCCTTCCCGACATCTATGTGCCCTGCGACGTCTGCCACGGCCGCCGCTACAACCGCGAGACACTGGAGATCCAGTACAAGGGCCGGAAAATTCACGAAGTGCTGGAAATGACGGTGGAGCACGCGCATGGGTTCTTTAGCGCCGTGCCGGTGATCGCGCGCAAGCTCGATACGTTGCTCGACGTCGGGCTGGGCTACATCCGCCTCGGACAAAGCGCGACCACGCTTTCCGGCGGGGAGGCGCAGCGGGTCAAACTTGCTCTCGAACTGTCGAAACGCGACACAGGGCACACGCTCTACATTCTCGACGAACCCACGACCGGGCTGCATTTCCAGGACATCGAGATGCTGCTGAAGGTGTTGCACCGCTTGCGCGACCACGGCAATACGGTGGTGGTAATCGAGCATAACCTCGATGTAATCAAGACCGCCGACTGGGTCGTGGATCTCGGACCGGAGGGCGGCGATGGCGGCGGGCGCATCGTCGCCGAAGGCACGCCGGAGGAGATCGCCCGTCACCCTGACAGTTACACTGGCCGCTATTTACGCCCGGTGCTCGGGCTTGACAAGATCGCGAAGCGCGCTTCGGGCGCACGCTGATTTTCTGAACGCACAAAACAAGAAAGCCGGGATTGCCCGGCTTCTTTTTCGATGCTCTACACCCGCCTTACTTTTGAGCCGCTTTGGCTTGCTCAGTTCCAGCAGGCCAATCCAGCAGCTCGCCCGATGGCAGAAAAGCAAAAGGCCGGCGGCGCCAGCCTTTGTATACGAAGCATTCGCCTACCGTAATGCACCCGCTACTTTTTCGCCTCGGTCGGCTCCGGGGTTGCTTCCGGCCGATCGAGCAGTTCCACAAGTGCCATGGGTGCGTTATCCCCCTGGCGGAAGCCGAACTTGAGGATGCGCATATAACCCCCGTGACGGCTAGCGTAGCGGGGACCCAATTCGCTGAAAAGCTTTGTCACCATGTCGCGATCGCGCAGCCGGGAAAACGCCAGGCGGCGGTTGGCGAGCGAGGGTTTCTTGCCCAGCGTGATGAGCGGTTCGGCGACACGGCGCAACTCCTTCGCCTTCGGCAACGTGGTCTTGATCACCTCGTGGCGCAGGAGCGAGTTGGTCATGTTGCGCAGCATTGCCAAGCGATGGCTGCTGGTGCGGTTGAGTTTTCTTAGTCCCAGACGGTGGCGCATTTCCTATCCCCTTAAACCTTTTCGAGGCCGACCGGAGGCCAGTTCTCTAACTTCATGCCCAGCGTCAATCCGCGGGAAGCGAGCACTTCCTTGATTTCGTTGAGCGACTTGCGGCCGAGGTTCGGTGTTTTCAGCAATTCGGTCTCCGTGCGCTGGATCAGATCGCCGATGTAATAGATATTCTCCGCCTTGAGACAATTGGCCGAGCGCACCGTGAGTTCCAGGTCGTCAACCGGACGCAGCAGGATCGGATCCACCTGCGGGGCCTTCGGTTGCTCGATCGGAGCCGGTGTACCCTTCAGGTCTGCGAACAACGATAGCTGGTCGACCAGGATGCGGGCCGCGTAACGGATCGCTTCCTCGGGCTCGACCACGCCGTTGGTCTCGATATCCATGATCAGCTTGTCGAGGTCGGTACGCTGTTCGACGCGAGCAGACTCGACCGCGTAGCTCACCCGCTTCACCGGGCTGAACGAGGCGTCCACCATGATGTTGCCAATGACGCGGCCTTCCTTGGCAAGCGCCCGAGTGGTGGCCGGCACATAGCCGCGACCCCCCTCGACCTTGATCTGCATGTCGAGCTTGCCTCCCGGCGCGATATGCGCGATCACATGATCCGGATTGATGATCTCGACGTCGTGCGAAACTTCGATGTCTCCCGCCGTCACCACACTCTCGCCCTGCTTCTTCAGATTCAGGACGGCCTCGTCGCGGCTGTGCAGCTTCAGCACAATACCCTTCAGGTTGAGCAGGATGTCGACGACGTCTTCCTGCACTCCGTCGATCGTGGAGTATTCGTGCAACACGCCGTTGATCTTGACTTCCGTCGGAGCGAAGCCGGGCATTGAGGACAGCAACACCCGGCGCAGCGCGTTACCCAACGTATGCCCATAGCCGCGCTCGAACGGCTCCATCGTCACTTTCGCGTGGAAAGGCGAAATGGTCTGAACATCGATAATTCGCGGCTTCAGAAAGCTGCTTTGCATAAAGGTGACCCTCTACGAAGAATTCGGATCGTTACGGCCCAAAAAACGCACGGCCCGTCCGCTAGACATCGGGAACGGCGGGCCACCATAGACGGTGTTACTTCGAGTACAGTTCCACAACCAGCGATTCGTTGATGGTGGCCGGCAGTTCAGAACGTTGCGGTTTCGCCTTGAACGTGCCTTTGAGCGCCTTGATGTCCACTTCAATCCATTCAGGATAGCCGCGACCTTCCGCAGCTTCCGTTGCCGCCTTGATGCGCAGCTGGCCCTTCGCCTTCTGAGCCACTTCAATCACGTCGCCCTGGCGCACCTGATAGGAGGGAATATTGACCCGCTTTCCGTTCACCAGAATGGCATTGTGGCGCACGATCTGGCGCGCCTCGGTGCGCGAGGCGCCGAACCCCATCCGGTAGGCCACGGTGTCCAGGCGGCTTTCCAGCATTTGCAGCAGCGCCTCGCCGGTTACTTCCTTGGCCCGCGAGGCTTCCTTGTAGGTATTGCGGAACTGGCGCTCCAGGAGCCCGTAAATGCGGCGGATCTTCTGCTTCTCGCGCAACTGCGTGCCGTAGTCGGAACGGCGCAGGTTTTTCTGACCGTGCTGGCCCGGGGCGTACGAGCGGCGCTCGATGGCACACTTGTCGGTGAAGCATTTCTCGCCCTTGAGGAAAAGCTTTTCTCCCTCACGGCGACACTGACGGCACTTGGGATCCAGATTTCTTGCCACTACATTCTCCTTCGATCAGATACGGCGCTTCTTGGGGGGGCGACAGCCGTTGTGCGGTACCGGCGTCACGTCCGAGATGCTGGTGATCTTGAAGCCAACCGCGTTCAGTGCCCTCACGGCGGATTCGCGCCCCGGTCCGGGGCCTTTGATTCGCACTTCCAGATTCTTCACGCCACATTCCTGTGCTGCGCGGCCGGCCTGTTCGGCAGCAACCTGGGCGGCAAACGGCGTCGACTTGCGCGAGCCCTTGAAACCAGCGGCGCCGGAAGTCGCCCACGACAGCGCATTACCCTGACGATCGGTAATTGTGATGATGGTGTTGTTGAAAGAAGCATGAATGTGGGCGATGCCTTCGGCCACGTTCTTCTTGACCTTCTTCCTGACCCGGGCGGCCGGGGTAGTCGTAACCTTTGCCATGTCTTGAAATCCCTGTACTAATGCGTTTACTTCGCCGCGGCTGCCGGAGCTGGAGCCGAACTGGCACTGCGCTGGATAGCCTTGCGCGGGCCCTTGCGGGTACGGGCGTTGGTGCGGGTGCGCTGACCGCGCACCGGCAAGCCACGGCGATGGCGCACGCCGCGATAGCAACCGAGGTCCATCAGCCGTTTGATGTTCATCGACAGTTCGCGCCGCAAGTCGCCTTCGACGGTGAACTTGGCGACTTGTTCACGCAGCTTGTCCATGTCGTTGTCGGCGAGGTCCTTCATCTTGGTCGAGAAGTTGACGCCCGCAGCCGCGCAGATCGCGCGCGCGCGCGCCCGCCCGATACCATAAATCGCGGTCAACGCGATCTCGGCATGCTGATGGTTCGGAATGTTTACACCGGCGATTCGAGCCATAGTAGTAGTACGTCCTAGTAAATTGGCGTCACCGCCGGTTTAACCCTGCCGTTGCTTGTGGCGCGGATCAGTGCAGATCACGCGCACCACGCGGTTTCGCCGGACAATCTTGCAATTCCGGCACATCTTCTTGACCGATGCCTGTACCCTCATTTTTCGCTCCTTCAACCGCTCTTGTGCCTGCTTGCTCTAACACCGGGGCCGGCCTACTTTGCGCGAAACACGATGCGCGCTCGCGTCAGATCGTAAGGCGTCAACTCCACTGTCACCTTGTCGCCGGGCAGGATGCGGATGTAGTGCATGCGCATCTTGCCGGAGATATGTCCCAGTACCACATGGCCGTTCTCCAGCTTCACGCGAAACGTTGCGTTGGGCAGGGTCTCGAGTATCTCGCCCTGCATCTGGATCGTCTCTTCCTTGGCCATGCTCCTCCGCTAACGAGTCGGGAACATCCCGCCCTTGAAGTTCGCTTTCTTGAGCAGGCTCTCGTACTGGTGCGACATCACGTAGGCCTGCACCTGGGCCATGAAATCCATCGTCACTACCACGATGATCAGCAGGCTGGTGCCGCCGAAATAGAACGGCACGTTCCACTTCACGATCAGGAACTCCGGCAGCAGGCACACCAACGTCACGTAGATCGCGCCCACCAGCGTCAGCCGCATGATGATTTTCTCGATGTACTTGGCCGTCTGCTCGCCCGGCCGGATCCCCGGCACGAACGCTCCACCTTTCTTCAGGTTCTCCGCCGTTTCCTTGGGGTTGAACACCAGGGCGGTATAGAAGAAGCAAAAGAACACGATCGCAGACGCATACAACAACACGTAAATCGGCTGCCCCGGTGACAGCTTGCCACTGATGTCCCGCAACCAGTTCATACCCTCGTTGCTTCCGAACCACCCGGCTAGCGTGGCCGGGAACAGGATAATGCTCGAGGCAAAAATCGGCGGGATCACCCCCGCCATGTTCAATTTCAGCGGCAGATGCGAACTCTGACCGCCATAAACCTTGCGCCCCACCTGGCGCTTGGCGTAGTTGACCAGGATCTTGCGCTGACCGCGCTCGACAAACACCACCAGTCCGGTCACCAGCACAGCTCCAACCAGCAGCACCAGCACCAGCGGGATCGAGAACGCCCCCGTGCGCGCCAGCTCCAGAGTGCCGCCAACCGCGCGCGGAAATCCCGCCGCGATGCCCGCGAAAATGATCAGCGAAATGCCGTTTCCAATTCCGCGCTCGGTAATCTGCTCGCCGAGCCACATCAGGAACATGGTGCCGGTCACCAGCGTCACCACGGTGGTGAAACGGAACGCCAGCCCCGGCTCCAGCACCAGACCACGCTGCGATTCCAGCGCGATGGCGATGCTCAATGCCTGGAAAGTCGCCAGGAACAACGTGCCGTAGCGCGTGTACTGGGTGATCTTCCTGCGACCCGATTCGCCTTCCTTCTTCAGCTGCTCCAGTTGCGGCGATACCACCGTCAGAAGCTGCATGATGATCGAGGCCGAGATATACGGCATGATCCCCAGCGCGAATATGGTGAAACGCGACAGCGCACCACCGGAGAACATGTTGAACATGTCCAGGATGCCGCCCTGCTGCGACTTGAACAGCTCCGCCAGCTGCACGGGATCGATGCCCGGGACCGGCACGTGCGCTCCGATCCGATAGACGATCAATGCGCCGAGCAGGAACAGAAGCCGGCGCTTCAGGTCGCCAAACTTCCCGGACAGTCCGAGCAATGAGTTCTCTGCCAAGCTCTATTCAGCCTTCAATGGCGCCGCCGGCCTTTTCGATGGCCGCGCGCGCACCTTTGGTGACCAGCAATCCGCGCAGTTTCACCTTGCGCTTGATCTCCCCAGCCAGAATGACCTTGGCCGCGCGTGCCGCGTTCGGCACCACGCCGGCCTGCTTCAGCACAAGGATGTCGATATCGTCCCCTGGCAATTCATTGATTGCCGACAAGCGCACCTCCACGGTATCGCCGCCGGTCAACGAAACGAAACCGCGCTTGGGCAAACGCCGGTGCAGCGGCATCTGGCCGCCCTCGAAACCGATCTTGTGGAAGCCGCCTGAGCGCGCCTTCTGGCCCTTGTGACCGCGGCCCGCAGTCTTGCCAGTGCCGCTACCGGGACCACGACCCACACGCTTCCTCGCGTGTTTGGAGCCGGCTGCCGGTTTAATCTGGTTCAAACGCATTCACGCCTCGCATTTCAGCAGGTAACTCACCTTGTTGATCATGCCGCGCACCGACGGGGTGTCTTCCAGTTCCACCGTGTGGTTGATGCGCCGCAGGCCCAAGCCGCGGACCGTGGCGCGATGGCTCTCGCGGGTACCGATCAGGCCGCGCACCAGCGTGACCATGACTTTCTTGCCCGATTTCGCAGCTTCTTTTTTCCCGCCGGTTTCTTTCTTGGCCGGTGCTTTGCCGGCCGTTTCCTCGTCGGCCGTTTTCTTCTCAACCATTTTCTTCTCAGCCATGTCCTACCCCAGTATCTCTTCTACGCTCTTGCCGCGTTTGGCCGCGATCTCGGAGGGGGTGCTCATCCCCTGCAGGCCGTTGATCGTGGCGCGAACGACGTTGTAGGGATTGGTCGAGCCGATACACTTGGCAAGCACGTTGGTCACGCCCATCACCTCGAAAATCGCCCGCATCGGTCCGCCGGCGATGATCCCGGTACCCTCGGAGGCGGGCTGCATGAACACTTTCGCGGCGCCGTGCTGCCCAACGACCGCGTGCTGCAGTGTCCCGTTCTTGAGCGACACCTTCACCATCTTGCGGCGCGCTTCATCCATCGCCTTCTGCACCGCCACCGGCACTTCGCGGGCCTTGCCCTTGCCCATGCCGATGCTGCCATCGCCGTCGCCCACCACCGTTAGCGCAGCAAAACCGAGGATGCGGCCGCCCTTCACCACTTTGGTGACGCGATTGACCGACACCATCTTTTCACGCATGCCGTCGCTGCGCTCTTCCGTATGCTGTTGCATTCTGGCCATTGTCTAATCCTTCAGAACTTGAGCCCGGCTTCGCGCGCCGCTTCGGCCAGCGCTTTCACTCGCCCGTGATACTTGAACCCGGCGCGGTCGAAAGCCACCCGCTCCACGCCTTGAGCTTTTGCCTTTTCGGCAATGCGCTTGCCCACAATAGCCGCCGCCTTGACGTTTCCGCCATTTGGCGCTTCCTTTCGCACTTCCGGCTCGAGCGACGAGGCGGTAGCGAGCACCTTCGCGCCGGGGTCGATCACCTGCGCATAGATGTGGCCGTTGGAGCGGTAGACCGCCAGCCGTACCGCCTTCATCTCGGCGATCTTGGCGCGGGTCTGGCGCGCCCGGCGCATGCGTGACTGCTTCTTGTCGATCATGTCCGGTCCCGTCTATTTCTTCTTGGTTTCTTTGAGCACAACCCGCTCGTCGGCATAACGCACGCCTTTGCCCTTGTAGGGTTCGGGCGGACGATAACCACGCACTTCGGCCGCAACCTGTCCGACCACTTGCTTGTCAATGCCCTTGATAACGATTTCGGTCTGCTGCGGCGTCTCGACCTTGATGCCCTTGGGCATCTTGTGAACCACCGGATGCGAGAAACCCAATGTGAGGTTGAGCTTGTCGCCCTGCGCCTGCGCCCGGTAGCCCACCCCGACCAGTTGCAGCTTCCTTTCGTAGCCTTTGGTCACGCCCTGGACCATATTGGCGACCAGCGCCCTCAGAGTCCCCGATAGCGCGTTCGACTGGATCGAATCATCGAGCGTCTTGAACACCACCTTGTCGCCATCGCGCGTCACTTCCACGCCGGAACCCAGCCGCTGCGACAACATCCCCAGCGGCCCCTTTACCGAAATCTGCCCGGGGGCCAGGGTCACTTCCACGCCGCTGGGAAGACTGACAGGAAGGTTTCCAATGCGAGACATCTGTTCTGCTCCTCGCCCGCGGCTACGCCACGATGCACAACACTTCGCCGCCGACACCGGTCTGGCGCGCCTTGCGGTCGGTCATCACACCCCTGGAGGTGGACACGATCGCCACACCCAGGCCGTTCATCACCTGCGGAATGTCCTTGGCCGGTTTGTAGATGCGCAGCCCCGGACGGCTGACGCGCTCGATGCGCTCGATCACCGGGCGTCCGGCGTAGTACTTCAAGCCGATCTCGAGCGCCCGCGTGGCACCCTCGCCGCGCAGCGCGAAGTCCTCGATATAGCCTTCGTCTTTGAGGACCTTGGCAATCGAGACCTTGACTTTGCTCGCCGGCACGGCAACGGATGTTTTCTCCGCAAGCTGTGCGTTGCGGATGCGCGTTAGCATGTCGGCAATGGGATCACTCATGCTCATCCAAAGTCTCCTGCTACCAGCTTGCCTTGATGACGCCGGGAATCTCGCCTCGCATGGCGATCTCGCGGAGCTTGCTTCGGCCGAGACCGAACTTGCTGAATACCCCGCGCGGACGGCCCGTCAGCGAGCAGCGATTGCGCAGCCGCACCGGGCTGGAGTTGCGCGGCAGCCGCTGAAACTTCTCGCGCGCTTCGTTGCGGTCTTCGTCGGAAGCCCTTCCGTTGTTCATGATCGCGACCAGCTCGGCACGCCGGGCTGCGAACTTCTTCACGGTGGCGCGGCGTTTCTTTTCGCGATTGACCAATGCAATCTTTGCCATGGTGTCCTCAGTTCTTGAACGGGAACTTGAAGGCCGCAAGGAGCGCACGCGCTTCCTCGTCGGTCTTCGCTGTCGTGGTTATCGTGATATTCAGGCCCCGCAGTGCGTCGATTTTGTCGTACTCGATCTCGGGGAAGATGATCTGTTCCTTCACGCCTAGGTTGAAATTACCGCGTCCGTCAAAGGAGCGCACGGGAATGCCGCGAAAGTCGCGAATACGCGGAATTGCTACGGCAACCAGCCGGTCCAGGAATTCGTACATTCGGCCGCGCCGCAACGTCACCATGCAGCCGATCGGATAATCCTTGCGGATCTTGAAGCCGGCAATCGATTTCTTGGCCTTGGTCACCACCGGCTTTTGGCCGGCGATCCTGGTCATGTCGCCCACCGCATTGTCGAGAATCTTCTTGTCGTTGACCGCCTCGCCCACGCCCATGTTCAGCACGATCTTGTCGATGCGCGGCACCTCCATGGCGGTCTTATAACCGAACTGCTTCATCATGGCCGGCACTACTGCTTCGCGGAAATGCTTGTGCAGCCGCGCCGGCTGAGCCGATGCCGCTTTTTCAGATGGCGTCTTCGCGGACGCAGCCTTGGCGGGAGCTGCTTTCTTGGCCTTGGGCAGCTCATCCTGGGTCTTCGGCATGTGTTCCTTGGCCGTTGCCGTGTCCTTCTTCGCCGTTTCCTTGGCCTTCGCCATGTCTTCCTCTTAAGCGTCCAGCATTTCGCCGTTCGACTTGTAAATCCGCACTCGGCGGCCGTCGTCCAGCTTCTTTACGCCGACGCGGTCGGCTTTCTGGGTGGTCGGGTTGAACACCGCCACATTGGAAACGTGGATTGGCATTTCCTTGTCAATGATGCCCCCGGTGGTGCCCTTCATCGGATTGGGCTTCTGGTGCTTCTTGACGCGGTTTGCGCCCTCGACCAGGACGTAGGCATCGCCGAGTACGCGCAGCACAGCGCCGCGCTTGCCCTTGTCCTTGCCGGTGATGACCACGACGTTGTCGCCCTTGCGGATCCTGCGCATGTTTGTTCCTTACAGTACTTCTGGAGCAAGCGAGACGATCTTCATGAAACGCTCGGTTCGCAGCTCGCGCGTCACCGGACCGAATATGCGGGTACCGATAGGCTCGAGCTTCGCATTGAGCAGCACGGCGGCATTGCTATCGAACTTCACCAGCGAGCCGTCCTGGCGGCGCACGCCGCTGCGGGTGCGCACCACCACCGCGTGGTAGATCTCGCCTTTCTTGACCCGCCCGCGTGGCGCGCAGTCCTTGATGCTCACCTTGATGACATCGCCAACGCCGGCATAACGGCGCTTGGAACCGCCCAGCACCTTGATGCACATGACGGAGCGCGCGCCGGTGTTGTCAGCAACATCCAGCCTGGATTGCATTTGAATCATCTGCTTACTCTCTCTCCAACTTCGCCTGCCCCGTGCTCTCTACTTCGGCAGACCAGTTTTGGAACCCGTCCGGGTCGGAAACCGGGGCGCAACGGATAACAATGGCGGCCCGGGAAAAAGGGCGAAGTTTAGGGAAAAAACGTTGCCGAGGCAAGGCCTTCAGACCTCTTCCTTTGCTTTCTCTACCAGTTTCACTACTTTCCAGGTCTTGGTCCGGGACATCGGCCGGGTTTCCTCGATCAACACCAGGTCACCCGTATGAAATTCGTTGTTCTCGGCGTGCGCATGGTATTTCTTGGAGCGGCGGACGAATTTGCCGTAGAGCGGGTGCTTGACCTTTCGCTCCACCAGGACAGTAACCGTCTTGTTCATCTTGTCGCTGACCACGCGCCCGGTCAGCGTGCGTGCGTTGCTTTGCTGGATCTCGTTCATGTCTGTTTGACCTTCTCGCCGATCAGGGTGCGCACGCGCGCAATGTCGCGGCGCACTTTTTTGATTTCGCTGGTGTTGTTCAGCTGCTGGGTGGCAAGTTGCATGCGCAGCGAGAACTGCGCCTTGAGGAGTTCGTTGAGCTCCTTGGTGAGGTCGGCGATGCTCTTGGGCCGGAGTTCACTCGCTTTCATCGCTTATCCCACCTGTCTGATTACGAATGTGGTCTGAATTGGCAGCTTCGACGCGGCAAGCCGGAACGCTTCGCGCGCCAGCGTTTCGTCCACGCCGTCCATTTCGTAGAGCACCTTGCCGGGCTGAATTTCCGCCACGTAATACTCCGGGTTGCCCTTGCCATTACCCATGCGCACTTCCGCCGGTTTTCGGGAGATCGGCTTGTCCGGGAAGATGCGGATCCAGATCCGCCCCCCCCGTTTGATGTGACGGGTCATCGCACGGCGCGCGGCTTCGATCTGGCGGGCGGTCAGCCGGCCTCGGCCGACAGCTTTCAGGCCATACTCGCCGAAACTCACCCTCGCACCGCGCGTCGCGACACCGGTATTGCGTCCCTTCTGTTCCTTGCGGTACTTCCTTCTAGCTGGCTGCAGCATTCCTGGCTCCTCGTCGTCCTTTCTTCTCCGGCTCCGGCGCTGGCGCCACCACCGGCTGCTCGCCACGACCGAGCACTTCGCCCTTGAATACCCACACCTTGATGCCGATCACTCCGTATGTGGTCTTGGCCTCGGAGAAGCCATAGTCGATGTCGGCACGCAGCGTGTGCAGCGGCACGCGCCCTTCGCGGTACCACTCGGTACGGGCGATTTCGATCCCGTTAAGACGTCCCGCGCTCATGATCTTGATGCCTTGCGCGCCCAGGCGCATGGCATTCTGGATCGCGCGTTTCATGGCACGGCGGAACATGATGCGCTTCTCCAGTTGCTGGGCGATGGAATCCGCGATCAACTGGGCATCGATCTCGGGCTTGCGCACTTCTTCGATGTTCACGTGCACCGGCACGCCCATCAGCTTCTGCAGTTCACCGCGCAGGTGCTCGATATCCTCGCCCTTCTTGCCGATCACCACACCGGGCCGCGCGCTGTACACCGTGATCTTGGCGTTCTTGGCCGGGCGTTCGATCACCACTTTGCTGACCGCGGCATGTGCCAGCTTTTTCTTCAGGAAGTCGCGGACCTTGATGTCCTCCTGCAGCATCGCCGGAAAATTCTTGCTGTTCGAGTACCAGCGCGAAGTCCAGTTGCGCTGCACCGACAGCCGAAACCCGGTCGGGTGAATTTTCTGTCCCATGCTTACTCCTTGTCCCCGACCGTCACGTAAATGTGGCAGGTGGGTTTGGTGATCTTGAAACCGCGGCCCTTGGCGCGCGGCATGAATCGCTTCAGGCTCGTACCCTGTTCGACGTGGATGGTCGCGACAGTCAATTCGTCGATGTCGGCGCCCTGGTTGTGCTCGGCATTGGCGATGGCCGACTCCAGCACCTTGCGGATGATTTTGGCGCCCTTTTTTGGACTGAAAGCGAGCAGGCTCAACGCTTTGTCCACCGGCAGGCCGCGTACCTGGTCGGCAACAAGGCGTCCCTTCTGGGCCGATAGGCGCACGCCGCGCAAAATAGCAGAAGTTCTCATCGTCATCTCTCCCATAGTGCCTACTTCTTCGCGCCTGCTGCCGGCGTCGATGGCGACGCCGCCCCCGGTGCCGATGGCGGTGCGCCGGAAGTCGGCGCAACGACCTTCTTGTCCCCGGTGTGTACCTTGAAAGTGCGGGTCAGCGCGAATTCACCGAGCTTGTGCCCGACCATGTTCTCGCTGATATAGACCGGCACGTGCTGTCGGCCATTGTGAATGGCGATGGTCAGACCGACGAAGTCGGGAAGAATGGTGGAACGGCGCGACCAGGTCCTGATCGGGCGCTTGTCGTTGGTAGCGCGCGCCGCACCCACTTTCTGTACCAAGTGATGATCGACGAACGGGCCTTTCTTGACGGAACGTGCCATATGTCCTTACCCCTTACTTGCCGTGGCGATCGCGCACAATCATGCCGCGCGTGCGCTTGTTGCGACGGGTCTTGTAACCTTTGGTCGGCGTGCCCCACGGGCTCACCGGGTCGCGGCCCGCGGCGGTCTTGCCTTCGCCGCCGCCGTGCGGGTGGTCGATCGGGTTCATCGCAACGCCACGAACGGTCGGTCGCACTCCGCGCCAGCGCACGCGTCCGGCCTTGCCGATGGACTCGAGGTTGTGCTCCTCGTTGCCGACTTCGCCGATAGTAGCGCGGCAGTCGACGTGAACCTTGCGGATTTCGCCCGAACGCAGGCGCAACTGTGCATAGGTACCTTCGCGCGCCAACAACTGCACCGAGGTCCCCGCGGAACGTGCCAGTTGCGCGCCTTTGCCAGGCAGCATTTCCACGCAGTGGATGGTGGTGCCGACCGGTACGTTGCGCAGCGGTAGCGTGTTGCCGACCTTGATCGGCGCCTGGGCCCCGTTGATGACCTCCTGCCCCACCGTCACACCCTTGGGCGCGATGATGTAACGACGCTCACCGTCGGCGTAACACAGCAGCGCCAGATTGGCGCTGCGGTTCGGGTCGTGCTCCAGGCGTTCGATCCTGGCGGTAATGCCGTCCTTGTCGCGCACGAAATCGACGATGCGATAATGATGCTTGTGCCCCCCGCCCTGATGGCGCGTGGTGATGTGGCCGCGGTTGTTGCGGCCGGCACGCTTGCTCTGTTTCTCTACGAGTGCGGCAACCGGTTTGCCCTTGTGCAGGTTTGCATTGACAACCTTGACCAGCGCACGCCGGCCGGGGGACGTCGGTTTGACTTTGACGAGCGCCATTTACTTGGCCTCCCCTGCTGCAAAGTTGATCTCCTGGCCCGGCTTCAGGCAGACGTAGGCCTTTTTCCAGTGCCTGCGGCGGCCGATGAAGCGACCGAAACGCTTTTCCTTGCCCTTCACGTTGGCAACCTGGACGCTTTTAACCTGCACCTTGAACAACAGTTCCACTGCAGCTTTGATTTCGGGCTTGGTGGCATCCTGCGCGACACGGAAGATAACCTGCTCATTCTTATCGGCGACGAACGTGCTTTTTTCAGATACGACCGGCGCGAGTAGCACCTGCATCAGCCTTTCCGGGTTGGCACCCTGTTTGACGCCTTCTTGCTTGATAACGTCCTTTTTCACCGCGGTCGCATTCATGCCAGCATCTCCTCGAATTTCGCCACCGCGCCTTTGGTGATCAGGATATTGCTGAAGCGCAGCAGGCTGACCGGGTCTGCCTGCCCGGGTTCGACCACCAGCACGTTGACCAGATTGCGCGCCGAAAGCACCAGATTCTGGTCGAGGCTGTCGGTGATGATCAGCACGTTATCCATGCCCATGCCTTTGACCTTCTCTGCCAGCAACTTGGTTTTCGGCGAACCGACCTTGAAATTCTCGACCACCGCAAGACGTCCTTCACGGGCAAGCTGCGACAGGATCGATGCCAGACCGGCGCGGAACATCTTGCGGTTGACCTTGTGGCTGAAGTTCTCATCCGGGCTGTTGGGGAATATCTTGCCGCCGCCACGCCACAACGGGCTGGACGCCATGCCGGCGCGCGCGCGGCCGGTGCCTTTCTGACGCCAGGGCTTGCGCGTGGATTTGGCGATGTCGCTGCGCCCCTTCTGAGCACGTGTACCAAGGCGGGCGTTGGCCATGTACGCGGTGACCACCTGGTGCACCAGCGACTCGTTGTATTCGCGTCCGAACAACTCGTCGGAAGCCTTGACGCTGGCGGTGGCCTGACCCTGGTCATTGAGCAGTTTGAGTTCCATTACGCGGCCCTCGCCTTCACCGAAGGATGCACGATCACGTCGCCGCCTTCGGAACCTGGAACCGCACCTTTGATCAGCAGCAACTGTCTCTCGGCGTCGATGCGCACGATCTCGAGTTTCTGCGCGGTGCGCTGCACGGCACCCAAGTGACCGGACATTTTCTTGCCGGGAAATACGCGGCCCGGATCCTGCGCCATCGAAATCGAACCCGGCTTGTTGTGCGACACCGAATTGCCGTGGCTGGCGCGGTTGGAGGAGAAGTGGTGGCGTTTTATCACGCCGGCAAAGCCCTTGCCGACAGCGGTACCAGTCACGTCCACAAATTGACCGACCTTGAAGATGTCGACGCCGACCTGGCCGCCGACCTTCAGGCTGCCGAGCTGATCGGGTTCGACACGAAATTCCCGGAGGATGTGACCGGCTTCGACGGCGGCCTTGGCGAAGTGGCCGGCAGCGGGCTTGGAGACCCGGCTGGCGCGGCGCTTGCCGAACGTCACCTGAACAGCAGAATAGCCGTCGGTTTCGGGCGTCTTGATCTGGGTCACGCGATTGTTCGACACATCTACGACCGTCACCGGGACCGCATCGCCGTCATCGGTAAACAGTCGCGTCATGCCGATCTTGCGACCGACTAGTCCTAAACTCATTTTTGTTTCCCTTTGACAAAAGGGGCCGGTTTCAATTGACCAGCCAATCTTTTTTTATCCGCGGAAATCGCGGGGATACCCCATTCTTACAGCTTGATTTCTACATCCACGCCTGCGGGCAGATCGAGTTTCATCAGCGCATCCACCGTCTTGTCTGTCGGATCGATGATATCCATTAGCCGCAAGTGCGTGCGAATCTCGAACTGATCGCGCGAAGTCTTGTTCACGTGCGGGCTGCGCAGCACATCGAAGCGCTCGATGCGGGTGGGCAGCGGAACCGGGCCTTTGACCACTGCGCCGGTGCGCTTGGCGGTTTCGACGATTTCGATCGCCGACTGATCGATCAGGCGGTAGTCGAAGGCCTTCAGGCGAATTCGGATTTTCTGGTTTTGCATTTTCTCTACTCGATGACCTTGGACACTACGCCCGCACCCACGGTGCGGCCGCCCTCGCGTATGGCAAAGCGCAAGCCCTCTTCCATCGCAATGGGCTGGATGAGCTGCACGGTAATGGCCACGTTGTCCCCAGGCATCACCATCTCG
>DATENC010000019.1:0-61542 GCA_035275265.1 Burkholderiales bacterium | reverse complement strand
TTCCGGATCGGCGCGATCGTCAACACGATGGTGGACCAGCTCAATGCGTTTGCCTCGGAAGTGTCGCGGGTGGCGCGTGAGGTGGGCACCGAAGGCAAGCTCGGCGGGCAGGCGCAGGTGCCGGGCGTGGCGGGGACCTGGAAGGACCTCACCGACAACGTGAACCTGATGGCGGCAAACCTCACCGGACAAGTGCGCAACATCGCCGAGGTGACCACTGCGGTGGCCAAGGGCGATCTGTCGAAGAAGATCGCGGTTGACGTCAAGGGCGAGATTCTGGAGCTCAAGAGCACGATCAACACGATGGTGGACCAGCTCAATGCGTTTGCCTCGGAAGTGTCGCGGGTGGCGCGCGAGGTAGGCACCGACGGCAAGCTGGGCGGGCAGGCGCAGGTGCCGGGTGTGGCCGGTACCTGGAAGGACCTCACCGATAACGTCAATTCCATGGCTGCCAACCTCACCAACCAGGTGCGGGGGATCGCCAACGTTGTGACCGCGGTCGCGAACGGCGATCTGAATCACAAGCTGGTGTTTGGCGCCAAGGGAGAAATCGCTGCTCTGGCGGACACTATCAACGGCATGATCGACACTCTGGCCACGTTTGCGGATCAGGTGACCGACGTCGCGCGGGAAGTGGGTATCGAAGGAAAGCTCGGCGGCCAGGCAAAAGTGCCCGGCGCCGCAGGGCTCTGGCGCGGCCTGACGGACAACGTCAATCAGCTGGCGGCGAACCTCACCACGCAGGTCCGCGCCATTGCCGAGGTTGCGACTGCCGTGGCGCAGGGCGACCTGACGCGATCGATCATGGTCAATGCGCAGGGCGAAGTCGCGGCACTGAAGGACAACATAAACGAAATGATCCGCAACCTTGCGGGTACGACGCGCAAGAACATGGAGCAGGACTGGCTCAAGACCAATCTCGCGAACTTCAGCCGTACGCTCCAGGGTCACCGTGACCTTGTTGCGGTGTCGAAGCTGATTCTGACCGAACTTGCACCTCTGGTGAAGGCTCAACAGGGCGTGGTCTACACCCAGAACGTCGAGAACGACGCGCCCCGGCTCGATCTGGTCGCCACCTATGCCTGCAAGCCGGGCAAGAATCTGCCGACAACGCTGGGTTATCACGAAAATCTAATCGGGCAGTGCGCTTTCGAAAAGAAACGCATTCTGCTGAACGATGTGCCGGCCGACTACATTCCGGTGCGCTCCGGGCTTGGTGCGGCAACCCCGCAGAGCGTAGTCATCATGCCGGTGCTGTTCGAAGGCGAAGTCAAGGCAGTCATCGAGCTGGCTTCGTTGCAACATTTCAACGAGGCGCATCTGAGCTTTCTCGAACAGCTCACCGAAAGTATCGGCATCGTATTCAATACCATAGAAGCGACGATGCGTACCGAGCATCTGCTCACGCAATCGCAATCCCTTACAGGGGAATTGCAGAGCCAGCAGGAAGAGCTCAAGAAAACCAACGATAGGTTGGAGCAGCAAGCGGACAGCTTGCAGCAGTCCGAATCTCTGCTCAAAAAGCAGCAGGAGGAGTTGCAGCGCACCAATCAGCAGCTCCAGGAGAACGCGAAACAGCTATCCGAACAGATGAAACAGGTCGAGTACAAGAACAAGGAAGTCGAACTGGCCAAGGCGGCGCTTGAAGAGAAGGCCGAGCAATTGTCGTTGAGCTCGCGATACAAGTCGGAATTTCTGGCCAACATGTCCCACGAGCTGAGGACGCCGCTGAACAGCCTGCTGATCCTGGCGCAGCTGCTCGCTGAAAACCCGGCGAGCAATCTGACGCCGAAGCAGATTGAATATGCTCAAACCATCTACACCGCGGGCAATGACCTTCTCGCTTTGATCAACGATGTTCTTGACCTTGCCAAGGTCGAATCCGGCACGGTCACACTGAACATCGCCACCGAGCGCTTTCCGGAATTGCAGGACTACGTGGATCGAGCATTCCGCCAAGTTGCGCACGACAAGGGCGTGGAGTTCAGGATTTCGATGGATCGGAATCTCCCGCTTGCGATCCGCACGGATGCGAAACGTCTGAGGCAGATCCTGAAGAATCTTCTGTCCAACGCGTTCAAGTTCACGCCCAAAGGCTCTGTGTCGCTCGAGGTTGCCATGGTGGCGTCCGGCTGGACGCCGGGCCACGCCTTGCTCGACGATGCCGGCCCTGTTGTGGCGTTTTCGGTCACCGACACCGGGATCGGCATTCCGCCGGAAAAGCAGCAGATCATCTTCGAAGCGTTCCAGCAAGCCGACGGAACCACCAGCCGGCAGTTCGGCGGCACCGGCCTTGGTCTGTCTATCAGTTCCGAACTGACGCGTCTGCTGGGCGGCGACATCAAAGTACAAAGCAGTCCGGGGAAAGGCAGCACGTTTACGCTTTACCTTCCACTGGTCCAAAAAGCGGAAGGCGACACCGACAATACTGCGCCAACGCTCCGGACTGATCAAAAACGACCGCCTGTCCCTGCACGCAGCGGGCGTTCCCGCAGGCCCCGCGTGGATGGCTCAGCGGCGCTAGTTGCGGTGAGGCAGGACGACCTCGGCAACGTTCGCCCCGGTGACCGGGTAGTTCTGGTTGTCGAAGAAGACAGGGCATTCGCGTCGAAACTTCTGGATCTTGTGCACGAATCGGGTTTCAAGGGTTTGATCGCTTCCAATGCGGACGATGCGCTCGCATTGGCAAAGGAGATTTCGCCAGACGCGATCATGTTGGACACCAATCTTCCGGGCATGGACGGCTGGGACTTGCTTGACCTGTTCAAGCAGGATCCAACGACGCGGCATATCCCTGTGAACGTGATCTCGATGGACGATCGGAAGCAAGAATGCATGTGGATGGGGGCGGTCGGGTTCGTGCAAAAGGCATCGCGCAAGGAAACCGTGCGTGAAGCCTTGTCCAGGCTACGCGGATTCATGGAACGCGATCCGGGCACCTTGTTGGTTGCCGCCGGAAACAAATCCCAGCGGGAAGCCATCGCCAAGGCGGTCGCCACGGAACACTTGCAGGTTACCACCGTCAGCAGCGGCAAGCAGGCACTCGAAGTGCTGGACGGCGCCGAGATCGACTGCATGATGATCGGACAAAGCCTTACCGATATGGCGCCTATCGAACTGGTTCGCGGACTGGTGCAGAAGGGTCACGTCGGGCAGGTGCCGATTGCCATTCACACTGCAGAGGATGCTGCTGCCGGGCAGAACGGCCCCGGCGAACTGGCGGAATTGCTTGTCCTGAAGCGGGTCCCTTCCGCACAGGCGGTTCTCGATGAGACGACCCTGTTTCTCCAGAACGCTAGCAGGGATGTGCCGTCCGCACAGCACAGCCCGCCGTCGAGCACAGGGAAAGCGTTGCCGGACCTGGCGGGCAGGAGGGTGTTGCTTGTCGACGACGACATCCGCAACATCTTCGCGCTTACCAGCGCCCTCGAACAGCAGGGCATGATCGTGATGAATGCGGAAAACGGCGTGGATGGCATCGAGATGCTGAAGAAAAATCCGGAGATCGACATCATCCTGATGGACATGATGATGCCGGAACTGGATGGATACGACACGATCCGCGTCATGCGCGGGCTCGAGCGATTCAGGGACGTGCCGATTATCGGCGTCTCGGCCAAGGCCATGAAGGGCGACCGCGAGAAGTGCATCGAGGCGGGCGCATCGGACTATATTTCCAAGCCAGTAAACCTCGAACAGCTGCTTTCGCTCATCCGTGGCTGGCTGGTCAAAACCAGCGCGGATGCCGATGCATGATGAGAGCCGTCATCGGCAAAGCGGGGGAGAGCTGATGAGCGTTGATCGCAAACAACTGGCGGAACGCTATCGGGAGGCCTTCAGCGACTACTTGCAAGACCCGGGCGAGACTACGCTTGACCGTGGCCGTGAGCTTGCACGGCGTGCGCTTGTGGATAGCTGCGGTGTCGGGATGATGGCGACCATCCACCACGGGGTATTGCAGCGCCTTTGCGCCGAACGGCAGACGGGGGGCGATTTTCTGCAGGCAGCGGAGGTTTTCTTCTCCGTCTGCCTGACACCGTTCGAGGCGAGCCATCGCGATGCCCGTGACGGCACACGTGCGCTTCATAAGCTGAATGAAGATCTGGAAGCCAGGATGAAACGCGCCGCACATGCGCTTCATGATGAGACCAGCCAGCTTCTTGCCTCCGCGCATATCGCTGTTGCCGAAATCGCCTCCGAGCTTCCGCCACAGAAGCGAGACCGTTTCGACTCGATCGAAAGCCTGCTCAAACAAGCTGAATCGCAGCTCCGCACGCTGACTCAAGAGTTGCGCCCGACGGAGCTGGACAACCTCGGACTGGTGCCGGCGCTCGAGTTTCTCGCAGACAAGGTGACCAGGCGCACAGGGCTAAGGGTGTACGTCGCCGGAGATGCCGGGGCGCGACTGCCCGACAAGGTGGAAACAGCGTTGTATCGGATCGTGCAGGAAGCCGTGGACAACGCGGTCAAGCACGCGAATGCGAATTGCGTGAGGATCGAATTGAAACGCTCGCCGTCCAAGGTTGCCTGCAGGGTCCGCGATGACGGATCGGGGTTCGATGCGCGACGCATGCCTCACGGCCTGGGATTGATTGGAATACGCGAGCGACTCAACGCGCTCGGAGGTTCGCTGCACGTGGACTCAAAATCAAGGCGCGGTACAACTCTTTTAACAGACATTCCACTGGGAGATTGACATGTCTTGCCGTTTACTGCTCGCAGATGACCACCATATCGTCCGCCAGGCACTGCGCGGATTGCTGGAGGCGGCTGGCCATGAAGTCATTGGCGAGGCGTCGGACGGACACGAGGCACTCAAACTCGCGCGGATGCTGAACCCGGATATCGCCGTCCTCGACCTTTCGATGCCATTGCTCAACGGTGTTGATACCGCGCGCGAGATGCGCCGCCACTCCCCCGGCATCAGAACCATCCTGCTCACGATGTATACCGATAAAGGCTATGTGCTCCAGGCGTTGAGGGCCGGGGCCAGGGGTTACGTGCTCAAGACCCAGGCCGCAGAGGATCTGATTTCAGCAATTCGCGAGATCCTGCGTGGCGAGACCTATTTGAGCCCGGGCGTGGCGGCATCGGTCGTGGACGCCTTCCTGGAGAATACCGACGAGACTGTAGATCCGCTCACCGCCCGCGAGCGCCAGATCCTGCAACTGGTTGCGGAGGGAAACACCACGAAGGAGATTGCCAGGTTGCTCAACGTCAGTTTCAAGACGGCTGAATCTCATCGGAACCACATTATGAAAAAACTCGACATCCACGAGGTTGCCGGCCTCGTGCGCTACGCAATCCGCAAAGGACTGCTGCATGCCTGAATGAGGTTGCGTCGAACGACCCTCAGATCACAGACTGGGGCTACTGCGGTTTTGATCGGGCTTGGGATTCCCGGCAAATGCGCCCACGCGCCGGGAAGGAGGGGTTAAAATACTGACTGATTTCTCCAATCTGTCATCTAGCGGAAGTAAATTGCCGTTCTCCCGGCGTCTCAACGTGCCGCCAGCAGCGCAACCCCGCGCAGGCACGTTTTGGCCGGCGTTCACTTAATTTCACAGGATCCGCGTGTCACCCGCAACGAACAATCGGTTTCCGGGAGGCTTTACGCTTCTCGAACTGCTGGTAGTGATGGTGATCATCGGCCTGCTCGCTGGATATGTGGGGCCGCGCTACTTTGCGCAAATCGGAAAGTCGGAGGTTAAGACAGCGAGGGCGCAGATAGATGCCTTCGACAAGGCGCTTGACCAGTACCGGCTCGACACCGGGCACTACCCGAGCACTGAGCATGGGCTCGATGTGCTGATGGCGCGTCCCGAAGGCGAACCGAAGTGGGCCGGCCCATATTTGAAGAAAGCCGTGCCCGTCGATCCCTGGGGCAACAAGTATGTTTATCGCGCGCCCGGAGATCATGGAGAGTACGACCTGTTTTCGTATGGTAAGGACGGCAAGCTCGGCGGAACGGAGGAGTCGGCGGACATCACGAATTGGTAACCAAAAAACCGTGAAAGGCGAATGCGTGAATGATGACCGAGTAACGCCGCGAACGAGATTCCGTGAGGTGGGCGATGCGTGCATTGCGCCGGCCTGCACCGAATCATTCTGGTGCTGAACCACCGAATCGCCCGAAGATCATGAAATTTCAAGTCAAGGCTCTGCGCGAACCGGAAGGCGTGGTGTCCGTCCTTCTGGACGCGGCCGACGAGAACGATGCAGAAAGGCAGGCGCAAGCAAACGGGCTTGCGGTGTTGTCACTGCGCCGTGCTGCGACGTGGAATCTGGATTTTTTCAAGCGGCGCGGCCGTTTTCCCCTGGCGTCGTTTGCGCAGGAACTGCTGGCACTGCTGGAAGCCGGCCTGACGATGGTGGAATCCATCGAAGCACTCGCAGAGAAGGAAAGCAACGGACCCACCCGCGCCACGCTCGAGCATCTCACCACCCAGCTGCGCCAAGGACGCACGCTTTCCCACGCCATGCGGGACGTGCCGAATGCATTTCCCGCCTTGTTTGTCGCCAGCGTGCGGGCTACCGAGAAGACCGGGGACCTGCCCGATGCGCTGAGGCGCTACCTGGGCTACCAGGCACAGGTGGAACTGGTGCGCAAGAAAATCGTCAGTGCCGCGATCTATCCAGTGCTGCTGATGGGCGTGGGATTGCTGGTGCTGCTGTTTCTGCTGGGGTACGTTGTGCCGAAATTCAGCCAGGTCTACGAGGACATCCAGGGAAATCTGCCGCTGATGTCACAACTGCTGCTCATGCTCGGCAAATTCCTCGATGCCAACGGACTCGCGGTTGCTGTCGTTGGCATCGGCGTCGCTGCACTCGCCGCACGTCTGGCATTCAGTCGCGCCGCGCGCGGCTGGCTCGGCGAGAGACTCTGGCGCATCCCGTCCGTCGGCAGCCGTATGCGGCTCTATCAACTGGCGCGCTTCTATCGAACGCTCGGCATGCTGCTACGTGGTGGTACGCCGGTAGTGACATCGCTTGACATGGCCTCGGGGTTGCTGGCTCCTGCATTGCAGGCCAGCCTTGCACGCGCCCGCGAAGCAATCCGTGAAGGCCGTGCCATTTCCGAATCAATGTCCGCAAACGGTCTGACCACGCCGGTGGCGCTGCGCATGCTGCGCGTGGGTGAACGCAGTGGCCGGATGGACGAAATCATGGACCGGATCGCCGGCTTCCTCGATGAGGAGATCGCGCGCTGGGTCGATTGGTTCACGCGCCTGTTCGAGCCGCTGCTGATGGTATTCATCGGCGTCGTGATCGGCGTTATCGTCATATTGATGTACCTGCCGGTGTTCGAGTTGGCTGGGAGCATCCAGTGAATGCCGCCCGTGACGTTCTTCCCGGCGGCGAGGCTCTGACCGCGGCGCGGATCGAGGAAGCCAGAGCACAAGCTCGATCGGCGAACCGCCGCGTCATCGAGGTGCTCGAGGAAAACCTCAAGTTCCCGCCTGCCGAATTCACAATCGCGCTGGCCGAATTGCTCAAATTCCCGGCCGCTCCGATCCAGAGGCTGCATGAGCTGGCACCGGCATTCGACGTATTGCCATTCAGTGAGGCTTTGGCGCGGGAGTGCATCGCGTTCCGGGACGAGCGCGGCGAACTGTTCCTGGTGATCGGCGACCCGTTCGCGCTCGATCTGCAGGCCTGGGCCTTCGAGAGACTGGGGAAGCCGTTCGCATTCTGCCTTGCGCACCGCGACGACATCGCTGCTTATCTCTCCCGTGTAGAGGGCGACATGCGGGCAATGGATGGCGTGGTATCAGGCGAGGAGGGGGCAGCAAGCCTTTGGGGACACGTCGAGGACTTGTCTCTGAAGACCATCGGAGAAAACGCCAGTCCGGTGGTCAAGCTGGTCAACTCCACTCTCTATGACGCATTAAAGATCGGGGCCAGCGACATTCATCTGGAATCGGCGGGTAACCGGCTCGCGATCAAATACCGGATCGATGGGGTGCTGAGCCAGGTCGGCGTGGCGCAGGGCGCGGACATGGCGGAGCAGATCCTGTCGCGCGTTAAGGTCATGGCTGAGCTCGATATCGCCGAACGCCGGATACCCCAGGATGGCCGCTTCAAGGTGCGGGTCAAGGGCCGCGAAGTTGATTTCCGCGTATCGATCATGCCATCCATCTTTGGAGAGGACGCAGTTCTGCGCATTCTCGATAAGCAGACCCTTGCCGAAGAGTTCCACGGCCTGAGGCTGGACGTACTCGGATTCGATAAGTCTACTGTCGCATGGTTGCGCAAACTTGCGAGCGAGCCTTACGGGATGCTGCTGGTGACTGGACCGACCGGCAGCGGCAAGACCACTACGCTTTACTCAATCCTGTCCGAGATCAATAACGGACGGGACAAGATCATCACCATTGAAGATCCGGTCGAATACCAGCTTCCGGGAATCCTGCAGATTCCCGTGAATGAAAAAAAGGGGCTCACCTTTGCGCGCGGCTTGCGCTCCATTCTGCGCCACGACCCGGACAAGATCATGGTGGGGGAGATTCGCGATCCGGAAACCGCTCAGATCGCGGTGCAGTCGGCTCTGACGGGACATCTGGTGTTCACCACGGTGCACGCAAACAATGTCTTCGACGTAATCGGCCGGTTCATGCACATGGGGCTGGATCCGTACAGTTTCGTGAGCGCACTGAACGGGGTCGCGGCACAGCGCTTGGTCAGGATTTCGTGTACGCAGTGCGCGATCGAGGAACGCCCGGCAGAAGCGTTGCTCGCAGCCTCCGGAGTTACCGCTGGCCAAGTGGACCACTGGTGCTTTCGCGCGGGCAAGGGCTGCGGCCAGTGTCGCGGCACGGGGTACCGTGGCCGCAAGGCGATTGCGGAAACGTTCATTCTCAATGATGAAATGCGCGAACTCATCAGCACGCGCCAACCGTTGCGTGCAGTCAAGGAGGCTGCGCGCGCGCTCGGCACCCGTAGTCTGCGCGAGGCCGCGCTTGACCTGGTCGCCAGCGGCGAGACAACGCTCGAGGAGGTCAATCGTGTCACTTTCGTGGCATGAGCGCGTCCGCATTTCTGTGTCACCTCACCAGGTGGCACTGGTACGGTTTTCGCGCGGACTGAGGCCGCGCGTTGCCGATCGCAAGAGCGTGCAATGCCCCGAAGTGAAGGGGCAAGGGAACTGGGCCGACGCGGTGGAGGTCTTACGGGACCTTCTGGTTCATCCGAACGTCGGCAAGGGCGACGCCACACTGATCCTGTCGAGCCACTTCATCCGTTACGTCGTGCTGCCCTGGAGCGGCGAGCTCGTGACCGAGGCGGAGGAACTTGAATTCGCGCGCACGCGTTTTGTCCAGGTATTCGGCCAGTCTGCACGTGACTGGACCATCGTGATGAGTCCGGCGCCGGCCGGCGCCAGTCGATTGTGCGCAGCCGTGGACCAGGCCCTGATTGGCGCGGTTACCAGCGCGGTCGCAGCCTCGGGCCTGCGGCTCCTGTCGGTGCAGCCGGCGTTGATGGCGCAGTTCAACGAATGGCGAAGCCGGATAGGAACCGAAGGGTGGCTGGCAACCGTGGAACGGGGGCGTCTTCTCGTGGCGTGGATATCCGGCGGCCAGTGGCGTTCCGTACGCGTGCGCCCGCTCAACGGCGCTTCCGTCTCCCTGGTGCAAGTGCTCGAACAGGAGCGGCTTCTCCTCTCGGCAGGCAGCGCCAGCAATAGGGTGTACCTGGCGAAGGTGGGCAACGTCATAGTGGAGACCGATGGACTGAAGGTCGAGCGGCTTTCACTGCGCGCGCCTTTTGCGAGGGCCGCCGGTGCCGACGCCGGCCTCGCGCTGGCCATGTGCGGACTATGACCATGCGCGCCGTGGAGCTCGACTTTTTGCAATCTGCGCGCCGCCGTCCCGGCGGCGGTGTGTTGCTGGCCGCAGCAGTGGTGGGAGCAATTGTCGTAATGTCGATTCACACCGATCTCAAGGACGAGGCACAGCATTTCGAGTCGCAGGCAACAAAACTCGAACGCAGGGCGCGGGGGCTCGCACCGATCGCGCAGCCGGTCGACGAGTCGCTTCGGCAGGAAATCCGGCGCGCGAATGAAGTGATCGACCAGCTTGCTTTGCCATGGGACAGATTGTTCAGCTCGGTTGAAGGGGCGACGACTGACAGGGTCGTACTGCGTGACATTTCCCCGGATGCCAAGTCGGGAATGGTGCAGATCAGTGCGGAGGCCTCCGATGTCGAAAGCATGTTCGACTACGTAAGGCGGCTCGAGCAACAGGAAGAGCTGTCGAAAGTCTATCTGCTGCAACATCAACGCGAGCGGCAAAATACCGAGCGGCCGATTCGCTTCCTCGTAGGTGCGTCATGGATGCCGCGCTGAAGCTGGTCCGATGGCGCCTGCTGCGTGCCATGCACGCCATGGGGTGGGCTGCGATCGCCGGTATCGTGCTGGCGATATTTGCGGCGGGATTCTTCCTCTCGAACGTCATGCCGCTGCAAGCCAAGGTGGCAGCACTGCGCGATCGTGTGCAGCGCCTCGAGACACAGGCCGGCAATCAAGTGCGGATCGTCGACGCCGGACGCCCCGATGCGCGTCTCGCGGCTTTTTACGATCAACTGCCTGCGGCGGATCAGGCACCGGAGGTGGTGCGCCGATTGCATTCCCACGCGGGTGATGTCGGCCTGGTTCTTGAACGCGGCGAATACCGTCCACTGGCCGACCCGTCGGGCAGGCTCATGCGCTATCAACTCGTTCTGCCCGTGAAGGGAAGCTATCCGCAGGTGAAGCGTTTCCTCGCGCAGGCAATGCACGACACGCCGGGCCTTGCGCTCGACTCGATCAGCTTGCAACGTGAGCAGGGCGGCTCGGAAGGGTTGGAGGTGCAATTGCGATTCACCGTCTTCATGAGAACTGCCGCATGAAACTTCACGCGCGTCGACGCTGGCTGGTGCTTGGTGGTCTGCTGACTGCGACGCTCGCCGCGGCTGCGTGGATCAGGGACAGTACGGACGCGCCCACGACAGAGGTTGTCGCGGCCGCCAATTCCGTCGCTGCGCCGGCACCGGCGCAGCGACGGCAGGCCGGAGCACAGGGCGACGCAGCAGTCATAAACCTGGAAAAGCTGAAATCCCGTGATCTCGGAAAGGCGACGCGAGATCCCTTCGCAACGGCCAAGCCCCGCGCACCCAAATCGAAACGCGGGGGCGCGCCGCGCCCTGTGCAGACCGTGGTTGCACCATCGCCGAGCGCTCCGCCGCTGCCATTCACCTACATGGGCAAGCTGATGTCTGAAGGCGAAATCGCTGTGTTCCTCGTCGAGGGCGAGCGCAATCTGATTGTGCACGAAGGCGACACGATCGATTCGCTCTACCGGGTCGAACGCATCGCCGAAGGCGATATCACACTGCTTTTCCTGCCGCTCAATGAGCGCCAGACCTTGGTAATCGGAGAGCCGCAGTGAGCAGGTTTGTCGTGGTATTTCTGCTGATTCTCGCTGCAGGTTGCGCGGCGCACACCGCGACGGTCGAGGGCCGCAGGCTCGTCGAGCAGGGACGAGCCGAGGAGGGCATTCGCCGTTTGGAACAGGGTGTCAAGGCGAATCCGAACGACACCGAGCTGCGCAACTACTACGTGCGTACCCGAGATCTCTACGTCAGCCAGCTCCTCTATGAAGGCGAGAAGGCCCGGATACTCGGGCGCAGCGACGAGGCGATTGCGGTATTCCGGCGCGTGCTGGAGTTCAGCCCCGGAAACACCCGCGCACAAGCCGGGCTGAAAGCCGCCGTGGCCGAGCAAAAGCAGCGCGCTGAAATTGCGCGGGCGCGGGCCTTGTTCGATGCCGGAATGGCGGAACAGGCGCTTGTAATGTTGAAGAAGGTTCTCGCGGAAAATCCGTCGCAGAAGGATGCACAGGCACTGGAACGCCGGATCGAGGAGAGTCTGACAAAAGTAGGGGTTGCGGGACCGCGGCTCAAACCCGAATTCAGGAAACCGGTCACGCTCGAGTTTCGCGATGCGCCGCTCAAGAGCGTATTCGAGGTCCTGTCGCGCACATCCGGAATCAACTTTGTTTTTGACCGCGATGTGCGCCCGGACCTGAAGGCCACGATTTACGTACGCGACACCTCGATCGAGGATGCGGTCAACTTCCTGCTGGTGACCAGCCAGCTGGAGAAAAAGGTGCTCAACGAAAACACTATCCTGATCTACCCGAATCTGCCCAACAAGGTACGCGACTACCAGGAACTCGTGGTGAAGAGTTTCTATCTCGGAAACGCCGACGTAAAGCAGACGCTCAATCTGATCAAGACCGTGGTCAAGACGCGCGACGTATTCATCGACGAGCGGCTCAATCTACTGATCATGCGCGATACGCCGGAGGCGATCCGGCTTGCCGAAAAGCTGATCGCAGCCCAGGACCTCGCCGAGCCCGAAGTCGTTCTCGAACTCGAAGTGCTCGAGGTCACACGCAGCAAGATGCAGAACCTGGGGATCCAGTATCCGTCGCAGATTGCGGCCGGTATCGAGGGCGCCGCCGGCCCGGGCCAGGCTACATTGAGGGAACTGCAGAACTTCAATTCGAGCATGGTTGCGGTGACCATCACCGATCCGGCAGTGGTAATCAATTTGAAACGTCAGGACGGGGACACCAACCTCCTTGCCAACCCGCGCATCCGTGTCAAGAACCGCGAAAAGGCCAAGATCCACATCGGCGACCGGCTTCCGGTCATTACGACCACCTCGAGCCCGCAAATTGGCACGTCGGAGTCGGTGCAGTATCTGGACGTCGGGCTCAAACTCGATGTGGAGCCGAATGTGTATCTCGAGGACGAAGTATCAATGAGAGTCGGCCTCGAGGTGAGCAACATCGTGCAGGAGATTCGCTCCCTGGGCGGCACGCTTACATATCGAATCGGCACGCGCAACACAGCTACCGTGCTTCGGTTGGCCAACGGTGAGACCCAAGTGCTCGCGGGATTGATCCAGGACGAAGATCGGCGTACCACGGACAAGGTACCCGGCCTCGGCGATTGGCCGATGCTGGGCCGGCTCTTCACGAGCAACAACGATAACCGAATCAAGACCGAGATCGTGTTGCTTATCACGCCGTACGTGGTGCGCAATCTCGACAGGCCGGCGCCGTCGGCGCTGGAAGTTACCTCGGGCACCGAAGGCAGTCTCGGCGCGACACCCATGCGGCTGCCCAGCAGTTCCGCGCAGCCGCGTGCGCAGCAGCAAATCCCCGCTCAGCCATCGGTGGCCCCGGCACCGCCAGCCGTCGAAGGGCAGTCGTCCGCCGCAGTGCCGCCGACTCCCCCTGTGCCTTCGTCTCCGGGCGTGGCGACGCCTGGGGGAATGCAGACCGTGCTTTTGTCCGCGCCGCTCCAGGCGCAAGCAGGACGTGAGTTTGCGCTCGCGGTATCGGTAACGCCTGGCGCTCCGGTGAATGTGGGTATCGAACTGGTTTACGACCCCGCAAAGCTTCGGGCGGTAGGCGCCGACGGCACGCCCGGCCGCGTGCAACTGTCGGTGGCGGGAACGACCGCGGTTCGTTTCCAGGCGCTTGAAGGACAGACGGGCCCTGCACAAATCTCGGTTGCAAGTATTTCCGCTACCAACGCGGGTGGCGAGAACGTTACCCTTTCCCCGCCGACGCCGGTGACGGTAAATATCACGCCGTGATGAATCACGGACGGGGGGCAGAAAAAAAAGAACTGCACTGCTTTGTGCCAATTGGGTTTCCGTCGCCGCCATGCTTCACCCGTCGATCATTCACCTCGTCCCTCGTCCCTCGTCCCTCGCCCCTTATGGGCAAAGCCCAGTATCCAGCGAAGTCGGGCACCCCTCGCCGCTTCCACGGCTTTACCCTAATCGAGCTGGTGATCACGGTGGCGATCGTTGCCATTCTTGCCTCGGCTGCCGTGCCGCTCGCCCAACTCGCGGTCCAGCGCGGAAAGGAACAGGAACTGCGAAGTGCATTGCGCCAGATCCGCGAGGCGATCGATGCGTATAAACAGGCTGGCGATGAAGGGCGAATTGAAAAGAAGTCCGATGCCTCGGGCTATCCACCTGCACTTGCGGACCTGGTGAAGGGCGTCGAGGACATCAAGAAGCCGGACAAGCCCAGGATATATTTCCTGCGCCGGATGCCGCGCGACCCTTTCGCACCAGACAACGTGAAGGCAGACGACACTTGGGGCCTACGCGCTTACGCCAGCCCTCCCGACGAACCTCGGGAGGGCGCAGACGTGTTCGACGTCTACTCTCTCGCGGAAGGGGAGGGTTTGAACGGCGTGCCGTACAAGGAATGGTGATGAACGAGGGGCGAGGGACGAGGGTCGAGGGGCGAAGGAGCAGCAAACGGCTGCGGGTCCTTGCTCGGCCCTCGTCCCACGCCCCTCGCCCCGCTCGAGCGTTTACGCTTATCGAATTGCTTGTGGTAATGACGGTCATCGCCTTGCTGCTGACCATCGCCGTGCCGCGTTATTTTCACAGTACGGATCGAGCCAGGGAAGCGGTGTTGAAGGAGGATCTGGCCCAAATGCGCAACGCCATCGACAAGTACTACGGCGACCGCGGCCGTTATCCCGACACGCTCGACGATCTCGTGGAAAAGAAATACCTTCGCCGCATTCCCCCCGATCCGATTTCCGACAATGTGCAAACCTGGGTCACGGTACCGCCGCAGGAAGCCGGAAAAGGAGCGGTTGCCGATGTCAAAAGCGGCGCCACCGGCACCGCTCTGGACGGAACACCATACAGTGATTGGTGAGAGTGGGGCGCCAATGAAGCACGCCCCGACATAATAGAAGTGAAGTTCCCACACAGAAATCAGTCATCCAACTGATTTCCAGCGCTCATCCCGTTCTCTAGGCTACCGAGCAGCAGCATTACTGGACCGTTCGAAAGCTACTTTCCAAAACTGTGTCGCAACTCACACCGGCAGCAGATTACCGTGCCGGTCCGGGTATGGTCCGAACGGACTCCAAATGACAGGGGGACCAGCAGAAAACGTAAAACGCAACGCTGGAAAACTACCAATAAATCAAGGAGAGCCCGTCAATGCCAATAACCGAAAGCGAATTGAGGCCGATTTTGACCAGAGCAGAACGCAACGCTTATCGGTTGCTGCTGAAAAACGATCTGGATCCGTTTGAATTTGACGTGGCCATTCACGCCGGACGCGTTCTCGACGGCAAGGTCACATACGTTTTAGAAATTTCAACACTGGATCACGCCATCTCGGTTCGGGAAACAGGCATCCCCCTCGAATTCATCGAGAGAAGCAGAACTTCCGGCGGCGATGCATTTGCAAAAATCGTTAACCACCTGGTGCCTGGGTTGATTGAGAACATGAAGTCGTCAGGGCACGTTTCGGAAATGAGGGCCCGTTAGCGTGTCGCTCATTCTTGCAATGGCGAACCAATGCCCGCTTTGTTACCGGGCTATCGCAGAGGGCGCAGTTTAGTGGGTCGCGAGGAATTGACGCGCAAGCTGACCGGTATGGCGGCAGATGTCGTCAGGGAGTGCCACGTGGAATTGGCGTTGGGATGGCTATGGTCCAACAGGAGCAAAGATGCGCTGCCCGACGTGCCGCCGGATCTTTTCAAGAAGTTGATGTTCGTTCGCGATCAGGGTCGGTGGGAAGTGGAAGCGGCTTACACGGGCCGGGACTACTTCGAGGATTGCCTGCGCCTGGCTTTGCGCAACTCGCCGGGCGTACGCGTACTCAAGAGCCGCACAAACGCCACTGCGGACCGTAGGGCGCTGCGGGGCCACGCCGTCGTGCTCGGGCCTTGAGCGGGCCGGACCTCTCAGTCGTCTGAACGCAGTGATTATGCTGATCGAAATCGATGTTGTACCTGATAGCCGGGTTCACGCATCTTGCCTAAGCTTACTAACAATTCAGCCGCGGACTGTAACCGGATCGACGCGGATGCGTGGTGTGGCGAGACGCGCGGCAATGAGGCTGCCACCCAGGTGGACGCGGGAAACGTCCGCAGGCAGCCGGCTTTCGGTAGGATTTTCTTCTTTCTTGACCTCCCTCTCCTGCGGTGAATGTGCCGTGGGAATTTCCTGGCGCGGCGTAACTCCCTTCGCCGCGCCAGTTTTTTTCCCAGATCGGCCCGGCTGATGCGCCAGCGCACGCCCCGGTCATCGCCGCGAACGAAACGGGACAGACCATGCCCCATGCCCTGATAGTTGATGATGATGTCGATGCCCTCACGGGCCTCGAAGAGTTGGTGACGCATGAAGGCTTTACCACTGCCACCGCCGCCAATCTCAAGCAGGCCCGCGAACGGATGGCACTGCAACGTCCCGATGTCGTGTTGCTCGACCTCATGCTGCCGGACGGCGACGGCATGGACCTGTTCCAGGACGTCGAGTCGCGTGCCACCACCGAAGTCGTCTTGATTACGGGACACGCGAGCATCGAAACCTCGATCGAGGCGCTCCGCCTTGGCGCCGCCGACTACCTGATCAAGCCGGTCAACATCAAGCAGATCAGGGCCATTCTTTCACGCGTCGCTCGTCCCACCGACCTGAAGAAGGAAATATCCGTGCTGCGCAGCGAGTTGCGCAGCCTGGGCCGTTTTGGCCGGCTGCTGGGCACCTCTTCCTCCATCCAGAAGGTATACGACCAGATCGAGCGTGTTGCGCCTACCGTAGCCACGGTCCTGATCACGGGGGAAAGCGGCACCGGCAAGGAACTGGTTGCGCAGACGTTGCATGACCTCAGCCGGCGACGCAAGAGCGCATTCATTCCGATCAATTGCGGCGCCATTTCGCCGCATCTGATCGAAAGCGAAGTGTTTGGCCACGAGAAGGGCAGTTTTACGGGGGCGGTACGCGAGCACAAGGGCTATTTCGAACGCGCCAACGGCGGCACCTTGTTCCTGGATGAAATCACCGAGATGCCTATCGAGCTTCAGGTCAAGTTGCTGCGGGTACTGGAGGAGGGGACCTTCATACGCATCGGTTCCGACCGGGAAATCGAGGTGGACGTGCGGTTGATTGCAGCAACCAACCGCGATCCGCATGAAGCGGTGGCGGAAGGCAAGCTGCGCGAAGACCTGCTGTACCGGCTCCAGGTTTTCCCGTTGCATCTCCCGCCGTTGCGCGAGCGTGGCGGCGACGTGCTGCTGATCGCGGACGAAGTTCTCAAGGAACTCAACCGCGCAGAAAGTACCAACAAGTCTTTCAGCGAGGATGCACGGGAGGTTCTGAAGGGATGGCATTGGCCCGGCAACGTCCGCGAGTTGCGCAATGTGGTGCAGCGCGGCTTCATCATGGCCGACGACCTTATCGAGGCCGCATGCCTGCCGCTCGAAGCGGCCAAAACGCCACGAGACATCAGCGGCCCATTCCTGCAGGTGCGCGTCGGCAGCACCGTGGCCGAAATGGAACGCCGCCTGATGCTGGCGACGCTCCAACAGTGTGGCGGAACCAAGGAAAAAGCCGCGCAGATGCTGGGCATCAGCCTCAAGACGCTCTACAACCGCCTCCGGGAATATGCATCCGAGCGCGAGAGTTCAACCTCCGGCGTGCAAGCGGACTCGAACGGGAGCGACCCCAGCGATGCGGATCGCGAACCCATTCGCGTGTGGCCCCCTACGGGGACGTAAGGACTACCGCTCGAACGATTGCTTCGATCGAGCGGCTTTGGGAATGGCCGCAACTGCCGAGCACGGCTCAGCCGACCCGGTCGCGCAGTCCCTGGACGCCGGATTCCCCGGCGCAGTGCGCGCAGCAGAAGTAGCGGCCATTGACTTCCATGCCATGGCCGACGATGCGGCACTGACAGTGGCCGCAAATCGGCGCAAGCGCGGCGATGGCGCATTCAAAACTGTCGAAGGTATGGCTCCTGCCTGCCATCGTTACATCGAAGGATTTGTCGTAATCGTTTCCGCATTTATCGCATATTGCCATGGGAGTCTCCATTTTCGAAACTGCAACTATGGAGGGTGTCGCAAAGTCTGTGCCATTGATGATGCGCGGAGCGAACAACTCCGTCATCGGCGAATGTCGCTGTTCACGCGCTCGCTGGCGCCATGACCATCGGCAGAATTTGGCCAATCCGCATCTGTGCAGAGGTTTCGCTCGTGGCAATGGTTACAACCGATCCTGTAATTCTTACCTCTATCCAAACGGAAATCATCACTTCTATCCGGCGCAAAACGCCGCTAGGTGTTTGGTGTCAAAGCGGACTCTGCTCGTTTCAAATCACTTGGCATGTGGCTTGCAGAACAAAGTGAAGGAAGCCGGCTTGCCCGGTTGCCGAGACCGCTCGCAGTCGACTGTACGGCGGTTTTCCAACTAACTCTGTCAGGAGGCTTACAAATGAAGCTAGCGAAAATCATCAGCATGGTCGCGACCGCCCTGTTTGCCGTCGCGCTTACGGCCGGTTGCGATCGTAGCGACCGGAGCGCGGAACGCGTCGGGGAAAAAGCAGGCAGCAAGATCGACCAGGCCACTGCGCAAGTCAAGGAACAGGCTTCGAATGTCGGCGACAAGATGGATGATGCCACCATCACCGCCAAGGTGAAGACCGCCCTGATCGGTGAACCTGACCTCGAGGCTCTAAAGATCGACGTCGATACTGCCGACGGTGTCGTTACGCTGAGCGGGACGGTAGATTCGCGTACCAAAGTCAGTCGTGCAGTCCAGGTAGCACAAGCTGTGCAAGGCGTCAGGTCGGTCGATAACCGCCTGACCGTCAAGCAGGGCTGACCCAACAACTCCGCGTTCCGGACGCTATGAGGGACGCATCAACGTGAAGGACAAATCAACATGCTAACCAGATTACTGGCAGTTTTGATGCTGGTCGGCTTCATCGCAGGCTGCAACACGATGGCGGGTGCAGGCAAGGACCTCGAGCGCGGCGGCGAGAAGCTACAGGAAAAGGCCAACAAATAATAGTGCTGATGATCTGAAAGTTCGGTCTGAAACATCGCCGGGACACCGTATCGTGGGAGTTTCCATGAACACGCGTGTTCCGGCGTTTTGTTGTCGGATGCTCGCGTCCGCGCGGGCAGCCTGTATCCTCCTCCTCACCGCCGGATGCGTGGTGAGTTCCCTGCCGAGCATCGAACGCATGGAGCAGAACGCCACCGGCCCCGTGCAACTGGAGGGCGCACGCGGGCCGCTGTCTACGCAGCAAAGCGCGGCAATCCTGGAAAAACTCAAAGAGGAAAACGGCAACCCCAGCATACTGGAGCGCCATGTCGCGGTTGAGGAAGCCGCGGTAGACAGCCCGCTGGTCATCGGCAACAAGGCCGTGCTGTTGCAGGACGGTCCGGCCACTTACAAGGCGATGTTCGCCGCCATCCGCAACGCACGGCATCACATAAACCTGGAAACCTACATCATCGAGGACGATGAGGTCGGCCGAGAGTTCACCGACCTGCTGATCGCCATGAGAAAAAAGGGCGTTCAGGTCACCATGCTGTACGACAGTGTCGGCAGTCTCCGCACACCGAAGGAGTTCTTCGACTATCTGCGCGACAACAATATAGCTGTGCTGGAGTTCAATCCCGTCAATCCGCTTGCGGTCAGGAAGGCGTGGCTGCTCAATAACCGCGACCATCGGAAGTTGCTGATCGTCGATGGACGTATCGCCTTTCTAGGCGGTATCAACATCAGCAGCGTGTATTCCAGCGGTTCGGCTTCAAGCGGAAAGCCGGCGAAGAAAAAAAAGGAGAACGGAGGGAGTGACGCAGCGCCCTGGCGCGATACGCATGTGCAGGTCGAAGGTCCCGTCGTCGCCGAATTTCAAAAGCTTTTCATGCAGACATGGGAGAAGCAGGGGGGCGAGCCGCTGAAAGATGCCCGCTTCTTTCCGAAGCTGGAAGTCCGCGGCAAGGACATCGTGCGTGCAGTCGGAAGTGCATCGGATGAAGCCTACAGCCGGATCTATGTGACCCTGGTCTCCGCGATCAACAGCGCGGAAAGCCAGGTGCAGATCACAAACGCCTACATGGTGCCCGATGAGCAGTTGCTGGAAACGCTGGTGGCAGCGGCCATGCGAGGGGTGGACGTCAAACTGATCGTGCCCAGTCATACGGATTTCTGGGCGGTATTCCATGCCGGGAGGGCGCACTACACCGAGTTGCTGAAGGCGGGTGTAAAGATATATGAGCGCCAGGGAGCGCTGCTGCACTCCAAGACGGCGTCCATCGATGGGGTATGGTCATGCGTGGGATCCACCAACCTGGACTGGCGTAGTTTCCTGCATAACAACGAAATCGATGCCGTAATCCTAGGTGATGAATTCGCCCGCCAGATGCAGACAATGTTCGACAAGGACCTGTCGCAGTCAGTCGCTATAGATCTGGAAACCTGGAAGCACCGTCCGATAGGTGACCGCTTCAAGGAGTGGGCGGCAGGATTGTGGGAGTACTGGCTGTGACGGGCGGGTAGAGGGGAGAGGGGGATGGCTTCGATCGGAAGCCTTTGTCTCTAGTCTTTCGTTGTCTTGCTTTTTTCGAGTGCAGCGAAAGCCTTGCGCAGGCTCTGTCGGCTCTTCTCGTAGTCAAGCCACGGGTCCTCAGACAAATCGGCGAGACGCTGATGGATATTGGTGATGTTCCAGCGGTCGGATTGTTTGATCTCGATGAGTTCTTCCCAAGCGACGGGAACCGACACTGGCAATCCCAGCCGCGCGCGCAATGAAAAGGCGGCGGCCGTGGTGGAACCTCGATTGTTTCGCAAGTAGTCGACGAAAACTTTTCCCACACGGTTCGCCGGTCCCGACTTTGCGCTGAAGTGCGTTGGAATGGTCGCCGCAAGATGCTCGGCTACGGCGCGCGAAAAATCCTTTGCCATATCCCATTCGTGAAGGCGGCGCAGCGGGACGACGATATGAAGCCCCTTGCCCCCGCTGGTCTTGGCGAAACTTCTCACACCTAACTCGTCCAACAAGGTCTTCGTCAAGTCCGCCGCCTCGAGCACGCGTGTCCAGGTCAATGCGGGATCCGGGTCGAGATCGAAGACGATGCGATCGGGGCGCTCGATACTGCCGGCGATCGCATTCCACGTGTGAAGTTCGATTACGCCCAGTTGCGCTGCGCCGACCAGTCCCGTTGTGCTTTCAATCGCGATGAGCGGCGGATGCCCGGGGTCAAGTTGCGCATCCAGCAGCCTCGCCTCGGGGATGCGACCCTTGTCCATGTGCTTCTGGAAGAATTGCTCGCCGCCCAACCCTTCGGGCAGACGTACCAGGGATACCGGGCGGTTCTCGAGATGCGGCAGCATTACGGGCGCGATCTTTTCATAGTAAAGCGCGACATCGAGCTTGGTCATACCGCTTGCGGGGTCGATGACCCGGTTCGGGTGGCTGATCGAAATATTGCCGACAAACACCCGTTGTCCTTTCGCCGCTTTGGCGCGCGACTGGCGAACCGGTGCCTTCGCACCTTCGGCCGTACTTTTTCCACTCGGCAATGCGGACCGCGTTTTCTGGGGAAGGGCGGCGGCCTTTTCGTAACTGATTGTCGAGGCAGGCTTGTCGGTGCGCAAACCATGAAACACAGCCTGACGAACGACACGCTCCTTGGTCCATTGCGCGAACGACACTTCCGCCACCAACTCCGGGCGCACCCAGTGCACGCCCCGGACATCGGCACCGCGCGGTGCGTTTACGAAGGGCGACTTTGCGGTTTCCAGAGCGGTCAAGCGTTTGTGCAGTTGCCCAAGCTGTTTCTCGTCAAACCCGGTCCCGGTCCTGCCCGCATAGCGTAGCCTTCCCTTCTCGTAAACGCCCAAGAGCAGGGCACCAAACGCGGTTCGCGAGCGTTGCGGTTCGGTGAATCCGCCGATCACGAACTCCTGCCGGTTTTCGCACTTGAGTTTGATCCAGGACTTGCTCCGGCCGGAGTTGTAATGCGAGTCGCGTCGCTTACCGATCACCCCTTCCATTCCAAGGCTGCACGCGGCCGCGAGGATATCTTTCGAGGATTCGGTTATGTCCTCGCTGAAATGCAGCGGCCCGGATGATTTTCGCGGCAACAGGCGGCGCAACAACGCGCGCCGCTCGGCAAGCGGCGATGAGCGCAAGTCATAACCGCCATAGTAAGGAAGGTCAAACAGAAAGTAGCGAATGTCACCGGTGCGCTGCTTATCGAAGGCATTCTGCAGCGCCTGGAAGTCGGGTACGCCGCCTTTCCCCGCAACGATGATCTCGCCGTCGAGCCAGCCTTCCTTCAGCCGCAGGTGTTCCAGAGTCTTCGCCTGCGCGGCAAGCCTGTCCGTCCAGTCGTGGCCATTGCGCGTAAACATTCGCGCCCTGCCTTTGGAAATCCGCGTGAGGATGCGATAGCCGTCGAATTTGAGCTCGTACGACCAGTCACCTTCGGGCTGCGCCTGGACCAGCGTCGCAAGCTGCGGGGCGAGCTTGGCCGGCAGTATCGCCTTGCGGGCGTCCAATAGCCTTCCTGGGTCATCCCCGGCGGCTTTCAGTGCGGCCGGCTTGCGGCCTCTTGCAGCCGTTAGCCGCGCGTCCGCTTTGGAGGAACTCGTGGCTTTCGCGCGACCGCGGTTGACGCTGTCCGGCTCTTCAACTGTGATGTCGTACTGGTCACGCGGGCGCGCCTGCTCGTCCTTCTCCTTGATCAGCAGCCATTGCTCCTTGTCGCTGCTGCCCTTCAGACGGGTGCGCACCAGCGTCCAGTCGCCGTGCAACTTCTGGCCCCTGAGTTCGAACTTCAGTTTTCCGGCCTTGTAGTCGCGGTGCGGATCGCCGTTCGCAATCCAGATGCCGCGGTCCCAGAGGATGACTTTGCCCGCGCCATACTGATTTGGCGGAATGGTTCCCTCGAATTTTCCATACTCGACCGGATGGTCCTCGACGTGGACCGCCAGGCGCTTGTCGTGAGGATCGAGACTCGGGCCTTTCGGAACAGCCCAGCTTTTCAATGTGCCATCGAGTTCCAGCCGGAGATCGTAGTGCAAACGCCGCGCGTGATGCTTCTGCACGACGAACTGCAGCGAGCCTCTTGTCCGGGCGCGCACGACGCGGGGTTCGGCTGTGACGCGGAAATCGCGTTTGGCGTGGTAAGTGCCGAGGCCGCCGCGGTGTTGCGCCAAGGCTCAGGCTCGCTTGCGCCGCGCAGTGACCGCCGCCCGGGATTTCTTTTGCCGCGCGAAGGAGGCGGGTTTCTTCGTTCGAGCGTTGGTGCGGTTACCCAGACTTTGTTTGAGCAATTCCGTCAGGTCGATGATCTTGGCGGTGGGTTGCTTGGCCTCGCCCTCATCATCGGGCGTGGCGACAACCTTGAGTTGACCCTTGGCGACCTTGCGTCCGACCAGCTTGAGTATGTCATCGCGGAAGCTGTCGCGATATTGAGCCGGTTCCCAGCGCTCGCTCATTTTTTTCACAAGTTCGGAAGCCATATTCAGTTCGTGTTCACGAATCCCGCTGGCCTTGAGGCCTCCCTCCGGAAGATCGAGCTCCTTTGCCGATCTTACGTCGGTGGCCCAGCGCAGGGTGTTGAGCATGAGCGCCCGATCGCCGGGGATCAGCGCAGCCAGATGTTGCTTCGTCTGGATGACCACGTAGGCGATGCCAACCTTTTGTTCCCGCTTCAGCGCCTCCCGCAGTAGCGCGTAGACCTTCTCCCCGCGTGCCAGCGGCGCGAGGAAATAAGGGGTGTCGAAGAACGTTACATCGATCCGGCCCGCGTCTACGAAAGCAACGATGTCCACGGTCTGGGTCGATTTGACATTGGCAGAGCGGATTTCCTCGTCGGACAGGACGACGTAACGGCCGTCCTGGTGCTTGAGCCCGCGCACGATGTTCTCGCGTGGGACTTCCTTGCCGGTTTCCTTGTTGACCCGCTTGTATCCTACGGGCGCCATGTCACGCCGGTCGAGCCAGTCGAAATCGAGTTCATCGTGACTCGCGGCCGGATAGAGGCCTACGGGGATGTGAACCAGTCCGAAGGTTATGGCACCTTTCCACAGAGCTCTTGGCATGTCGGCGTTTGCTTTTGAGAGGGTTCTCGAGCACAGGCAAAGTTTGTGCCGACGCAGTTTCCGCAGTTTGGATCCTTATTTTGGGCCATGCGCGGAAACTTTTACATGACGCCCAGGCAATATTTGCGAAGGCGACCGCTGCCCGTGCGGGTGGCATGCCTTATGCGCGCCGTCGGAGATTTCAACTCTGGAGCTCGCGCATGCCCGACGTGAACTGGAGCGACATGTGGGTGCCAACGCTGTCTCTCTTCGAAGTCTTCATCCGTGGCAGTGTGGTCTATCTGGCACTCTTCCTGTATTTCCGCCTGCTGCGGCGGGAGGCCGGCGGCATCGGCATTACCGATGTTCTGGTAATTGTGCTCGTGGCCGATGCTGTCCAGAACGCGATGGCGAATGAATATAAATCCATCACCGAAGGATTGGCGCTGGTCGCGACAATCGGTTTCTGGGATTACCTGCTCGACTGGCTGAGTTACAGGTATGCCGTGTTCGCGCGCTTCGTCAGACCGCCACCGGTATTGCTGATCAGCAACGGCAGGTTGATGCGGCAGAACATGAAAAAGGAAATGATTACCGAACAGGAACTGATGTCCCAGTTGCGAGAGCAGGGAATTGAGGACCCGCGCCAGGTTCGCAGATGCTATCTCGAGGGCGATGGCCATCTTAGCGTCATGCCCGGCGGGTCGCGCGGCAAGACCGGCGGCGCCGGCTGATTGCTTCGCGGTCCGGCGTCGCTCGGGGATACCGGAAAATTTTTCCACCGGGCCGGTAGCGTTTACCGGTCTTGCTCTTTTCCCCTAATCTAACAATCTGTTTTTGTGTATATAAATTGGTGGCACACGCGTTGCGTAAAGCATGGTGTGGACAACCTGCGTTGTTCCGCACATCCAACCAATACGATTAGGAGAACTCCATGAATTGGGATCGCATCGAAGGTAACTGGAAGCAGTTCAAGGGCAAGGTGAAACAGAACTGGGGAAAAATTACCGATGACGAACTCGACAGAATCGCGGGCCGGCGCGAACAACTCGCCGGCAAGATCCAGGAATACTACGGGATCAGCCGCGATGAGGCCGAGAAGCAGGTGAAGGACTGGGAATCCCGTCAATAAGTCGTGAAGGTCCGAGCCGGGGCCGGGCAGTTGGAACGTGCCCCTGCCGGACCGGACACCAACTCCCAAGGAGAACATGATGCTACGAAACTATGATCGACCGCGTACGCTCGGTACGCTATGGCGCGACCGTTTGCTGACGGCTGGTGCCGCCGTGATCCTCGGCCTGACGCTGAGTACTGTCGCACCGGCGGACGATGCGTCGAAGGAAACCAAGCGTGTCGCAAAAGCCGAATACAACGCCGCGGTTGAAAAGGCCGAAGCGGACTACAAGGCCGCTCGTGAGCGCTGCGATGGCCTGGGCGGCAACGACAAGGATATCTGCGTGAAGGAAGCCAAGGCTGATCAGAAGCGCGCGAAAGCAGACGCCAAGGCGATGAAAAAGTCCACCAAGGCCCATGCCGAAGCGAACGAGGAACAGCGAGAAGCCAATTTCAAGGTTGCCATGGAGAAATGCGACTCGCTGAGTGGCAACGACAAAGATGTTTGTCAGAAGGAAGCCGACGCCAAATACAAGCACTAGGCAAGGACCGGAAGGCGGACGGCAACAATTGTCCGCCCCGCCTCTTTGTTGGAGTAGAACTCAACTTCCCGTCAGCCCCCACACCGATAGGTGCCGGGGGCTGTTTTTTTCTGCGCCAAAAATCGGAACGGACAAGGCGCGCGTCTGCGGTCAAAGGTTCATGGACATTTCTATTCACCTGTCACCTTTGCCCCCGAGCTCGACGATGAGCGTCATCAAGTCATCGAGGTTGACGGGCTTTGCAACAAAGGCCTGATAGCCGACGGCCAAGGCGGCTTGTTGGTCCTGGGCTCGCGCGTATCCTGTAAGGGCAATGGCGGGTGTATCGCCGCCGGCGGCGGAGCACAAGGTGCGCACCTTGCGGATCAGGTCGTAGCCGTCCTCGTCGGGCAGCCCGATGTCCGACACCAGCACGTCGGGCCGAACGGATTGCAGGGTGGAAAGCGCCTCCTGCGCGCTTGCGGCTGAGGCGACATCTGCACCCGCACGCGCAAGCGCTTCGTGCAGCATTTCGCGGGTACTTGGATCGTCGTCGACGGAGACGATGCGCAATCCAGCGAGCGGCAGGGGCCGCTGGTCACGGGGCCTGGTCGTGGATTGCAAGGCCGGTCTCGTAGCGCGCGGATCGAGCGTATCGACGGTTTTCTGAAGCGCGCGAATCGGCAACTGCACCGAAAATCGCGCCCCGCGTCCCTCGCCATCGCTGTAAGCCGATACCGAGCCGCCGTGGAGTTCAGCGAGGTGGCGAACGATGGCTAGGCCGAGGCCGAGACCTCCGTGACGGCGCTTGATGCTCGCATCCTCCTGCCGGAAGCGGTCGAAAACGAAGGGCAGGAACTGGGCGGCGATGCCTTCGCCGGTATCGGTCACCGAAAGTTCGACGTGGGATTGCATGCGCTTGAGCACCAGATCGATGCGGCCTCTGGGCGGCGTGAATTTCACGGCATTGGAAAGCAGATTCCAGACGATCTGTTGCAGACGGGTGGGGTCGCCCAACACGTCGTCGGCGCCGGGATCGAACTCCATGCCGAAGTTGATCTCACGCGCTTCGATCGCCGGAAGCAGTGACCCCGCCACACTTTCTATGAGAGGAATCAGCCTCACGGGCCGGATCTCGAGCCGCAGTCGGCCGACGCCGATGTCGGCGACATTCAGCAGGTCGTTGATGAGTTTGGCCTGCGCATTGGCGCTGGCTTCGATTTGCGCCAGCGCTCGCCGCAGGACGTCCTTGGACGCCTCGCCACGTTGCAGGGTTTGTGTCCAGCCCAGTATGGCATTCAGGGGGGTGCGCAATTCGTGTGACAGCGTGGCCAGAAAATCGTCTTTCGCATGGTTTGCCGCCTCTGCCTCTGTGCGTAGCATTTTTTCCCGCGCAAGCATCTGGGTGCGTTGCTGCTCGGTCTGCTTGCGTTCGTGGATATCGACAAATACGCCGAGCCATTTCTCGACTCTACCGCTGGCGTCGCGCACCGGCACGCCACGGGCGAGATGCCAACGGAACTCTCCGTCTGCGGCGCGCCTGAGCCTGAGCTCGGCTTTGAACATCGCGCCGGTAAGCAACGCCTTCCGCCATGTCCCGTCCATGTGGTCACGATCTTCCGGATGAACCTGCGAGTACCATCCCGAACCGGAACTCTGTGCGAGGTTCATGCCGCTGTACTCGATCCAGTATTGGTTGATGTAGATCAATGCCCCGTCGCGGCCTGCGACCCAGACACCCTGCGGCGAAACCTCCACCAAGGTGCGATACCGGACCTCGCTGTCGCGCAGAGCGTCCTCGACGTTCTTGCGGTCGGTGATATTGCGGACGTTGCATTGCATGAGCCGCTTGCCGTTGGTCTTATACGCGTTGCAGGTGAGATCCACGTACAACTGCCGTCCACCGGGAGTAGCGACAGGCAGCTGCTCGAAACGGTAGTAATCCTTCTCCTTCAGTTCGCGAAAAACACTGTGGCCGAACTCGGTATTCTGAAAGAGGCGGATCTCCCACAATGCCTTGCCTACGAGCTTCTCGCGCGGCTGACCGAGCAGTTCAACCATGTAGGGATTGGCATCGGTCAGCACTCCGCTTTCGGCGTCGAACAGGAAGGCACCGTCCGGAGATGCTTCGAAAAGCCGCCGGTAGCGCAATTCGGAAGCGTTCAAAGCCGCTCGTGCCCGGGCCTGGAACAGATTGGTGCCGGCGAGCAGCAAGCTGATGAGCACGCCGATAAACAGCACTGCAGGAATCAACTCACGATCGGATGCGGCTTCGAACTCCGGTTTGGTGCGGAACACCAAGGTCCAGGTTCGTCCAGCCACATTCACCGCGGCGGCGGTAGACAGGCGCGGTTCACGCGCCAGATCCCGCAGCAGTTGCGAATCTTCCGAACGGTAGATCAGTGCGGATGGGTCGTCTCGCGCGCCATCATAGACTTCCAGGCTAACCTCGCGATGAGCCGCTGCACCGTGCGCATGCTCCAGTAGTTCATCCGTTTGCAGCGAGACCTCGATCAGCCCAGCGAGTTTGCGACGCCGCTCTGCTACCGTAGCGGGCGTTCGGCCGCCAAGGTACACCGGCCGGAATACATGAACGCCAGTCTTCGTCTTGGCCCAGAAATTCTGGATCATGCTTATACGGGCCGAGGCTGTCGCTTTGCCGCTGTCGCGCGCTTCCGCCATCGCCGCCAGGCTCTCGGGCGCGTTGAAGATCGTGTAATCGGCGCTTACCTGGCTGCGCCACCCCGCTGGTTCGAGATACTCGATTACGTAGCGGCGGAGCGGTTCCTCCGCGAGAACAAACAGTGGCCCGACTGGACGGGTGTATTCGGCCTCGAGTTTCGTGTCGCGGCGTATCCATCCCAAACCTTTCAAAGCAGGATACGGGGTTGCCGAAACTTGCAATTGCTGGGTGCTGGAAGCCAGGGGCTTGCGCAGACCAATCTCTTCGACATAAGCACGGAATTCGCGACCATCCGGAGTGTGCGTCGCCGTGAATAGTGCGGCGCCGTCACGCAACAAGCCCGAATAAGCCTCCACCTGTGCGTTCAGATTCTGCTTGGTCTGCGTCAAGTAGTTGCTGAAGCGTTCGAAGTCCTTCGTCTCCGCCATTCGCCACATCTGCCAGGCGACGACGCACGTCGCGGTGAGGCCGACCAGCAGCACCACCAGCGGGGCCCAGACGTACAGGCGGATGTCTGGTGCCGGATTGAACGCTTTCATCAGTGCGGACCGCGTGAATGGAAAACGGAGAGCCAGAGGGGCGCCTTGCTGCGCGGTGTTGCGAGTGGAATCCGGAATCCGAACTCGGTAGCAACCGTCACGTAACCCCCATGATCAAAAGTCGGACCACCGGCGAACACAACGTCCACAGGTAAACATTACACGTAGGCTTTGTAAGCCTTTCCTTCTGGCGCGGCGTGTCATGCCGAGCGGTTTGCGGCATCGCGCTGATTTCCGGGCCCTTAGTCCGACTATCTGCACTGGCATGAAAGATGCGCGTTCCTCTACGTGCGCGGCACCTAACTGCTCGCACGATCTATACCCGGGGATCACATCGCATGTAGATTCGGGCGGCGCAGCGGAGGAACTGATGAACTCAGTCAAACATTTCTTGCGTTTGTTCTTCGCTGCCGCCTTCGCCGCAGCGATTGCAGGTTGCGCGTCGCCCGAAAGTAAGAGTACGGGCGACCTCATGGACGACGTCGCCATCACCGCCAAGGTCAAGAGCGCGTTTATCAAGGATCCCGATATCAGTGCCGCTGAAATCAACGTGGATACGTATAAGGGTAAGGTGGTCCTCAGCGGTTTCGTGTCCGACTCGGAGGACGTGAGGAAGGCCGGTGAGCTCGTCCGTGACATCGAGGGCGTCAGATCGGTGACAAGCGATCTTCATGTGAAGTAGCTGACGCGTTATCCAGTCGCTAGCCGCTCAAAGAGGCAGACAAAGGGGGAAATCATGAGATTCGAACTGGGCGCAACTACGTTCTTGTTTGGCGTTTCCTGGTGGGTGCTGTCTTTGTCGTTGTTCGCTTCATCCGCCGTCATGACCCAGGAAATCGACTCTTGCGGTGATGGGGATACGGCGGAATTGATTCGACTGCACCAGAACGCGACTACCGCCCTCTACCTTTACCCGGACGAGCGGGAGACTCGGAGCTGTGAGCTGTTGGACGAGACAAGGACATGGGCGCGCGACAATGCGAGCGACCCACCCATGATCCGGAATGCCGGCAAGCGCTCGAAGCGGATTGAGGTTTGACATGGGCTCTGACGCGGCCTGGAGGGCGACTCTCGCATCGGGATGCCTCAAGACGTCCTGGTGCCACACGGCGGACCGGCAAGACGAGCAGACATGAGCACCGTCATCGCGGGAAGGTTCGACAGCATTTTTCAGGCCGAAGTCGCGGCGGAATCCTTGCGTCGACACCATTTCGATAACGAGGACGTCTGTCTTTTCGCTTGCAATCCGTCGGGCGCTACGGGCGCTGAACCGGGTGTCAATGTCGGTTCACGGTCGGGTGTGCGGGGAAAATTCACCGGCAAGAGAATCGACAATCGCCCCGCACAGCGCCGGGCGGGTGTCATTGTCGCGGCGAGGGCAAAAGGTCCGGCTGACGAGCAAACAGCGATTCAGGTGCTGCAGGCCGAAGGCGCGTCCGACATCGAAAAGGCGGAAGGCAAGTGGAGCAGCGGCAGATGGACGGATTTCGACCCTGTCGTCGAACCGAGTCTGATACACGACAGACACTTCAATCCCATCGCATCGACGTCTGCGGGCTATCAGGTTGGTGACAAGCTTCTTGACTGAAGAGCGCCAGCAAACAAGAGTGTGATTCGAATGTAATGCGAAATTCGCCGTGCAAACCGGCGCTGGGGATAGCTTTCCAGGAGATCCGGGTTCAAAACTATCCGACGATGACGGGGAATACGTTTGGCCCAACCCCTGGCTAACAGCTGCCCCGGGATCGTCCACCGACACGCCCCGACATGCAAGAATGACGGATTGATCCGCGCCATGGGGTGCGGACGTGGAAGGATACGCGCATGGAAAGGTCTGCCGACGGCGGTGACACCCCGGTCTCCGTTGCGCTCGACGCCCTCGCCGCACGCATGGATCTTGGCCTTCTGCTGTTGGATTCGAAAGGCCGTCCCGCATTCTCCAATCGCGCCGCACGAGAACTTCTTGGGTGCGGCCAAAGCGACGATGTCGTTCTTCGCTGGGCCGCGCTGCAATCCGTAGTGTCGTCGCAGGAGGGTGACGCGCCTTTGGCGGAAGGCGCCCCGCGCACCTTCGTCGCTGACTTGCCCCTGGAAGGGGCCATTCGATTTCTACGCGGTGAAATCAGGCCCGCTGGCGGCGGTTTCGCGGCGGTTCTGAAAGACCGCCGCAACCTGGGAAAACTCGACATCGAGTTGCTGTGCGCCAGCCGCATGCGGGAGTGGATTCACCAATGTGAAGCACGGGTACACGATGCAAACGGGGCGCTCAATTCCATCCACTTCGCCCTGGAGCTACTCGTCGGCGAATTGCCCGGCCCGGACGCCAGGGAGCAGGTTCGCGAGCCGCGCGCACGCAACCACCTGACTGTAATCCTTGACAACCTGGATAAACTAAAGCGCACCTTGCGGGCGTTACTCAGTGATTACGAACCGGCGCACGCATCCTCTTTTGATTTGCGCGACGTAGTCAAGGAAACGGCTTCCACGCTGCGAATGCCGTCGCGTCGACGCGGTATAGATCTGCAAACCCCGATTTCCGACAAGGCGCTGCCGGTGAACGGCAACCGCGCGCGCATCCGGCAGGCCCTGGTGAATGTTGCCCTTACACGCCTCGTTAGCCTGTCCGAGCGAAGCAGGCTGACGCTGGAAGCGAATGCGCACGAGGAGGGTTTCGAGATCGTTTGCAGGGACGAGGGAGCGCTGGCGCAGACGGATAGAGCCGGGATCTTTCAGGTGCTGCTCGCAGAGTCCGGTGCGGGGTCGGACACGGATGCCTTGCGGCTGGCGCGTGCAATCGTTGAAAGCGAGGCTGGGGAATTCCACGTCCGCAACGATGCCGGCTCAGGCACAGTCTTCCGTTTCCTGTTTCGTAAAGCCGTGGCATGAGGGCGGGGGTCGAACCATAGCTGGCAAATTCCTGCTCGTAAAGGATGATTTGTCCGCGCCGTTGTTGGTAGTTGGGCATGCACGTGTAAGGCTTACATAGGATCTGAAAAACTTTCATGCCGACTGCGGAAGGCTATCGCTTGAGTGTCCCGTTGCATCCACAAATCCTTTTAATATTAGTGGCTTGCGGCGTCAGGTGGACTCGAATTCATTTGGCATGGAGGTTGCTCAACCTGTGGCGAACGAATGCTTATGCGCTGCGAACGCGCAGGCAACCCATAGGAGACCCACCATGTTGCAGGCAGCAGCGGTATTTTTCATTATCGCCATTATCGCGGCGATATTCGGCTTCGGCGGCATTGCCGCCGGCGCGACCGAGATCGCAAAAATTCTTTTCTTCATTTTCCTTATCGTCTTCGTCGTCAGCCTGATCATGGGCCTCATGAGGCGATAGCAGTGCGCAGCAGGAGCGAGTGGACATAGTCGATCAAGAATCCCAAAAATCCCGAGGAGATGCCATGAGTGTCGAAACCCAGGCCGTGCGCGGCGCGGCAAAGCAAATGAACGGCCAAAAGGACAAACTGTTGGCGGATGTAAAGAATGTCGTCGCCGAAGCCGAGAACCTGCTCAAGAAAGCGAAGAGTTCTGGAGCGGAAAGTTATGCCGCCGTGCGCGCGGAATTGGAAGACAAGCTCGCCGATACCATCGTTCACCTTCAGGAAGTGCAGGAGGAATTGACGGCGCGCGCGCGTTACGCAGCACGTGCGACCGATGACTACGTGCACGAGAATCCCTGGAAGTCGATGGGCGTGGTGGCCGCGATTGGTATCGTGGTCGGACTTCTCCTCAGCAGCCGTCGCTGAACTTCGGTACTTCCATTCGACCGTGAATCGGTCGCGAAACATTTTCCTGGTGGCAGTCTTTGTGGGTTGCGCGATTGCCCGGCTCGCGCGGCGTTCATCGCGCAAGCGCAGTGTCAAGCAGGAACTGACGGAACAGGTACAGACCTGGGAAGAAGAAGGGGGAAGCGTTCCCGATGTGCCGACGGTTGATCCCCCGGTTCCATCGTCGCGGTCCGAACCGACCCGCCGCTCCTCCCCATCGCCATAGCATCCAAGCTCATCGCAACTTCCCGCTCCGGGCGACGACGGGTTTGGCGCCCCGAACACGAATCGAACGTGCGACCTACCCCTTAGGAGGGGGTTGCTCTATCCACTGAGCTACCGGGGCGTAGGGGCGAATTCTAACCGATAATAAACGGCACTAAGGGCCGAGCTACGAGGCCTGAAGTACGAGGTCCGGGTGTTCTAGGGCACAATCCGGTTTGCCACGGCATTCGTCCCTCGACCCTAGTTCCTCCGCATGCGTTCCCGCCTTCCCCGCACCGTGATCGTGCTCGGTGTCGTCAGCCTGTTCAACGATCTCGCTTCCGAGATGATCGTGCCGCTGATCCCGATCCTGCTCGCCGGTGTTCTCGGCGCCGGCGCAATCGCATTGGGGCTCATCGAGGGCGTTGCGGATGCCGTCGCGAGTTTTCTCAAGCTCTGGTCGGGCCGTCACTCCGATCGCCTGGGAGGACGCCGAAAAGCATTAACGGTCGCGGGTTATGCGCTCTCGAACATTGCCCGGCCGCTGCTTGCTTTTTCCGGTTCTTGGGCGTCGGTGCTGATGTTGCGCGGCGCGGATCGGGTCGGCAAGGGACTGCGCAGCGCGCCTCGCGATGCGCTGGTCGACGACGCCTCGCCCGCGGATATCAAGGGCTATGCCTTCGGTTTCCATCGCGCGCTCGACAATTCCGGTGCGGTGGGTGGCAGCCTTGTTGCCGCCGCGATACTGGCGTGGTCCGGACTGCCGCTCGCGCACGTGATCCTCCTTTCCGCGATACCGGGTTTTCTCGCTGTGGTGCTCATCGTGCTCGGCGTTCGCGAACCGCGGACTGCGCCGAGAGCCAAGCCACGTATGCTCACGCCGCTGCGCTGGGGCGCGCTGTCGCGCGGCATGCGACGCTATTTGCTGGTGCTGGCGCTGTTTACTTTCGCGCGCGCCTCGGAGACGTTCATCATTCTGCTCGGTTACCAGTTGGGGACCGGGACGGTAGAACTGCTGTTGCTCTGGGCCGCGCTCAACCTGGCCAAGGCGCTGACTTCGACGGCGGGCGGGAAGCTTGCCGATACCCTTGGCAGGGGACCGTTGATGCTGCTCTCGTGGACCGCGTTTGCCGCGTGTTTTCTGCTGTTCGGAAAAGTGACCTCCAGCTTCGCGCTGTGGACAATGACGATCGTGTACGGCTTGTTTTTCGGACTGGGCGAGGGTGCCGAAAAGGCGTTGATCAGCGATTTTGCCGCACCCTCGGAGCAGGGAACTGCGTTCGGTTGGTATTACCTGGTGCTCGGGCTGGCCGCAATTCCTGCAGGCCTGCTGTTCGGGGCGATGTGGCATTTCCAGAGCGCGGCGATGGCGTTTTTCCTGGCGGCTGGCATAGCCGCCGTCGCAGTGCTGCTGCTGCGCGGCTGGGCCTGGCCGACTCGACAGGCAGCCAAGGCGTGATAGAGCGATGCCGATAGCAACATTTGAAAACGTTTCACTCGCGTACGGCCATGTGCCGCTGCTGGATCACGCCGATCTGGTGATAGAGCCTGGAAGCCGCATCGGACTGATCGGCCGCAACGGCACCGGAAAGTCGAGCCTGCTGAGAATTCTCGCCGGGTTGGCCGCGCCCGACGATGGCCTGGTGTGGCGGAAGGCAGGGCTTCGGATTGGCTTCGTTCCACAGGAGCCGGTGCTCGAACCAGGTGACACCGTGTTCGAAGCGACGGTCGAAGGCCTCGGCGATCTCGCCGAACTGCTCGCTGCGTATCACGCCGCGGCGCACGTGCTCGAACAATCGCCTCACGACAAAGCAGCCATGGCCGCCATACAGTCGGCGCAGGAGGCGCTCGAGCGCCGCGACGGCTGGAACGTGCAAAGCCGGGTGGAGACAGTGTTGTCGCGTCTGGGACTATCTGCGGATGCCGGTGTCGAAACGCTTTCCGGCGGTACGCGCAAGCGCGTGGCACTTGCACGCGCGCTCGTCGCCGATCCGCAACTGCTAGTGCTGGACGAGCCCACCAACCATCTCGACCTCGATTCGATCACGTGGCTGGAGGAAACGTTGATCGCGTTTGCGGGTGCGGTACTGGTGGTCACGCATGACCGTGCGTTCCTCGATCGTGTGGTCACCGGCATCCTCGAACTGGACCGCGGCCGGCTGTCGGTCTATCCCGGCAGTTTCGCCGACTACGAACGGCGCAAGGACGAGCAGTTGGCAGCCGAGGCGGTGAGCAATTCGAAGTTCGACAAATTGCTGGCACAGGAAGAAGTGTGGATCCGCAAAGGCATCGAAGCGCGGCGTACGCGTAACGAAGGCCGGGTACGCCGTCTCGAGCGGCTGCGCGAGGAACGCGCGGCACGCCGCAACCGTCAGGGCCAGGTGACCATGGCGGTCGCCGAGGGAGAGCGCTCCGGGCAACTGGTCGCCGAACTCGAACATGTCGCCAAGCGTTACGACGCGCGTCCCGTGATCGAGGATTTTTCCTGCCGCATCCTGCGCGGCGACAAGGTCGGCCTGATCGGACCCAACGGCATCGGCAAGTCGACCCTGATCAAGTTGATCCTGGGCGAAATTGCGCCGGACGCCGGCAAAATCCGCCGCGGCAGCCGCCTGAGCATCGCCTACTGCGACCAATTGCGTAGCCGGCTCGACGAAGAGGCCACCGTCGCGCAGACCATTGCACCTGGATCGGACTACGTCGAGATCGGCGGCTCGCGCCGGCACATAGTGACTTACCTCGGCGATTTCCTGTTTCCCCCGGAACGCGCCCGCTCTCCGGTCAAGGCGCTTTCCGGCGGCGAGCGCAATCGCCTGTTGCTGGCACGGCTGTTCAGCCAGCCGACGAACCTGATGGTGCTGGATGAGCCTACCAACGATCTGGACATCGACACGCTGGAACTTCTGGAAAATCTGTTGCAGGACTACCGCGGTACCGTATTGTTGGTGAGTCACGATCGCGTGTTCCTGGACAACGTCATCACGGATTACATTGCCGCCGAAGGAGCGGGGCGCTGGACCAAGAATCCCGGCGGATATACGGACTGGAAGCGCATTGCCGATCAACGCGTCCAGGCCGCGCGTGTGCAGAACGTCCAATCGACGCCGTCACGCGGGCGTGCTGGTTCCACGCGCGCGCGCAAGCTCAGTTTCTCCGACGCGAAGGAACTCGAGGAGCTGCCGGCGCGCATCGATGCGGTGGAACAGGAACGGGCGGAAATTGCCAGGCGCCTTGCGGACGCGGGACTCTACAAGGATAAGCCGCAGGAGGTGCAGCGCCTGAACCAGCGTTACGCCGCGATCGAGGCCGAACTTGTCTCTTTGCAGGCTCGCTGGGAGGAACTGGAAGCAGCCCAAAGCCGCACCGGTTGACGCCGCAACGCACGCGATTCGAGTAAGCTCAGCGGGCAAATGGCAGATTTCCAGAATCAGAGCACAGACAGAATCCTTGGCGTCGGCGCGCTTGCCCTGCTGGTGGCGGGCTGCCTGCTGGTCCTGTTTCCTGTTGTCACTGCGCTGCTGCTGGCGGTGATCCTCGCATATTCCACTTGGCCGCTGTATGTCCGCCTCAGGCATGCCGTGGGTGGCAGGAACAGTGTCGCTGCCGCATTGATGATGGTGGCGGCGACAGTGTTCCTGCTGGCGCCGTTTGTCATTGTCGCTTCCGGTCTCGCCGATAACGCGGCCGCGTTGATGGAGGCATTGCGCGGGGTGTTCGATGCGGGACTGCCGGAGATGCCGCCATGGGTGAAGACGCTGCCGGTGGTAGGCGCGAGCATAGACACCTATTGGCGCAGCCTTGCCAACGACGACAGTCAGTTGATCGAGGAAATGAAGAACTTGATCGCACCTGCCCGGGAAGTGTTGCTAAAGACGGGCGGTTTTCTGGTTGCGGGCGTGCTGCAGCTGGCATTGAGCGTGCTGGTCGCGTTCTTCCTGTTCCGTGACGGCGACGCCGTGGCCGCTCGTGTGCGCGACGCGGCGTCCCGGGTGGCGGGCCCCGATTCGCGGCGTTTGCTCGACGTCGCTGGCAAGACCGTCAACAGCGTCGTCTATGGCATTCTCGGCACGGCGCTCGCGCAGGGAGTCCTAGCCGGAATAGGTTTCCTGATCGCCGGGGTGCCTGGCGCGACCCTGCTCGGCCTCGGCACTTTTTTTCTTTCGGTGGTGCCGGTCGGCCCGCCACTGATCTGGGGTGCAGCGACTGTCTGGCTTTATTTTCAGGGTTCGGTCGGCATGGCGATTTTCATGTTTCTTTGGGGCCTGTTGGTCATCAGCCTGGTGGACAATTTCCTCAAGCCGATCATCATCAGCCGCGGCAGTCATTTGCCGTTCATCCTGGTTTTTCTGGGGGTTCTCGGCGGCATACTCACCTTCGGATTCATCGGTGTTTTTCTCGGCCCGACCTTGCTCGCCGTGGGTTTCCATGTGCTGAACGAGTGGATGAGCCGGGCGAGGCCTGTAGGGGTTGAACGCCGGAAAAATCCATGGCCCTAGTAACTGCCGTAAATGTCGTGAATGTCCGCGAAACAAGAAACGTGAATGCCGTATAGGCACCCTAACCGCCACGGCAGCCGATACTCAAGGGATTCACGGAACCAAAAAAGCCTTTCGGCATCGAAGCTTATGTTGTACCATGCGCCCTCGATCGGATCCGGGGCCGCACCCCCGCCGGTTCCGGCGTCAATCGCATCGGCTAATCGAACGATGCAGGAGTTCAAGTTAATGTCGTTTTCTGATCTGGGCCTCGCCCCAGAGTTGTTGCAGGCCATCGCTGATCAGGGTTACACGGAGCCCACGCCAGTCCAGGCAAAGGCGATTCCTCCGATCCTCCTAGGCCAGGACGTCATGGCCGCCGCCCAAACCGGCACCGGCAAGACCGCTAGTTTCACGCTCCCGATGCTGCAGCGGCTGAAGGAATTCGCCAACAACAGCGTCTCCCCGGCGCGTCATCAGGTGCGCGCGCTGATCCTGACGCCGACGCGTGAATTGGCCGCCCAGGTGCAGGAAAGTGTCAAAACCTATGGCAAGCACGTCGCTTTGCGTTCCGCGGTGGTCTACGGCGGAATCAACATCGATCCGCAGATCAAGGAATTGCGCGCCGGGGTCGAAATCTTGGTCGCCACCCCTGGACGCCTGCTCGACCACTTGCAGCAGAAGACCGTCAACCTTTCGCAAGTACAGTTCCTGGTGCTGGATGAAGCCGACCGCATGCTCGACATGGGCTTCCTGCCCGACATCAAGCGCATTCTCTCGGTGCTCCCGGCGCAACGTCAGAGCCTCATGTTTTCCGCCACGTACTCAGACGACATACGCGGGCTCGCCAAGCAGTTTCTCAAGAACCCGGTGAACGTCGAGGTCGCCCCTCGCAATTCGACGGTCGATACCGTGACGCACCTGGTGTACCACGTCGAAGCCAGCGCCAAGCGTGATCTGCTCACCCATCTGATCCGCTCGCGCGACATGCGCCAGGTGCTGGTGTTTTGCAACACCAAGATGGGCGCTAACCGGCTCGCCTACAAGCTGGCCAAGGACGGGGTTGCCGCCGCCGCGATTCATAGCGACCGCAGCCAAGCCGAGCGCACGCAGGCTCTGGCAGAATTCAAGGAAGGCCGCACGCAGGTGCTGGTTGCCACCGATGTCGCCGCGCGCGGACTGGACATCGAACAACTGCCGTTTGTAATCAACTTCGACCTGCCAGGTTCGCCAGAAGATTATGTGCACCGCATCGGACGCACCGCCCGCGCCGGCCAGAGCGGCGAGGCCATCGCTCTGATGGCCGACGACGAACGCGAGAAACTGGGCGCGATAGAAAAGCTGCTCAAGATCAAGCTGCCGGTCGCAGAAGTTGAAAATTTCAAGCGTACGCCCGCGCTGCGCGGCGAATCGCACCAGCGGGAAGGTCGCCGTCCGGAAGGCCGTCGCGACCATCGCCGCCGCGACGAAAACCGGCATCGCGAGGATCTTCGTCCCGATTCCGGCCGCAATCCGCCTGCCCGCAATGGACAGTCCGCGGACCCGCTATTCTCCAGGCCCTATAACCCGCCCGAAGCCGCCCTGACCGACGCCAACGCCGCGCCGCGGCCGCAGGCGTCGAAGAAGCAGGTTGCCGCTCTTTTTCTCCCGCCGGTACCGGAGAAGCAGGACATATCGCGTTGAGCGCGCGCTATCCGTCCCCAACGGAAGAGCGACCGGCAAGCTCGACGAGCGGTCGCCTGCAACAGATCGTTTCAGGTCCGGACGAAGCAATCGAACTCGCCGAGGCTGCGCTGCTGATCGCCACGCACGTCTATCCCGATCTCGACGTGGCGCACTATCTGGCGCGCATCGAAGAATTGGCCAAAACTCTGGAGTCGCGCATTCAGCCGGATTCCAGTTCCTCGCAACGAATTCTCGCACTCAATGAATACCTCTTCGCGGAACTCGGTTTCGCCGCGAACGAGAAAGACTACTACGACCCGCGCAACAGTTGCCTGAATGACGTGCTGGATCGTCGCGTCGGCATTCCGATCACGCTCAGCCTGCTGTACATGGAAATCGGCGTCCGTGTCGGCCTGCCGTTGCAAGGTGTGAGCTTTCCGGGACACTTCCTCGTGAAGTGCGCGTTGCCCGAAGGTACTGTGGTGCTGGATCCGTACTCGGGCGGGATTTCGGTCGGACTTGCGGATCTGCAGAAGCGTCTCGCCGACACGCGCGAAAGCGAGGTTTCAAGTTCTATCGTCGCCCGCATGCTGGTCGCGGCCGGCAAGAAGGAAATCCTCTTGCGCCTGCTGCGCAACCTTAAGGCCATCTACGTGCGCAGCCAGACGTTCGATCGCGCGCTGCAGATCCTGCACTGGATCGTCGCCATGGCGCCCGATCAGCCCCCCGAGTTGCGCGACCGTGCAATGATCTATCAGGAACTCGAGTGCCCGCGTGCTGCACTGGCGGATTTCGAACGCTACCTTGAACTCTCCCCCGGCTGCGACGATCGCGACCAAATCCGCAGCCGCATCGTCGAACTACAGCGCCAATCGGCGCGACTGAACTAGGAGCATCAGGGCAAGAGGTGCGAGGTCCGCAGTAACTGCGAACGACAAATTTGCCAATCCAAGGTCCGAGGATTCTTTCGCGCATTTCCTTCAGCATCGCATCCAGGCCCTGATCTTCGCAAATGACAGAACAACAAGCAGTCATGAATCGCCAGTGGCTGGGACGCCAATCCCCCTATCTGCTGCTTACACTCGCATCGCTTTTCTGGGCCGGCAACTGGGTAGTCGGCCGGGCGATGCGCCACGACATCCCGCCGGTGGCGATGGGTTTCTGGCGCTGGGCCATTGCGTTGATCATTCTCTTGCCGATTGCCGGACCTGAACTCAAGCGCAACTGGCATATCGTGCGCGCAAACTGGCTCACCCTCGCGCTGTTGGGCAGCCTTGGCGCGACGCTGTTCAACACCATGGTCTACATCGGTCTGCAGTACACGGCCGCGACCAACGGCGTGTTGTTCAACTCCGTCACGCCGATCCTTATCATTGTGATGTCGTGGCTGGCATTCCGCGAGCGCCTCGGGGCCTGGCAGACAATTGGTATCGTGCTATCACTGGTGGGGGTCGCGGTCATCGTTGCGCGCGGCGAGCCGCAGATACTCGCGGCGCTGAAATTCAACCGCGGTGATTTGTGGTTGATTTCGGCGATGTTCCTTTGGGCGGTCTACACCATCGTGCTGCGCCGGCGGCCGCCCGCATTATCCGCCATTGGCTTCCTGGCGGCGATGCTGCTACTCGGCCTGCCGTTGTTGCTGCCGTTTTACCTGTGGGAACTTGTCACACGCGGAGGTTTTTCGGTATCCCTCACCACCGTGGCGGCGTTTGCTTATTACGGGACGTTGCCATCCATCGTGGCCTACCTGTTCTGGAATCGTGGCGTTGCGCAGATCGGTCCGAACAAGGCGGGATTGTTCGTGCACCTGATGCCGTTATTCGGCGCGCTGCTTTCTGTGATCTTTCTGGGCGAGCGGTTGCACGACTACCACTTTGCGGGGGCGGCAATGATTTTTGGCGGTATTTGGCTGACTACGCGCCGAGGCGCAAAGGGCAGGGACGAGGCGCGAGGGACGAGGGACGAGTGAAATTCAAGAAATGCAGATCGGAACTGGGGATTGCAAGGAACTATTGGAGGCGAACGAATTTAGTGAAGTGTTTTTTCCTTTTCGCTTTTCCTCGCCCCTCGTTCCTCGCCCCTCGTCCCTCCATCTGAACATGCTCAGAATTTGATGGACAGTCCTATCGAATGAACGCTGGCGTCCAGCCCGATGTTGGAGCCGGGACCGTTGCCGTTGTTGCCCGGGAGATCGGAGTAGCGTTCCGATTCGGCACGGAAAGTCACGGTCTTGGAAAACTCGTAGCTTAGGCCGACTCCATACACAGCGCCCAGATCATCCTGGATGCGATGGCTGGCGCCTTCGTCCGCTGCGCCATTTTGCCAATAATGCATTCCCATCCTGCCGTACAGCGCCAATCCAATCGATTTGAAAGGAATGGTGGCGACGCCCGACACGCTCCACGCCGAGCCATAGCACGCCCGATACGCGTCGCCGGTCAGGGGATCCCCGCCGCAGGCCGATCCTCTGGGGCCGAAATTGGTCTGCGCCCCCTCGATAGCAAAAGAATTGGACATGCGGTAGCCGCTGAAATATCTCGATGAAGACATGCCTTCCGGGCTACCACCCTGTAACCCGAACACCCCTGGCAGCGACCCCCGGATCCCAACCGAATCGCCAATGCCCCAGAAACCGCTGCTGTAGCCGCCGTACCAGTTGTCCTCTCTCTGCGCGAACAGCGGCCCGCCGCCGGCGATCAGCGCCACCAGTACGACGGCCTTGAGCGGGGCAGGGAAGGTAGGCATCATGTTTGGCGAAGCTCCTGATGTAATTCTAGACTCATTTCAAGCTTTTTCGGCCACGTTTTCTTGCCCATCCTTCTTAAAATCGGCTTCCGGAATCCGCAATTCATGTTACGGACCGCGACCCAGGCGCAGATGCTCCTGAACCGTGTGGCAAAGAATTTCAAGCACTTGAAACGTTGGGCGCGACGAGAAGGGATCGAGTGCTTCCGGGTATACGACCGCGACATTCCTGAACTGCCGTTCGCCCTGGACGTATACGGACAAAGCGCCCAATTGCAGGAATACAGCGCGCCAATTGCAGACGTGCGGGCGCAGCGCGAATGGCGGTCGGCCATGCATGGTGCGGCGGCGCAGGCGCTCGAAATGTCGATGCGGCAAGTCGTGCTGAAACAACGCCACGGCCAGAGTCCGGAAGCCCAATACCGCAAGCTGGGGCCGCGTGAGGATTTCATCGTTAGCGAGGGCGGACACCGCTTCATCGTCAATCTCACCGAGTATCTGGACACCGGGCTGTTTCTCGATCACCGCGAGACCCGGGCACGGGTGCAAGGCCTCGCGAAAGGCGGACACGTGCTCAACCTCTTCTGCTACACGGGAAGTTTCTCGGTTTATGCTGCGGCAGGCGGCGCGAAGACCACCACCAGCGTCGATTTGTCGAATTCCTATCTGGACTGGGCCCGGCGCAATTTCGAACTCAACGGCATGGATGCCGGTCGCCATCGACTCATTCGCGCGGACGCGCGCCGGTTTGTTCGCGACGAAGCCGCTGCCGGGCAGCGCTACGATCTGATCGTGCTCGATCCACCCAGTTTCTCGAACTCGAAGCGTATGGAAGGTGTCCTGGCCGTACAACGTGACCATGTAGCGTTGATCCACGAGTGCATCGAGCTTCTCGCGCGCGAAGGCGAACTGTTGTTCGCGACCAACTTGCGCAGCTTCCGCCTGGATGCCGCCGCACTCACCGGGCTGAAAATCGCCGAAATCTCCTCGCAAACCGTGCCACCCGATTTCCGCAACAGGAAAATTCACAAATGCTGGCGCATTTGCAGGGGCGAGGGACGAGGGGAGAAGGGCGAGTGAAATTCAACACCAAGATTTGAAGGTGGCGGATTGCAAAGAACTATTGGAGACAAATGAATGTCGCTGACGATTCTTGTTTTCCTTGCTTTCCCCTCGTCCCTCGCCCCGCGTCCCTCGTCCCTGTGCTAGTTTCCCGGTGACCATGACCGACCACAACATGCTCAACGGTGCAGCCCGTGCGAATTCCCTGCGCGAGCAGGTCATCGGGTTCTTTCAAAGCGATGCCGGATCGGATCACGACGCTGTCGAACTGGCAGACCGCTTCGCGGCGATTGCCGCTGCCGACAATTTGCCGGATCGGCTCGATGCGCTCGTGTGGATGATCGAGTGGACACGCATAGCCAATGCGCACGCCGGGATGGATGTTCCGGCGGACCGCTCGCGCCTGTTCAAGTTCGTGCAGGTAGTCGAGTCAGTACAGCCAGCGTGCCGCGGCGTGCAGGACATCCTCGCCGAGGTCCTTTCCGAAAACGAGGGCGCAAACCTGTTCGGCGACACCGGGATTGCGAGTGATCGTGGGTTCCTCGGCGAGTTGACTGACCGGTTAATGAAACGCTTATTGCCGCAGCCGAGCGATGAACACGACTTGTCGCGACTGTTGACCCGCCTGTATTCAAGCCGGGACGCGGTGGAGCGACTTCGCGAGCTGGCGCCGGGGGCCTTCCATTGCCTCGTCGTATCCCTGACGCCGTCGGAGCGACCGGAAATGTGGGCTCCGTTGAAGGCGTTGTTTACCGACGGTTTCCGGTTGCTGGCAATCCGGGTCGAGGCGCAGGGTTTGTCCGCCACGGTGCGTGCGCGCGGTCATCCGGCAACCGTGGCGAGCGCTGCGTTTCATCGGATCGCTCGTACCAGCCATGCGCTCATGGATGCATGGAAATCCGGAGAGGACGTGTCCGCACTATCACGGTCCTGGCGCGGGCAGTGTACCGCGTGCCGCGAGCGAATTGCCGAAATCACCCTCCGCCTCGAGAGTGATGGTGTCAGCATGGACATAGTCCACGGTATGGAGATGCTGGAGCGCTGCCTCACGCGCATGGAAGCGATGCTCGAAATCATCGAATCGCCGCTGGGTCCCGCGCGTAGTGGGGCGACCCATCGCTTGCTGGTCGGGCTCCTCGCCGCGGCGCGCGACGACCGCAGTGAACGTCACCTGATCCGCACAGGGCTGCATCTGCTCCAGCGCAGGATTGTGGACCGCTCCGGGAAGAGCGACGAACATTACGCGGCACGCAACATGCGCGAGTACGCCCATATTTGGTTTGCGGCCGCCGGCGGCGGCTTGCTCATGACCCTCACCGCCGCGGTCAAACTCAAAGTGATGCATGCCGGACTGCCGCTGTTCGTCGAAGGCATGCTCGCGGGATTGAATTACGCGGTGAGCTTCCTGCTGTTGCAGCACTTCCATCTGATGCTCGCGATCAAGCAGCCGGCGATGACCGCTGCCGCGCTTGCGACCCTGCTGCGCAGCCGAAGCAAAAGCGAGCGGCTCGACCGCATGGTCGAGTTGACGCTACAAATCTGCAGTTCGCAATTCGCAGCTACGGTGGCCAACGTGATTTCCGTGTTCGCTGGAGCATTTGTCTTCAGCTATGCCTGGCAACTGGTTCTGGGTCGCGACTATCTCAGCGTCAAGGATGCCCAGCACGTGTTCCAGATGCTGACCCCAGTCAACAGCGGCACCATGTACTACGGGGCGCTCACCGGCGCGATGCTGTGGCTGGCGGCGATGATTGGCAGCTGGTTCGGCAATTGGGCGGCTTATCACCGCCTGCCGCGGGCGATCGCGGATCACCGGCTAGGGCGGCGTCTGGGGCGCAAGCGCATGGTGCGCTTTGGCGGCATCGTTTCCCGCAACATGGCAGGTTGGGGGACCAGCATTTCGCTCGGCTTTCTGCTCGGCCTCACGCCGTTATTCGGCATGTTGCTGGGATTGCCGCTCGACGTGCGCCATGTGACGCTATCGTCGGGAATGCTCGCGCTTGCCTGTGCCAGCCTCGACGGATGGTTTACCACGGGCTGGTTCTTCTGGGCACTTGCCGGTGTAGCGACGATGTTCGTGCTCAACCTCTCGGTGAGTTTCTTCCTGTCGCTCTACACGGCCGCGCGGGCCTGCGAATTGGAACGGCGGGAACTCGCAGTGCTCGGCGTGCAACTGCTGCGGCGTCTCATGTCAAGGCCGCAGGATTTCATCCTTCCGAGGAGGATCGAAGCGGAGCAAGCTGATCCAACGAATCAAGTCCCGGCGAAGTAGCAAGACTGAGACCTCGTCCTTACTGTTTCTTCTTCGCAGGAGCAACAGGTTCATCCTGCATGTCTTCCTGTTCCAGTTCCAGCAGGCTCTTCGGGCGGGATCCGGTGTTCGACACCGGCGGGTTGCCATCGTGAATCAGGTATTCGCGCCGCTGAAGGTAGACATCGCGCAAGAACGTGTAACGCTCGACGCCTGTTTCATCCAGAAGCTTTTCCGCAGGCAGCAAGTTGGCGCGCTCATTCACGATGTTCAGTCCCAGCAGTCCCCAGCGGACAACCGCCTCGTCTTCCCAGTAGTAGTAAGGGCTGACCACGAAATCGACGGCCAATCCCACACCATCCCGTGCGTTGCTCGGCCCCAGTAAGGGCAACACGAGATATGGTCCCGTGTCCAAGCCCCAGTAACCCAGCGACTGGCCGAAATCCTCGTCCCGGTTCTCGATCCTGAGTTCGGTTGCCACATCAATGAGGCCGAAGACGCCGAAAGTCAGATTGGTGGCGAACCGCAAAATGTCCACTGGCACCTTGTCGGCTTTGAGCTGAATCGCATCATTGATTGTCGTGACTACCATTCCCAGATTGTCGAAGAAGTTGGTCACCCCGGTACGCGCGAACTGTGGCAGGACTTTTTCGTACCCTCTTGCGATCGGCTTGAGCACGGCCTTGTCCAGACCTTCGTTGAACGCGAAGACCTTGCGGTTGAATCCCTCGTACGGGTCGCGTGGATGGGGGCCGGTTGCACAACCGGCGAGAAGGTATGCGCAGGCGAGGACGAATGGCAGGACGGGACGCGGGCTCATGATGCCTTGCATTATGGCGGGCGGCGGCGATTATATCCCGGCACCCGGCGGCCATTCAGACCATTGTCGCGGTTTGCAAAACCTGCCTGCTTGCGTCACGATATCCGACACCCGCCGGTCGGGCCGCCAGTCCGACTGCCAGTCGAAGTTACGGATAAAAAGGAACGAAATCCATGGATCTCGGCATCAAAGGAAAATCTGCCCTGGTGTGCGCAGCGAGCAAGGGGTTGGGCAAGGGCTGTGCGTTCTCATTGGCCCGCGAAGGCGTCAACGTCACCATTCTCGCCCGCGGGCGCGAGGCACTGGAAGCCACGGCTGATGAAATCCGCAAGGCGACGGGTGTGAAGGTCGCGGTTGTGGTGACCGACATCACCAAGGAAGCAGGGCGCAAAGAGGCGCTCGCGGCGTGTCCGAATCCGGACATACTCGTTAACAACGCCGGCGGTCCACCGCCAGGCGACTTCCGCAATTTTACTCATGACATGTGGATTGCAGCCGTCGAGGCTAACATGCTCACGCCCATCGAACTGATCAAGGCCACGATAGACGGCATGATCGAGCGCAGATTCGGCCGCATCGTTAACATCACCTCCAGCGCCGTTAAGGCGCCGATCGATGTTCTCGGTCTGTCCAATGGCGCTCGCTCCGGTCTGACCGGCTTCGTTGCCGGTGTTGCCCGCAAGACCGTGGCGCACAACGTCACCATCAACAATCTACTTCCGGGTGCGTTCGACACTGACCGGCTGAAGAGCACGATCGCCGCCGCGGCAAAGTCACAGGGTAAAGCGGTGGAGGAAGTGCATGCGGCACGCATGAAGACCGTTCCCGCCGGGCGTTTCGGCAATCCGGACGAGTTCGGCGATGCCTGCGCCTACCTGTGCAGCAGGCAGGCGGGTTATATCACCGGAATGAATTTCCTCATCGACGGCGGAGCGTATCCGGGGACGTTCTGATCGCTTGAAGCCGATCAGAAGATGGACGAGGGGCACAGGGAAAACGAAGCACGTATGGCTTCTAGCGCCGATACCACACACTGCAAATTCAATGGAGCCATCAAGCCTAAGTAGGCGCTGTTGAGTTTACTCGCCCCTCGTCCCTGTCCTCCGTCTATTCAAGGACTATAATTTCCCGCACTCCCAACCAGTTTCCCGGAGGCTCCCTCGCCATGAACTCTCCCCGCGACGCCAACTTTTCTCTCCAACTCAAGGACCCTAAACTTTTACGCCAACAGGCTTGCATCAATGGTGAATGGCGGGATGCCGACTCGAAGACGACGATCAACGTCACCAATCCCGCCGACGGTTCGATGATCGGTACCATTCCGAAGATGGGTGCGTCGGAGACACGCCGTGCCATCGAGGCGGCAAACGCCGCCTTGCCGGCGTGGCGCGCAAAACTGGCCAAGGAGCGGGCCAACATCCTGCGTAAGTGGTTCGAGCTGATGATCGCAAACACCGACGACCTGGCGCTGATCATGACCACGGAGCAGGGCAAGCCGCTTACCGAAGCCAAGGGAGAAATCGCCTACGCCGCCTCCTTCATCGAATGGTTCGCCGAGGAAGCGAAGCGTGTCTACGGTGATGTGATCCCGCAGCACCAGGCCGACAAACGCTTGGTGGTAATCAAGCAGCCGGTTGGAGTGTGCGGCCTGATCACTCCGTGGAACTTCCCGGCAGCAATGATCACGCGCAAGGCTGCCCCGGCGCTCGCCGCAGGATGCACCGTGGTAGTCAAGCCCGCCACCCAGACGCCTTACTCTGCATTTGCGCTGGCCGAACTGGCCGGGCGGGCGGGTATTCCCAGGGGCGTCATCAACATTGTCAGCGGAAGCGCGAAGGAGATCGGTGGCGAGCTTACTTCGAATACCACAGTGCGCAAGATCAGCTTCACCGGTTCCACCGAGGTCGGTGCGGTGCTGATGAAGCAGAGCGCGGATACGATCAAGAAAGTCTCGCTCGAACTCGGCGGCAATGCGCCGTTTCTTGTGTTCGACGACGCGGACATCGATGCTGCCGTCGAAGGTGCGATGATCTCGAAATACCGGAACAACGGTCAGACTTGCGTTTGCGCGAACCGCATCTTGGTGCAAGACGGCGTGTACGACGCCTTCGCTGCGAAACTTGCCGAAAAGGTGAGGACTCTCAAGGTCGGCCGCGGCATTGAAGCGGGTGTCAACATCGGTCCGCTGATCGATGAAAACGCGGTGGCGAAAGTCGAGGAGCACATCAAGGACGCGGTTTCGAAGGGCGCGAGAATTGTGGTCGGCGGCAAGAAGCATGCACTCGGCGGCCTGTTCTTCGAGCCCACCGTGCTCACCGGCGTGAATACGACCATGAAGGTCACCAGGGAAGAGACCTTCGGGCCTGTAGCGCCGCTTTTCCGCTTCAAGACCGAGGATGAAGGTGTTGCGATGGCCAACGATACGGAGTTTGGGCTGGCTTCCTATTTCTACGCCCGCGACATCGGCCGCATATGGCGCGTCGGCGAAGGTATCGAATCCGGCATGGTCGGGGTCAACACCGGGCTCATTTCCAACGAAGTCGCACCGTTCGGCGGGGTCAAGCAATCCGGCATCGGCCGCGAGGGATCGAAGTACGGGATGGAAGAATTTCTGGAAATCAAATACCTTTGCATCGGTGGTCTTTGACCGCCGATGCAGCGGCGAGGGGCGAAGGGACGAGGGAAGAGGGCCAGCATGAAATCAGGTCCCAGGGCCGAGGTACAACGGCCGAGTAAAGGTAAAGAACTTCCATCTCTCTGCTTAGATTTTCCGCCGAACGCAAGTAGCCTGGCATCGTTGCCGACTTCTCTCGCGCTTTGCACATTTCCATTCTTCCCTCGTTCGTCGCCCCTCGTCCCTCGGCCCTCGTAATGCCCTTCAATCAACCAGCACCGCAGCTGGACAACCAATACTCGGACGATCGCGTACTGCGCTCCTATCTCGCGCGTACGCTCCCTGCCGATATGCTGGCGGCGATTGCGCCCGAACTGAGCGAGTTGGGGGCACTTGCGGGCGGCGAGCTGTACCGCATGCAGATTGCCGACCGTCTTAACGAGCCGAGCCACACGCCTTGGGATGCCTGGGGAAACCGCGTGGACCTCGTCGAGGTCTCGCCCTTGTGGAAACTTGCCGAGCGCATCGCCGCTGAGCGGGGGTTGGTTGCGACGGCGTACGAACGCAAACACGGGCGCTTTTCGCGCATACACCAGTTCGCGCTGGTGCATCTGTTTACGCCGGCGACCGATGTGTATAGCTGTCCGCTGGCGATGACCGATGGTGCTGCCCGCGCGCTGGTATCGTCGGAAAATAACGCGCTCATCGAGCGCGCGCTGCCGCGGCTGACTGCGCGCGATCCGGCGCGTTTTTGGACCAGCGGCCAGTGGATGACCGAGAGCACCGGCGGTTCCGATGTCGGCCGTTCCGAGACGAGCGCACGCAAGGATGGTGACCAGTGGCGGCTCTATGGCCGCAAGTGGTTCACTTCGGCGGTCACATCGCAGATGGCGTTGACGCTCGCCCGGCCGGAAGGCAATCCTGGCGGTGGCAAGGGACTGGCGCTGTTTTTCCTCGAGACTCGTGACGCAAACGGACGCCTTGCCAATATCTTTGTGCACCGCCTCAAGGACAAACTCGGCACGCGCAAGGTGCCTACCGCCGAACTCACGCTCGACGGCACGCCCGCCTGGGCAGTGTCGGGGGAATCCGATGGTGTGCGCAACATCTCGCCAATGCTCAACGTGACCCGCACCTGGAACGCTGTGAGCGCGGTGTCCTACATGCGCCGCGGGCTGGCGCTGGCGCGCGACTATTCGAAAAAGCGCGTCGCGTTCGGTGCCGCGCTTGCCAACAAGCCGCTTCATGTGGATACATTGGCGGGCCTGCAGGCGGAGTACGAGGCGGCGTTTCAACTCACGTTCTATGCGGTCGAGTTGCTCGGCCGCGACGAGACCGGCGGCCTCGATGCCGGTGGCAAAGATCTGCTGCGCCTGTTTACGCCGATCGCGAAACTCACCACCGGCAGGCAGGCAATGGCGCTGCTGCCGGAAATCGTGGAAAGCTTTGGTGGAGCCGGCTATGTCGAGGACAGCGGGATTCCGGTGCTGCTGCGTGATGCGCAGGTGTTCTCGATCTGGGAAGGCACCACCAATGTGCTGGCGTTGGATGCATTGCGTGCGCTGCAGGCCGGAAGTGCGCTCGGCGCCCTGCAGGTGGAAGTGGAAACGCTCGCCTCCGCTGTGCGCGATCAGCGGCTGCTCGCCTGCGTCAAAATCGCCCAGGGCGCACTATCACATGCCCAGGGCTGGATTTCGCAAACCTCCGGCGACGCACTGGAAGCGGGAGCACGGCGCTTTGCCATGACGCTGGGGCGCGCGTTCGCATTGCTGCTGCTATGCCGGCACGCACAATGGTCGCTCGATCACGAGAAAGATCAACGCCCGCTCGCCGCGGCCGTCCGTTTTGCGCAGAACGGCGTGGACATGGTCGCGGCGGAAGATGTTGGCGCGTCGACGGCACTGGCGAACGATACTGAGCAGTGATTGCGTGACTGTCGTGAAACAATAAGACGTGAATCAAAGACCTGGCTGCTGAACCAGTTTTTGCCATATTCACGGCAGTTACGACCTTCGCGACAGTCACTGCCTTTTCGGTAGTGTGCGAAGCGCAATCCGGAAATCTCCGGCCGATTTCGCCACCTGATCGATGGTCATGCCAGGCTTGTAGAGCGCCGAGCCGAGCCCGAAGCCGTCAGCCCCGGCGATCCAGTAGTCATTCATGTTTTGCGGTGTTATGCCGCCCACCGGCAGAATCGGCACGTTCTTCGGCAGCACGGCGCGCAGCGACCGCAGCACTTTCGGCGGATTGGCTTCCGCGGGAAACAGCTTTATCGCATCTGCGCCGGCATTGATCATCCTGAACCCTTCGCTCGGCGTGGCGAAGCCTGGCACTACGAAGAGATTGCGGCGCTTGGCGGCTTCGACGACTCGCTCGTCAGCGTGCGGCATCACGATGACCCTGCCGCCGGCGTCCGCGATTTTCGTCACTTGCTCCCAGTCGGTAACCGTGCCCGCGCCCACCAGCGCCTTGTCACCCAGGTGTTTGGCCAGGCGCAGGATGCTCGCGAAAGGCTCTGGTGAATTGAGTGGCACCTCGATAATCGTGAAGCCGGACTCGACGAGCAGGGTGCCGATGTCGAGCGCCTCGCCGGGTTTGATCCCCCGCAGAATCGCGACCAATGGGCAGCGCTTGAGCCAGCCGTCGAGCGTTTCGCTTGTCACTGACGAATCGATTTTCATAGGTAAGCCGCCAGGCGAAACAATCCTTTGGTTACGGAATCCGGATCGAATACCTTTCCTTCTATGCCCAGCGCGGAAAAGGCCCGACCGTAGATTTCCACGAGCTGTACGCTGCACAACAGGTGCACTACACGCTGGCTGCGATGCGCCGAGCGGATTTCATGGCCGATAAGGATACCGGAGAGATAAGAGGCCGACGTCGGATCAGCGAGTTCGCCCAACAGGCCGCGCGCACGGACACCGAACAGGTGATGGAGCAGACCGCCGGCATCCGCCGAGCGGCGCACGCCGTCAATAAAGGCGGCAACGTCGCTTGTGCCTTCCTTCATCATCCTGCCGAGAATGGTGTGCGCCTTGAAAACGGCGAACGCTTCGCCGGTCATGTGTGTCGTGAAGCCCGCGATCTTGCCGTTCGACACCTCGACCCATTTGCTGTGCGTGCCTGGCAGGCAAATCGTGTGCGCTTCCAAACCGAGCCGATCCAGCACGCCGAGAATCTGTACCTCTTCGCCGCGCATCACATCCGGGATACCGACCTCGTCGCGGCAACTGAGTCCCGGTGCAATCCACGCCGTGCCGCCACTCCACGTGACTTTGCGCATGCCGGTTGCAATTTCGTCGAATCCTGCCGGGCAGGCCGCATAGGGCACTTCCAACCAGCCTTGACGGCTGCCGATCATTCCGCTCATTACCACCGGCCCGTCGCCGGCCCTGATCCAGTCTCCGGCCTGCGCGTCGAGTAGCGCCGAAAATTTGCCGTTCTCTATCGAAAGGATTCCGTTTGGCGCAGACCGTGAATCGAGCACGCGCCCATCGCCGCCAAGACGATAGGCCCGGAAGCTCGACGTTCCCCAGTCGACGGCAATCATGAGTGCGAAGGGCGAGGGCTGCCCGACATTGCTGGATACCGGGCTTCGCCCATAAGGGACGAGGGGCGAGTGAAATTCACTCCGGCGTTCATTGGCACGGCTATACGCCAGCGAGAAAGTCTTTGACTACTGATATCTGATTTTCCGCCATCAGCATCGGCGCGTGGCCGATGCCGGCGAACTCCACCAGCTTCGCTTTCGGGCCGCGCCGCGTCATTTCCTGAGCCGTCTCCGCGAGCAAGAGGTCCGAATCCGCGCCGCGTAGCAGCAGTGTCGGACAGCGCACCTGGTCCCAGAAAGGCCACAGCACAACATTCTCCGGTGCGACGTTAAAGGCCAAACCCAGCGCCGGATCGTAGATCGGACCCCAGCGGCCGTTTTCGAATTGGCGTCCATTGGTCTGCGCCAGATGCCGCCACTGCGCATCGGTGAGCGGCCCGAAGGGCACCGACACGGCACGGATGTATTGCTCGAATTCGTCGAAGGAATCGTAGCGCGGGTTCTTGCCGACATAGTTGGAAAGCCGCGCGAGCGAAGCCTTGGGGATGAAGGCGCCGACGTCGTTCATCACCAGGCGGCGGACAGGGGTATCTGGCTGCGCAGCCAGGAACATGCCGATCAGCCCGCCCATCGAGGTGCCGACCCAATACACGGATTGTGCGCCGCTGCGCGCAATCAGCGCCGCCATGTCCGAGCAGTAAACCGGATAGGCGTAGTCCTCTTTATGGGCAAGCCAATCGCTCTTTCCGCGGCCGGGTACATCGGGGCAGAGTACGCGGTATTCGGAGCACAGCGCACGCGCGATGTCGTCGAAGTCACGCCCGTTGCGGGTCAGGCCGTGTGCACAGATGACGACCTTCGGATTGTCTGCGTCGCCCCATTCGTAGTACTTGACGCGATGAAAGCCGTGGGGCCCGAGGCAGGAGACGGAAAGTTCGCGCATGCAGGCTGAGTCGTTTCGTGAATGTGGTGAATGCTATGAATATCGTGAATACCCTAACAAAGCAATGCACACCTGTCGGATCGTGCTCCTTGGTGCCTAAGAAATGATCGCCAGGCATGACGATATTCACGGCAGTCACGACATTCGCGTCGCTCAGTTGAGCGAGGCAATGTATGCCGCTAGCGCTTCCAGGTCTTTATCCGGAATCGTGCGCAACACCGCCGTCATGTTGCCGGCGTCGTTGCTGCGTGTCTTGGTCTTGAAGTCTTTGAGCTGCTTGAGGGCGTATTCGTAGTGCTGTCCCGCGGTGCGCGGAATTTCGTTCTGTCCTGAAAAGCCGCCCAAATGGCACATGGTGCACAAAGCGGCATCGGCGACTTCCTTGCCGTGGGCCGCCTTGGAACTGTCGCCCTTGGAGTTCTGCTTGGTGGGCGTCTGTTTGGCGTAGTACGCGGCCAGGTCAAACATGTCTTCCTTCGACAGGTTCGCGGCCATCGGCGACATCAACGGATCCTTGCGCCGGCCCTCCTTGAAGTCCTTGAGTTGGAGATAGATGTAGCGCGCAGTCTGGCCCGCGAGAATCGGGTTCTGAGGAATGGTGGAATTGCCGTCCATGCCGTGGCAGGCGGCGCAGACTGCCGATTTGGTCTTGCCTGCAGCGGCGTTCTGCGCACCGGCGTATGTGGGTAACAGGAAAAAGACGGCAAGCAGCGCGACAAACGTTTTCATTTCATCCACCCTCTCAGGGCAAGAGAAGGGGCCGCTCTCAGGCGGCCCCTCTCGTCCAGCTTTAGAACGTTGATACAGGTAAAAAGTTTACGGTAGCGCAAACACAAAAATGCTGTTGCCGCGTTTGAAGTCGAGCTGATTGTTGCCGCCGGCCGCAACGGCAATGTACTGCTTGCCGCCGATTTCGTACGATACAGGCGGTGAATTCACACCCGCGCCGCACTGGTACGACCACAGCTTCTTGCCGTTGCGCGCATCGTAGGCGTTGAACGAGCCGTTGCCTTCCCCTGTGAATACCAGGTTGCCCGCGGTTGCCAGCACGCCGCCTATCAAGGGCTGATCGGTCTTCGCGCCCCATGCGACCTTGCCGTTGTCGAGATTGACGGCGACCAGGCGTCCCCATTGCTTCTCGCTCGGGATCACCTTGAACGCGCCGCCCAGCCACAGCTTGTCGCCGCCCGGATATTCAGCCTCTTCCACATGGTAGGTCATCGGTTGGTGGAGGTTGGCCGCGTAGCTCATGCGCAGTTTCGGGTTAATCGCCATCGGGCTCCACTCCACGCCGCCGTTCGCGCCGGGCAGCATGCGTGCACCTTCCTTGGTCGGCAATACCCACATGTTCTCCTGCGGAATCATGGCCTCGGAGAAGCGAATCAACTCGCCGGTCGCACGGTCGTGCACATAGACGTGGCCTGTTTTGCCACCATGAATCGCGACCTTGCGGTTCTTGCCGGCCTTGTCCTTGGCTTCAGTCAGAATTACCGGGCTGACTGCGTCCAGGTCCCACACGTCGTGCGCGATGTATTGCGAGTGCCATTTGTAAGTCCCGTCGTCGAGGCTGACCGCTACCATGGAGTTGGTATACAGGTTGTCACCCGGGCGAATCGCACCGTACAGGTCGGGAGAGGGATTGCCGACCACGAAGAACACGGTGCGAGTGGCGAGGTCAACTGCCGGGGTCATCCACACACCACCGCCCAGAGTCTGGTAGAAGTCGCCGCCTTTGTCCTGCAATTGGCGCTTCTCCTGGCCGATGTCGCGCAGCATGTTGCGGCCGGTGGCATCGTGCGTGGCCCACACACCTTGATGGCCGGTCTCCGGGATCGAGTAGAACGTCCACAGCAGCTTGCCGGACTTGGCGTCGAAGGCCTTCACGAAGCCGCGAATGCCGTACTCGCCGCCGTTGGTGCCTATCAAGACCTTTCCGTCCACCACGGTCGGAGCCATGGTTTCCGAGTAGCCTTTTTCAGGGTCGGCGATTTGGGTTTCCCAAACCAGCTTGCCGGTCTTGGCATCCAGCGCTATTAGCTTGGCGTCCAGCGTGCCCATATAGAGCAAGCCGTCGGAGGCGGCGACGCCGCGGTTGTTCGGGCCGCAGCAGTAGACCGTGATCGGACCCATGTTGTGCTTGTAGTGCCAGAACTGCTTGCCGGTCACCGCATCGATCGCGTGGACATGGTTGAACGAAGTGGTGAGAAACATGACGCCGTCAACGATCAGCGGCGCGGTTTCCAGCGACTCCACCAATGCCGTCTGAAATACGAACGCGGTCTTGAGCTTGCTGACGTTGCCGGTGTCGATCTGGCTGCCTGGGTAATAGCGGGTCTGTTCGTAACCGCCGTTGACATGAAGCCAGTTGTTTTTGTCGCTGTGGGCGTTGTTCAGTCGTTTTTGCGTAACGGGGCCGAGCTTGGAGGACATTGGCTGGGACACGCTAGTGCCGCCGCCTTGGACCTCCTGCGCCAGTGCAAGATTGAAGCTGCCGGCACATATCACTGCCGTTGCAAGCATCTTCAATGGGGTAGGTACCTTCATAAATCCTCCGGTTGTGGTTATTAGTGTCGGCACTTTTCGCGGCGAGGTCGTGATTCCGCCTGCCGTAACGATTGCGGACCGTGCGACTATAGTGAACAATTCCCGCCCGCACAAGGGGAGTCTTCCCGGGTCGTTTTCCGATACAGATCAAGGTGGTCATGACATGCGCTTTGCCGTTCCAAGCCTCTTTCTTGCGCTGATTTTCGCCGGTCCCAGCGGCTATGTGCCAGCTCCTTCGCACCCGTCACCAGTCAACGTTCACCAGCCACCGCTTTTCGGCGGTCTGGCCTTTGGCCAGGACACCACCGCGCTTTCTCTGAACGCGCAACTGGTGACCGGTGCCCGTGACGGCGACGAAGCACTCGTGCGCCGCGCACTCGATGCCGGGGCAGCGCCGAACTCCCGCAATCGCACCGGCGATAGCGCGTTGATGATTTTCATCCGCAAGGGCAACACCGCGATGGTGGACCTGCTGCTCGGTAAAGGTGCCGACGTGAACCTGCGCAACCTGGACAAGGTATCGCCGCTGATGACCGCCGCATACCATGGCCACGCCGGCATCGCCCGCGCGCTGCTTGATCGTAACGCCGACACGGGTGCGGAGGACCAGCTCTCAAAGACGGCGATGGTCTACGCCGCCGCTCAAGGCCACAGCGAAATCGTGGGTATGCTCTTAGACGCGGGAGTGAACGTGAACAGGCAGTATAAGAACGACCTCACCGCACTCATGTGGGCGGCCGGGTACGGCAAGGCAGACACCGTCAGGCTGCTGCTGGGCAAAGGTGCCGATCCGAACCTGAAAGACAATCGCGGCAAGACCGCGCGACAGATCGCTGCGGACGCCAACCATCAGTCAGTCGTCGACCTGCTGGCCGCAGCAGAAACAAAATAGCTGGCGCCGCGGGACCGGAAGAGTCGGCCCGGGATCACGCAAAAAGCTTCTTGATATCTACGTCTTTCTTCTCAGCATCGCTGAAACGCAGCAGGTCGAAGGTCTTGAAGCGGAAGAAACTGGCGATGACAAGGTCTGGGAACTGCTCGACGCGGACATTGTTGATGTTGACCGAGTCGTTGTAGAACTCGCGCCGGTCGGCAATGGCGCTTTCAAGACCGGTGATGCGCGCGAGCAGATGCTGGAACGTCTCCACAGTCTTCAGTTCCGGGTAGGCCTCCACCGTCGCAAAGATTCCTCCGAGACCGACGCGCAGCGCGGACTCCGCCTGACCCAACGCTGGGATGTCCTGCTTGATTCGGGCTTCGTGCACCCGTCCGCGTGCCTCGGTTACCTGCTGCAACGTCGCCTGTTCGAATTGCTTGTACTGCTTGCAGGTCTCCACCAACTTGGGCAGTTCGTCGTGACGCTGCTTGAGCAGGACGTCGATGTTGGACCAGGCTTTGGAGACGGCATGCTTCAGGTTGACCAGGTTGTTATAGGTCATGACGATCCACACTACTACGACAAGCATGATCGCGAGCAGGACCATTGAGAATACTGACATTTCTTTTCCTCCGGAAAACAGTGACTCGTGATTGCAGTAACAGGTGAATCGGTCAATTGCCCTGCCTGCGCCACCTCAAGTTCAGATACTGCAGTATTGCAGGAGCAATGTCCCGCCGCTATCTTACGACAACAACATATAGTCAAAGACATTCGAAAGACCATAAAGTCGCAGGCCTACGGCTTCTCCCATTCAACCAGCTACCAGTAGCCAATCTACCGATGTTCCGAAGTATGAGTGAACGCGTCGTCGATCCCTACGTTCTGGGAGCCTACCTGACGTTGATCGGCATTGCCGCCCATGTCGAGAGCCGCGGGTGGTGGCTGGCGGCGTTTGTGCTGATAGCGTTCGTGGCGTTTTTCGCCTGGATGATGAGCTTGCGCCGGGCGCGCGCGATCGGCGACACGCCGACTTCCAGGATCGGCTCGGCCGCGCAGGGCTACGTGGAGTTGGTCGGTCAAGGGCGCAACCTCCCGGACTTTCCCGTTTTGTCGAAGCTCACGCATCTACCCTGCCTCTGGTATCGCTACATAGTCGAACAGCGAGGCGACGACAATAAGTGGCAGCGAGTTGCCAGCGGCCGCAGTGACGAGAGTTTTGTTCTCGAGGACGGCACGGGCCAATGCCTCGTGGACCCGGAGCAAGCGGAGGTCGTGCCGCGCCGCAAGGAAACCTGGCGCGAGGGCGAATATCGCTATACCGAGTGGCTGATCCTGACGCACGACAAGGTGTACGCGCTGGGGGAGTTCTCCACAATCGGCGGAGAGAACCTGGAGCTCGATCTCAAGCGCGATGTTTCCGCGCTACTGGTGGACTGGAAGCGCGACCATCCGGGGCTGCTGACGCGATTCGACCTGGATCGGGATGGGCAGATCAGCGAGAAGGAATGGATGCTGGCAAGGTCGCAGGCGCGGCGCGACGTGAAGAAGACCCACAACGAATTGCGCACACAACCGGGCACGCACTTGTTACACCAGCCGCGCGACGGGCGCCTGTTCTTGATTTCCAACATTGATCCGGCACAGCTTTCGAGGCGTTACACGATCTGGGCGTGGCTGCATTTGACGGTTCTGCTCGGTACAGTCGCAGCCAGTGCATGGCTGACGACGTGGCCACTGTAAGAGTTCGTCGTCTCTCGACCCGCGACCCTCGGCCCCGATTCATCCTTGCTCCCTTTCCCGGCCTCCCCGTATACTCCCGTACACTAAAAATGGGAGAAAAGCCGCGATTGTTCGAGGCTTTGGCGGATGAGTTTGAGAAATTGGTCAAGGCTCTGTGCAGGAGTTTTCGTCGCTATTCTTCCGCTGGCCGCGATTGCGCAGCAGGCGACTGACGCGCTGATCCAGCAGCTCGAGCGATCCAACGTCACCGGCCAGTCCCCCCAGATCAGCAACGCACCTGCCGCCGCCGTGGGTAGCGCACCCGCCGCCGCCGTGGGTGGCGCGCCCGGCGTCACGGCCGTCCAGGAAGGACTGCCGGGCGTTGTGCCGCCTAAGCCACCTGCGTCGCAAGACGCGCAGGAGAAACTCGAGTTCGAAGACTTCATCTCGAAATCCCTCGGCAGGGATCTGCCGCTGTACGGGCACAATCTTTTCGATGCTCCCTCGACCTTCGCACCGCTCGACCAGATCGCTGTTCCCGCCGACTATGTCATCGGTCCGGGCGATGAGGTTTATGTCCGCGCATGGGGGCAGATAGACATCGACTACCGTGCGAACGTCGATCGCGACGGCCGCATTCACATCCCCAAAGTAGGCTCCATACTCGTCGCGGGCATTCCCTACCAGGATCTCGACGGGCTAGTGCGCCGCGCGGTGAGCCGCATCTACAAAAATTTCGAGATCAATATCACGCTCGGCCAATTGCGCTCGATCCAGATTTTCGTGGTCGGGCAGGCACGCCGACCCGGCAGCTATGTGGTGAGCTCGCTTTCGTCGCTCGTCAATGCGCTGTTTGCCTCCGGGGGGCCTTCGCACAAGGGCTCGATGCGCAAGATCCAGTTGAAACGCGGCAACAAGCTGGTCACCGAGTTCGATCTCTACGACCTGCTGCTCAAAGGCGACAAATCCAGGGACGGTCGGCTCCTGCCCGGTGACGTGATTTTCATCCCGCCGATAGGCCCGCTTGCCGCCGTCTCCGGCAGCGTCAACGTTCCGGCCATCTACGAGATCAAGGATCCGACCAGCCTCGGCGACCTGATCGCGATGGCTGGCGGACTGTCCGCTACGGCTGCCGGACAGAAAGTCACCCTCGAGCGCATTGCAGCCCGATTGACCCGGCAGGTCGAGGAGTTTCCGCTCGACGTCAACGGCATGTCACGTCCGCTCAAGGACGGAGATCTCGTCAACGTCTATGCGCTTTCGCCGAGGATAGAGAACGCCGTCACGCTACGCGGCAATGTCGCCGAGACCATGCGCTTCCCGTGGCGTAGCGGCCTGCGTATCAAGGACATCATTCCGGAGAAAGATGCCTTGGTGGTCCCGGGATACTGGCTCAAGAAAAACCAGGTCGGCCGCCCGGACAACTGGATCCGCGGCAACGTGGTGGATGCAAGCCCGACGGCCAGCGATATCCGCGCGGAGATCCAGCGTACCGGGGAGATCAACTGGGATTACGCGGTCATCGAGCGCCTCGATTTCGATAACCTGAACACCAACCTGATGCCGTTCAATCTCGGCAAGGCGGTGATGGAGGGGGACAACGCGCAGAATCTCGCGCTGCAACCCGGTGACATCGTCACCATTTTCTCGAAGGACGACATCCGGGTTCCACAGGCGAAGCAGACCAAGTACATCAGGCTCGAGGGCGAATTCGAAGCGGCCGGCGTCTACCAGGTGCGGCAAGGCGAGAGATTGCCGGACCTCATCATGCGGGTTGGCGGTCTGACTCAGGGAGCCTATCTGTACGGTGCGGAGTTTACCCGCGAGTCCACGCGGACAGACCAGCAGATGCGCCTGGAGCAAGCGCTCGACCGCCTCGAGGTTGAAGCGCAGCGGGTGGCGGCGGCACGCGGCGCAAGCATCATCGATCCGAGGGACACTGATGCACTGAAATTCGAGACCATGGCGCAGCAGCGTCTGCTGGCGAGATTGCGCCAGATCCGTGCGACCGGGCGTATTGTGCTCGAGTTGCCACCGGAGTCCGCGAGCATTAGAAATCTCCCAGCACTCGAACTGGAGGATGGAGACCGGTTCTATGTACCGTCCCAGCCTTCCACAGTCGGAGTATTCGGTTCGGTGTACAACCAGAATGCATACATCTATAAGAGCGGCAAGCATGTGGGGGATTACCTCACCCAGGCGGGCGGGCCGACCCGCGATGCGGACAAGAGCAGCCTGTACCTGATCAAGGCCGACGGCACGGTGATCAGCAAACGGCAGAGCGGCTGGTTCTTCAACTCCTTCGACGGCCGCAAGGTCATGCCAGGCGACGCGATCGTGGTGCCGGAAGATTTCGACAAATTCCGCTGGACCAAGGAACTCAAGGACTGGAGCCAGATCTTTTACCAGTTTGCCCTCGGCGTCGCCGGCCTGAAAGTGTTGGGCGATTTGTAAGGGCAGGGATGAGGGGTGAGCGTGTGCTTGCAATTCCACTTTCCCTTTTGGCTTTGACCTTTAGCCAGTCCTTCTCGCACCTCGCCCCGCTCTCATGACCGAGCATCGACTTCATGTCTGAGTCCCCGCCACCCGGCCGCGAGTTTCCAGTGCCCGGACATCAGTTGCCACCTGTTGGTTCCGAGTCTGTCGAACCGCACCGCGCACAGGGCACTTCGCGCCCGGCCGCTGCTGAAGACCCTCGCCGTTCGTCTCTCACCCCTCGTCCCGATGAGGATGGCGAAATCAGTCTCGCCGAGATCGCTATCGTTCTCGCCACGCACAGGAAAGTTATTCTCGGCCTGCCTCTTGTTGCCGCAATCATTACCACCGGCATTACGCTCCTGATGCCAAATATTTACACCAGCCGTGCTGTTCTCATGCCGCCCCAGCAACAGCAAACCACTGCTGCAATGATGCTCGGACAGCTCGGCGCGCTCGCGGGCGTGGCGGGAGGCAGCCTGGGGATCAAGAATCCGAGTGATCTCTACGTCGGGATGCTCAAGAGCCGGACGGTCGCAGACGCATTGATCGAGCGCTTCAAGCTCAAAGAGCTGTACGACGAGGACACGCTGGTGGAAACCCGCAAGGTACTCGCCGACAATACCGAGCTCACCAGTGGGAAGGATGGGTTGATCGTTATCGCAGTGGACGACAAGGATCCGACGCGTGCCGCGGACATGGCGAATGCTTATGTCGAAGAACTGGAAAAGCTGACCTCCAATCTTGCGGTAACCGAAGCGGGACAGCGACGATTGTTTTTTGAAAAGCAACTGCTCCAGGCAAAGGAGGATTTGGCGGAAGCAGAGGTTGGCTTGAAGGAAACTCAGGAAGAGACCGGTCTGGTCCAGCTCGATCAGCAGGGGCGCGCCATGATCGAGGCAGTGGCAACGCTTCGAGCACAGATCGTGTCCCGGGAAGTGCAACTCGCCGCCATGCGTTCCTACGCCACCGAAAACAACCCGGAACTCGTCAAGATCCAGCAGGAAATGGCGAGTCTGCGTGGCGAGCTTCGCAAACTTGAAAGAGGAGCA